>JAZDOW010000105.1:0-19623 GCA_043798185.1 Pseudomonadota bacterium | reverse complement strand
CCTTGTCTGATAAATTTACAGTATGCCTTTGAAAATACTTATGATATCTTCCATGAAAAGACAAAAGTTGATGGGCCAGGCCCACCAACAAGTGGTGGAGCCTGACATGGGTATCTTCCTTGTGTGAAGTTATTTTTTTTTTGGCAGCTGTAATGGGTATCTCAGCTGCCCGGTTGCAATCAACAACTGGATTAACTATACAATATTAGGAAGAATATTCAACTTTTTCTGCTTCCCAAAGTAGAACTAAACAATTGCTGGATGGGAAAATAAATCATTACTCGAAACAAAAACGTTATCGAAAAAAAGATGGCTCAATAATATGGATTAATCTTACTCTCTCATTAGTTCGAAACTCCCTTGGACAACCCGATTACTTTATTTCTGTTGTGGAAGATATTACCGATAGCAAGAAGGCCGAAAGAGAGCAGGAAAAACTACGCGAACAATTAACACAGGCCCAGAAGATGGAATCCATCGGGTTGCTTGCCGGAGGCGTGGCCCATGATTACAACAACATGCTTACCGTAATTACCGGATATGCGGGAATGGCCCTGAAGAATCACACCACCGAAGGTGAGCCGCTGTATGGGGATCTTATGGAAATCCTTAAGGCGTCTAAACGTTCCATCGATATTACACGGCAGCTGTTGGCCTTTGCCCGTAAGCAGACAATTAGTCCCGAGGCGCTCGATTTGAATCAGACCGCGGGAGGTATGCTCAAAATGCTTCAAAGACTTATCGGAGAAGATATTGATCTTTCCTGGCTGCCCGGAGACAGTTTATGGAATATTTATATGGATCCCTCACAAGTGGACCAAATCCTGGCTAATCTTTGTGTCAATGCTCGAGATGCTATCGGTGGGGTAGGGAAAATAACCATCGAAACAGGCAATGTTGCTTTCGACGAGATGTACTGTGCTGATCATTATGGTTTTGTTCCAGGTGAGTTTGTTCTGCTGGCAGTAAGTGATGATGGTTGCGGCATGAACAAAGAAACCCTCAATCACATTTTCGAGCCATTTTTTACAACCAAATCTGTTGGCCATGGCACTGGACTGGGACTGGCAACAGTCTATGGTATCATCAAGCAAAATAATGGCTTTATAAATGTTTACAGTGAGCCAGACAAAGGATCGACGTTTAGAATATACTTTTCCAGGCATATGGGTGCAATTGACGAGTCAAACCCCGACAATGTTCTGCTCATGCCACAAAGCCACGGCGAAACAGTGTTGCTGGTGGAGGACGAACTGGCCATCTTGAAAATGAGTAAGATAATGTTGGAGAATCTGGGGTACAAGGTGCTGACGGCAAGCACACCAAGCGAAGCAATTGAATTGGCAGACAAACATGCCGGTGATATTTGTCTGCTGATCACCGATGTAGTCTTGCCCGACATGAATGGTCGTGAGTTAGCTAATCAACTGCACATCCTTTACCCAGAGCTTAAAACCCTGTTTATGTCTGGTTATACAGCCAATGCCATAGCTCACCGAGGTGTGCTTGATGATGGTGTCAATTTTCTATCTAAGCCGTTTTCTGCAGAAGGCTTAGGTGTAATGGTAAATAGGGTGCTATGCCGAGATTAGATTGTTGGATAGGGACAATTGCCAATCAATTAATCTGAGAACAAACAAAGCTAATTCCTGACTATACGTAACAAAACTGGTTGTCCGAGAGAGCCAGTAAGTGGTGGGGTCTGACATGGGAAGCTTCCTTTTGTGAAGTATAATTTTTTTGGGCAGCTGTAATGGGTATCTTAGCTGCCCCGTTGAAATCAACAACTGGATTAACTATACAATATCAGAAGGAATATTCTATTTTTTTTGCTTCCAAAAGTAGAACTAGATTGCGGGCCCGGGCGTTTATTTATCATTGCGGGCCGCTCCAGGTATTCCCATGGAGATCTTGTAAACAAGAAGCAGATCCTGAAACTGATCGGGCAACAAGGTAAGTCTATTGACCTGGAACTGAAACTTGTGACAGCCAGCGAAAAAAACAGAATATCCTCGCCATCCTATGTGTTAGGTCGAGATCGGGCAAAACTCTACGCCCTAAACCCGAAATTTCCTGACAAGCGTATTGATCTGGTCGGCCAAATTGGCCAATTCTTGTGCACTAACATTAACCTGAGAACTGTTGTTGGACATCTCTCCGACTGATGTATTAACATCTGCAATATCTTTTGCTATCACTTCGGCAACCTGCGAACTCTGGGACACATTAATGTTGACATCCTGAATACCGTCATTGGTTTGGGCCACGTTGCTGGCGATCTCTTTAGTGGCAATGGATTGTTCTTCAACCGATGATGCAATAACAGTCACGATATCATTAATGTTATTGATGACTGTAACAATCCGATCTATATCTGAAATGGTTCCGGATGTTGATTCCTGAATACCGTTGATTTTATTTTTTATTTCCAGGGTGGCCTGCGCCGTCTGCTTTGCCAGTGCTTTTATTTCATTGGCTACTACGGCGAATCCCTTGCCCGCTTCGCCGGCTCTGGCGGCTTCAATCGTTGCATTAAGGGCTAAAAGGTTGGTCTGTTCGGATATCTCGGTAATGACCTCAGTTACCTGGGTAATGTCCCGAGCTATGGTGCCAAAAATACGCATCCGCTCTGAAGCACTCTGTGCTTGTGAGACAGCCTCACTAGTAATGTTGCTCGCCTTTTCAGAGTTTTGAGCTATTTCATTAACAGTGGCATTGAGTTCCTCCACAGCAGACGCCACCACTCTGACATTGGCAGAAGATTGTTCCATAGTGGCTGATACAGACGCCATATTGCTGCTCATCTCTTCAGCTGACACCGCCACCGCGTTGGATTTCCCGGCCATATGGTCAGCCCCGTTGGACATGTGGCCTGCCAGCTTTAACAGTCCGACAGAGGCCTCGTCCAAGTTGATCGCATTTTCCGTAATAATTTTGATAATCCCCTGAATATTTTCCACAAATAGGTTGAACCACTGGGCCAACTGGCCAATCTCATCGGTACTGCTTGTTGGAATACGCCGCGTTAAATCACCCTCGCCTTCGGCGATGTCTTTTAACATATCCACGATCTTATTGATCCGGGCGACAATGGTTTTCCCCAAGTACACAAAGTTCATGACCATGATGACTACCCCGATGGGGACTATGGTCAGGGTTACTGTAATATTCTTATACCCTCCTAAAAGTGCCCAGAAATATATATCTGTACACAGAAACGCAATGCCGGGAATGATAGTCATCCAGAACTTATATGTCAGGCCGTTTCCAAAGATGACGCGCAAAAACGCGCCAACCATGACGCATCCTAAACAACAAATGCATAACACTACAAAACCGCTTGTTACCATGGTAAAAAATCCTTTTTAAAAATTGATGAGAAAAACTTTGCTGAGCCAGGAACGAATTCGCGATTACTGTGAGATTTTTCTATACAGTAAAAATTTCCTGATCCGCACCCAGGCCAAGAAGACCTCTCGCTAACGGGGACCATCCTTTTATCTTTAAATACGAGGAAATGATTGGTGCCTGATTTTCAGAAAAGGACACTACACCAAATGTACCGTTATCTTAGCCGGACTGAATAGCCCAAGTTTACCACCAATGTTAGAAATCGGCTTGGGTGTTGTGTCATTCCTAGGTCCTCGGTAAACCTTTGCAAATACTCAAAAGCAATCATTGAGTGTATGAAATTGCTCGAAGCAAATGCACAACATATCACAGGCAGTTTCATAGAAAATCAAGCAATTGTCGCTTCCGTCAATGTAGTTGCTTTTCATCAAGGTGCTCAACCTTGCACCTCAAAGCGAGGTTGAGCGGTTACCCTTACTAAAAAGAACATGTGATCGATGCCACAAAAGTACTCCCTTTGTATTCATCCCTAACTTCAATATCCTCCAGCCATCTGAGGTTGAACTGTATCAACCGGGGCAGCCAGAAAAAATTGATTTCAGCACCGACAGCATATTTTTGACCTCTGTCATCATCTGTGCCAACACCATCATACCGATTTTGATCGTCGCTGATTTGCCAGTAAGTGTATCCCACGATCGCCGGCCGCACCAAGAGGTTTTCTGACGCGGAAAACTGTTTGGCCACACCCCAGTCAATAATAAATTCATCACCGGGTTGATAATTGGTGTCGTCTTGTTCGCCAAAATAGGCAACCGTACGCGTGAGGGCGGATATTGTCCAGGATTTGGCTTCGTCAAAATAATAGGTGGCACCTAATGTCAGCAAGCCATTTCCGTATCCGCCGCTGCCGGGGTCACCATTGGCAGCTTCATTACTATAGTCCCACGCGCCAGTGGGAAGTTGCACACCAAGACCAAAGGCAAAATCCCAGCGCTGCTTGTGCCAACTTAATAGCAGCGGTTCGATAAAAATATCGCCAAGACCAATATTGGAATCATCGCTATTTATGCCTAGGTCTATCGCCTTTATTTCGATATCCTTGGCAACGATGGGGACGATTAGATCCATACCGTAATCAGCTCCGAATATCTTCTTTTCGGTGAAATAGATAAATCGATGCGCCTGGGCAAAAACTTTAGCACTGAAATTTACCTTTGCATCTGGTCCCAAGACTACAGCGGCATTTCCGTCATCGTCTCTCAAATCATCGGTGTTCACCAGGATATTATATTGCTTGTAATGAAAGCCGGGGGGAGGCAGTGAAGATCCCATCCCACCCTCACTTCCCGGGGTATACCCAGACCCCATTGCAAAAACCACCGAGGTCGCAGTCGCAACCATTGCCACAACAGCAACACTTAAAACAACGCTACGCCATACTTTCATATGCTTATTCCCTCTCGTTAATGTCTCTCTTAAGTCATCCTGACCATTCCCATATCTGATTGTATTCCAGCACAAATATCCTGTCTTTCATGATCCAATTTTTTCACTTGGATCAATTGGTATTCTATTGCCATAAAATAATTTTTTATTTGGAGCGCATGAGATGAAAAACGAGATATTTTAACGCGCTATGTACCTCTGGGATAGCTAGAGGTACCTTCTCTAAGAAAAAAGTAGCCCCAGCTTCATATGATCGATCCATCGTCTCTCTGTCTGGCTTTACCGTATACTGGATCACTGGGAGATCCGGATAATTCTTCCGAATACCTTTGAGTGCTTCCATACTGATATCTACAGCATGATATCCACTACCTTTTTGTTTGGCCTGTTCGTACCAATACAGATCCAACAGCACCAGATCAGGTTTCTCAGTGTCAATCAAAGATTTCCATTGGTCGATCTCCCCACTTTTAACAATTTCAAAGTCCACACCTTTGACTTTTCCATTGGTGAATTCCCGTTCAATTGAGTCAACCCAGGCATCATCGAAAGCCAGTTGCTCACTGTCATGGGTTTTCCTAAACATTTCGCTAAAAATGTCATCAAGAAATAAAATTTTAATCCTCATGGTGTACCTCCTTATCTTCTATGATCTTATAGGGGAAACATAAATATACGCAATATGGATGTTTCTCCCTTGTGAAACTGCCATTAAGGTTCTGCATGATGGACTGCATTTGAGGGGTACCACGACCACTGACGGTTCTATAGTGCTGTCCGTTATCTTGAAACCGAACCGACAACTTGTCATCTTTCTTTGATATTGTAAGGTTAATCCTTCCAACAATATTGCAGTCATGACTCTGTTTTTCTGCAATTGCTCGCATACTATTGGCGAGCAGATTTTCGAAAAGGGTTTCAAGGTGTTCGTAATTGGCGTGCACATGAGCGTTCTGCGCTACGTCGCTGGTTACCTCAAGAAAGATTTCGATACTGGGTTGGTGAGAACGTTTTTGATTAATCCAAGCACTGAGCCATTTTTTTAAATGGATATTTCTTGTTCGGCACGTTAGTATTTTCCCCTTCTCGTGAAGTTCGGTTAGCAGATCGTCAAGGCAGTTTAAGGCTGCATTAATCTTGGGATTACTCAACAGTTTCTGATTTTCTTGCAGAAGGGCGGTTTTCAACCCACCTAGACAGTAAAAGCCTGGATTATGAATTTTAAGACTGGTCTGAGACAATAGATCAGCCACTCGTTCATTGAGAAGGAAAGATTTAAGCAAAGCATTGTAGAGCGAAAGAAAGGGGCTCATATGCAAATATTGGCAAAAATCGTTCCGTGAGGATGCCAGATGAATCGCCCCCAAATCCTGATTGAGCATATGCAGCGGATAAATCACATAGGATCTGATATTGTCGATTATATCCAGCAAAAATTCTTGATCTGTTTTTTTGATCCCTTCGTGATCTTCTATGCGATTACGAAACCGTTGCAGGCGTCGGCTGTAACCTTTTCCCTCCATGGGATAGGAGATTTCGGAACTGTCACATAAAATAGAGTCCAAAGAAGGTTTGAATTCCGGAAAGCAAATCTCTCTTATTGCCTCTCTACGCCATGCCACTAGATAGAGCGCATGACAATCATACCCTTCTCCCCTTCTAAAAAAGGCGAATCCTAAATCTGCGGCTGACAGGGTACGATAGGCAGAAACCGCATCGGTGTAATCGATCTTGCCGTTAGACGCAACAAGACGAGACATATTATTGAGCTTGTAATAGGCCGTGTTCAGTGCAATTCGATTTTTGGTATCCAATAGGTAGTTAATGATCAAAGAGCCATACTGAACGGCAAAGTCATCTAGTGGAGCCTGATCCTCCGAATTGAATGGCGCCTTGCTTCGATAGCGACTTAACTCTATCGTACAAAATATCTCGTTATTTCGCTTGATTGGTAAAATCAATAAACTGGCAACCGGTTTCTTAATTTCTTCCAAATAGCGGTGATCCATGAAACCAGAGATCTCTAGGAAGGGATTTGGTGCATTCTCGAACAATTCCGACCAGATATCCTCAACAACAATGGTTTTTCCGGTACTAATAACACATCCAGTGAACCCTTTACTTGGATTGTACAGATGTAGTCCCATATCTGCTCTCAGCCAAGGTTTGCCATCCTTGACGATACAGACCTTTTCTACCCTTCCACCTCTGGGTAAAAGGTTAATCTGACCAATATCTGATCCTACGCTGTCCATTAAAAGGTTCAACAATTCATAGGCGATCCGATCTACGGACTGCTCATCCCCAACAATTGCCAGTTCGGGCAGTTTTTTAAAAAAGCGTTCCGCCGGAATAACATTATGTTGGGATCTAGTGTCTCCAATGGCCTGAGCCATATTTTCGTTCGTATGTCGTTCCATCGGACACCTCTTTTAATGCGTCGCCGAATCAAAAACATTTACAGAAAACTGCTAACCACAATTTCTCTTATCAAGCTTTTGGCTGCTAAATGAAGTGGATATAAAATTAGAGTCTACCCGTTTTCATCTTGACTTCTTTGGGTGGACTGCGAATCGTCCACCCGTGAGTAAACAAGAGCTCACTTTTCTGTGAACTGTCATTTATTGGCTCTGATATATTCAATCCACCCGCCCGCATTTATTATATTACGCGCAAAGAGCCATAACTTCAGTAATATCAGGTAGTTCTTCAAGTTTCTTTATTTTATAGAAGATTTCTCTGGCTTGTTCCCACGACAAAACGGGACAGACTAATCCTTTGAATTTATCTCTCATTTCTTCGAAGTTCATGGGGTTTTCAGAGAATCCCTTTGGTACCTTTATAAGTCGCTCTATCTTTTTTCCATTTTTTGTTAATACTGTTAGTCTTGTTTCAAACATATTCAAATCCGGATCCAGTCTTACGCTTACCTTTTCCCTGAGTTTTACTAAATCCGGGGAAACCGACATTTCTTTAGCGAACATATTTTGAACCACCGGTCCTTCAATAAAGGCAAGCGCCGCACAATGTTGAATACTGAACTTGCATTCCAATCCGTGTTTTGGGTTCTTGTTGTTAACCACACTGAAGGGTAGCTTCCCCAATTCTATTCTGATTTCCGAGACATCGTTTGCTCCTATGCTCTCTCTCTTTTTTATATCTGTAATGGCTTCAATAGAGGGATGTGTCGCCAGCGCAGAGGCATAGGGTTTGAAAGCCACGTTCAAGATCTGATATTCTGTCCCGAGATTTTCTGTTAATTTTTTGAAAGTAACATTGGGTGCGTAGACATTGCCGACACCAAAATTTCCTTCGAAAATCTCTGGAGAACTATCAAATCCTTTCTTGGCCAAAAGGGCCGAAAGCACCCCATTGAAGGCAGCCTTTCCCGCATGAAATGGTTTGCTCATCGTCCCAAAAACTTGACGCAAGCCACTGATTTGTGTGCCTGCAAGTCCAAAGGCATTTACGATTTCATTACGGCTTAATCCCAGAAGTTTTGCCGATCCTGCCATGGCACCAAAATTTCCCATAGTAGCTGTGGCATGCCAGCCATGCTCATAATGAGATTGCCCCATGACAATTCCTATTCTTGTAGCTATTTCAAAACCGATGGCAAATGCCTCAATAATATCTCTTCCACTTGCGTGCAGAGATTCACCTACAGCTATGACGGCAGGTGCCAGGCAGACACTCGGATGAGTTGACGAACCTACGTGGGTATCGTCGAAATCCAGGGTATGGGACATGCACCCGTTGACCAATGCCGCATGTAAGATACTCGTCTTTTTCCCTTTGCCCAAAATTGTCGCCTGCTCATTGCCGCCCAACTCAAGGATTAAGTCAAGCAATATAGTCCCTGGCTCTTCAGTCGAACCCGCTAAAGTTACGCCTATCCAATCAAAAATACAAAGTTTGGTGTACCTTACAACGCTGCTCGAAAGCCCTTCGAATGAGGCGTCAAGAATGTATTCCGACAGCTTGCTGCTAATGCTCATAAGAGATTAATCCCCTCTACAAAAGATTATTTGCAACTTAAGAATATTGGACTGTATGGGTCCAGCGTAAAAATACTGAGAGGTTTATCTATTTAAAAAACATGCGCCCTCTATATGTTATAGCTCTTGCGCAAAGCGGATACTCCGCAACAGAACACAGAACGAGAAGTCGTGGAGAGTTGTTATATGTTCAAATTCAAATAACTCTCAGCATGATCCAAGTCTTTGTATCCGCATTTACGAATTAATTGTTGAAGAGATATTTCGGCAAGGCTCACATCTTTCTCCAAGGCCTGCTTCACATTCTCAAGATATAATTCAATCGTTCTATTACTATAGGTCTCAAGCTCGCTGCGGAGATAAATTGAGAAATTACTGCCATCATCAACAGCATTTGTTGATCGACAGATGCTGTTATAAATAGCCGGATACCGGGATTTCATGTCTTCCTGCCATATGGTTTCGGTGAAAACTATTATATCGATCAGCGGATTGTCGTTTAACCGCGGTATACGATTATCCATGCGGGCATATTTTTCCATGAGGAAATTTCTGCCTTCAGCTTGGCCAATTTTTAAATCTGACAAATAAGATGCAAGGGCCTCCTGGGACCATGCCGTAAACAGACTTCCCCGGATCTTAAAGAATTTGTCGGGCATGTTTTGACATGAGGCGGGACTCTCGCTATGTATCTGTTGAAACATAGTCCATTCTAAATCGAGAATCCCAGTTATTAATTGTTCGATTGAATCCATTATTATGCATTTATAAATAGGCGATAATCAGTTATGTACATTTTGTTGTAGCAAACTTTTTAATAGCCTTGGAAGTGGTTGTATATTTTCTAAAAATTCGACCTTTTTCCCATATTCTTCTTTTAACGCCATTTTATTGGATCGGTTACAACCGATACCCAATGTCAATAAGTTAATTCGTTTTTTTTGACAGTATGTGATCGCATCGCTAACTCCGCATCCCCAATTCGATGCACCGTCTGTGATATGGATGATGAAAGGCTGCTTGTTGTAATTTTTAATGCTTAAAACGGTAGCGATAATGGCTTCTCCCGAAGCGGTTTTACCGTTGGGAAAAACCGAATAAAACTTTCCTCTTCGATATAGGTCGGTGATACGGCAGCTACCCGTTACTTCGTTGTAACCAACTAATCGGGCGTGTGGGTTAAATTCTTTTATGGCTGAAAATAATGTCTGATATACAGTCTGAGCAATGTCCCATTTTGTTGCATCGGACATTGAGCCCGTGCAATCCACAAGAAGCACGAAATTGTTATTCAGTTCGAAGCGGTTTTTCTTTTCCAGAAAAATTCTGCAGGTGGTCATCGCCCGGTAAAGTTTTCTGCCATCGATTTTCCCGGAGACAAGTCCCCGGTTGAAAAAGGTGTTGCGATGCGCAATCGATTGAATAATCGTACGAAGGTTACACAGAATTTTCTTATCGATTTTATTTTCTGCGAGCATAACAATATCGCTTCCTTCAATTGGAACGACATCATCGACGTTAGTAACAATTGATTTTATGTCATCGGTGTAATCGATGCCTCCCTTCTTGAGCTTTCTTTCGATTTCCTCCGCAAAGCTTACAATAGTTGATCTAAGTGCTTTTTTTTCTTCATCTTCCTTTGCGATTTCATTGTCAAATTTATCGTAAAGCATAAAGGGATCGGCCCGGTTACCTGGCCAAAAACGTATGTAACTGAGCAGTTCATTCCAAATAGATTTGTAGAGAGAAAGACGAAAGTTGCCTCGCTCGGATACAGTCAATAAATTAGGGCATTCATCCTTTAGCGGACCTATAATGGAATTGAGTAGCAGAAGTGGTCTTTTGTAAAATCTATCAAGCCCGGTACGTTCAACTAGGCCACCTACGGAAGGATCAATGAACTCCTTCTTATATTTTTCTTCTGTTCTGTCCGCCGCCATTTTCCACCAGAAGTGAAGCAGTTCATCCACCGTTGGAGGGTTTATAAATTGTTTCATTTTTTCATGAATCTCCCACTCCCTATGCTTTTCTGTATATAACCCGAGGAGGAGTGTTCTATTTGAAAGAAGATCCGAGTAGATTTTTTCAGCCATATCAAAAAATAGGTTAAATTTAAATTCATAGATTGGTGGAAGTGACAAGTCTTTCAAAGCAATTGCACGAAACCTATCACTCCACTCGGTGATCTGATAGCTTTTGTGCACAGACATCCCAACAGCAATATCGGCCTTGGAGGCTGGTAGGGGATATTGTCCCATAAAAAAACTTGGATCCAAGGAAATGCCATTTTTAATTTCCATACCAGCCCATACAATATCCCCGATATTCCTACCGACATATGAACTAATCTTTTTAATGCTACGAAGAACTTTTGCTAGTTCATCCACCTCCAATGGAGATTTGTCCCTTCGCCAGTATTCTGAAAAGCCGTCATCTCCTGCAATATCAAATCGTTCTATAGCCATGTTAATACTCCTTACAATGCTTTTCAGCGGCTTCACTCAGAATCATTATATGTTAGGATACAGATTTCTTTACAGCAGATTTTCACGAAATTGTTTTTTAACCACCTGATGCGAATGGAATAATATTAAGTTGATCTCCATCTTCTAAAGCTGTTTTTATCCCCTGCAAGTTACGTACGTTTCTTCCATTAATAAAAACTAATAACAAATCTGATATATTGCCATCTGCATCACACAATACATTTTTTAATCCGGTAAACCTAACCTCCAACTCGTCTATACATTCATCAATACTATTACCGGTAGATTCAACCAATATGTTATTGCCAGTCAGGTGCCTGAGCGAAGCGGGCAATCGCACAAAAATTTTGTTCACTCCTTATCTCTCCTTTTGTAATATCTCATGAAAAGCAATATAAAAACTGACATAGAACTTAAATTTCGCTTTTGACTATTGGAAATTATTATTTTCGAAATTAAGATAGAAAAGATGGATTATTGGATTACTCCAGTAAAAATTGCATCTTCATCTTGGAATTGGGAAAAATAACGGATAGAATCCTCCCTTATCTTTTCTACATCATGACCTGTAAGCCCTCTTGCTCTAATCCAGCATTCTATAAGCCTGCCACCTGGGAGCCATGCCTCCATAGTATCTTTTTCATAATGCCATGCCTTACTTGTTACACCTTCCTGAGCAAGAATTTTCCAAACATCCTCTCGTTCTCTATCGTCACAGTAGACTAGCATTACGCACTCGTTTAAAAGCATTTCCTGGAACTCCTTCTGTATCGCCCGGTCGAACTTAATGCAGGGAATCTGTTCCCGCTCAACATAGGGATCGAGCCTTTTAGCAAGCTCTTCTAATTCTTCCCTTGCCCCCAGAACTAACCATTTACCCCAATGCTGCAAATATTCTTTATTGGTCAATGGCTTTTGCTTATATTGTATGTAGTTCGACTTCGCATAAATATATTTCTTTGAAAATAAAAATATATAATGGGAGTCTGGTTGATCAACAATCATGATATATACCCATCTAAAAAAAGTAACAGTGCCACACAAAATCTAAAAAATAGAGATTGTTTGCTGGTTAAATAATTTTTTCAGGTGCGAACCAAGAAATCGATTTTATAGTATTGCTTTTTTCCCTAGCAGATTTTCATCAAATCTGCCGTTCTCCGAATTTAAGAGAGCTTTTTGAGTGAAGAGCAAGTATTCGCTATGGCCTTTCTCCGAGTAACCTTTTTCCAGGTGGAGGGATATCAGCACCGATTCAAGGGTCTCCTTGCTGGTTTGCACGCTTGCTGCAATGGCCTCTCCGAGTGTGGCGCCCGCGAATACCAGCTCGCCGATCATGAGGGTGGTTCGGGTGGAGACAGTCGTATGCATTTCTGGAGTACTTCTGAGGGCGTTGACCACATCAATGATGTCAGAAGCTTGTTTGTCGCTCACACCTGTCTTATTGATAAGCACTTCTTTTTCAACTATATTGGGGAGAATATCCATTAATATCAGATAGAATCTGTCTCTGAGTGCCGCGTCGATAAGCTCCGTGCCGACAAATTCATCGCCTTCATTTAATGTTGCGAAAAAGACTACACCGTTTGCTACTTTCAGCAGTCCCAGTTCATCCATCCAAACCTCGCGGTTATCGGATAGGATTGAAAACAGCATATTGAGTGCTTTGGGGTTTTCAGGGCGGTTTATTTCCTCAAGATGTATAACACAATTCGGCGTCTGAATGGCTTTGGGAAAAAGAAATTGTTTATATTTTGTTTCTCCGGACTCAAGAGAATACTCTCCGAAAAGTTGACCCGGTTCAGAGAGGATCCCCACCTGAAAGGTAGCAAGCGGATGTTTATGCAACGCTGCATACTGTCTAACAAGAGATGATTTTCCGCATCCCTGCTTGCCTGCGATCAGAACATTAACTGGGTGTTTTTTCGAAACTTTATTTAGTTTATTCAAAAGGTTAAGAATATCATTGCTGACATAAAAATATGGATCTTCCTCCGGAATTAAAAGGGTATTCAAATTAACAGTTTTCATATGTTAACAATCCTTATTTGTTAGAAATACGTTAATCGCGATGTAGGAAGGTTCACACCCGATGCCTGCATAAATGTGAACCTTCCTGAAGAGCGAATAAGAACTGAGTAACTCTTTTAAAAACGCCACCTCTTGAGTGACTCCTTAAGATTTGAAAAACAATCGAAATGCTTTTTCCTTGTAAAGGTAAAGCATTATTTAAACATGATCCCTGAAGCTGAGCTGACCTATTTCATGTCGGCTGCAGGTCATATTGTACACGTCCCGGACCCATCTTTTCCAAACTGAGCCGGCCTGGGTTCTATTCACTGTGCATTGCCCTTGATGGGGATTTGTCGGATCGGCTATTTCCCATTTGCAACCTCTGCAGGGCTTGCTGGTATTTACTTCTTTGTGTAGTTGTGTTTCTATCGCCATAGAAAACCTCCTTTCATTGAAAAAAACTGCGGCCGAAGTGCCGTATACACACGACTTCAAAAACTATCATATTTATTACAAACCCTTTACTCTGTTGTAAGGTCGATACAACATGAAGGATTAAAGATTTACATTTAAATATTCCAGGTCGTTAGCGCTGAATTCTTGTTCGTTCCGCGCAATAATCGTATTCTGACCATAGGTTGGAATATCTACGAACCTAGCGCTGAAACCAGCCACCCTAACGATGAGATCCTGGTGTTTTTCAGGCTCTTTTTGTGCCGCTTTCATTTCAGCGGTGCTGACCACATTGAACTGAATGTGATCGATATTCAAATCGCACCAGGTTTTCATGTAGGCGTGCCAGATATTGAACCCGTGCGTGCTCCTCATAAGCGGTAAGGATAATCGTTGATTCAAGAGATTTGCTTTCTGATTTTTTTGTACCTTTCCCACGGATCTCAAGACTGCCGTTGGGCCCTTTTTATCGGTCCCCATGTAAGGGGAAATCCCGCCGTCATCCGCTGCTTCACCGCCAAAGCGACCATCCGGAGTGGGTCCTGTTCGAGAGCCGATTTCCATGTAAAGCCCAACTGCCTGGCCGACCGGTAGAACGGGGCCCCCCGAGTAATTAACAATCTTGGACATAACGCCACCGATGATATCCTCATAAAAATCGGTTATGATTTTATCTGCGTAATCATCGTCATTCCCCCATTTTGGAGCATTTTTGAAGTCCTTTTGCATTTCCTCGAAGCCTTCCCAGTTGGCTTTGAGGGCCTCCAGCAACTGCTTCATGGTATATTTCTTCTCGTCGTAAACCAGTTTTTTAATGGCCACAAGAGAGTTTGCGGCCACCACAGTAGTTATGGGATTATGCCAACCATTGGGCTGCTCTGAAAGGGCATTGGCATCCACCCCAAGTTCCATGCACCCGTCGTCAATCGCCGAAGTGAAAGGCGCCTGAAGAATTCTCGACTCAAAATATCTGCATACATCTTTGGCACGGATGACCAAATCAGTTGAATACGCATATTGTTTTTTGAAGGCTTCCCACAACTGTTCAAAAGTTGTAAAATCCTCCGCATAACCTGTTTCGGGTCCCATCTGCATATCTGTGTAAGACCAGTCATAGCCGTTACTTAGAGTTACTTCCAGGATCTTGGCTGGAAAAATGGAACCGCCGCCTTCAGATCTTGTTTTCTGGGTTTTTCTCCTGCCAACTAATCCAGGAGACATGCACAGAACATTGGCCCAGTCATGTGCTTCTTCATCCGTAGCTCCGTTGTTGTTTTTACTGAACTGGGCATAATACTTCAATTGCTCGGTTCCGATTTTGTCATGCTTGATCGAAGGAAAGCCCAACCCATCGCGAATACATTCAAAGACGAGACGTTTTGTCTTTTCCCTTCCTTCAGGAGCCCACCTGAAAACCATGGATGGCTCGGTGGTCCGAATATTTCGGGTGGCTTCCAGAATGGCGTCGGTCATATCGTTGCACCCGTCCGATCCATCCCGGTTTAACCCCCCGATGGTGAAAATAAAAAGATCATTGGATCCCGGAAATATCTCTCGATAAGCTCTGGATTTGCCTGCACCGTGTTCGGATATCTTCAGCCGCTCCATCTCCACCATTTCAACTACATCGGCATAGGTCATAGGTTGAAAAGATTTATCCTGTACGCTGATCTTGTAATAGGGCCACAGCAATTTGTCCTCTTTATGGGCCCAGCCACTGGCATACCGATCAATGGCGTGACAGATTAGATAAGTATACCACTTGGCTTGAAAAGCGTCTTTCAGGCCTTTGCACGGCTCAGCTGGCACACGGTGGTTAATGTCTGCAATTTCGAGCAGTTCTTCTTTCCTCTTTGGGTCGGTCTCGAAATTTTCCGCCACGATTCTGCAGAGTCTGGCATGGCGTCTTGCCCAACTGATAACAGCCTTGCAGGCAATGACCATTGCTTCCCAATTATCGATTTTGTCAATCCAGTCGAGTCCTTTTGTCGCATCCCATGGACTTTTTTCCATTGCTTTCTTGGCGTTTGCGATGTTTGACTCTGCCATCTCAATTCGCTTCAACAACCCATCTTCCAAAACGGTTTCATAGGGTGGGACTACACTGTTATATCCTGTGGCGAATCCAGGGGCTTCCATGGTACTTACATTATACATTCTGCCCAGATCGATGGGATCAAAGTACTTCCCTGCTCTGCTCTGCATGCTAAAGGGTATCCAATAGTTAGCAATCTCTTTCGATTCTTCAACCGGTTGCGGCGCATAGCTGCTTAGGTTGTAGTCCTGAACTGCCATATATGCCAATTCGGGGTATAGCGGAAACATGTTTGGATCTTCAGCGTGATAGCCGATAATAAACTCATCTTGTTGAAGCACAATGGTGCACTTGTCCAGAATATTTTTCAATCCAAGTGCCCGTCGAATTACTTCCGGTTGGCCATTGCTGGCCTTGTGCGCTTCTGTGATTAGTCTCATACGCTCAATGCCAGCCCTGACGCCTTTTTCACAAAATTCTCCCGCGGAGGCATGCTTCCACCGGCATCGAGCTTTCAATTTTTTGGTCCGCTCGGTTGAAGGCTTCGCAAGATGCTCGTGAAGCTCCTCGTCCGGAATATCATTTTCAGCAGGGTTGGCCAGAGGGAATTCCACAACTTTGCCTCTATATTTAATAGCTTGAGCTATTCGAGCCATAATAAATCCCTCCTTTTATAATTTTTTATTGAACTCGGGACACGTCTCGCTTGCCCCAAATGTCGGCGTTGAAACCCAGTATTTGCCTTTTTCATCTTTTTTGGATCGGACGCAATCTCCTTTTCCAGCCTCATAATCGTCGGCGTCCTTTGATATTGGGAAAAAAAAACCACAATTTTCACATGTCGACATATTGGCAACCTCGTTTTTAAATCAAGATTTTAAGAAGAAATTATTTTAACCAAACATTATTCAATTTTAGATTTTTAAGGATAGTTACGCATCACCTCCTCACAATGGATTATCAATTTAGTTCTTTTTAGTACCTACAAGACCATCAAATGTTATACTCTTTATATTCAAAACCTTAAGATTTCTGCCAAAGAGTATCAGTGTGCTAGGTTGACTTGGAGGTACGTTCTTGTATTGATAGGAATCTCCTCTGCCTAAAAAATCATACTTCTTTTCTCCATAGACATGATAAGGAAGGATATCGACTCCATCGAGTTTTTGGGAGAATCTACTCAGAAATTCTATGCAGCAATTGAAGTGGGTTTCATTATCGTTGAAATTGGGGATTATAGGCAGGTGTATTCTTACCTTTGCCCCTGCCATTATCAATCGTTCGATGTTGAGTAAAATTGGTGCTAGAGGCCAGCCGATTACCTCCCTGTGCTTTTCTTGATCAAACGATTTTATATCCACGATAAACAGATCAACGAAATTGATCATCGGTTCAATTTTGTCCCATCGCTGGAAACAGCTGGTTTCAATCGCCACCCTTACGGATGCTTTTTTTAACTTTTTGACAAGTTCGAGAGTGAATTTAGGAAAATAAAGTGGTTCACCACCACTGATTGTAACGCCGCCACCGCTATTACTGTAAAAAAGACGATCCGATAGCACTTCTTTTAATATATCATCTACGGAAAGTGCATGGCCTATAATGGCCCTTGCTCCGGACAAGCAAGCATCCACGCATTTCATGCACTTGACACATTTTGTTCTATCCAGCGTTAGCTCAGATTTATTTAGGAGTTCGATGGACATATGAGATGCCCCGGTTGGACAAACTGCCGCACATCTTCCACAATGAGTGCATCTTTCAGCATAATAGTAAAATTCCCTTTTAGTGTCCTGGGTTTCTGGATTATGGCACCAAGGGCATTTTAGTGGGCAGCCTTTTAAAAATACAGTCGTCCGAATTCCCGGCCCATCTTGCAGGCTAAAGCGTTGAATTTCTGTGGTTAATGGCTGTTTCATGAAAAGTTAATCCTTTAATCCAGATAGATAGGAGAACTTATGCCGTCGAGCCCATTTCAATTACACAAATAAATTATGTTCCTTATTAATTAATTTTATGTTTATCATGTCGATGAGTTATATTCAACTAAATCATGGCCTCTGTCAACAAATAATTTCAATTAAAACTATTAAATTGTTTGGTAAAACAATGAAAAAATTAAATATGTGCCAGATATTATGAGCGTATATATTGTTGCAGAATTATTTTAAATATAAAGATTACAAGATATTATCTGCAATTAATATTTTTCAACATTTTAAACGAGGTCAGCATGTAACAATTGCACATCTAGAAAGGACCTAAATAGAAACTAGCTCAATTCAAATAGATATTGATATATGTTCTATAATGTTTGGGTGAATCGTTAGAAGTGGCTCAGGAAAATTGAACAAGCCATTAAGTGGAAAATCTGCTACCAGTAAGGCCCTCAAATGGGCAGAAACAAGGAGCAGCAGATGACCAAAGGAACAAGACGGAAACACTCAGGGAATTTTAAGGCAAAAGTGGCGTTGGCAGCATTGGCTGGAGACAAGACGCTGGCCGAATTGGCGCAGCAGTTTGAGATACATCCCAATCAGATTACCGATTGGAAGCGGCAGCTGAGTGAGCGAGCCTCCTTGGCGTTTGAGGCGGCGGCACAACCGCAGGTTGACCTGAAATCCTTGCACGCAAAGATCGGTCAGCTGACGCTTGAGAACGATTTTTTAGAAAGTGCGCTCAGCAAGGCGGGATTGCTGAGCGCAAAGCGATAATCGACCGAACCCATTTACTGTCGATCACGAGACAGGCCCAGTTAGTCGGTATAAGCCGTGGCAGCGGCTATTATCAGCCAAAATCTGTGAATGCCATCGATTTGGTGATCATGCGCCACATCGACGAATTGCATTTGAAACATCCGTTAATGGGTACCCGGATGCTGCGTGATCAGTTGAACCGTTCCGGTCACGATGTGGGGCGTAGGCATGTAGGCACATTGATGAAGCGCATGGGGATTGAGGCACTGTACCGAAAACCGGGAACGAGCAAGAAGCATCCTGGCCATAAGGTCTTTCCCTACCTGTTGCGTGGGCTGACCATCGACCGTGCCAACCAGGTTTGGGCGCTGGATACGACCAATCCCCATGGCCAAGGGGTTTGTTTACCTTGTCGCGGTTCTTGACTGGGCAAGTCGAAAGGTGTTGGCGGCGAAGGTTGTGATTACCTTGGAGTCCTGCTATGCTGTCGATGTGTTGCAAGACGCCTTTAAACGTTATGGCACTCCGGAGATCGTCAACACCGATCTGGGGAGCCAATTTACCGCTCAAGAATTTGTGAAAGCGGTTGAAGGCAAGGGCTGCAGGTTCAGTATGGATGGGCGTGGAGCCTGGCGGGATAATGTTTTTGTTGAAAGATTATGGAAATCGGTGAAGTATGAGCGGGTGTATTTGCATGCCTATGATACAGTCAACGATGCTCGTCAATCGATTGTTACCGCCAGCCAGAAAACCAGCAGTTTTTGACGGTGAAAAAACCAGCAAAGTCGTATTACGAACGGAGTTCTGCGCTGTACGCCAAGGCATGGGGAACACGATTGCGTACGCACCATGGCAGTTGGTCGAGGCGGTACCATCAGTTCCAATTGACCGACTGCCGGTGCTGGGTGATTTAACCTGCTGTGGATACTGTTTTATTTATGTTTTCTTCGATAGCTTTGTCCTCCCAGGATGATAACCTCCGAGTTGAAGACGAGACGGTTGGCGATCGCGGTAGCCACAGTGGTTGAGTCGAACACCTTTCCCCAGTCGGCAAAGGGCAAATTGGTCGTCAGGATAGTGGACCGCTGCCGGTGTCTTTGGCTGATAACCTGGAAGAAGAGGTTCGATCCCTGCTGGCCGAG
>JAZDOW010000098.1:0-6664 GCA_043798185.1 Pseudomonadota bacterium | reverse complement strand
TCGTAACCGGCTGAAACTTCTCTCCTGCCCCGAACTTATCAGGCGTGATGATACTGCCCGGCATTGGAGCTTCGAAGGTATCGGCAAAGGGCATGGCACCGGCCTTTCGGTAGCCCGGGCCAGGATGCTTTCCCGGTCCGGATACGATGCTGTAAAGATCCTTGAGGATGCTTACGGCAGGGATTGAGTGGAAAAGAGTGAAGTGTCTTGACAGTTCGAAAAGAATATGTCAAGAATAACACATTCTAGATGAATATGTTATTTTATCGATATAAAATCAATTCAGAAGAGCTGGCATGTTTAACTCTCTTCTAAGGAAAAATGCAGCTAAACCCAGTGGTTAATTGGGAGGAGAATCACAAAATAAAAAGGGGAAGATGACATGCTCCGGCTAGAGTCATTCAGTCATCTTCCCCGCTTAAGCCCCCTGTTTGACGAGAAAGCTTACTCCTTTTTTACCATCCGCACCAAGAAGAGTCAAGATTCGGCAATATTTTGCCGATACTTCATCTTTGCAGCGTTTGGGGTCGGTAGAGGTTTCTCCATTCGGGGATATTACCACCTATCGACTCCCCGCTGCCGCCTTACCTTCCCTTGTTTCGGCAAGAGCGTGCTTCTCGGGAATCGATTATCACGAAGGAGGAAAGACGATGTATTGGAAAGTTGTTGGCACGGTCTGTGCTTTGGCGAGCATTTGGGGGCAGGGCGTGGCCTTGGCCACCGAGGCCGAAGTCCCTGTTGACCGATTAAGTGAAATTGTTGTCACCGGTACGCGCACCCCGCATACCCTGAAGGATGCTCCGGTGGAAACGGTTCTCATCACCCGCGTTGAGATCGAACGGTCGAACGCCCAGACGGTCACGGATATCTTGAAAAATGTCCCCGGTCTCAATGCCTCGGGGGTGGACGATGTCTTCGGCAGTACCTCGGCACGGGTGCGGTTGCAGGGCCTCAGTTTCAATGACGGTTATGGCCTGGTGCTGATTGACGGCCAGCGCCTGCACGGCAGTGCCCAGAGCGGTTCGCACGGTGAGTACGCCGTTGGTTTAAACCAGATTCCGGTCGCGATGATTGAGAGAATCGAGGTGGTTAAAGGCCCCGGTTCAGTTCTTTACGGCAGCGATGCGATGGCTGGAGTCATCAATATCATTACCCGCAAGACGCCGAAGGAAACGGTCGCCGGCGCTTCCGCCTCCTACGGCTGGTATAATGTTAAGGAGCAGGTAGCAAGCGGTGTGACCACCAAACCTACGGATGACGGCCATCACCGTAACTTGTCGGAATATTCCATGTATTTCGGCGACAGTCCGCACGAGAAAATCGGCTATTTGTTTACCTATGCCTACGAAGGCACGGAAAACATCGGCAAGGATTCCATACCAACTGACCGTCATTCGGTTATGGCCAAAACTGATATTAAGCTAACCGATGATCTCGGCGTTTGGCTAAAGGGCGAGGCGAGTGTCTTTGATCGAGAGGGAGTGGTCCTCAGCCCGGCAACCGAAGACAGCTATCGCATAGCAGCCGGGGGCTCCTGGCAACCCTCGGACAAGCATGAGGTGCAGCTGAAAGGCTATCATTATCTTGATGATTTTACCGCTGCAAGCACGACTTCCGATCGCAATGGCACAATCGGATACGACCAGGCCGAGGCGCAGTACACCCTCAAGCTCGACAAGACCCAGGCGATTACTCTCGGCACCGAATTCCAGCGGCAGGGTATCGATTATAAAATGCACAATAAAAGCAGCAACCTCAGCACGACAACCACCGTCAACGAGGATGTTGATACCTGGAGCCTTTTCGCCCAAGACGAGCTGACTTTTTTCAATGACCTGGTCCTTGTCCCCGGCGTTCGCTATGATGATCACTCCACCTACGGCGACTCCTTCAACCCTAAACTGGGGATGATGTATCATCTCTTTCAGTCGACTACCATCAGGGGGTCAGTGGGCAAGGCATTCAAATCGCCGACAATCCGCCAACTCTATTATGATGTCCCTTTTTATCATAGTCCGTTCTGGGTAGAATCGAATCCGGATCTTAAACCGGAAAAATCGATCGGCTATACGCTTGGTATCGAGCAATGGCTGCTGAATGATCGTATTGTTCTGAACCTTGGTTGCTTTCGCAATGATATCGAGGATATGGTCATAACTCAGACGTCTGGGAGAACGTTCAATGGACAAGAGCTGCGAGTCTACAGCAATGTCGACGAGGCCATGACTCAGGGTTTTGATGTCGGCGCCAAGATCCACTTCAATAAGGATCTCACCCTGACTGCCAGCTATACCTACACCGATACCGAAGATAAAGAAAACGATTTGGAGCTGACCTACAGCCCCAATCATCAAGTTCGTCTTACTCCTGCCTATGAATACGCCCCTCTCGGCTTGGGATTTTCCTCAGTGTTGTCCTATAACTCCCGGCAATACTCCGATGATGCCAATCTTTATGAGGTAGACGACTATGTTGCCGTCGACGCCAATATCTATAAACGGCTCGGCAAGAAAGGCAAGCTGACTTTCCAGGCGGATAATATTTTCGACTCGGATAAGGGTGATGAAAGAAGTTTTCGTGAGGGCAGGACGTTCATAGTAAAAATGGATATCAACTTTTAAACCAGGAGATTTATCATGTTAACCTATCGAAAATATAGACGAATTGTTGTTGTAGCTTGCACCACTCTCTCGATCCTTGCATGCACCGGCCTTTCGGCTCGGGCGCACTTCCCTTGGATCAACCTCGAAGACGGGCACATTTCATCCGATAAAAATCTCAAATGGACCGTCGGTTGGGGACACCGTTTTCCGATGGCCGCTCTTATGAAGGAAGCGGATGTTGAGGCCATGGTCATCATCGGACCGGATGGCGGCGGTCAAAGCAAGGCAGTTTCTACCTCCGAGCTGGAATTTCAATCGGCGGAAGGGCTCGGTAAAGCCGGAGCCTACCTGGTTGCAGTCAAGCGTAAGGCAAGTTTTTACACAAAAACCACCGAGGGCAGCAAACGTCAGTCAAAGGTCGGCCTCACCAATGTGCTGAGCTGCTCGCGTTCCAATTCCTTTATGAAGGCGGTAGCCAACGTCGACACAACAAACGGCAAAGTAGATACAGTCGTCGGCCATGCCATGGAAATCATCCCCTTGGTAAATCCAGCCTCGCTCCGGGTTGGTGATTACCTGCCGTTTAGAGTTCTTTTTAAGGGCAAACCCTATCGCACTGAATTTTCAGCAACCTATGGCGGATTTTCTACCGAAGATGCGGTGTGGGCTTATGCGGCTGGAACCGATAAAGATGGGTTGGGAAAGGTGAAAATTCTCAGCTCGGGTGCATGGCTGATCAAGGTCAATCTCGATGAGCCGTTTGCCGATCCAAAGGAATGTGATAAGGAATCGTATCTTGCCACTTTGACCTTTGAGGTACCATGAAAATGATGGAGGTACTTGATGGGCAGTGCGATCGGCGCCCGGAGAGTTTTTTTGTAACGGGATTTTCTTTTGTGCTGGTCGCCGTATTGCTCTTCTGCGCCGTTTCTTCGGCTACGGCGCACGGCACCCTCGGAAGGAGGATAGAGAAGCGTACGGCCTGCGTCTTTTTCTCTTATGACGATGGCGAGTCCATGGCCTACAGCAAGGTAACGGTGAACGTGCCGGAGAGTGAGCTGCCTTTTCAATCCGGTGCCACTGATCGGAACGGCGTTGTCTGCTTCGCCCCGGACAAAGCTGGCACATGGCGGGTAACCGCCGGTGATGGGATGGGCCATCAGCAGACCGTGTCGATTGTCATAACCGAGGAGAGTGAAAGTACATCAACGGCGACACAAGCTGCGGATACGGCCGTCGGTCATGGGCGCGGAAGCGGCATTCTGGCCGGATTGGGAATCATCTTTGGATGTGCCGGAACCGTCGCTTGGTATCGGTCGCGTAAGAGAGAAAGTTCTGAAAGCAAAGGACGTTTATAATTCCTGGTTGCGGCTGCCGGGGCTTGCCGTGTGCAGGCCCCGGCAGCTTGTCGTCGAGGGGGTATTTTTTCTGTTTCTTGCCCTTGCCTCGACCTGGCCGCTGGCCCGCCATGCCGGTGATCATCTGCCCTTCGGAATGGAAGAAGTCGCCACCGTGCCGCTTTTCAACGTCTGGACGGTTTGGTGGAATGCCGATCGAGCTGCCGTCGGCTACAAAGGCTATTGGGATGCGCCGATCTTTTACCCGGCCGAAAATGCCTTTACCTTTTCCGAACCGATGGTGCTTACGGTGCTAGCTGCCCCAATCATCTGGTTTGGCGCCAATCGAATCCTTGCCTACAATTTTCTGATTGTGTTTTCTATCTGGCTGAACGGTTGGGTGGCCTGTCGGTTACTGCGAAGGCTGCACCTGTATCCCGCTCTGCCGTGGCTGGGCGGGGCCATGGTCGCTTTGTCACCATTGGTTCATTCCTGGTTGGGTGTTTTGCAACTGGTACCGGTGTTTGGCATTCTCCTGACGATTCTGGCTTTGCATCGCTTTGCCCGGCGGCCGACCGTGGTTTACGGCACGATGCTCGGGTTGGCCTTGGCTTTGACCTATCTTATGTGTTCATATTATGGCCTGTTCTTGATGTTCCCGTTGGTGCTTTCCAGTGGTTGGCTGCTCGGCAGGGGTATATTGCAAGGGAGAATGTGGTTGACACTGCTGCCGGGAATCTTGCTGTGCTTAGTGCTGTGTCTTCCCGTTGTCATGGCCCAACAACGTGCATTGACCGGTGTTGAAATGCACTACAGCGTCGCTCATTTGGCCGGGTTGTCGGCCACCATGGCTGATTATCTGGTTCCTCCCTGGCCGCAATTGCTCAATTTGGAAATATTGATTCCCAAAAACCATGACCCCGTATTCAAGTTATGTCCAGGGGTTCTGAAACTCGGCCTGGCCCTGCTTGGTACCCTCTGGGGGATACTATCGGTTCGGCGGCGACGCTGGATGATGTTTTGCCTGTCAATGGCCGGATTGTCCTTTGCCTTGTCCCTGGGGCCGTTGTTGCAGGTTGGCGAGACAAGGCCCTATCTTTTTCTTGTCGACTATTTCCCGGGTTTTGCCCAGGCACGGAATGTTTTCCGCTTTGCAATCATCAGCCATTTGATGATCGCGTTGCTGGCGATAACCGGCCTGCAGGCTGGAATGGTTGTGATCCGCCGTTTCATCGCTGGAAAGACATTCCGTCGAGTGACCCGGATCGCGATCCTTGGAGTGGGAATTGTCGCGGCAATGGAAATTCTTCCGGATACCCAACCGCTCTATGCGGTGCCTGACTTTGCCGCCAACCATTCGTGGTTGGCCTGGCTTGAAGAGCAGACAACGGAACAGAGCATCATTGCCTGTCTTCCTTTTCCGTTAACACCGGATGTCGGCTCCTATCAGCAAGAGGCAATGTGGATGTATTGGCAAACCTTTCATCGGCGAAGGATGGTTAATGGCTACTCCGGCTATTTTCCCGACCATTTCCAGAAATTGAAATGGCCGATGGCACAATTTCCGGCGGGGCAAATTGTCGACACGCTCCTCGATATTGGAGTGGAATATTGTGTGGTGCAAAGCAATGCACCTCAAGGAGAATTCATTCATCGCTCCTCTCGTAATGACCAGCGGATCGAAGCTGTGTTGAGGGATAGCGAAGCGAACATTGATATCTATCGCCTGAAAAGAGAACCCTGAATGCAGCCTATGCAGTCGTTCAGAAAGAACTTAACGCAATTCACACAGGAGGTGAGAATGAGACCTTTGGACGGATGGTTTGTTTTGAGTCAACCCAAATATAAAGTGCCCTGTATCTTTGATTTGCATCGGTGCGGGATATTCAAGGAGCGGCCGTCAGTGACCGGTCGTTGCGGCGCTCGGTTGTTGGTCAATGATCGGCTTCAGGTTGCTCTGGAATATCGTTTCCTGATTGAAGACCGGGGCGTGCGCAACGGCAGGCTCCACTCCCATGCGACTCGGCAGGGAATTATTGAACTGAATGAGTCGCTCGCTCTCGATCTTGTCGTCGTACATGAAAAAGTCTCGGATGAGGAGGTCGTACAAGAGATAAGCCGGGTCTACACCCAGTGGTGCCAAGATTATCTCCCCCTTGATGCAGAAGGAGAGATCGACGTAACGGTCCTGGAGCAGAAGCTGCGTAACGGTCTTACCGAAGCAAAAAGACAGATTCGCGAAGAGTTGAAGAGAAAAAATGTCGATTGGGTGAGCAACGGAGTGCAAAGTTTGACCGGAGGCTACTCTGGTTGGCGGCGAGGAAAGACCATCAACGATCTGTTTTTCGTTTATCATGAGAGGGGAGGCATCGACAGCGAGGCGGGATTCGTCCGGAAAATGGCACAGTTTTACACCGTTTGTCAAACCACCGAACCGCGGGGGTTAACGCGTCCTGACGGTGTCTGTTGGGAAGCAGAGGATGAAATGTGGGAATGCTGGCTGGGTTTTGCCGGCTCCGAAGAGGAAGCCCGGCGAGTGATGGACGCCATGGACAGCGTGTTGAGGGCGGCCGCTGTCTGATAGACTTTCTCCACCGATTTTCACCGGAAATGTCGGTTACGTTGGACAATTCCGGTGTGATGCGTAGGCTCGCAGTTCACGAATGCTTGTGCTCGTGGGGCTCTTTTCCATGCTCCGGATGGTCATGATTATGTGGCGTGGTG
>JAZDOW010000076.1:0-16565 GCA_043798185.1 Pseudomonadota bacterium | reverse complement strand
CCGTTCCCATTCCGAACACGGAAGTTAAGCTCTTCAGCGCCGATGGTACTGCATGGGTAACTGTGTGGGAGAGTAGGTCACCGCCGATTTTCTTTCGCTGCCCCCTATTGAGCTTCGCTCGATAGGGGGCTTTTGCGTTTCTTGCATCCCCCTATTTCTTCTGGGGTAATTGTTTAAATCTGATCTGCCTGCTTACTTGATATTATGTATTGCGAAGCCTCGTAGAACTAAATTTATAGTAAATTGTTATTGGCACAGATTTGCTATGCTATTGACCATTCTTTTGATATATTAAACTATTATATTAGAGTCATAGATACTTCATGAAGGAAGAGCAGCGCCGTTCTAATCATATAACCAGGCGCCCTTTTTACAGTATAGCTCCCTTGATGATTTTTTTGTGAACAAAAGCAAACAAATATTCCAAAGGAACAAATTTTCGCTTCACAACCCTCATGGTAATAGGTGGTGTTATGTCTCCCTTACACAAGTCGAGTGGTGATAGTAGTCGTTCAGCAGCAATCCGAGTAAGTGAGATAGATACTCTCTCTAGCAAGTTATTGGATCTTGATCTCGAGCTTAATTCCAATATACCTACAACGTTGTGGATAAGTGACCTCCATGGTGAAGGAGACAGGTTTAAGTCAATTCTCCGTGGCAGGTTTGGAATGCTCTACCAAACCTGCAAAGAGGCATTGCCCAATACCTTTAGTTCTGAAAAAATCCAACATTTGACCAAAATTATCAGAAGGCAACAGTATCTGGAAGATGATATCATCCAGATGGATATGCAGGATGTTATTCTTTGTTTGGTTCAGATATTAAAATACAAACTCACCAATATTAAATCCCATCGGACTGAAATCTTTCGCCCCGAATTTCGTGACATTATCGCCAGACTTCTGTCTGGTCTTCCAGTCCCTGATCCCATCTTCGAAGAGGCAATTATCTCGAACAGGCTTATTGCTCACCTCTCCTATACCATTCGCCAGGTTTTGCTTGATCGAATTCAAGTCCTGGGCGATGTTTTCGACCGAGGACCGCAGCCAGATAAAATTCTCAGAATTCTTTCCTCTCATTTCTATAGGGACATGGTTGATTATGTTTATGGCAACCACGACATCCTATGGATGGGTGCGGCATCCGGCAACCGTTCACTGATCGCTGAGGCCTTAAGAATCACCTGTCGCTATGATCATTTTGAATTTCTTGATCGATTGGGTTTTGAAAGTTCTCAACTGGCCGATTTTGCAGAACGAACCTATCCGGTAGAACTGGCTACCGGTAATTTCAAGGCGAAAACAAATAAAGGCCGCTCCATGGAAAAGGCTCTGGCCATTATTCAGTTTAAGCTTGAAGAACAGACTATTCGCGATTTTCCCGTGTACGAGATGGATTCGAGATTGTGGCTTGATCGCCTTGCATCGATGCTTCAATCCGGCAATACCGAGGAGCTCAACGATTCTCACTTTCCCACCTTGAATTATAATCATCCAGGAAAATTAACGGATGAAGAACAACATATTATCGATGATTTTACTCTTCAATTCACTAGCAATATACGCCTGAAGCGCCTCCTTAAATTTCTTTTCACCAAAGGCAAGACCTATCATATACAGAACAATTTTCTCAACATCCATGCGTTGGTACCATCAACAGCCGACGGTCAATTCGAAGAATTTCTTGGTCGCAAAGGCAAGGAATTACTTGCCTTCATTCATAATACCATCTCCTGTGTCGGCGAAAACTACTTGACGGGTCGGAAACAGAATTATGAAGATCAGTCCCTCTTCTTTTACCTCTGGTGTGGTCCTAAATCTCCTTTCTTCGGCAAACATGCCATGAAAACATTTGAGAGATATTTTCTTAAGGACAAAGCAACACACGCTGAGAGGAGCCTTTTTTGGAAAGATAATATGCAAACCGCCACTTTCAAGAGGAAGATGCAGATGGAATTTGGCGTGCAACGGGTTATCTTCGGCCACACCCCGGTAAACTATAAAAAGGGATTGCAGATGGCCAGCGAGGATGGGGTGGCCATCAACGTTGATGGTGGTTTTGCAGCTGCCTACTATAATCGAGGCCATTCCCTGGTTCATACACCGCACCAGCTCTATGGTATCATTCTACCCACCCCAAGCGAAATCCGGGAAGCGGAAAGAAAGCTCGAATCGGCACCCTTAGACATAGAGCTTATAGATGAATTTCCCCAACCTCTGAAGATCAAAGACACCATCGCCGGGAAAAAGCTCAAACAAGAACGAGATGCAATCATGCAACGACTGGTGCAATGTGCAGAACAAAACGGCTTTCAGCCCACAATTTTTTAACTCTACACTACTGATCTATTATGGATACCAACTACGGAATGGAAATTGTTCGGGCAACGGAAATAGCTGCTTTGACTGCTGCGCGTCTGCAAGGGTTGGGAGATCATAGAGACATACTCAATCAAACCCGAGAAGCTATCGCTAAAACTCTGAATCGCCTAAGCATTGAGGGTACACTCATTAATGATCGCTTTAGAGATCGTCCTGAAGTCTATCAGCTCCCCGAAGTTTTTGGCAAAGGTGGAGAAAGAACCGACCTCATGACTATTGCCCTGGAGGCCTATCGCAGTGCTGCCGACGGGAAAAACAATTCAACCTCCTATGCAGTAATAGCCAAGGCAGGATCAATCCAGTCAGTACCCAACCTGATAATGTATAAGATTGTCGTCGGTCCACAGGTTGGCGAGGTTATTGATATTAACCAGCCGCCGATCATTAATGTCAAAAGAGTCGCAAGGGCTTTAAAAAAATACACTGAGAATGTAACCGTTTGCATTCTTAACAAAGCTCAGCACAAAAACCTGATTAGTGAGATCAGAGGCTGTGGCGCCCGTATTAAACTCATTGATGAAGGTGAAGTATCCGGATGTCTCGCGGCCATTACCGGAGAAAAAGCTGATATTTACATAGGTTATGGCTTTGCTCCAGAGGCTGTTCTCGTAACCGCCGCTATATGTTGTCTTGGCGGCTATTTTGAAGGAAAAATTTTATACGATAACGATCACGACAAACAGGACGCTTTACAACATGGCATCAATGATTATGAAAAAATTTTTCGAGTTCAGGATTTGATACGAAGCAAAGAAGTCGCCATCGCTGCTACCGGAATAACCGATGGTGAATTTCTCGAGGGTGTTAGATTCACAGCCAACGGCGCTATTACCAGTTCTTTCGTCGCTCGAGGAGAAACCCGAACCTACAGAAAGCTTGAAACGCGCCACTTCTTCGACTTCAAACCAGTATTCTAACCCCGACAATTTGATCATTAATACTTTTAAGGAATTTCACCATGCAAGTTACCATTCCCCAGCATGCTATTTTACAAAGAGACAATACCACCTATGCAATTGTTCCGAGAATTCCAGGTGGTTTGCTCAACCGTAACCATCTGCGAGCAATCGCCGATGTTGTCGAAAAATTCGATGTCCCTCTGGTTAAAATTACTTCCGGCCAACGCCTCGCCCTTGTTGGCTTAAGAAAAGATGATCTCTCAGCAATTTATGCGGCACTTGGCATGCCTCCGGGTAAAGCCACCGAACTCTGCCTTCATTACGTTCAGGCCTGTCCCGGCACAGAAGTCTGCAAATTCGGAGTTCGCGATTCCCTCGGATTTGGCATCCGTCTCGAAAACCTTTTGGATGGCAAACAGCTGCCCGCCAAATTGAAAATTGGAATTTCCGGTTGCCAATTCTGTTGTGGTGAAAGTTTTGTCAGAGACATCGGCGTAATTGGCAAAAAAAATGGATGGTTGGTAGCCTTTGGCGGTCATTCCGGGAATCGCCCCCGCATCGCCGATATACTAGCAGAAAATCTAACCGATGACGAAGCTATTGGCTTAATAGACAAGTGTCTGCTTTATTACTCGACAAATGGTCGTAAAAAAGAACGCACTTCGCGATTCCTTGAACGTGTCGGTCTCGACACATTCAAGGAATATGTGCTTTAATCGAATTTTTCTTCTAAAAGCTAGTGGGTTGAAACGATCTCTATGGATTTTAATCATCATTCTTCTATTGAATTGACCTGAGTTGCCGATAAGGTCAATAAAGAGCAATATTATCATTGAATCGTCACCCGAAAAATTACACCTCATTGTGAGTTGCTCTCAAATCTCCAGTTTGGCATAAGAACTCTATGACGGAACCAGTCCATCAAATAGATTCGATTATTTCTGGAACCTCCCACAAAATTAATCCGGATTCGAGCGATTTTCCCACTAGCACTTCGGCAAACCGCCCCACCTCCGACTATGTCAATATAGAAAGACGATCCCAATACAACACCGTCTTTTTCGTGGATGATTCGCTCTCATCTTCTATCATGCCAAGGCCAAACCACTGGTCCGTCGCCTGGTCTGATCTCATGATGACAATGTTCGTGCTCTTTCTGTCTATGTACGTCTACCAGATGGCAAACGAGGATTTCCTAACTAAAAAGAAACCTGAAATCATCGGTGGAGATACAACGGAGGCCCTGCAAACACTCGACCCAAACAAAACCACCTTCCCTTTTCCTCCAATACACCCTGGATTGCCGCTGATAACTGCAGGTACTGTAAAAAAGGCTGAACGTGTCTCAGCAGACTCGATAGACAGCATTCCATCTTCTCCCACGCCTTCTCGTGCAAAAGAAATATCAGTTCCGAATGAAGAAAAAATCCCCGCTACCGATAAAACTCCAGTAAACGTTCACCCGGAGGCTATTACTCTCAATCTCGAATCTGCGCAGAACTTTTCCCCGCCCTTACCTGTCCCTCCGGTTCCGCTCCCAGATGAAGATGTCGTCGGCCCCAATCCCATTGTTCCCAGAGAATCGCTGTCATCTCAGCCCGACAAGTTTCAAGAAATTTACAGGCTCAGCAAGGACTCGCTGGACAACAATAATCTCAACAAATTTGCAGCTATCGATATTGTACCCGATAAGACCATGCGCATTATTCTAACGGGAGATCTTTTATTCCCTCTGGGAGGAAGTGAGCTTTCTGAAAACGCCAGAGATTCCCTGTTAAAAATCACTACCGCTATCCGCAATACCCCCTATATGATAAATGTTGTCGGCCATACTGATAACATTCCAATGCGCTCCGGCAAATTTAAAAGCAATTGGGAACTCTCCGTTGCACGGGCCAGTTCGGTGACACGGTACCTCATTGATGAGATCCACATGGATCCAAGTCAATTTGTCATTAGCGGCTTTTCCTCCTATCGTCCGGTAGCACCTAATACCACCACTGAAAACCGCGCAAAAAATCGCCGAGTGGAAATAATTATTTCTAAAAGACTCCCCGACCCATTGCCGGCAACGGCAGAAAACCTAAAATAGCCACTATCAATCGCCATGAGATATAAAAATCTGATCGGTATACTCCTCAGCACGGCGCTTTTTCTTCTAGGTTTCATTATCAATGGCAATATCAGCCTGTTCTTCAATCTTTCCGGATGGCTGGTTGTCTTCGGAGGGACGGTCGCGGCGGTGCTCGTCGGCTATAAAACCGAACAACTCGGCAACGTGATTAGGGTTCTTATCGCTGCCTACCGAAGACCGATCACCAAAGAAACTGAAATAATTAATATTCTGATTGATTTGTCAATCCGTTCACGGATTGAAGGAATACTCACACTTCAAAACCTTGAAAATGAAACAACGATTCTTTTTCTGAGAAGAGCATTGGGATGTCTAGTTGATGGTTATAAAATCGAGCAAATCCGTGACATATTGAACACGGAAATGTATTTTTTCCGATTGCGAAGAGAGGATTCGGAACGGGTAATCAGGTCTATTGCCGACTATTTACCGGCCTTCGGCATGATGGGTTCTGTTGTTGGTCTCATCGCCATGCTCGGCGGGTTGGGAGATACCGCGACCATACTTCAAGCCGTTCCCATCGCCTTGACTTCAACTCTTTATGGCCTGATTATTTCGAATTTTTTCTTTCTCCCCTTTGCCGCAACTATTAAGGAAAGAACAAACCACGAACTTTTGCTGCAAAAAATTATTATGGAGGGAGTCATTGCCATCAGTTCCGAACTGAATCCGGTAATTCTGAAAACCAAACTGGAATCGTTTCTCACCCCATCGGATCGAGAAACACAACTCGTATCATACGCCAAACTTAAAGAACGGTTCAATATCAACCGAGAGTCAAATAGTGACGTTGAGGAAAATAGTAGTTGAGAAAAAGTGGTTTGCAAACGAGGGCACCAGCATACTTTTAAGCTTCCTTCCCATTGGCAGCTAATCATATGATATTGTAATTAGTAGACTATTATTGACATCAATCACTTGTCAAAATCCTGTGCAAAAACGTAGTTTCTGTGCTATTAATCGATAGCTGCTGCCAATTGATAATATTTCTCACATTATCTCATTCTGGAGGCACACGAAATTCAGTCGGGCCTTCGATTGGGTCGACTGTGACTTTTGCAAATTTTATATGCAAAAGTGTACTTTGCACTTAGATCATTTCCCAAAGACTAGAAAGGATAAATTATAATTATGAGTGCAGGTTTTACCCATCTTCATGTTCATACCCAGTACAGTCTTCTTGATGGCGCCATTCGTATTGCTGATCTCCTCGAAAAATGCAAGGAATACGGAATGGAGAGTGTCGCGGTAACCGACCACGGTGCTATGTTCGGTGCCCTTGAATTCTATTCCAAAGCCAAAAAAGCCGGCATCAAACCAATAATCGGCTGTGAATTATATGTTGCTCCCGGAGACATGCGGGAGAGAAAGGCCATTGATGGGCAAATAGCCTACCATATCGTTCTTCTGGCAATGAATCATGCTGGTTACCAGAACCTCATGAAACTTGCCAGTATTGCCCAGTTTGAGGGATTTTACTACAAGCCACGGATCGACATGCAATCCCTCCAGATTCACAATGACGGAATCATTGCTATGACTGCCTGCCTGCACGGTCACGTACCCTTTTTGATCGGTAGAGGCGATATGAAAGGGGCAAGAAACAAGGCTCAGGAGCTCTACGACATTTTTGGCGACCGTCTTTATTTCGAAATCCAGGAAAACGGCCTGACCGAGCAACAAAAAGTGAATGAAGGTCTGATAAGCCTCAGCGCCGAAATGGGCATCAAGTTGGTGGCAACAAACGATTGCCATTACCTCAATCGAGATGAGGCACACGCCCATGAACTCTTGCTGTGCATTCAGACGGGAAAGACTATCAACGACCAGAACCGTTTCAAATTTTCAACCGATGAGCTCTACTTCAAGTCCCCGGAAACCATGAAGAAGAGCTTTTCCTACTGCCCTGAGGCCATAGCGACCACCCAAGAGATCGCCGGGCGTTGCAATCTTGAAATCAATTTTGGCGACTATTATTTCCCCAATTTTCCAGTACCCGAGGGCCAAACCCTTGAATCAATGTTCAAGCAGGCATGCTGGGATGGCCTCAAGGCCCGCTTCAATGAAATGCGCAAGGCCGGCAGTTTTACCATTGATATTGAAAAGACCTATACCGAACGGTTAAGAACGGAAATCGATGTCATCAACACCATGGGCTTCCCCGCCTATTTTCTCATCGTCGCCGATTTTATCAACTGGGCAAAAGACCAGAAAATTCCCGTCGGACCAGGGAGAGGCTCCGGAGCCGGCAGCCTGGCCGCTTATGCCATGCGCATAACCAATATTGATCCCATCCCTTACGGTCTCATTTTTGAGCGTTTCCTCAATATTGAGCGTAAATCGATGCCTGATTTTGACATTGATTTTTGTCAAGAAAGACGCGGCGAGGTTATTGACTATGTTCGCCAGAAATACGGCGGTGCCGAGCATGTCGCACAGATAGTCACCTACGGCTCGATGAAGGCGCGTGGGGTTATCCGCGATGTCGGCAGGGCCCTTGATATCCCTTACGGTGAGGTAGACAAGGTTGCCAAGCTGATCCCGGATCAGTTGAAAATGACCATCAAGAAAGCCATGGCCGAAGAACCAAAACTCCAGGAAGCGGCCACTCATGATCCGCGGATTGCCGAACTCCTGGCGGTGTCAAAGACCTTGGAGGGACTGGCCCGGCATACCTCAACCCACGCCGCCGGAGTTGTAGTTTCGCCTGGTCCCATGACCCAGTATCTGCCGACTTGCCGAGGCAGCAACGACGAAACCCTGACCCAGTATGACATGAAACATACCGAGATGACGGGATTGATAAAGTTCGATTTCCTCGGCTTGAAAACTCTGACGGTCATCGACAAGGCCCTCAAGCATATTAAAAAAGATATCGGTACCGATTTAGACATCGACGCCATCCCCATGGATGATGCAAAAACCTTCGACCTCCTTTGTCGGGGAGATGCACAGGGGGTCTTTCAGCTGGAGAGTTCCGGGATGCGGGAACTCCTGGTGAAACTCGCTCCAGAGCAGTTCAGCGATCTCATCGCCCTTGTTGCCCTCTACCGCCCCGGTCCGCTCGATTCCGGAATGGTCGATGACTTCGTTGAAACGAAACACCACCGAAAGACCGCAAACTTTCCTTTGCCGGACATCAAACCTGTATTGGAGGAGACCTACGGAGTCATTGTCTACCAGGAACAGGTTATGAAAATAGCCAATATTCTTGCGAGCTATTCTCTTGGCGACGCCGATATCCTGCGTCGGGCGATGGGTAAAAAGATTCCGGAAGCCATGAATGCTGAAAAGGCAAAATTCATGGCCGGGGCGGTGAAAAATGGTCACCCGGCAGATAAAGCTGAGTATATCTTTGACCTTATGGCAAAATTTGCCGGATATGGTTTCAATAAATCACATTCCGCCGCTTATGCCCTGGTTGCCTACCAGACCGCCTACCTAAAGGCCCACTACATGCCCCAGCTCATGGCCGCCCTGCTTTCCTGCGACATGACCAACACCGACAAAGTGGTGCTGTATATAAATGAATGCAAGGAACACAGTATCGAAGTGCTTCCTCCTGATATCAATGAAAGTGTCAAGGATTTCAGTGTTATCAACGATCGCATCCGGTTTGGTCTGGCAGCGGTAAAAAACGTCGGGGAATCTGCTCTTGACTCGGTTATCGAGGAAAGGGAAAAAAATGGCAAATACACTGCCCTGGATGACTTTTGCAACCGCATCGATTCCCGTCGCGTGAATAGCCGGGTTATAGAAAGTCTTATTAAATCAGGCTCTTTCGACTCTCTCGGCCATAAGCGTTCACAGTATTTCGCCGTACTCGAAAAGGCCATGGAACAAGCCAAGGCCGTGCAGCGTGACCAGCTCAGTGGCCAGATGTCTCTTTTTTCGATCACACCCAAAGAAATTACTCCAAAAGAAACCGGTACCTTGGTAATGCCTGATATGCCGGAATGGGACGACCGGAAAAAGCTTGCCTTCGAAAAAGAGACCGTCGGTTTTTATATCACCGGGCATCCGCTCGATGATGCCCTGCAAGAAATTAAAACCGTTATTGACTGTACCATCCAAGATCTGACCGAAATGACCGATGATCAGCCAATACGCATCGGCGGACTTATTCGCACTTGCAAGAAACATAAGAGCAAACGTGGCGACCCGATGGCTTTTCTGACGGTTGAAGATATCTATGAATCAGTGGAAGTAGTAGTATTTCCAGATGCTTACAGCAGTTGCGAAGAAATCCTTGCCTCAACCGATCCGATAATCATTCAGGGTACCGTGAAGAAAGACGAACGAGGTCCAAAAATCATTGCCGATTGCATAGACTCATTGGCTTCGGCCAGAGAAAAATACACCGACTCGGCAAGGATTAAACTTGAAGCCGACAAACTCTCAAGGCAACAGCTCGAAAAAATCAAGAAAGCCCTGTATCAGTTTCACGGTTCATGTCCAGTGATGCTCACCCTGCACTTTCCCGGACGAGGCGAGGTGGATATCGAGGTATTAAAGGATCTTACAATTAGACCATGCCGGCAACTCACCGACACAGTTGAAGAGATTTTGAAATATAAGGCGGTAACATTCAGCAAAAAACCCATCACCCTGACCCAGAGGAAAAAACGCTGGGAAAATAATCAGAAGGCAAAATCCAACTGAGATTTTCCCCTACTCAAAACAAAGTCCGCAATCAGGACAGGCACCAATGGAAGGTGAAAATTTACTCCCACAAGCTGGACATTGGGTCTCAAGGTCGGTAGGGTCAAAAACTGCCGAAGCGTTGGAGAGGTCATGATTATCCAACGCCGTACTTCTGACAAAGTCCTTTGCCAGGATCTCCAGCACAGAATCGACATCATCTTTGCGGATTTGCAGAAACATTTCCGGCCCGCAGCACCCTTTGGTGCATCCGTTTTCATCACCACTGATAAGTGCTGGAATCGAGTCCTGTTCCAGCACTTTCTGCAGATATTTCATATCACGTAATGGCCCTTTGCGAATACTGACCAATTCGACTCCCGGGAGGATATCCATGGAACGACCGGCATGCAGTTCCTGCTTTCGCTCCAGTTGCACCAGTTTCTCACTACCGCTGATAAGCGATGTCCGGCAACTCGGACATAAGGCAACATCCATGCGAAATTCTGCACCGCAGGAAAGACAATAATACATCTCCGGGTCAATACCGTGAGCTCGATTCACTCCCGATGACCGGTCATCTCGGCGGTTTTGTGCTTTCTTTCGCAAGAATTTTAAAAACATTAATATTCCTTACAACACCCAAAACCGAAAGATTTATAAAATAAACCGACTGAGATCCTGATCCTTAACGATATCCGACAACTGCTTACGCACATATTCGGCGGTAACTACAAACCGTGTGTCGGTAAGCTCCGAGGCATCAAACGACAGAGTGTCCAGTACCCGTTCCATTACCGTATGCAGACGTCGAGCACCTATCTCCTCCGTTGTTTCATTTACCTCGACGGCAATAGCGGCGATTTCTTCTATAGCGTCATCCTCAAAAACCAACTCAATGCCCTCGGTCTCCATAAGGGCCACATATTGTTTAATAAGGGCGTTCTCGGGTTCGGTGAGAATTCGAATAAACTCTTCTTTGCCAAGAGAATGTAGTTCGACCCGAATGGGAAAACGGCCCTGCAACTCTGGAATAAGGTCGGAGGGTTTACTCATGTGAAAGGCCCCACTGGCAATGAAGAGGATATGATCGGTCTTTACCATGCCATGTTTGGTGGTAACCGTCGCCCCTTCAACAATCGGCAACAGGTCACGCTGCACACCCTCCCGCGACACTTCCGGCCCATGGGAACCGCCACCCCCACGCGTGGCAATTTTGTCGATTTCATCGAGAAAAATAATCCCCGACTCTTCTGTACGCCTGAGCGCTTCCTTGATGACCTTGTCCATATCAACAAGTTTTTCCGTTTCTTCCTTCTTGGTTGCCTCCATTGCCTCCGGCACCTTCATTTTGCATTTTTTCTTTTTCCGAGGGAAAATTTTACTAAAGGCATCCTGAAGACTGGACTGCATATCCTCCATGCCGGAAGTGGTCATGATCTCGACCATCGGCATCGATTTCGATTCACTCAGAGAGACTTCAATTTCACGGTCATCGAGTTTACCGTCTCTCAGCATTTTTCTGAACTTCTCGCGGGTACTATTTTCACCCGGAAGATCCTTTTCCTTTTTTATCGGTAGATCAGGATTTTGAATAGTAAAGGAATGGCCTCCGTCCGGCCCCATTGCCGTAAGCGATCCTGGCCCGGGTGGCAGGAGGAGATCGAGCATCCGATCTTCGGCATTGGCTTCTGCAACACCTTCGATGCGGTTTTTCTCCTCGTCTTTAACCATATTGACGGCCAAATCAACCAAATCACGAACCATCGACTCAACATCCCGGCCCACATACCCCACCTCGGTATATTTTGACGCCTCGACCTTGATGAATGGCGATTGGGCTAACGTAGCAAGACGTCTGGCAATCTCCGTCTTTCCTACACCCGTCGGCCCTATCATAATGATGTTTTTCGGGGCAATCTCTTCCCTGAGGGGCAAAGGTACGTGCCGTCGCCGCCAGCGATTACGCAGTGCTATCGCTACCGAACGTTTGGCTGCCGCCTGGCCGACTATAAATTTATCCAACTCCGCAAGGGTTTCCTTTGGGGTAAATGACTGATCGGAAATCATATTTTCTCAACGATGATTGAATTATTGGTGAATACACAAATATTTGCAGCAATTTCCATAGATGCCCGACAGATCGCCTCGGCGTCCAAATCACTGTGTTCAACCAGGGCCAACGCCGCCGCCTGGGCATAGGGGCCACCGGAACCTATTGCCAAAATTCCCTTATCGGCCTCAATAACATCCCCATTGCCTGAAAGAAGAAGGGAATGATCACGGTCAACGGCTATCATCATCGCCTCCAGTTTTCGAAGAAATTTATCGGTCCGCCAATCTTTTGCCAACTCTACTGCGGCCCTGAGCAAATTGCCGCTATACTGTTCCAGCTTCTGTTCGAGTCTATCATAAAGGGTGAAGGCATCAGCGGTCGCACCGGCAAAGCCGGTAATGACCTGGCCGTGATAGAGTCTTCTCACCTTTTTGGCCTGGTGTTTCATAATAGTATTACCTAAGGACACTTGTCCGTCTCCGGCCAAGGCGACCTGGCCATTGTGGCGAACAGCGAGAATTGTTGTAGATCGTATTTTCATAGATTCACGTATTCAAGTTGATAATATTTTCATTTTCAACAGACCGGAAACAGCTCATTCCCTCTGTGTATAACCTATTCATTTTTTTCAGGGTTCGACAAGGGATGGGCCTTGTCATACACATTTGCTAAATGGTCCAGGGTCAAATGGGTGTACCGTTGGGTAGTCGACAAACTCGCATGCCCCAGCAGTTCCTGTACTGACCGGAGATCAGCTCCCATTTCCAGAAGATGGGTCGCAAAAGAATGGCGTAAGGCATGTGGTGTAACCATCTGGGAGATTCCCGCCCGCTCCCCATAAGCTTTGACAATCCGCTCAACGCTTCGAGTGGTCAGACGACTCCCCCTGCCGTTAAGAAAGAGCGCCTCCTGTTCAACGTCCCTGCCTCGCCCGGCCCGCTCCCGAATCAACTGCAAACGCTGCGGCAACCAGCGGTTTACCGCCTCAATGGCAGGACGGCCCACCGGCACTAACCGCTCCTTATTTCCTTTGCCCCGTACCGTAAGCACTTCCAGAGCGAAATCAAGGTCGACGACATCCCGCGACACCAGCTCGGAAACCCGCATTCCCGTTGAATAAAGGAGCTCAAGGATAGCCTGGTCCCGAGACATATAGGTGTCTTCCGCCCCTGGAGCTTCAAGGAGAGCGAAAGTCTCATCGACAGTGAGAAAAACGGGAATGAATCGACCGGCCTTTGGGCCGGCAATACCGATCAAGGGATCCGTCTTTGCCATCCCCCGACGGACGGCAAAACGGAAGAAGGTGCGCAAAGCCGAGAGCTTTCTAGCCACCGAGCCACTGCTGTTTGAACCGTGCAGGCTGACGATAAAGGACCGGACATTGGCAGCAGACACGGTTTCCAAGGTTGCATTCTCTCCAAGTAACCTGGAAAATTCTAGAAGATCCCTTCGATACCCAGTGACAGTGTGCTCGGAATACCCCTTTTCGGTGGCCAGCCACTTGGAAAAATGTTCTATAGCTGTAATCATTTTGTTTCGTCCATGGAAGGAATACCGTCATCATCGGTCAGGTGTGTCTAAGAACCCCGGCGTGGCCTATTTTCCCCCTGGACATCCTTTCCTCAAGGGAATATATACGGTGCATTTTTCTGTCATTTATGATTTGTTTACAATTGTACCGAAGCAATTTTCATGGTGGTAGTTCTAGCCTGAAAGTTAACCCGAAGCAACCATCTTTTACCCCACAACACCCTGTGCAACATGGCGAAAAAATCCTTTGAATCGGCCCTTGCCCGGCTCGAGCAAATAACGGAAGAACTTGCCGCTGGTGAAGAGAGCCTGGAAAACAGCTTAAAAAAATTTGATGAGGGTATCAAATTGGCCGGCTTTTGTCATGAGCAATTGAGTGAGGCCCGAGCCAAAATCGAAATACTGCTTGAAAAAAACGGGGAGCTCGAATCGTCCCCCTTTGAAGGACCGGAAAGTGGACATAAAGAGCTATTTAAATGACAAGCATCGCATAGTTGAAGATGGCCTGAAAGCCATGATGCATCAAGCCTCCGGGCCGTTTACCAACCACATTGAAGCCATGCGTTATAGCCTCTTTGCCGGTGGTAAACGGGTTCGGCCTATTCTCTGCCTGGCAACCGGCGAGGCACTGGACAACAGTATGGAAGTTGCGAACAATCTCCTGCCGGTGGCCTGTGCTCTCGAATGTATCCACACCTATTCTCTTATCCACGACGATCTGCCGGCCATGGATAACGATGCGTTAAGGCGAGGCAAACCGACCAACCACATCCTCTTTGGCGAGGCCGGAGCAATTCTTGCGGGCGACAGTCTTTTGACCTTTGCCTTCCAGTTGCTGAGTACAGAACAAAACAATACTCTCCAAGCCGAAAGCCGCCTCCGGATCATTGAATTGATCGCCAGGGCTGCTGGACCCCTTGGCATGGTAGGCGGACAAGCCCTGGATATCGAAAGTGAAAAGACTGTCGTACCCTTTCCCGTCCTGCAGACCATTCATCGTGCCAAGACCGGGGCACTGATTACTTGCTCGGTGCAAGCGGGAGCCATTGGTGGTGGTGCAACCGCTGAGCAGCTGGAAAAACTGACGATATACGGCGAAAAGATTGGTCTTGCCTTCCAAATCGTCGACGACATTCTTAATGTTACCTCGACCACAGAACAGCTCGGCAAAGCGACCGGTTCAGACGCCAGCCGCGGCAAGGCCACTTATCCGGCTTTTTTTGGCATAGAACAAACCAAAATCAAGGCCAAAGAGGCGATTGACATGGCCATTGACGCCCTTCAAAGTTTTGACGCAAAGGCCGATCCGCTTCGCCAACTCGCCACCTATATTTATACCAGAAGCAATTAGCTGTTATGTCGAAATCCCCATCAACACTCCCCCAGTCGATCCTCTCGCGAATAGAGTCTCCATCTGATATCCGCAAGCTCACCCTTCCGCAAATGAAGGTGCTCGCCCAGGAGATTCGTGATCTCATTGTGCAAACGGTTGCAATTACAGGCGGACATCTTGCCCCGAGTCTCGGAGTGGTGGAACTTACCATTGCCCTCCATTATGTCTTTGACACCCCTTTAGATAAACTCATCTGGGATGTCGGCCACCAGAGCTACGCCCATAAAATTCTCACCGGCAGGCGGCAACAATTTGCTTCTCTCAGGCAATATAAAGGCATGAGCGGCTTCCCCAAATTCAAAGAAAGCAACTACGATGCCTTTGAAACCGGCCATAGCTCAACCTCGATTTCCGCAGCCTTGGGTATGACCCTGGCAAAAGACCTTAAAGCAGATCCACACCGGGCTATCGCAATCATCGGCGACGGTTCAATGACCGCAGGTTTGGCCTTTGAGGCCCTCAACCATGCAGGCCATCTCGACAAGGATCTCATTGTTATCCTCAACGATAACGAGATGTCCATTTCTCCAAATGTCGGTGCGCTTTCCAGCTTTCTCAGCCGCAAGCTCACCGGCAAAACTATGAGCCGGGTCAAGGCCCACCTGGTTGAAAAGTTGCAGATTTCCGATGTAGGGGAAAATATTCTCAATATTCTGCGAAAAAGCGAAGAAAGTTTTAAGAGTTTTTTCACCCCAGGCATGCTTTTCGAGGCATTTAAATTCAATTATATCGGTCCAATTGATGGTCACAACCTTGGGGACCTCCTAGAAACGCTGGAGACCGTTCGAGATAACTCCCAGGGACCGATGCTTATTCATGTCCTCACCAAGAAAGGCAAGGGCTACCCACCTGCAGAAAAAAATCCCGACATTTTCCATGGTATTGGCCCCTTCGATATTAGCAGCGGCACTCCCAACTCTTCAAATGGAGGAGCCACATATACGCAGGTTTTCGGCGATACCGTCACTCAGATGGCAGAAAAAGACGAGAAAATCATTGCCATTTCCGCGGCGATGGTCTCAGGCACCGGGCTGATGAAATTTGCTAAGACCTACCCCCATCGTTTTTTCGATGTGGGAATCGCTGAACAACATGCTTTAACATTTGCCGCCGGCCTTGCGGTAGAAGGCATGCGACCGGTGGTCGCCATCTATTCAACCTTTTTCCAACGTGCCCTTGATCAGATCATCCACGACATCTGTATCCCAAACCTACCGGTCACCCTGGCTATCGACCGGGCAGGGGTTGTTGGCGATGATGGACCGACCCATCATGGAGTCTTTGATATATCCTTTCTCCGTTTTATTCCCAACATGGTCATCATGGCGCCAAAAGATGAGGGAGAACTGCAGCATATGCTGTATACCGCAGTCTATCATGACGGTCCAGCGGCTATTCGATATCCAAGGGGTCCTGGACAGGGTGTATCTTTGACCGACGACCTAACAAAGCTTGAAATCGGCAAAGGCGAGCTGCTCTGTTCGGGTGACGACATCCTCCTGTTGCCCTTGGGTAATCGGGTATATCCGGC
>JAZDOW010000068.1:0-23788 GCA_043798185.1 Pseudomonadota bacterium | reverse complement strand
GCTTACGATGCTTTGTAATTTGTGGTTCATCCTGGCTGGTTGTGCAACGACTAAATCAGCAATGGCTATAAATGTTCTTGAGGCCGACGAGAAGGTTGTCACTAATTGCAAATATCTGGGTGATGTTACTGGAACATCAGGGTGGGGGAACTTGGCCGCATCAACTGGCGTTAATAATGCGAAAAATGAAGCCCTTGAAAAAGCAGCAAAGCTTGGTGCAACACACGTAGTGTGGACACAAATTTCTGGTGGTTACAGTCCATTTGTAAATGGAAGAGCCTATCGCTGTTAATAGGGTCAACCCGACAATCAATATGAAAACGCCAACGAATAAGGATAGATTGTGAGCGCGCAGCGATCCACGATCTTATCCATGTTTGGACGAGCCTGGGGAAATAACAAGGAAATATCTTTTTCGGAGAATTTTACCGGAAGTGCAATCGAGTGATATGCATTTTACTGAGGATACACCTGTCCCTTCGCCTGGAAGTGTCCGGAATTTCGTCTCTCCAGCCTCGCTGTCAGTGTACTTGAATGTGACCTGACCATCTTGGTTTGAAACGATATTTTTCTCACTGATCACCCCTCGGTAGAGATATCGCGACAAGTATTTCAGGGCACCTATACCCCTGCCAACATTCACACATGTGCTACCCATTCCTCAGGGACTTTGGGTGGGATTACCAGCCCTGCCTCTTTCATTGCCTCCAAGAACCGCCCCTGTCCATATGGGTGGTTGCCTGTCGAATTGTTAGTAATGAACCGATGCGATTGGGAAATATCATTTGTGGATGTCGATGCTCGCACCAGTATAATCGCATTGCTCTCAGAGTGCGATCCGGTATAGTCATAACGTTAGGGGGCTTGACAATGTTCAACTATTGACATTCGATGTTCAGCACATGTTTCCAGAAGAATTGCAGGCCCAATCGATCAATTTTCACTGTGCTCCAGTAATGACTTTCAACCAACTGAAGGAAATAGTCCTCTAAGTGTTCCTGGGTCAACCTGTCAGGGCAACAATCGAAATGGCTGGTGACACGACGGACAGACCGGGAATAGGCATCAATTGTTGACTTGCTTTTCCCTTGCAGTTTGAGCATCTTCAGATGGCGTTGGTAAAGGGATTCAAATCGTTTTACTTCTGTGATTTCCATGGTAAACTCCCTTTCGTTGTGAGTGTCTGAGATTAACCACTCGCAGGAGTTATACACTGAGTTGCTTTTTTCCGCCGCTTAGCGGCTTCGTTCAACCATCGGCTCCACACGGACCCCGCAAAAAACGCGGTTCTCGCTGAATCTACCGTTATACAAATGAGAATATGAAATCTCGGTGGCAATATATTTTTTAAGCACATGACCTTGTATAAACAGGCCATATGTAGGCATTGCCATTACAATCTGAAATCCTTATGGTCATGCCTGCTGCATCGAAACAATAATCATTAGCCTCATAGAATATCATGGCCAAAATTCTCCTTATCGATAATGACAGCAGAAGCCGTGCGCAGTATCTTGAATCCTGTGCCTTACCAATTTTCTATATGCAGGACTTTTCCATTCAAGGAATTACCGTCGGCGATTTCGGCGCTGCCCGCAGCCTCATTGGCCAGGCCGGATATACAGTTCTTGACAAAAATGGCGGAGCCGATATCATCTTCGACAATGCAAAAGAACTGGAGACAATACTCTCTCTTTTAAGGCAGCATGAGCTGCAGTCAGAATTGACTGATATCGCCGATACCGTATACCAGGCCTGATAGCAGTGCCGCCCATCCGGTGGATGGGAAAAATTGAGAGAGCAGCTTGAAACTTACAATAATATTAGACGAGCGACGGACAGAAATCCTGCAAAGGAGCGAAGTGTCCGGTGAAACAGCGACCAAAGTGCATTAATGCCAAGGACGACTCAATACCAACAGGGATTTTCTCTTCTTTATGAAAGAAAACTACCACGCAAAACTGTCGCACCGACTACAAAGATAGTAAGCTTTTTCATCTTCAGCCACGCTCACCATCAGCCACAGGAAAAATATAATGCCGAAAGTCCAAGATTTGCTAAAGAAGATAAACTACATCGAAGCCGATATCGAAATCCAAAAACAGATTCTTTTTTCCATCCCCTCCGACCAAAAAGCGGAAATGGAAAAGTCGGTCAGCATCATCGCCGCAAAAAGAAAGGAGATCGAAACCCTGCGCCAGGAGATCCGCGAAATTGATCCCGCCGAGTATGAAAGAATTCTTATCTTTGAAAAGGCCATAAACGAATTCAAGCAACTTGCGGCAACCAGGAAGTTCTCCTCCATCATCGGTAGAAACATCAATGAAGCCTGCCAATTGGCATTAAACCATGATGAGGCCGCCGAGTGCCTCATCAAGGCCTGTGACGCCGACGGCAACTGGACCATCATCACCCTCGACGGCGAAATCCGCCATTTTGAGCAGGCAGAAGTAGCCGAGAAACCGCCGGAAACGTCGATTCATTAAATGTCGGCCAGATTTTTCAGAGAATGAAGATGGCCATGTTATTTTGTCACCACTGTTAAATAAAAGTGGGATCGGTAACCTTAATCATGGCAAAGCCGCCCTGGATATTTCGGGTGTTGACAATCCCTTTCGAGCTGAGGAAAACCTGGGCCTCATAGGAACGGGGGCCGGTATCGCAGATTAAAAACAGCGGCTCATTACCGGGAATCTCGGTATATCTGCGGCGCAACTGATCTTGGGGAATATTAAGCCACCTCTCTCCATACTTGGCCTTGAAGGGCGCAGACTCTTTTTCACCCCTGATATCAATGACCTTGGTTGGTTTATGGGCAAATTCATCAAGGAAATCGGCGGCATCGATCGGCCGATTTTGACTGGCGAGAATGTTGTCAAGGGCGTTGCCGGCATTATTAATAACATCCATTGCCGAGGCGTAGGGGGGCGCATAGCCGATTTCCAGGCTGCATACCTCATCAACACTCAGGCCATGACTGAGCAATACGGCAATGGGATCGACCCGTGACTTCACCGCATCTCCATTTTTCCCAGCCGCCTCGATGCCTAGTATTTTCCGTGATTTACGATCAGCAAGAAGGGTTATGTAAATGAGCTCGGAATTCGGATAGAAGTGAGCATGGTCGGCCTGGGATACCACACCGTACACCGGATCGAAACCGGCGACTTTGGCCTGACGATAGGTAAGACCGGCCTTGCTTATCCCTAAATCAAAAAGTTTCAGGCAGAAGGTGCCGACCGTGCCCTTAAAGTGACTCTGGCCGCCGCTGATATTGGTGGCAATAATCCGACCCTGTCGATTGGCAAGCGAACCAAGGGCCATGAGCATATTCTCACCGCTGATAAGATTGCGAACCTCAACACAGTCGCCGCCGGCATAAATATTCGGATCGCTGGTCCGCATCCGCTGGTCAACACTTATCCCTCCGGACGCCCCCAAAGCCAAGCCTGCCTCTCTTGCCAAAACAGTGTTTGGTCGAACCCCCGCGGCGAGCACCACAATATCGACTTCCAGGGACTTCTTTGAAGTTAACACCACCAACTTACCGGTTTCCGGACTCTCCGACACCTCCATAACCCTGGTTTCCAGGAGCAGCTCCACCCCGCGCCGCTGCAGTTCTCCCGCTGCCACCCTGGCAATACATTTACCAAGCAGGGTAGGCAGAACCTGATCTTCCATTTCCACCAAAGTGGTCTCAATTCCCCATAAATCGGTCAGTGCCTCGGTGATCTCAAGACCAATGGCACCCGCCCCGACAACCACAGCTTTGCTGACTTTGCCGGTTGACATCAGGGTCTTCAGGGACTTGGCATCGTGCAGATCGGATACCGTAAAAACATTCGGCAGACCGGATCCGGGAAAAGGCGGGCGGACTGCGCCGGCACCGGTGGCGAGAACCAGTTTGTCGTAATCAAGGAGTTCTTCCTTGCCGGTTTCCAGATGACAGACCTTTACCTGTTTTTCACGACGCCTGATCTCTCTTGCCTCAACCCTGGTAAGAACATTAATCCCCTTGCAATTCTCGAAAAATGCCTGGTCGCGGATGGCATGCGAGGTTGTTTTATAGAGATCCTCGATATCGTTGATATCGCCACCGACGTAGTAGGGAATGCCGCAGCCGCCATAGGAGATGAGAGCGTCTCTATCTATAAGAGTGATCTCTATTTGCGGATCGAGCCGTCTGAGTCTGCAAGCCACCTTCGGGCCAAGGGCTACTGCTCCGATAATCACAACTTTCTTAACCATATCCGTTCCTTTTCAACTTCTTTTTTATTTTGATTACCTCAGATATCCACGACAAAAAGCTCTTGATACAGTAGTTGTTTTAACAAAACAGACAATACTACAATGTGTGTATTTGCACATATTCTTGCAGAATATGTGCAAATTTCATGGGACCGTCCGGCAAATTCACTCTTACTCTTTTATGTTGGCAAATCTGATCGTTATCGGCGACAATGAACGATATCAACTTTTGTTCTTCAACCAGGACCCACCGTTATGCAAACCCATATAGATTATACCGGTTTGAACAACCTTTTTCAGAAGGCCCGGCAGCAGGATCGTAATTATCTCTTTGAATACGAAGTCTACGAGTTTATCCGGCTGATCGGCGGAGAAACTCCGCCGCAATTCATTCTTCTTGAAAAAAATACCCGCTTTGACAGCCGAATGTTACGTAAGCTAGCCGGGAAGAAGGTGGTCGTCAAGGTGGTCTCCCCGACCATTCTCCACAAAAGCGATGTCGGTGGTGTCAGGATAACTGAAAAAAATGGCGACGAGGTACTCTCCACCCTGCGACGAATGAGCATTGAGATTCCTGAAAAATATGCCGAGATCATTCTCCGCAACCAGGACCAGGCCCCGCCCTGTTACCGTGGCCTGGTGCCGGCGGAACTCCAGGCGGCCATCGCCGAAGACATCGAAGGGTATATCCTCTGCCAGTATATGCATCCGGACTCCGAGGAATTCGGCAATGAACTGCTGGTCAGCCTGCGTAACAGTCGTGAATTCGGGCCTATTCTCAGCGCAGGTTTGGGCGGAAGAGATACCGAACTCTATGCCGCAAGATTTAGAAAGGGCCAGGCGGTAATTTCCACCTCAGCCGAACTGGTCGACGGTGAATCCTTTTTCGGCCTCTTTAAACACACCATCTCGTACAAAAAACTGGCCGGCCTCACCCGTGGGCAGCAACGGATCGTTACCGATGTTCAGCTGCTCGAATGTTTTTCCGCCCTTATTCAGGTTGCCCGCCACTTTTCACCAACGGTTGGACTCAGCCCCTATATAATAGAAGAACTTGAGATAAACCCGTTTGCCTTCAGCAATTATCTGATGATGCCGCTGGACGGCCTGTGCCGCTTTTCAACGATCAGGCAGATTTTGCCGACCCGGCCGATCAATAAAATCGACCGGCTTCTCCACCCCACCTCCATCGGCATTGTCGGAATTTCCGCGCGAAAAATAAATATCGGCAGGATCATATTGGAAAACATCCTGGCCAATGGCTTTTCCCCTAATGACATTGTCCTAATCCACCCCGATGCAAATGCAATAGAGGGAATCACGCCCCTTACCGATCTTCTTGCCATTAAAAACAAGCTCGATCTGCTCATCCTTGCCGTAGACGCATCGCGGGTCCCGGAGATGATCGATACCATTCTGAAGCATAATCTTGCGGAGAGCGTTCTACTGATTTCCGGGGGTTTGGGGGAACAGGAAGGGCAACAGCATCTTGTGCTGCAACTCCAGGAAAAGATCATTGCCGCCCGCCGTCGCTCGCCTGAAGCACCGATTTTTCTTGGTGCCAACAGTCTTGGCATCCTCTCCCATCCGGGGCATTACGATGCAATGTTTATCCCCGACTCAAAACTGCCGAAGAATCGCGGCAAACACAGACGCACTCTCGGCCTGGTCAGCCAAAGCGGCGCCTACATGATCACCAGGATGAGCAAACTCAGTTTCCTCGATCCTGCCTATGCCATTTCCATCGGCAACCAGATCGATCTGACGGCAGGCGATTTCCTGCAATTCCTGAACGGTATGGATGAACTGCAGACCGTGGCCTTTTATATGGAAGGGTTCACTAATCTCGACGGCCAGAGTTTCGCCAGGGCCGTCCAAGAGGCGATTCTCAATGGCAAAGAGGTTATCTTCTACAAGGCCGGTCGTACCCCCGAAGGGAAAAGTGCTCTTTCCGGTCACACCGCCTCCATTGCCGGTGACTACATGGTCTGCGAATCCTGCATAAGTCAGGCTGGAGCGATGGTAGCCGAGACATTCAACATCTTTGAAGGACTTCTGCGGCTTTCTTGCACCCTTCATGATAAAACTCTCTCCGGCAACCGACTGGCGGCAATAAGCAATGCCGGATATGAAGCGGTGGGCATAGCCGACAATCTCCTTGGCGAGAACTACCGGATGGAAATAGCCTCCCTCAGCACGAATACCGACAAAAAACTGCAGGCCATCCTGGCGACAGCCAACCTTGATGGCCTCACCAGGGTCAACAATCCGTTGGATATCACCCCGATGGCTTCTGAAGATGTCTATGTGGCAGCAATTGCTGCTCTGCTTGATGATGACAACATCGACATTGTCATCGTCGCTATTGTTCCTCTCACTCCCATGCTGCACACGCTGGCAAAGGAAATGCATCAGAACGACACAAACGAACAAGGACATTCTATCGTTGCACGGATTGTACAGCTGGGTGACGCGTCTTCAAAGCCTCTGGTGATCGTTGTTGATAGCGGAACACTCTACGACTACATGGCCGATGCTTTTCAGGCGGGTGGCCTGCCGGTTTTTCGATCCGCCGATATCGCAGTCGGCGTACTCGGTAAGTATATCAACAATCGATTGGCATACCGGCGACAACGATAACCTTCATTTTGCACATTTTGAACAACACATTCTGCCATTATCAACCCGATCTGTTATCCAATAAATGCTTTTCAAGGCTTCCTCTTCTCAGCAGCAGGGAGAAATACCGCGATTACGTGCGTGGACTCCCGAGCGAGAATAGCGATTCTACGCCGATTAACACCGCCAGGCTTCCTGCAACACCTAACGATCATCCACACGACCGCATTCCACTGACAAACCATTCCACCTAACACTCACGCCTCCTTCAAAAACCACCGCCACAGATCAGCACACACAGTATGCACAATAGGCACTCGCGTACTTGGCAAGAGTTCCGGCAAGCTTTTCCTCCTGCCGAAAACATTTTTCCGCAGCACCAGGCTATTCCCTGGTATTAATAACAATATTTCAATTACGCCAATGTTAAAACCAATTGATAATCAAGTTCTTTTATGGTACGAATTTCGTGTTAATGAGTCATTCCAAGATACCGTCTTGATGGTCAAAGCAAAAAGCTTTAACACAATAACTATAAAATTGTATTATTTGGTGAGTTTACTGCACCTTTTGCTTTCACTGTTTTGAACAGGCCGAGTTTTGTACCTTAGTAGCAGTATCTGCAATCTCTCTGCTACACAATATGCTGGAGACGCTGTAACTCTTTCACTGATCCAAACAAGGATCGCAATCTAACAAAGGAGTGTACCATGGCTTTAGATCCAACCAAACATGCGGACTGGGAAATTGCACAAGATGCTGAAAAAACGATGCTAACGATTTATGAAGTCGGCGAAAAACTTGGCCTAACCAAGGAAGAACTGCTTCCCCAAGGTCATTATATTGCCAAGATTGATTTTCAGATGGTACTCAAGCGACTGAAAGATAAGCCAAACGGCAAATACATCGACGTCACGGCAATCACCCCGACTCCGCTTGGCGAGGGTAAATCCACTTCTTCCATGGGTCTTGTTCAAGGTCTTGGCAAGATCGGCAAAAGTGTCTGCTCTGCGATTCGTCAACCTTCCGGCGGTCCGACCATGAACATCAAGGGCTCGGCAGCCGGTGGCGGTCTTGCCCAATGTATTCCTCTCACGCCTTTCTCGCTTGGCTTCACTGGCGACATCAATGCTATCATGAACGCCCACAATCTGGCCATGGTTGCCCTGACCTCCCGTATGCAGCATGAAAGGAACTATAATGACGAACAGCTGGAAAGACTTTCCGGCATGAAGCGCCTCGACATCGACCCGACCAACGTGGCCATGGGCTGGATCATGGATTTCTGTTGCCAGGCTCTCCGTAACATCATCATCGGTATTGATGGTGTTAACGGCAAGACCGACGGCTTCATGATGAAATCGAAGTTCGGTATCGCAGTCTCCTCAGAGGTTATGGCTATCCTGGCTATGGCCACCGACCTGAAAGACATGCGTGAAAGAATGGGTAAGATCGTCGTTGCCTACTCGAAAACCGGCAAGGCAATCACCACCGAAGACCTGCAGGTCGCCGGTGCCATGACTGCGTGGATGGTAGATGCCCTCAATCCATCCCTGATGCAAACCCTCGAAGGCCAGCCGGTTCTCGTTCATGCCGGACCGTTTGCCAATATCGCCATCGGTCAAAGCTCTATTATTGCCGACCGCATCGGTCTGAAACTCGCCGATTACCATGTCACCGAGTCAGGCTTCGGCGCCGATATCGGTTTCGAAAAATTCTGGAATCTGAAGTGCCGCTACTCCGGTCTCATTCCGAACTGTGTAGTTATTGTCGCCACCATCCGTGCCCTCAAGTGCCATGGCGGTGCGCCTGTTCCTGTCCCCGGCAAAGCGATGCCTGTCGAATATAAGACCGAAAACGTCGACTGGGTCGCCAAGGGCTGCGGCAACCTTATTCATCATATCAGAAACGTCCGTAAGGCAGGAATTCCTTCGGTTGTCTGTATCAACGCCTTCTACACCGACACCGATGCGGAAATTGCCAAGGTTCGTGAGCTGTGCGAAGCTGAGGGCTCCCGCGTGGCACTGTCCAGGCATTGGGAAAAAGGCGGCGACGGCGCTATCGAATTCGCCAAAACAGTCGTTGAGGCCTGCGAAGAAAAATCCGAATTCAAGCTCCTCTATGACCTCAAGATGCCGATCAAAGATAGAATTGAACTCATCGCCAAGGAAGTATACGGTGCTGACGGGGTTGATTACTCAGCCGATGCCAACAAGGCCATTGCCAGAATCCAGGCCGATCCGCAACTCGCCGGACTTGGCATGTGCATGGTTAAAACACACCTGTCGCTGTCCGACAATCCGTCTCTCAAGGGCGTGCCTACCGGTTGGCGCCTGACCATCCGTGAAGTTCTCACCTACGGTGGTGCCGGTTTTATCGTTCCGGTTGCCGGAGCAATCAGCCTCATGCCGGGAACAAGTTCCAACCCGGCGTTCAAGCGTGTTGACGTCAACCTGGAAACCGGCAAGGTTGAAGGTGTATTCTAAGCACTGCTCATAAACAACAAGGGGTGGAAGGCCGAGCCATCCACCCCTTTTTCCTTGTATGAATCGACATGCAATATTTATAGAATAGGAGCCTGAGCAATATGACTGCTGAGATTATTAGTGGTACCAAGATAAGAGAAGAAATTCTCGCTGAATTAAAGCTGGAAGTCGAAGCGATGAAAGCCAAAACCGGCAAAGTCCCCGGTTTGGTTACCATCCTCGTCGGAAGTAGCCCGGCATCCATCAGCTATGTCACCCTGAAAGTAAAGACTGCCATCAGCCTCGGATTCAATGAAATTCAGGATGATCAACCGGACAACATATCAGAGGCCGATTTGCTGGCCCTGATCGACAAATACAACAACGATCCGGATATCCATGGTATTTTGGTTCAATTACCCTTACCGAAACATATCGACGACAAGAAGGTTCTGAATGCCATCAATCCCGACAAGGATGTTGATGCTTTCCATCCCGTCAACGTCGGACGCTTGATGATCGGTGGAGATGAAGTCCGTTTCCTACCCTGCACCCCTGCCGGCATCCAGGAACTGATCGTTCGTTCCGGCACCGAGACCTCGGGCGCCGAAGTCGTTGTTGTCGGTCGCTCCAATATCGTCGGCAAACCTATTGCCATAATGATGGCTCAAAAAGGTAGGGGCGCCAACAGCACTGTAACTATCGTTCATACTCGCACAAAGGATCTTGCAGCCCATTGCCGCAGGGCCGACATTCTTATCGTTGCAGCCGGTGTTCCGGATCTGGTGAAGCCTGAATGGATCAAGCCCGGTTCAACCGTAATCGATGTCGGTGTCAACCGTGTCGGTATGAATGAAAAAACCGGTAAAGCCATTCTCAAAGGTGACGTCGACTTTGAAAAGGCCAAAGAAATCGCCGGCAAGATCACCCCTGTACCTGGTGGTGTCGGCCCGATGACCATCACCATGTTGATGAAAAACACCCTCACCTCAGCCAAGAAAAGCCTCGGCTTATAGTATTGTATTGTCCTGAGACTCAGCTGGACAGAAACAAAAAAAGCGGTGAAATCGAATTCTCGATTCCACCGCTTTTTCTTTTTTATATTCAGTCACTAAACAAGACTATCGATCCTGTACCACCATCCTCTAACAGGAGAATTAATGATGGTGGTGATGACCGTGATGATCGTGATGGTGATGGTGATCATCCTCATCTTTCTTCGGTCCGCCTGCCACTGTGAGCGTTTTCTCCAGTTGGGAGTTGACCGAGGCCATGAGCTCGACGGTTGTATGAATATGGTCCGCAAGCGAAATTTGACCTTCATCCTTCATCGTCGCACGCCATTTCTCGAACTCTTCCATATGCCCTTTATTATGCTCAATCCAGTGCTGCAACATGACCCGCAGCTTCTCTATATTGTTCATTCCTTCTCCAATTTTAGCGGCTTGTAAACCAAGCCCATTTATTGTTTTTGATACAGATACATCTTGCCGGCGGAAAAATCGATGCGCCGAATCGCCACTCCCGGCCACACCTTTGTTCCCTCAAAAAGAGTAGTTATCTGCAATCCGTCGCCCAACACCTCAAGGTCCGTGACATTTTCAAGCAGCAATTCATTACCACCATCCTTTTCCATCAACGCACTCGTTTGACACATAAAAATCCCTCTCTCACCTAGCTTTGTCCCATCAGTCGACGACAGGTCTTGGATACAATCCGGACCTTTCGATAATCTCAGGAACCTTTTTCTTCCCATTCAATTGCCATGATGTGGAACCCACTCACGCCCTTGCACTCTTTCATCTACCACACCTTTCATCCATAGCTCGAATTTGTCAAGATTATAGACACACTGGGTCTGGATAAATTCAGCTCCGGCGGCAATTTTTTGACGACTGATGCATTTCAAACCTATTAATATACATGCTCTCTTTCCTGGCCGATCAGCACTCGGCCGCCTTTTAGAAACCGTGATGGGTGGCTAGCTTTTCAAACATTTGCACCAGCCCGGTACAAAGAGTAAACGCCGAATCGGCGCCGATATTGTCACCGGCACTTTTGTCAAAATAGATGTTCAGGCTCGAGGCTAATCCCTCGTCGGACTTCCAATAACAGATCATTATAGGCACTAGAGGAAGAGGCTGAAGAACAATGGACACATCCGATTCAAATTGTTTTTCCACCGCCCTACCGTCAAACATATGTAAAATATCGTTAAAAAAATCGGGAAATCTGTCGGCGAGCTGTAGCAGTACATCTTCCCCTCTCTTTTTAAAGAGCGGATATTTTTCCTTGCCGCCGAGTAATTCCCTGTAGGAGACCCATTGATCGGTCGGTGGTATTCCCTTGCAATTCAAAACGTAGTGCAAAAGAGGAATGACCACCCAGGGAATCAGGTGGAGATCCGTTATGAAACTGCCATATTTGCTGATGCGGAATGGTTTACCAAGAATTTTTACCTGCAGAACATTGTCATGTATCTCCGCCCCAATACGATGAGCTGCTATCAAATAATCCAACTGTGTGATCTGCTTTTTCAATTCAGCTACAGAGATGTCAAAATCGTTTTTCTGGCCAAACAGATCTTCTTCCGTAGGCGAGAATTGTGCCAAGGTGGCCTTACTGAGTTTTGGGCAGTCGCTGATCCGGCGAGTGCCGCAAAAAACAGCTCCTGCGAAAGCCAAACATGTTTTTTCGCCACACTCGCGACAGTTAGTTTTTTCAAGAACCTTGAATACTTCCATGGCATTTTTTGCAACCACCATCAGACCACCTCTCGCTCATCATGAATATAATTGTTCGATTTTCTAAAAAAACTCTGGGAATTGAAAATGAGGTTCCTGCGATGATCCTCTTCTCCAGATCTTTTCCTATAACCAACCCTTGACGACAACTTGTGAAGTATAGTATCACTGGGACGTTATGTCATAAAATTTTATTGTTTGAAAAGGATACTTCTTTATTATTTACTATTTCCAATAAGCAGTCACTACTTCAACCCCCTCTTGTCATGAACCTAAAAAAACTATTTAGTTTAACTGCACTGACTTGCATTTTTTTCTCCTCTTTCACCCCGGCCATTGCTTTTTCCCAAACCAGCCAAGGTAACGACACTTCGACTATTCCTGCTCCCCCGCCGACCGGGTCCAACTCTGCCGTCGAAGAGGGCTGGTGGACCCGCCAACCCAAAGAAAACAAGATGCTCTATACCAACCTGACTGCAGTCGGGCTCATCGGCGTATGGGGACTCATCGAATGGGATTATGGCACAAATGGCTGGAACACGGGCCATGAGCGGTGGTTCCAAAAGGATACCAAATACGGTGGTGCCGACAAATGCGGCCACTTCTGGTCGACCTATACTTTCGCCGACGCCCTGACCGGTCTCTATAAAGGCTGGGGATACTCTTCGGATAGGGCGAACATCTATGCAGCCCTTTCCTCATGGACCGTGCAAGCCCTCATGGAAGTGGGCGATGCAACCAGCAATACACAGGGTTTTTCCTATGAGGATATGATTGCCAACTCCCTGGGTGCCCTCGCCAGCATCCTTATGGAACAATATCCGGAACTTGACCGAAAAATCGATTTCAGGGTTGAATATGTTTTCAATGAGCCAGTTAACGGGATTTTCGACGACTATTCCAATCAATTCTATTCCGTGGTCTTGAAACTTGACGGCTTTGACGCTTTTCAGGACAATCCACTCAAATTTCTTGAATTCAGTGCCGGATATTATACCCGGGGATATGGCGACTCGGATGAGGACTCCAGATCTTTTTACAGCGGCATCAGCTTCAATTTCTCTCGGCTGTTGAAGGAAAATGGTTGGCAAAAAACCGGGAAGGTCCTTGAATACGTCCAGCTTCCCTACACCGTGCTGAAAGCATCCCATGATCTTGACTAACTACTTTGAAAATAATATCTGCGTTTTTTACGAAGTATTTTTTCTCAAGGCACCAAACAGGTAAGTCATTGCAACTAACAGTGCTCTTGAAGCACTCATATCAACCAATCCAATCTTTGAACTACAAGAGGAGAGATCAATGAAAGCAACCATTTCAAAAGAGTGTATGGGTGACAGAAATTGCAACAAACTCTGCCCGGAGGTGTTTGAGTATAACGAAGACCAGCTTCTTTCCATCGTTAAATTCGATGTGATCCCGAAGCACCTTGAAGGGATAGTCCAGAAGGCTGCCGCTGAATGCGGTGCCAATGCCATTACTATTGAAGAATAACAACCAGGAGGCAAGCCATGGCCGGTTTTCGTACCAGCAAAACCGCACACAACCTGCTTCTCTCCTATTCTGCGGAAGCTCAAGCCCGAACCCGCTATAATTTCTTTGCGGAACAGGCCAGGGCTGAAGATCTCATCCAGATAGCAAGGATCTTCGACGAAACCGCTGAGGAGGAATACCAACATGGCTTGCGGTTTTTCAAATTTTTCAACGGAGGGGAGTTGGAAATTACCGGCTCCTTCCCAGCCGGAGTAATCAAAGATACCCGTGCTAATCTCATTGCTGCAGCCGATTTAGAGCTTTTTGTCCATGACAAGATGTACAAGGTTTTTGCAGAGATAGCTGAAAAAGAAGGTTTTCCCAGAGCGGCTGAAACGTTTACAGCCATCAATGTCGCCGAGGCCCATCACGAGTTGATGTTTCGCGCTCTAGCCGACAACCTCACCTCCGGTCGTGCTTTCAAACGGCAGGAACAAGTGGTCTGGAAATGCCTCAACTGCGGCTACCTGCACGAGGGTACCACTCCTCCGGATAAATGCCCGGCCTGTGTCAAGCCTCCGGGTTATTTCGCACTTTTAGAAAAAAACTATTAAAACAAAAGGGCCAGCACCTATCGGTGATGGCCCTAACCCGGGATAAGTGACTAAAGATTTTCGAGGACCTCCTCAATCGCCTTCTGTAAGCCTTTGCTATGTATTTTCCCTGCAAAATGAACAGGACTCTTGCCATAAATCGGATCCCACCCGGCAGGATTTGCATAACAGTAAAACTGCGTATCTAAACCAATCTTACGTACCGCATCCTCGACCGGATGACCGATCAGTCGCTTGGCTGCTTCCCATGAAGCGCCACATGGTGCACCTCGCACTACCTTCACCGAGGCAATTTTCCCGTCTTCTACCTCCACCTGGAATTCAGGGGCCCCAAAATACTCTCCGTAGTTGCCGAGCCCAGCCAACCTTGGTAGACCGCAGCAGGTCGGGGGAGTAATCACAGCTTTGCCGATGATTTTTTTGCCGGAGGCGATGACAGGAATACCCTTTTTTTCACACAGCTTGGCCAGATCGGTGGAAAGGTCATTGTGGCGGAGAAAGTCGAGAACCAAATCACAGTGAATATCTTCGGGAAGATATTCACTGGTATTATCAAGAACGAGCGGCAACACTACATCGATGTTGACAATTTCCAACTGAAAAAGATCCTCGCCGTACTTTCTTAGGCCGGCAATCTTTGTTTCGCCACTGCCGTTCTGCTGAAAAACTATAAGCCGTTGACGGTGGCTCAAATCATCATCTTTCACTTATTATGCCTTATTACTCTGATGTTAAATATCCAGGCGAACCCACCTGGTACAGTACCGGTACGCCGTCTCAAGCAGCTTTTTCCGGTTTTGCAGCCGATGCACCAAGACATGCAGTTCCCCGGCCAGATCGCGGTAGATAACCAGGCCATCCGACAACACGATATTTTCCGCACCGCAGCTAATCGTTAAAGGACCGTCTACCTCGTAAATCTCTATCTCATCATCCTGAAATTGAAAAAAAACCATCTGGGAGAGAGCATGAAATTCATGTTTTGCATGACCACTCTCTTTCTGCGTCCAGGTTTTTATATACCCGGCCTCCTTGATGGCAATTTCAGGGACGACAATAACCGTTTCGCAATCTTTGATCGCTATTGCCGCCCCCTCTATTGTTATCGACTCATTCATCTTTGTTGCAACTTACTAAAAACGGCAATCAACGTTTTTCAATTTTTACCGCACAGACCTTCGCTTCCATGATTTTACAGATGGGATCCATGGCATCGTTGGTTAAAAGGTTAGCCGCTGCCTCATGGTAATGGAATGGAATGAAGACCACATGGGGCGGAACAATATTACTGACCCGCGCCTTGAGGTTGATTGTCCCGCGCCTCGAGGTGACAGTAAGCTTCTCACCTTCGACTATTCCCATACTATCAGCATCAGTGGGATTAACTTCAACGAAAGCCTCTGGAGCCACCGCATTCAACCCGACCGATCTTCGGGTCATCGTCCCAGTATGATAGTGGAAGAGTTCTCGACCGGTGGTCAAAACAAAGGGATATTCTTTATCCGGAAGCTCATTCGAGGCAACAAAGGGAACCGAGGCAAATAAGGCCTTGCCGCCGGGGCGAGTGAAAGACTCTTTGAAAAGATATTCAGTACCCGGATGGTCGGTTGCCGGACATGGCCATAATAAACCTTCTTTTTCAAGGCGTTCGTAATTTACCCCGGCAACTCCAGGCCAGAGTGTAGCCAATTCGGCAAAAACCTTCTCAGCACAAGGCTTTTCGGCAAAAGCAGCCTTCCCTTCGATCCGCCTAAAAATCTGAGCGATAATCTCCAGATCTTCTTTGGCGTCACCCGGTGGATTAACAGCTTTACGAACCCGTTGGATACGACGTTCTGTACTGGTAAAGGTGCCATCCTTTTCGGCAAAGGAAGTCCCCGGTAGGACAACATCAGCCAGTCTTGCGGTCTCGGTCATAAAGATGTCTTGAACCACCAGGAATTCGAGTTGTTCGAAAGCCTTTATTGAATGGCTGGCATTGGGGTCGGACATGGCCGGGTTTTCTCCGAAGATATACATGCCCTTCAACCGACCGGACAAACAGGCCTCAGTCATCTCGGTTGCCGTCAAGCCGGGCTTGTCGTGCAAGGTTTTCCCCCAAGCCTTTTCAAACTTGGCCTTGACCGCCGGATCGTCAACTTTCTGGTAGCCGGGATAGACATTGGGCAAACCGCCCACGTCGCAGGCACCCTGGACATTGTTCTGACCCCGCAGCGGATTGACACCAGCCGCCCGTTTGCCGACATTGCCGGTGAGAAGAGCAAGATTACCCACCGCATGGACGTTGTTGGTACCCATGCTATGCTGGGTGATTCCCATGGCGTAATAGATGCCGGCATTCTTCGCCGAACCGTAAATCCGCGCCGCTTTGCGGATGTCCCCAGCCGGTACCCCGGTGATCTCCTCTCCGAACTCGGGGGTGAAGGATGCAAGGGACTTGACAAACTCCTCGTAGCCTTCAGTCCGGGCATTGATAAAGTCCTTATCCTCCAGTCCTTCCGCCAGGATGGCGTTCATGATCGCATTGAGAAGGACCGAGTCTGTGCCCGGTCGATGTCTTAGCCACAGGCTTGCGAACTTCACCAAAGGAATTTTACGTGGATCGGCAACGATCAGCTTAGCCCCTTTGGCTACTGCCTCCTTCATTCTTAGACCGATAACAGGGTGATTCTCCGTGGTATTCGAGCCAATAACCAATAGCGCTTCATTCTCAGCAATTTCTGCTATTGAATTGGTCATTGCTCCAGAACCGAATTTTCCGGCCAAACCGGCTACGGTTGCACTGTGACAATATCGAGCACAGTGATCGACATTGTTGGTACCTATCCCGGCGCGAATGAGCTTTTGGAACAGATAATTTTCCTCATTAGTCCCTCGGGCCGAACATAAGCCGCTAAGAGCATCGGCACCATGTTTATCCTTGATTTCATTCATCCTTTTGGCGACATAGTCAAGGGCCTCATCCCAGGTCGCCTTTTCGAAGGCACCACCTTTTTCTCTGCGAATAAGTGGAGTTCTGAGACGATCGGCGCTTCCTATAAAATCAAACCCGAACCGACCCTTGACACAGAGCCAGCCACGATTGTGATTCTTTGAGTCGGAATCAACCCGAATCACCTGATTTCCCTGACTACGCAAAGTCAGATTACACCCGCAACCACAGTAAGTGCAGGTAGTGTCGGTGAACTGAACCCCTTCCAGCCGTGATTTTCCGGCCCACATCCGACCGGAGAGCGCGCCGGTGGGACAGACGGACACACACTGACCACAAAATTCACAGTTAAGGTCATGGCCGAAGGGCGGAATGACCTTTGCTTCAAAACCTCTTTCCGAATAACCAATTGCGCCAACCCCCTGCACCTCTTCACAGACCCGAACACAAAGCCCGCACATTACGCACTTGTTCTGCTCTCTGGTAATGAAGGGATTAATATCGACCCGGTTGTGGTCGCGCGTTGCCCCTTCAAACCGATTTTTGCGAATGCCGTAGAAATAGGCCAATTCCTGGAGTTTGCAGTCGCCGGTGCCGATGCACACCATACAGTCGTTGGGATGATCAGACAGAAGGAGTTCGACGGTAGTCTTACGCAAACGGTAAAGCTTGGCGCTGTTGGTTTTCACAACCATTCCCTTGGTCGCCGGGGTAGTGCAGGAAGTCACTGGTTTAGCCATTCCGGCAATCTCTACGATACATAACCGACAAGCACCAAACGGCTTCAGCCGGGGATCGTGACAGAGGGTCGGGATATCGATATTAAGCTGTTGAGCGGCTTCAAGAACGGTAGTCCCCTCGGGGACTTCTATCTCTTTATCGTCTATTATCAGGTTAATCATAGCTGCTACTCCTTGAGTACCGCGCTGAATTTACAGGCATCAAAACAGGACCCGCACTTGATGCACATACTATTGTCGATCTTATGGGGTTGCTTCTTCTCACCGGTGATGGCATTCACCGAACACGCTCTGGCGCACATACCACAGCCGATGCACATATCTTCACGGATGAAGAAGGTCAGCAGCTTGTTGCAGACCTTTGCCGGACACTTCTTGTTTTTAATATGTGCCTCATACTCATGCCGGAAATAGCGGATAGTGCTGATAACCGGGTTCGGTGCCGACATGCCGAGACCGCAAAGACTTGAGTCGCGCACGTCCTCTGCCAGTTCCAGAAGTAACTCAATATCTCCCTCCTTGCCATCGCCTTCGGTTATCCTGGTAAGGATTTCCAGAAGCCTTTTGGTGCCGATACGGCAGGGCACACATTTGCCACAGGATTCCGACTGGGTGAATTCGAGGAAAAATTTGGAGATATTAACCATACAGTCGGTTTCATCGAGAACTACCATACCACCGGAGCCCATCATCGAGCCTACAGATGCCAGTCCTTCGTAATCAACCGGCAAATCGATGTGTTGCTGCGGAATACAACCTCCGGATGGACCACCGGTTTGTACCGCCTTGAACAGTCTATCCCCCTCAATGCCGCCACCGATCTTGAAAATAATATCCTTGAGCGGCATGCCCATCGGGATTTCAATGAGTCCGGTATTCCTGATCTTGCCGGTCAGGGCAATAACTTTGGTTCCCTTGCTCTTTGCGGAACCGACAGATGCATACCAGGCGGCACCCTTGGTGATGATCTGGGGAATATTGGCAAAGGTTTCGACATTGTTAATAATCGTCGGTTTGCCCCAGAGTCCTTTGTTGGCCGGAAACGGTGGCTTGGCCCTGGGCATACCCCTCTCACCTTCGATGGAGGCAATGAGAGCGGTTTCTTCACCACAGACAAAGGCTCCGGCTCCGAGTTTGACCTTGATTTTCAAATTAAAGTCACTGCCAAACAGCTTTTTGCCGAGATATCCCCGCGCTTCCGCATCCTTCAAGGCCAATCGCAGCCTAGTGACGGCGAGAGGATATTCCGCACGGATATAGACATAGCCGACCGAGGCGCCGATAGCGTAGGCACCGATGATCATTCCTTCAATAACTGCATGGGGATTTCCCTCAACGACCGACCGGTCCATAAAGGCCCCGGGGTCGCCTTCGTCGGCGTTGCAGATGATATAGCGTTGATCGGCCTTATTGGCCACGCAAAAGCTCCATTTCATCCCGGTAGGAAACCCACCGCCACCCCTGCCGCGAAGACCGGAATCCTTGACAACCTGAATAACTTCTTCCGCTTTCATGGTAGTCAAGGCCTTTTCCGCAGCTTTATACCCATCCACCGCCAGATATTCATCGATGGATTCGGGATCAATCTTGCCGAGATCGGCCAGGACCCTTTTTGTCTGGTTGTCATGGAAGGTATGGTAATCGTCGCCGACCAACCATTCGGTAACCGGACGGGAACCGAGCACATGTTCATTAACCAGCCTTCTCACCATGTCCGGCTGAATGTACTGATAGGTGGATACATGATCGTCGACGGTTATATCAACCAACACGTCACGGGCACAAAAACCTCGACAACCCACCTTATGAAGACGACAATTTTCCTGAATGGTAACGTTTTGAAGACCAGCCGCCTCAACCTCCTTGGCGAGCTCCTTCATGACCATATCGCCGCCGGCGGCTATACCACCGGTTCCCATGCACACATTAATAACGACTTTGCTGTTCATGGCTTACCCTTTATATCCCTTGAGGTTGGTAACGATTTTGCTCGGCGTCTGCTTACCGAACACCTTCTCATTGACCAGAACTACCGGGGCAATACTGCAGGCCCCTACGCAGTTGACATGTTCAAGGGTAAACATCATATCCTTGGTGGTGTCCTGATCGTCTTTCAGTTTGAGGTCTTCTTTTATTTTCGAGATGATACGCGAGGCGCCCTTTACATGGCAGACGGTTCCGCAACATACGGTGACGATATTTTTGCCCCGAGGCTTCTGATGAAATTGGGAATAGAAAGTGACGACTCCGTAATATTTTGAAGAAGGGACATTGGTCCGATCCGAAAACCAAGTGACTGCGTCCTCCTGTATATATCCGAATTCGTGTTGGATTTCCTGCAATATCGTGATAATATTGTCTTCATTGGCGACACATCGTGTGTATATCGCCTCCAGCTTTTCCGTCATCTGAATATCCATATACGTACTCCGCAAAAGATGATTATTCACTCCAGCCAGGTTCATCACCTGTGGAGCGCTCTAAAGCTTTGTTTCCTCCGTCAAACTGATATTCTTCAACCCCATTAAATGGGATAAGAGAGGCAATAAATATAAATCGGCGTACTATACCCCAAAACTGATATTGTTTCCAATAGGTTTAGAGCAGAATTGTCCATAAATTTTATATTGTTTTTCTACACATACCATAAAATTTGACAATTCCGACACTATCCTGTTAATAACACAACCGGATCCATTTTGACCTTCGCATACCTAAACAGGTCAAAAGAGTGACCATGAAGCTATTTGCCGACGCACCCAAGACTCTGATGAACGCCCCTTTCACTACAAATACCTGCCGCATATTCCTACATAAAGAAGGAAGCCCCAGGTACCAGAAAATGAGTTTTCCCATACACTGCGGTGTATTCGCGGAAATTGTCTCGAAAGACTCGGTCTTTCATTTTAACCTCAATGGCGAAATAATCCGGGCCAAAGGAAAGGGCGACGAATGGGGGCATCCGCATGAATGGCTAAAACGAACCAAGGGTAACGATTGGATTTACTATTCCACCGGCGGCTACACCGGGGTGTTCGAGGCAACCGGAGAATACTACTTACCAAATTTTTCCTATTCGACCAACAATCTCTTGGGAGGTCATCCCTTTGCTCTAGAAGAGGTTCGCCATTTGACCGATTCCTGGTACCGGATACTCAGCCAACTCTGCGAAGGTATCACTGATTGCCCATCCCCCATCCGCAATTTTCTCGCGGCAGCACTCGCCAACACCCCAGCTGTTTTGGCCGAAAAGGGACAACAACTGGCGGCAATCACCGGTGGGCGTATCTCCGTCCTGCCGCCGGACGCAAGGCACGTCGACTACAACCTCATTCCCCTGACCATTGCCGATGGCTGCCTCTATAAGTGTAAGTTCTGCAAAATCAAAAATACCCGCCATTTCGCTGAAAAATCGAGAACGGAGATCAGTGAACAGATCCACCTCCTGAAGTCCTTATACGGTGAGGATCTACGCAATTACAACGCCCTTTTTCTTGGCGAACACGACGCTCTGCAAGCCGGTCAAGAACTGATCTGTTCCAGTATAGTCGAGGCTTACCTGGAATTTGCTTTTGCCGATTCCTATATAGAAGGATTTAAGACCTTTCTCTTCGGTTCGGCCACCTCTCTCCTGGACGCGCCCGACTCTCTTTTTACAGATTTGCATAAATTACCAGGGATGACCTATATCAACATCGGCCTTGAATCAGGCGATCAGGAGACCTTGGAAAAGCTCGGCAAACCAATTTCGGCCCCCTTGGTGCGGGAAGCTTTTACCCGCATGCAAGAACTCAACGACCGATTTGAGTCTCTGGAGATTACCGCCAATTTTATCATGGATGACAACTTGCCGGACAACCACTATCCGGCAATCCTCAAATTGATCCGGGACAGCTTGCCCCATACAAAACCCAAAGGTTCGATATACTTCTCACCCTTGACTTTCGACCAACCATCCCGGGCGCGACTCTTTGACTTCAACCGCCTCAAGGTCCTCAGCAGATTGCCGACCTTCCTCTATATTATTCAACGTTTATAAAACCATACTCGGAAGACTTCCATAACCGAAAGGAGAGATACCAATGAACGATGCCGCACAGCTGAGAAAAAACATTCTCGCCGCCCGCAACCGTCTAACCCCTACTGAGATTTCCGACAAATCCCAGGCAATCTGTCAGACCCTTCTCGAACTTGCCCCGATCCGTAACTGCCAATCAATTTTCGTTTATGTCAGTTTTCGAAGCGAGGTTGCTACCTTCGATCTGATCGACCGATTGCTTGCTCTGGGCAAAACAGTCACCGTGCCGATCACCCGGATTCAGGAGAAAAGGCTGGATGCCATTCGCATCACCAATCGCGCAACCGATCTGGTCCCAGGGTATTGTGCAATTCCTGAACCAAAGGAGGAACTCTGGCAAAGCCGATTGCTTGCCCCGGAGAAAATCGAAACGATTCTCTTGCCGGGTTCAGTTTTCGATAAGCGAGGGGGACGGTTCGGTTATGGTGGAGGGTATTATGATCGTTTGCTGGCCGGTATTCCGGCCGCAACCCGCATCGGTCTGGCCTTCGATTTACAGATAATCGATAAAGCACCGCTCTGCGATCATGACCAGATCCTCGACCTGGTCGTTACTGAGTCGAGGGTCATAGCGGCAAAAAGATAAACGGATGGTAGCGTTATAAACAACCCACCATCCGCCTGATCGGTCCAATATCGTAAAAAATAGACCTGCTAGATCTTGAAACTCCCGACTGCTTTCTGCAGCTCCTGAGCAAGGTTTTGAAGATCACCGCTGCTGGTATTCACTTGAGCGCTGCCGACGGAGACATCCCCAGAGGCTGAATTGACCAGAGCTATCTCAGAGGTAATGGTCGAGGCGACTACGGATATCTGACTGACGTTTTCATTGACCTCTCCAAGACCGTCTGCCGCCTGATTAATATTCATGGCGATTTCTTCAGTAGCCTTCGACTGTTCGCCTACAGCTGTAGTTATGGTCGCAACAATTGCATTGACGTTATTGATGACAGTCGTAATTTCCTCAATGTCCCTGACGGTCACGATGGTTGTCTGCTGTACATCGTCGATTTTGGTTTTGATATCGAGAGTGGCCATCGCGGTCTGCTTGGCAAGTTCTTTGATTTCGTTGGCAACAACGGCAAAGCCCTTACCTGCTTCCCCAGCCCTGGCCGCCTCAATGGTGGCATTGAGTGCAAGGAGATTAGTTTGTTCGGAAATTTCCGTTATTGTTTCGGTGACTTTACTGATGGCATCGGCGGATGCCCCCAGTTTTGCCATCCTCACCGAGGTTACTTCCGCCTGTTTTACAGCTTTCTCGGAAATCTCATTTGCCTGGGCAGAATTCCTGGCGATCTCATTAATAGTAGCAGTCATTTCTTCAGCGGCGCTGGCGACCATGCCGGTATTGGTGGTCGATTCCTCCATAGCCGCGGCGACATTGTTGAGATTGGCGCTCATCTCCTCGGCTGCGGTGGCAACGTTATTGGAGCGATCAGAAGTATCTTGCGCATTTTTTGCAAGATTTGAGGCAATCCCCGACAGATTCCTCGCTTCATTGCCAAGCGATACGGTATTATTGGAAATCGTTCGAATGATACCCTGCAGTTTTTCAAGAAAAATATTGAACCAGGAGGCCAGCTCACCGATCTCATCTTTGGAATCTATAGCAACTCGTCTGGTAAGATCCCCTTCACCTTCGGCTATGTCCCGGAAATTGACGATCAACATCTTCAAAGCCTTCACCAACCCGAAGACAATCACCAGACACAAGCTAATGATGCCGATAAAAATTGACCCGGCGATGATGAGCATGGTGGTGAGATTACTGAACACTCTGGCATTTATATCCTTTTCCATTGAGGCCTTATATGCCGCAATATTGTCCAGGTAGACGCCTGTACCCACCCACATATCCGTCCCCGGGATCATCTC
>JAZDOW010000060.1:0-7987 GCA_043798185.1 Pseudomonadota bacterium | reverse complement strand
GAAAAAGGGGTCGGATTTATTATTTCAATTTTCCAAGCTGAGCAACATAATTGTAATGATGACAATAGGCACACGTTGTATTATTATTAGGCAATGAAACAATTCAATTGGAATGCTGAAAAGAACCAGTTTTTAATGAGTGAGAGGGGCATATCATTTGAGGACGTATTGTTTGCGCTCCAGTCCGAAAGGTTGCTCGACGATCTTGCTCATCCCAATAATTTCAAGTATCCGAATCAACGCATGTTCGTTATCGAGGTTGATGAATATGCTTGGCTTGTTCCTTATGTTGAAAATGAGGACGAAATATTTCTGAAAAGTATTATCCCCAGCCGAAAGGCTACAAAGCATTACTTGAGAGGGTTATATGAAAAATAAAAAATTGAACCCTGAAGACCAGGAAATGTTGGAAGCATTTGAAGCAGGTAAATTTCAATCTGATTTAAAAGACGAGCGCCGAACTCAACTTGCCAAATTAGCAGAGGAAACAATTAAAAAAGATAAACGCATCAACATCCGGATTTCGAGTCGTGATCTGGAAGCACTGCAACGTAGAGCAATAGAAGAAGGCTTACCTTACCAATCGCTCATATCCAGTGTTCTGCATAAATATGTTTCTGGCGGCCTTAAGGATATTTCGGCCAACAAAGCATTGCCGCGAATAAGCCGCTGAATGCTCTGTTGGAATGATAGTCGGTATTTAATGGTTAGGATGTGTCGCGTATGTCTAAAAAGGTCTTTTACAACGCAAAAAGCAAATACAAGGTTCGGGTCGTTGATCTGACATACAGGCAGGACCAAGAAGGATCTTGGCCCGTGCGCATTTATCTGCCTGAAAAACACGGTCCCTTTCCTGCCTTGTTGGATGTTCACGGCGGCGCCTGGACCAAGGGCGGCTGTACTGATAACGAGATAATTGACCTGTCATTAGCAGAGAGCGGTCTTGTGGTTATCGCTATCGAATGCCGGAAGTCACCTAGGTACACATATCCTTCACAAGTGATCGACGTCAATTATGCTACGCGGTGGGTAAAGGTACATTCAAGTGATTTCAATGCCATTCCAGACTGCATTGGCGGCCTTGGAACCTCAAGCGGCGGTCATACATTGCTCCTCAGCGCCATGCGACCTGACGATGCCCGCTATTGCGCATTGAATCTCCCCGAAGGAGAGGATATGAATGCGCGGCTCTCATATCTGATTGCTGGATGGCCGGTGATTGATCCGTATGCGAGGTATTTATTTGCAAAAGAAAATAACAACAGCTTTCTGGTTGATGCGACGGACGCCTATTTTCAATGTGATGATACCATGAAGGAAGGAAATCCTCTTCTTGCTCTGGAACGAGGAGAATCACTTGATTTGCCGCCAGTGCTGATTATCCAGGGGACGGATGATAGCAATGTGCCGTTGGCTGCAGTTGACCGTTTCTCTGAAGCATACCGTGCAGCAGGCGGTGCGGTTGACATCCAATGGTTCCCTGGTATGCCACACGGTTTTGGGTGCAAAACTGGTGCAGAAACAGACAGCGCTTTGGAAATTATAAAGGATTTTATCTGTCGCCAGCTGACATGAAGACACTTCCGACGGTATCTGTTATAAAAAGCCCCATTTCGGCCCCGACACAAACGGGATCCGGGATAAAATCCGTGCAAACAGCTGAGCCCGGACTGTCGACCTTTTCCCAGGGACAAACTTTCCGGGCGGTTGTTATTGCAGAGAATGCCAGGGATCAGTTTACCCTGGAAGTCGGCAGCAGCCGCTTTGTGGTGCAAGCAAAGTTCCCCTTGACACCCGGACAATCTCTGAATCTGCAGGTGCTTTCGACAAGTCCGGAAATCAAGCTGCAAGTGGCTCAGGATACTGCCGGCAGTTTCCTGGGCCGATCCCTGGCCTCAACTGGTAATAGCCCTGATATTGCGTCTTTCTTTACCATTTTGCAGCAAATACCTTTGGCACAGCTGCAAAAACTGAGCGGATCAAGCCTCCAGGCCCTCCAGCAATTTGCCCAGCTGCAGCAGAATATGCCCGGACAAGACGGGAACGTGGCCCAACAGGGGGCAACCGGCCAGACATTGTCTTCGTCCGAGTATGGCCCGAAGCTTTTGAGTCACATTTTCGAACAATTAGCAACGCAGATAGATACTCTTTTGCTCGCAGGCAAAGATCAGGCTGCACTTGCCGGCGGTAAAGCTGCACTTCAGGACATTTCCCTCCTCTTTCAAGGAGGGAATCAGCTCTCCCCGACTGCCATGGCGCAACTTGATCAGCTTTCACCCTCGATAAGACAGTTGTTCGAAACAATGAACTTGCTGCAGCCAAACCAAAATATTGGCCAGGGCGGAAAGGAAGCAGCCCTCAATCAGTTATTTCAACAATTGCAGCTGGCACCGGATAACCCGTTCAGTAGCGCAAACCTCGCAAATACTCTGACTACTCTCAAGTCAGGCCTGACAGAGCTTGTCTCCCTCATGAAGGGGCCGGAAAATCTGCTTCAGATTTTTTCAACCAACAGTCTGCAGAGTGGCCTGCTGACCCAAGCGCAGGCAGAGGGGCTCCTTATATCGCCCGGCGCAACAGCTGGGGCTGAAGCTAATGGAGGTGAGCTGCAGCAGCTTGTTAATAAACTTGGCCTGAATCTCGAGGGTATGCTGGCCGCTGGGAATCTGGAAGGTGCAGTAAAAACAGTGAAATTCGCCTTAATCGAGCTGGTGCAAAACCTGTCGGAGCAAAGCAAACTGCACGAAAGCGGCAAGCAGGCTTTGAACTCCCTGGAATTCTTTCAGTTGGCGCAACTGCAGACAGCTCGTCAGGATACCTTGATCCTGCCAATCCCATTGCCTTTTCTTCTACAGGGTTATCTGGTTGTTGAAAATTATGAAGAACAATCTGACAAAGGCAGCGGAAAAAGAGAGATGCCCAAACATTTTTCTCTTTTTCTGAAACTCTCGCCTCTTGGCAACCTCAAGATTGATTTCCTCTCCAGTGAAGATGGCCTGTATATCCGCTTTAACAGTGAATCGAAGGAAGTATCCGATTTCATTGCAGGCTTTAAGGATGATCTCAACAAAGCCATCTCAGGCCCGCTCATCCACAGTGTCAGTTTTTCGGAAAGTGCTGAAGACCCGTTGACCGCCCTGGTAAAAAGAAGCATGACCGGTGAAGTCACCCTTATTAACACCAAAATATAAAGAATAAGGAGAGTTGACCGGCATCCGGAGAGCACCCAGATCAGGGTGAAGGGCTGTTATACGTAGAACCAGCTTCGCTGAAAAGCGGCATTACAAGGTCTTCATGTTTCAGTGCCTCGGCGATTGTTCCGGGTCGCAATCGTTCTTTCATCACCCGACACATTACCAACCTGGGAATTCCGGTGCGGTCACGATTACCGGCGAAACCGAAAAGTCGGCAGACCACAGTCCAATTGCGATATTGCGAGCATCCCCAAAGCCCGGCGTCTGTGTGGTCGGAGCGATAAAGAACACATCTTTTTTCGTCTCCGTTCTTCTCCAGCCACTTGAGAATCAATTCAACCTGAAAGGTTCAAAACAATTCAAAAGCCACAGGGATACACTCCAGAATTGTCGCTCCGACATTTTCCGAACTGCAAAATGTTTAATATTTTCCCTTAACTGGCAGGCCTAAGATCAACATATTTCCTGTAAATATGGGCCGTTGGACTCAGAGATAGTCAGGAATAGTCTTAAAGATTGTCTCGGTGAAATCGGTTAAGGTTGCCAAAGGGTTTGCAATATCCGCCCTGTGCTGATATCCAGTGAGAAGGAAACCGAGTACCGATTTATTTAGACAAAGAGTGAAGAGACATTATATCTATGAACCAAACTGTGGTTCCCTCCTTACTTTGTTGTATTACTAAAGGTTGCAATGTGTGACGAGCGAAAAGAATGCATTGTATCCTACAATGCAGACCCAGCCTATAAACCAAGGCATGAAAGGACTTGCCTGGCCCATGGGACAGTACTGTTGAAGCGAGGCAGGCAAGGGGGGGGGAGGGGGGGATTCTGAGAATTTATTTTTTCCAGTGATAGGGCAATTATGCCGGAAATGGAGGCACCGGCCAGAGAGGTGCCATCGATAAAATTATAACTATTTCCAGGTGTCGTCACAAAAAGATGTGTTGCCGGAGCCACAGCATCAGCCATGGCTGCCAGTTGCTTGTTGGGCAGTGGATTACCCTGTTCATTTAGACCCGCTACGCTGATCACTTTGTCGTGTGAAGCGGGAAAGGCAAAATTCTCTGCTGCGGGGTCATTGCCCACTGGAGCCGTAAAAACAATTCCTTTCTCATGGCCGCTATCAATCATCATGCTCAGTAGGGTATCATTGACATATGCCCCAAGGCTTAAATTAACAACATCCACTTTGGCTAAGATCGCGGCATCCAGTGACTGGACCAGAGACGTCGAGAAACATTCTCCCATGGCCAACGTTTTACTTACCTGACGGCAGGCTCGCAGTGCCAGCAAAGACACATCCGGAGCAATACCGACAATGCCGTATTCATTTTTGTCGGCACCAATGATCCCGGCCACTGCTGTACCGTGTATTTCTCCATGGTAGACGCTGCCCGATATGAAGTTGTGGTGTCCAACTATACGGGCACGCAGATCCTCGTGTTCTATCTCTACGCCGGTATCAATAACAGCCACGATTATATTCTTGCCACTGACCTTACCGTGCACTTTCTGCAAATCGAGCATAGAAACCAAATTCTGCATGGGACTCATTGGATCTTGCTCGCCCATCGTTGCAAATACATAGTTAGGCTGTGAATTATATACCCCGGACTCATTTTTAATCGCCTCGGCAACCTCTGCCGCGTCCTTGGCAGTGGAAGAAACCACCATGATACGGTTGAGCGATTTCAGAACTGTCTTTTCACCGATATTCAGATGGTACTTTTTGGCAACCCGATCGAGGCTGGCAAGACCAGCTTTGTCATTATCAATGAGAAAAACAACCTGGCCAGGCACATATTGGGCGGTCTTCTGTTCCTTTGAGTTCTGGCCCATTTTTCTGCCTGTATATGTCAAGGTGCTGTGCTCTCCCTGTCTCGTTCTATCTGAACCCGCAGGGAAAGGTTTTTGCGTCATGGTTATCGTGGATCTGCTGTCGGTCTGATCCCCATCAACGACAATAGACGATTGATTCGCCTCATTTCTATAACCAACGGCAGCGTTTACGGCGTTCTCGACATTAGCATTATTAACGGCTATGCCTCGTAATTGCGCCCCATTCATGACGATAGCTGCCTGAGATGCTGAGTTGCTGTTTCCTACTGCCATATTTGTGCTTTTCTGCAATGCGGAGGAGTTGATCACTGTACCGCGAGTTCTGCTGTTTTCTATTCGAACACTTCCCTGGTCGGCTTTATTGTCCGTACCGATGGCCAAGTTACTTGTTGATTTTGTTGCGACATTATTGAGGACTGCTCCCTTGACTGTCCCGCGAGAAAGGGAAATAGAACCCTGGCTGGCAAGGTTTGTCTTTCCGGCAGCAACATTTACTGCAGTTTTGCTTTGCACATTGTTGGCTAGAGTGCCGCTCATCCTGGCATTTTTCACTGCAATGGAAGAGTGCACAGCATTGTTTTCGCTGCCTGCTGCAATATTGGCGCTATTTTCAATTTTGGTTGGAGCGTTGATGACATTGCCCTGGATACTGGATTCGGCAAATACAACCCAGGGCGTGGTGAGGCAGAAAAGCAGAATAATCCACAAAATTGTTGTTTTGATGACCGGTCCAGGATTGGAACAGTATATCATGGGCATCACCAGGTTACTTGCCGCGATGTCCCTGACGGGTCGTTTGCAGCAGTTGCGACGAAATTAAATTTAGCTTTATTAAACCATATCTGGTCAGCACAATAAAGAATTGAATTCTTCAGACGCCTTAATCACTACAAGCGGAACTCTGTTCACTACCCCCTTGAGCAAGGAGGTAAGTATCTTCTTGGAATTTATTAAAAAACGAGAAATAAATTTCTAAGGCACTAAGGAACCGGTTCGGCAAATACTACAATTTCCGACTGTTTTAATGTCCATACAACCTTGTCAAGGTCGCTCTGGTTGCTGATACTGATCACATAGCGTCCCTCCATGCTGGGCCCACTGGTAACCGATCCGTGGATGCCATGCAACAGGTTGCGAATATCTGACTCCATAGCGTTTGACCGAAAGACCACGTTAATGAGGGCCTTTTCTACATTTGTGGCCACTTTAGTTGCACTCAAGGTTGAATATATATTTTGCTGAGGAGAAGGGATCAGCAAGAGTACAATTACCACAGCCTGCGCAGCGGCAAACATCCATGGCACAGCTATGGATGCGCGAATCTGCTGCAAGAAAGAGCGTATGGACTCTGCTAATGGACTGGACCGAACGGGTGCTTTTCTTTCTACCTTGTGGTCGGCGTTGATCTTATGGGATATCCGATTGAAAATCGCATCTGACGGTGATGGCTCGGCAGGGTCGATCTGGCGATACAATTTCTGAAATCCTTGAAAATCTTTGTACTCATCCAACAGTTTTTGATCTTCCTGGAGAAGGCTTTCAAAATTAGCTTTTTCGTTTGCATCCAGTCGAAGGTTGCAGTAATCGGGGATCGAATCCGATATGTCATTGTCTTTAATTGCCATAGTCTGTGAAATTCCGTTTTTCCAATACGTTTTTGAGTGCCTGCTTTGCATGAAATACTCGTGTTTTAACGGTGTTTTCCGGTATCCCTATCAGTTCAGCCACTTCCACATAGTTGAAATCCTGATAAAAAACCAATTCAAGAATTTCTCGATGTTTCACCGATAAAGACTGCAGGGAAGCTTTCAGGGCAGCGTTTGTCGATTCGACCTCAACCTGAAACTGACTCTGGGTATCAGCGGCACAGAACTCTTCTTCAAAAGGTTCATGCTTCTTTATCTTTCTAAACTCCTGAAAAATTATGTTCCGTGCAATACCGATCAGCCATGTGGTGATCCTCCCGTTTCCTTTGAAGGTAGTGCTCTTTTGCCATGCAACAGTGTAGGTCTGGACGAGGATATCATCCGCCAGGCTGGCATCATTCAGCACCTTTTGCACATAACGGGCAACCTTACCGTAGGACAAGTCGTAAAGCTGGCGGAACGCAGTGGAATCGCCTGCTGCTACATGCTCCATCAGATGTTTTTCTTGCAAGAGTTCTCTGTCCCTATTCATATGTCTCTGAGTGTCTGCAAAAGGTTCAAAACAAAATTAATGCATAAGACCAATAAATAAAAAATGCGAAAAACAATCACCTTTAGTCCGTCAGAACAACCAGTACGAATAAAGGGAACAGATTTAATCGATATAACTTTGCTTCTACTAGATGAAATTTTGTAACCGTTCCCTAAAATTACCCATTATTGAATTAAGCTAGTATGTCCAACCTGCCAACATGGCCGGACGTGTCATTTGACCGGCAGTGCAGTAGAGAAAAGTCTGTTTCGGTTCATTGTCGGAGATCGGCGAACATTTTACCAAAAGTTTGCTGAATGTGATAAGAACATACCAGATGCACGCCATTATCGTCTTCCAGTTTCTGCCCTAGGGTTGTTGAGGTTTCTTTCTCGGCAGATAAGCCCCTCCTCATTTTAATACTCTCTCTGCCAAACTCATTTCTACCCCCGACAAGTGGGATACATACCTTTCGCAGTATATTTACGAGGTAATATCTTCATCCTCAAAATTTTCTTAAAAAAATGTGAACCTTTAGTTGATACCTTGTGACTTACAAACAAAGGCAGACTCATTGAGCGGGAAAGTTCCCGATTAATGGGATGAAGATTAAATAATGAAATGAGGGGCACACGTTATGAAAAAGACATTATTAGTGAGCGCACTGGGATTGGTTATGGCCATGAGTATTTCCACCGGTTGGGCAGCTTCGACAATTGATGGTAAAGTCACCAATGACAGTAAAGTTGAGCAGGCGGCCAATATAGCCATCGGCG
>JAZDOW010000004.1:0-3364 GCA_043798185.1 Pseudomonadota bacterium | reverse complement strand
TTCTTTAAATCTTTCACCCAAACGAGGAGGTATTCGGTATGAAAAAGAGATTTCTATTCATGGTAAAGGCAGGAGTTTTACTTGGTCTTGTGACCTTTTCAGATCTTTCCCCTTTAACGTATATGCTGTCCCCATATTTTTAGTGGCGTGAGACTTTTATAGGAAACTTCAGATACAAATAGAGGTTCACAAAATGAGACGAATCCTGATTGTTATTATTACCGTTGTCTGGGGTGTACTAGTCTTTCTCCCCGGCAGTGTTCTCGTGGAAGCAGCGGCCCGGCGTACCGCTTTGGCAACGCTGCCGCTGGTTTTTGCGGTGTTTTTGGTTGTAGATAAGAATTTGAAATGGCGGCGGAATATTCGCCGACTGTATGCCGTTCTGTTGATGCTCTTTGGGATTTTCGTCTGGGGCGGTTTGAGCTCGATTCCATACATTAGTACCGCGATTTTTATGTTGTGGCCGGAAATCAGGGGAAATTTTCCACGAGAGGGACGGCAAGCGTTGTTGATTGGGAGTGGACTTGTCCTGGGAGTTTTGGGTTTATTCATCTGGTGGCAATGGTTTCATAACCCCCTGCCCAGCGATAAAAAGATGGTCGATAACTTCAACGCCCATCGAGCCGTGTTTGAGCAACTGGCGGCTGGATACCGAAATTTTAGGAATAGATCTGTGTTTTATGAATTATCCTCCCAGGAGGTGCAGAAGTTGGTGAAAGAAGTGGGAGTCTTCCATATTGTAGAGGCTGGAGGAGAATTCAGTCGCTGGTTTCCTGAACCATATTCTGATCATACGATTCAAGTTCGCAAATCACTTTTCTCCGGTCGGTCAATCAAAAATCAGGCTATGGAAGAAGAAGTAATGGCAACCTTTCGGCGCGAACTGCCAAAGCTGTTCGAAGGAGTTGCCCCACTTCAAGATGTGATAGATGTCGCTCGTGTCACGGATCCTACAACATTTGCCTTAGGCCCGGATCCTGACAAGGTCGAATTTGGGAACATACGTCTCCGCTATTTCAACAGCTTCATTAATAAAGGCTATTGTTATTTTCCCCAAGCCCCACGAGTGGAAAATGGGCATATTGTCAATGCTGATTATTCGAAAAGTGAAAAACCATACACTAGACCGGGTTTACGGGTGGTTGATTCGCTAGATGAATATCCACCAGATTGGAAACGCGGAGAATGTATCCTGAAGCGAATCGACGATCTTTGGTTTATCACAATGTGCAGGTCCGCTAACTAAACACTTAAAACAGGAGAGTAGATTATGGCAACTTTAGATTTTTTCAAGGCAGGGGAACCTGTTGAAAAGTATATAAATGCAGCAATAGATGAGTATGTACTTGGTCAGAAGGATAACATCATAGATGCAGCGAACAAGCTCGGTATGTCTCAGATAATCACAGCCATAGCAGGCGCTATGGCCGAGGAAAACAATGGTTATCTGAAACATCCATTGCGAGATGACCTAATAGACCGATATGCCTTGTCGGGATTGACAGGGGCAGATCTTGTTGGAATTACAGCAGCATCTCTGGCAGGTGGATGGACTGCGCCGATGATCGCCATTCTTTCTGCCACTGTTACAATGACCACTACCACCCGTACCCATCAGGAATGGGTTGATCTGTACAAAAAAGTTGACGATGCCATGCAGGTGGGATCGTATGAGAAGATTGTCAATCCAGTTCTGATTGATTTGGGAAAGGGCAATATCCAAATGGCCACGGCCATTCGTCTGCTGCGCGAAACCGATCAGGGTATTTTATCTATTTTGGACTTAACCAAATACGATGGCCATTACGATAGGCTTGCCTATGATCTGGTTAATGACCAAACCGGTCTTACAGCCAAATTTTATGGACTGAAAATCGTCGAGGCAGAAAATTGGTTTATAGCTCATAAGGCCTATAACAGCGATTGGGGCACCCTGCCACAGGAGATAAAGGACGCTCTTTATGTTACTTATACCAATTTCGGCAGGGGGCAGATGGAAAAAAGATTTATTGAGACCACCAATACAGGACGAATGCCATACGAACCCTTGCCCGCTGTGGGAGAAGCAGCAGGGCTCAACCATCTCTACAATGCCGCAAAGATTGGCGCGACTATGGATGTAGCCGATTACGGAAATGTCAATTTAGTCGATACGATATCAAACTGGGCAGAAGCTGCCAAACTGGTAAGTGATACAGGCACGGCATATCGCGAGGCCCTATTCAAATTACGAGCCTTTGTCGTTATGGATGGCGATTATATTGAGGAGGTAAAAAACCGGGAGGATTTTAGTGACCCTTACCTGCAGGATCGTTCAGAAATGCTCTCCTGGTTGATCAAGCTCAAATATTCGAAAAAACCCGATACGTTTAAGACCTTTAGTGATCCGGATGCTTCGACATCTTATTTGTTCGAAGACGTAGCCAGTCATGTAAGGGTCCGGCTCGGAACAGGAGTCTACAGGTATTTTGGCTTTGGCGATGCCACATCCAATACCATCATTGGTGACAGTGGAGCAGACCATCTCTACGGCATGGACGGTAACGATACATTATCCGGTGCTGGCAGCGATGATTATATTGAAGGCGGCAAAGGCCAAGACAATATTTTTGGGGGTGCCGGCAACGACACTTTTTTTATCGTGGGGGAAGATGATACCTATGATGTTTTCACCGGTGGCGAAGATATCGATACCATCCAAGGCGGCGACGACAATGACACCATCCGCGTCCATAATTTCACCGGCGAAGACCGGGTTGAGATCATTGATGGCGGAGGCGGGGAGAACAATATCATAGCCGGCACCAATGCATCCGACACCATCGATCTCAATGGAACCACCCTATCCGGGATCGCCCGCATCGAAGGCGGCACCGATGAGGATATCATCAAGGGCAGCAAGGGTGCCGACGTCCTGTACGGAGGGACCATGGATACCCCCGAAGATAGTGCCAAAGATCGTCTTGAAGGTGGAGAGGGAGTCGATGAATACCATGTTGGGATCGGCGATATTATTATTGATACCGACAATCAGGGCACTATCTGGTTCGCCGGTCAGCAGTTGCCGACCATGGTTTTCTCAAAGAAACTCAATGATAACAACTATTATGAAAATGACGACCATTCCTGGCGTGGTGTTCTCAACGATGATGGTTCTCTGAATATTTCCAATAAAGACAACCCAGGCTTCTTTATTATCAAGGACTTTGCTTCCGGCAGCTTTGGTATAACCCTTGCCGATTATACACCCCAGGCGTCGGATTTCACCTTTTCCGGGGATTCGGCCTCAAGCTACGGAAAAGTCTATTATCGGGAAAACAACGACAATCATTGGTACTACAGTTTCTTAAGGAAACAGGCCGAT
>JAZDOW010000304.1:0-6440 GCA_043798185.1 Pseudomonadota bacterium | reverse complement strand
GGAGCGGTTGACCAATGAGCTGCGCGACACCGCCCTCAACATCCGCATGCTGCCCATCGGCAGCACCTTCAGTAAGTTCAAACGATTAGTCCGCGATCTCTCCATGGAACTCGGCAAAGAGATCGAGATGGAAACCTTTGGCGCCGAGACCGAGATCGACAAGACGGTCATCGAAAAACTCAACGACCCGCTGGTCCATATCATCCGCAACAGCATCGACCATGGAATCGAGAAACCGGAAAAACGTGTCGCCGCCGGCAAACCGGCTACCGGCACCATTCGTCTCGGGGCCGAGCACTCCGGCGACTCGGTGCTCATCACCATCTATGATGACGGCGGCGGCATCAACCGCGACGCCATCCACAAGAAGGCCATCGAACTGGGCATGATCTCCCCCACCGCCGAGCTCTCCGACCAGGAGATCTACAGCTATATATTTGCCCCTGGGTTTTCCATGGCGGCCAAAGTCACCAGCGTTTCCGGGCGCGGTGTCGGCATGGATGTCGTCAAGCGCGGCATCGAGGGTTTGCGGGGCACCATCGTCGTCGACAGCGTGCTCGGTCGCGGCACGACCATCACCCTGAAGATTCCTTTAACCTTGGCCATTATCGAAAGTCTTCTGGTGAAAATCGGCGACAGCCATTTTGTCCTGCCGCTGAGTGCCGTTGAGGAGTGCGTCGAGCTTTCGAGGGAAGACATTAAAAACTCCCATGGCCGGAATATGGCCAACGTCAGGGGCCACCTCACCCCCTATATCTGTCTCAGGGATCAATTCCGTGTCCCCGGCGACCGGCCGGAGATCGAGCAGATTGTCATCGTCGCAGTACATGGCACACGTATCGGTTTTGTCGTCGACTTTGTCGTCGGCGAGCACCAGACGGTCATCAAACCTCTCGGTGTCCTTTACCAGGACATACGGGGTATTTCCGGGGCGACAATCTTAGGCGACGGCTCAGTGGCGCTCATTCTCTCACCTGTTGATCTGGCACAGATGGCGGAAGCTACTGAACACGGCACTGTGAGAAAAGAAACTGTTTGAGGAGGTGCGCTAAATCCCTAAGACCGCCGCAATCACCGTGATTGAGGACTAAAAAAAATGCCCAGCTATCCCTTTACCAGTTTAGATAAGAGAAAAGAAACACCAGCCAAGCTTGCGCCGCTACAGCAGGAACCCTTTATCACGGGATCCTCTTTGCACCCAGCCAAAGAGCCTAAGATTCTCGTGGTGGACGATTCAATTTCCGTACGTCTTGCCCTGCGGGACGGACTTATAGAACAAGGCTATCAGGTACTTACCGTGGAAAACGGCAAGAATGCCATGAAAATCCTCCAAGACACACTGCCCGACCTGATACTTTCAGATGTGTATATGCCTGAAATGGATGGGCTTGAGCTGTGCGCAACGCTCCATGGAAGCCCTTTGTATGCACATATTCCCTTTGTCGTCATGAGCACGGAAAAAGCACATGAAGGAAAGGGAAATTTCCCATGCCCAGCTGCTGCAAACACATAAACTTGAATCGGTTGGCCGGCTTGCCTCCGGCATCGCCCATGAGATCAATACCCCCACCCAGTTCGTCATGTCGAATATCAGCTTCCTTGATGACGCGTTTGCCGATATAGAGAAGATGGTCGAGACACTGGTCCAGGCCAATGAGGAACAGGCGCTTTCCGGCGATGCTCTCAAAAAGGCCCTGCAAGTTGCCGACTGGCCCTATCTTGCAAAAGAAATTCCCATGGCGATCAAACAGTCCGGTGAGGGCCTCACCCGGGTCACCCCTCTGGTGCGGGCCATGAAAGAGTTCTCACATCCGGGCGGCGGAAATGCCGAACTTGTCGATATCAACCGTATCATCGAGACGACTGCAACGGTAGCCCGCAACGAGTGGAAATACAGCGCAGAGCTCCAACTTGATCTTGCCCCGGATCTACCCGAGATTCTCTGTCTGTCTGACGAAATTGGCCAGGTATTTCTCAATCTCCTCGTCAATGCCGCCCAGGCCATCACCGAAAAACTGGGGCGAACCCCAGAGAGCGACAAGGGGCTCATTACCATCACAACCAAGGTTGACGGCCCTTCCGTCACAGTCCAGGTTTCCGACACCGGCTGCGGCATCCCGGATTCCGCCAGGGCGAAAATCTTCGAGCCTTTCTTCACCACCAAGGCGGTAGGCAGAGGCACCGGACAGGGGTTGGCCATCGCCTACGATGTCGTCACCCGCAAACACGGCAGCACTCTCACCTTTAGCACGGAGGTTGGCAAAGGGACGAGCTTTACCGTCAGGTTACCAATCAAAAAAAAAGAGGAGTGAAGCGCGGCAGGGGAAGTCAAGAAGAGTAAGCTAAGAGGAGGTAAAACAACCTCCCACAAGAGGTGCAGCATGCCATCCGGGATTCAAGGTTTATTTCCTCAATATTTTAAGCTGTTATCCTGCATTATTTCAACAAACAGCAGCAAATACCGCAAAAATCGCCACCAGCCGGCGACCAAGGGGAGGCAAACATACCTCCTCTTCCTGCCCTTCCCGCCCTCCTCCCTGGCATACTTTTTATCGGCGTTTAGTTATACGCAATACACGCTTCTTAACAGACTGAAAATAAATAATATTTACCATTTCCTTCAATCTGGCATGTTTCTCGCTAGGTCTTAAAACAAAATGCAGAATTCCGAGTAACTGATCTCTTTGAGGCTCAATTCTCAAGGAGCTGAAAGGGGTAAATCTCTTCGCCAACCATTTTGTATTACGGTGCAAATACATGGCATTCACCTTTTTCATGCGCGACCAACCAACGCTTGGACATGCTGCCGACCATATGATTTCCTATGCCAGCGGCAGGAGTCGGATCAAGATTTGGGATGCCGGTTGCGCCCTCGGCCAGGAAACCTATACCATCGCCATGATTTTTGCCGAAAAGATGAATCCCTTCGGCTTTATAAACCTCCGCATCGACGCCACCGATCATGACAGCGCCAACAACTTCGGCGATGTGGTCACCGCCGCCACCTATCCGAACGACGAACTGCAGCAGACGCAAGAGTTAAAGAACCTTAGCCATACAAACACCGACGAGAAATTTCTTGACCAAACCCATAGCGAGACAACAAAAAAGAGGCACGACGGTGCGAAAAATGCTGCTACTCCCTGATTTTCCGACAATGCGACAATAAAAAACAATTCAACAAAAGGCAAAGGTGCACTTCACAGGCAGGCTATTACAACAATAATCCATAACAAAACACATCATGGAGGAAACAAAATGAGCTGGTTCATTAACATGACACTGAAAGGCAAGCTGTTATCAGGGTTCATAACCGTGGCGATTATTGCCGGGGTTATCGGGGGAATCGGAATTTACAACATCAAGGAGGTCGAATCAGCCGACACCATGATGTACGAAAGGATCGTCGTTCCCCTTGGAGAAGTTGGTAGCATCTCAACCGACTTCCAGCGCTTACGCGTCAATGCCCGAGATATCGTTTCTGCCGATACAGTGGAGAAGCGGGAGAATTTCGCCGGGCGTATCAAGGAGCTGCGCGAGAGCATAAATAAAAACGCCGAAAGTTACGAAAAAACCCTGTTCAGCGAAAACGGCAAAAAGCTTTTTGAGGAGTTTAAAAGGACCCGTACGGTGTACGGGCCTCTTCTCGACAAGATCATGGCCCTTGCCAAAGAAGGGAAAACCGTTGAGGCCACCGCCCTGCTTCAGGGCGATGCCGGCAAGGCCTCCCGCGAGGAACAAAACGCCATTGCCAAGATGATGGAAGCAAAAATCGCCTCAGGTAAAACCGTTGCAGACGGCAACACTTCTTTGGCCAACCGGGCCACCCTCATCATGACTATCTTAGCGGTATTCGGCGTGATCGTCGCCATCGGTCTCGGCCTCATCATTGCCCGTGTAGTCATGCGCCAACTGGGCGGCGATCCGAAACAGGTGGGCGAAATTGCCAATATGGTGGCGGTGGGCGATCTTTCCGGGCAAATCGCCATCGCCGGTACGGATACAACGAGCGTCATGGCGGCGATGAAAAAGATGGTCGGGGCCTTTGAAGATATAACCGCCAGCGCCAAACAGGTAAGTCAGGGCAATCTTATGGTCGATCTGAAAAAACGCAGCGACAAGGATGAACTGATCGAGGCCTTGGCTGCCATGGTCGACAAACTGAAAGAAGTGGTAACAGAAGTCCAGACCTCCGCCGACAACGTCGCCACCGGCGCTCAGGAGATGAGCGCCACCGCCCAGCAGATGTCGCAGGGGGCCACCGAACAGGCAGCTAGTGCTGAGGAGATTTCATCAAGCATGGAACAGATGGCCTCGAACATTCGCCAGAACACCGATAACGCCATGCAGACCGAGAAAATAGCAGTGAAGAGCTCCTCCGACGCCAAAGATGGTGGAAAAGCAGTGAATGAAACCGTCTCAGCGATGAAACAGATCGCCACAAAGATCTCGATCATTGAAGAAATAGCCCGTCAGACCAACCTCCTCGCCTTAAACGCCGCCATCGAGGCCGCCAGAGCCGGAGAACACGGCAAGGGTTTTGCAGTCGTTGCCTCTGAAGTCCGGAAACTGGCGGAACGCAGTCAGTCGGCGGCCGGTGAAATCAGCCAGTTGTCCACCTCAAGCGTGGCCATTGCTGAGCAGGCCGGCGACATGCTGAACAAGATGCTCCCGGATATCCAAAAAACCGCCGAGCTGGTTCAGGAAATCAGTGCGTCGAGCAAGGAACAGGATACCGGTGCCGAGCAGATCAACAAAGCGATCCAGCAGCTCGATCAGGTTATTCAGCAAAACGCCGGATCGGCCGAAGAGATGGCCTCGACTACAGAGGAACTATCCAGCCAGGCCGAACAGCTCAAGTCGGTTATCGCCTTCTTCTCGCTTGATACCGGCCGACAGCGGCAAACATCAAGCATCCAACAACGTCCCCAGTCGCAAAGGCAACTGTCAATCAGCCATATAGCCCATCCCAAACCGAGCAGCGCCCCAAAGACCCCCGCAGCTGGCAAGGCCAAACCCATTAAATCAGGGGGAGGAGCGATCCATCTCGACATGGGCAGTAAGAGTGGAGTCGATCATCTTGATGAAGAATTTGAAAAATTTTAATCGGGTCAAGGAGGAACAACCATGAGTGTAGCAGGAATAACTGAAACCGTGCAGTACTTGACCTTTAAACTGGCCGATGAGATCTTCGCCTTTGATGTGGCAAAGGTCCGAGAGATCCTTGAAATTACCTCCATAACCAAGGTGCCGCAGACCCCCGAGTTCATGCGCGGAGTCATCAACCTGCGCGGCAGCGTCGTGCCGGTCATCGACCTGAAACTGAATTTCGCCATGACCCGCACAGAGCAGACCATCAACACCTGTATCATCGTTGTTGAGGTGAACCTGAACGGCGAGGCGATTGTTCTCGGCATCCTTGCCGATTCGGTGCAGGAGGTAGTTGAAATGGAGCCGGGCGTCATTGAACCGGCACCGAAACTCGGCACCAAGCTCAATACCGCCTTTATCAAGGGCATGGGCAAGGTGGGGGAAAGCTTTGTCATGATCCTCGATATCGACAAGGTCTTTTCTGCCGAGGAGTTGAGTGAGTTGCAGGGAGGTGCGGAGTAATAACCGGCGGCGTTTTATCTTTGGTAATGGTGCGTAAAACGCACCCTTGTTACTCATTCTGATGAGCTCTCAGGTTGATTTTTGGTGTAGGGCGCACTCTGTGCACCCTACACCAAAACAAATGCCATCTTGAATGCAAATGCAAATAAAAGGCAGGAAAGCGAGCAGCCATGACTTTTGCCCAACCAGCAAAGATGAAGGATAAGGTTTTCCAGCAGTTCAGTTCCTTTATCTATGATCAAGTCGGCATACAATTGCCGCCAAACAAAAAAACTATGCTTGAGGCGCGTCTGCAAAAGCGCCTGAAAGCCCAGGACCTTGCCACCTTTGAAGAGTACGGAGCACTGGTCTTCAGTCCGCAGGGACTGCAATCGGAACTCGTCCACCTCATTGATGTGGTAACCACCAACAAAACAGATTTTTTCCGCGAGCCCGGCCATTTTGACTTCCTGACGCAAAAGGCCCTGCCGACAATCCTCAACAAGCGCGACAGGTCGCCGGCAAAGCCGGTGCGAATCTGGAGCGCCGGCTGTTCCAGCGGCGAGGAGCCCTACACCCTGGCAATGGTCCTTTCAGAATTTTCCGCCGAACAGCGCGACCTGCGTTTTTCCATCCTCGCCTCGGATATCAGCACGAGAATCCTCGACACCGCCCAAAAAGCCATTTATCCCGAGGAACGGACGGATGATATCGCCATGCATATCAAGAAAAAATATCTTTTGCGGAGTCGAGACCGCCGGCGCGGCCTCATTCGTATCTGCCCGGAAATCCGCTCCACGGTGGCGTTTAAGAGAATTAATTTCATGGATCATGATTTCGGCCTGTCC
>JAZDOW010000303.1:0-7436 GCA_043798185.1 Pseudomonadota bacterium | reverse complement strand
GGAGCGGTTGACCAATGAGCTGCGCGACACCGCCCTCAACATCCGCATGCTGCCCATCGGCAGCACCTTCAGTAAGTTCAAACGATTAGTCCGCGATCTCTCCATGGAACTCGGCAAAGAGATCGAGATGGAAACCTTTGGTGCCGAGACCGAGATCGACAAGACGGTCATCGAAAAACTCAACGACCCGCTGGTCCATATCATCCGCAACAGCATCGACCATGGAATCGAGAAACCGGAAAAACGTGTCGCTGCCGGCAAACCGGCAACCGGCACCATTCGTCTCGGGGCCGAGCACGCCGGCGACTCGGTGCTCATCACCATCTATGATGACGGCGGCGGCATCAACCGCGACGCCATCCACAAGAAGGCCATCGAACTGGGCATGGTGTCCCCCACCGCCGAGCTCTCCGACCAGGAAATCTACAGTTATATCTTTGCCCCCGGTTTTTCCATGGCGGCCAAAGTCACCAGCGTTTCCGGGCGCGGTGTCGGTATGGATGTCGTCAAGCGCGGCATCGAAGGTTTGCGCGGCACCATCGTCGTCGACAGTGAACTCGGTCGCGGCACGACCATCACCCTGAAGATTCCCCTGACCCTGGCCATTATCGAAAGTCTTCTGGTGAAAATCGGCGCCAGCCATTTTGTCCTGCCACTGGGTGCCATTGAGGAGTGCGTCGAGCTGTCGAGGGAAGACATTAAAAACTCCCATGGCCGGAATATGGCCAATGTCAGGGGCCACCTCACCCCCTATATCTGTCTCAGGGATCAATTCCGTGTCCCCGGCGACCGGCCGGAGATCGAGCAGATTGTCATCGTCGCCGTACACGGCACACGCATCGGTTTTGTCGTCGACTTTGTCGTCGGTGAGCACCAGACGGTCATTAAACCCCTCGGTGTCCTGTACCAGGATGTTCGCGGCATCTCCGGGGCAACCATATTAGGCGACGGCTCGGTGGCGCTCATTCTCTCACCCGTTGATCTGGCGCAGATGGCGGAAACCGCTGAACATACCAATATAATAAAAGAAACCGTTTAAGGAGGCCCTTATGACTTGGTTCACAAATCTGAAGATGAAGAACAAATTATACCTGTCTTTTTTCATTGCCCTCCTCTTTACTGTTGCCGCCGGTTTTGCCGGATATCTGGGAATGAAGAATATCGATGCGAATCTCGTCGAGATCTCCGATGTCAGATTGCCGAGTATCCTGGGCCTGGAAATCGCCAACGAAGGCCAAACGGCAGTGCAAAGGGCGGAGCGGACCATGCTCATGCCCCTTGATGCGAAAACCCTTGAAGTTCAACAGGAAATGCTGAAGCAAGCCTGGGCAAATATTGACAAGGGACGAAAACTCTACGATCCTTTGCCACAATCAAAAGAAGAGGAAGAGACCTTTAAAAAATACCTGCCCGCCTGGGACGCCTGGATAAAGGATCATAAGGCCGTTATCGAGCTGACCAGGAATGGTAAAATGGACGAGGCGAAGTCGCTCTCCTTCGGGGCGGCTCGGGACAGCTTTAGCGCAGCGGAGACCCTCCTTGGTCAGCTCATCGATATTAATGAAAAAATAGCCAAAGAATCGCGCATCCAGAGTCTTGCGGACTCGAAAAAGGCCGAGATGCAACTTCTTATAACTCTTGGCATCGCCGTGCTGTTCTCGATTGGAACCTGCCTGCTCCTCACCCGTATTGTCCTTAGGCAGCTGGGCGGCGACCCGAAAGATGTCGGCGACATTGCCAATATGGTGGCAATCGGTGATCTCAGTCAACAAATAACCCTGGCCGGTGGAGATACCACCAGCGTCATGGCGGCGATGAGCAAAATGGTCGCCGCCTTCAATGACATCACCGCCAACGCCAAACAGGTTTCCCAGGGGAATTTGATGGTCGACCTGAAGAAACGGAGCGACAAGGATGAACTTATCGAGGCTCTCGCCGATATGGTCGCAAAATTACGAGAGATCGTAACCGAGGTGCAAAGCGCCGCCGACAATGTCGCCACCGGCGCCCAGGAGATGTCGGCCACCGCCCAGCAGATGTCGCAGGGCGCAACCGAACAGGCGGCAAGCGCCGAGGAGATCTCGTCAAGCATGGAACAGATGGCCTCAAATATCCGCCAGAACACCGATAACGCCATGCAAACCGAGAAAATTGCCGTCAAGAGTTCCACCGACGCCAAGGAAGGCGGCCAGGCGGTAATGGAAACAGTATCGGCGATGAAACAGATCGCCACCAAGATCTCGATCATTGAGGAAATTGCCCGCCAGACCAACCTCCTTGCCTTGAATGCCGCCATCGAGGCGGCAAGGGCAGGAGAACACGGCAAGGGCTTTGCGGTTGTAGCCTCCGAGGTTCGGAAACTGGCGGAGCGCAGCCAATCGGCGGCGGGCGAAATCAGCGAGCTTTCGACATCCAGTGTTGCCATCGCTGAACAGGCCGGAAGTATGCTGAACAAAATGCTCCCGGATATCCAGAAGACAGCAGAACTGGTCCAGGAGATCAGCGCCTCAAGCAAGGAACAGGATACCGGAGCCGAACAAATCAACAAGGCTATACAGCAACTTGACCAGGTCATTCAGCAGAATGCCGGCTCGGCCGAAGAAATGGCATCAACCACCGAGGAGTTGTCAAGCCAGGCCGAGCAACTCAAGTCAACCATTGCTTTCTTCACCCTCGACACCGGCAGACAACGGCCGAGAACAAACCACCAGCCGCAAAGACACCTGGCAATCAGCCATACTGCAACGCCTAAGACGGCAGCAGCCCCCAGACCCGCAACGGCCAAAACAGTCAAAGCAACCGGCAAACCCCAGGGCGCAATACACCTCGACATGGGCAGCAAGGGTGGGGTGGATCAACTTGATGAAGAGTTTGAAAAATTCTGATTCAGGCAACAAGGAGGATAAGTCATGAGTGTAGCAGCAATAACCGAAACCGTGCAATACCTGACCTTTAAGCTGGCCGAGGAGATCTTCGCCTTTGATGTGGCAAAGGTCAGAGAAATCCTTGAACTGACGTCAATAACCAAGGTGCCGCAAACGCCTGATTTCATGCGCGGGGTCATCAATCTACGCGGCAGTGTGGTGCCGGTCATCGACCTGAAGCTGAATTTTGCCATGCAGCGCACGGAACAGACCATCAACACCTGTATCATCGTCGTCGAGGTCAACCTGAACGGCGAACCGACTGTCCTTGGCGTCCTTGCCGACTCAGTGCAGGAGGTGGTGGAAATGGAACCAGACCTTATTGAACCGCCGCCAAAACTCGGCACCAAGCTCAATACCGAGTTTATCAAGGGCATGGGCAAGGTGGGAGAAACCTTTGTTATGATTCTCGATATAGACAAGGTCTTTTCCGCCGAGGAGCTCTCCGACCTGCAGGGAGGCTCGGAGAAATAGGTCGTTTTTCGTAAAAACGACTTACCGCTTCCCGCTGAACCACCAATCTTGTTCGTACTCCCTTTTAGTGTAAAAAGCCGAAGTTGCAGCTGGGAATGGAAACCACCATTTACCTGCTGCAACAACCTCGGCGAGCCACAGAACAGTTTTTCAACCGCTTGGGACGATCTGCAACCCACATTCTCTTTCCCTGAGAGATTGGATACAAGTAGCCGAAAAAACTAACCAGAACATCTTAAGGAGGTAAGCTATGTTTTCTAATTTGAAAATGAGTACACGGCTAGCATTTGGCTTCAGTTGTATTCTGATCTTTCTTGTCATTGTTGGGACCACCGGCTACTGGGGCCTGGGGAAGATGAAGTTTGAAATTTCCGACATATCCGGAAGGGGCGATAAGTTGGTGGAATATGCTCAACGTACGCGAGCCAACATTAATATGTTGCGGCGCTATGAGAAAGACCTGTTTATGAATATTGGCGACGCCACAAAGGTGGATGGATACAAAAAACAGTGGACGGAGGCATTGGATCATTTTCGGCAGCGTACCGATGCAATGTTGAAATTACTGACCACACAAAAGGATAAAGACACCCTTGCTACCATTAATAAACATATTTCATCGTATGCAGAGGGCTTCGATAAAGTTTCCGGGAAAATTCAATCCGGAGAGATTACCACTACCCAAGAAGCAAACAAGGCTATTGGCGAATATAAGGAAGCCACCCATCAATCAGAGTCAATAGTTAATGAACTTGCCAAACAAATAGACGCGCAGACCGCTCTTGACGTTACGCAAGCAATTTCGATCAGCACTCGGACTCAACTGATAATGCTGACACTCTCGGTTGTTGCCATAATACTTTCTATCCTCCAAGCGGTGTTTATTACCAAAAGTTTATTAAGACAACTTGGCGGCGACCCAAAGCAGCTAGGAGATATCGCCAACTTAGTCGCTAAGGGTGACTTCTCCAGTGAAATCACCCTTAGCTCCGGCGATACCACCAGCGTCATGGCCGCCATGAAGAAAATGGTCGATACGATTCGTACCCTGGTCGTAGATGCCGACTCCCTCGGTGTGGCGGCCATGGAAGGGCGACTCAACACCAGGGCGGACACGACAAAACACCAGGGCGATTTCAAGAAACTCATCCAGGGAGTCAATACCATCATCGACCGTCTGGTCGGTTTGCTGGACGCCATGCCGGCGCCGTCGATGCTCATCGATCGGGACTTCAACATCCTCTATATGAATAAAGCCGGAGCCGAAGCCGGCAACCGAATGCCGCAACAAGTTGTCGGAACCAAATGTTACGATCACTTCAGAACCTCCGACTGTAAAACCGATAAGTGCGCCTGCGGGCGCTCCATGGCCGCCGGCCAGATTGCCACCAGCGAGACCGATGCCCATCCCGGCGCCCTGAACCTTGATATCAACTACTTCGGCATCCCCATTAAAAACGACAGCGGCGCCGTCATCGGCGCCTTCGAGGTGGTGACCGATATGACGGCGGTTAAACAAGCAGCCAGGGTGGCTGAAAAACAGGCCGACTACCAGAACGAAGAGGTCAACAAGCTCCTTGCCAACCTGCAATTGTTTGCCATCGGCGATCTGGATTTCGACACCAGTGTTGCGCCATCCGATGCCGACACCCAGGCTATTGCCGGCAACTTTACCAAGATAGGCACAACTCTCACCCAGAACGTCAATGTCATCAAGGAAATCACCGCCAACGCCAAACAGGTGGCCCAGGGAAACCTCTTGGTTGAGTTGAAGAAGCGCAGCGATAAGGATGACCTGCTGGAGTCGCTGGCCAACATGGTATCCAAACTGAAGGAGGTAGTAACTGAAGTGCAAAGCGCCGCCGACAACGTCGCCACCGGGGCCCAGGAGATGTCGGCCACCGCCCAGCAGATGTCCCAGGGGGCGACCGAGCAGGCCGCCAGTGCCGAGGAGATCAGTTCGAGCATGGAACAGATGGCCTCGAACATCCGCCAGAACACCGACAACGCCATGCAGACCGAAAAGATCGCCGTCAAGAGTTCTTCCGATGCCAAGGACGGCGGCAAAGCGGTAATGGAGACCGTTTCAGCCATGAAGCAGATCGCCACCAAGATCTCCATTATTGAAGAAATCGCCCGCCAGACCAATCTCCTCGCCTTAAACGCCGCCATTGAGGCGGCAAGGGCCGGAGAACACGGCAAGGGTTTTGCCGTCGTTGCCTCCGAAGTCCGAAAACTTGCGGAACGCAGCCAGTCGGCGGCCGGCGAAATCAGCCAGCTCTCGACCTCAAGCGTCGCCATTGCCGAGCAGGCAGGCGACATGCTGAACAAGATGTTGCCGGATATTCAAAAAACCGCCGAACTGGTTCAGGAAATCAGCGCATCCAGCAGGGAACAGGATTCCGGCGCCGATCAGATCAACAAGGCAATCCAGCAGCTCGATCAGGTTATCCAGCAAAATGCCGGATCGGCCGAAGAGATGGCCTCGACCACCGAAGAACTCTCCAGCCAGGCGGAGCAACTGAAGGCAACCATAGCCTTCTTTACCCTCGACACCAAACAGCGGCATGCTGTAAGCCCGCCGCAACATAGACAACTGGCTATCAGCCACCCCGCGGCAACTAAACAGATTGTTGTCGCCAAGGCGGCTGCTCCAGCAAAAAAAGGCAAAGTTGCCCCCAAAACCCAAGGCACCATACATCTCGACATGGGTGAGAAGGGTGGAGCGGATCATCTTGATGAAGAGTTTGAAAAATTCTAACCGAGATGCCATGCATCGGGCTACCGACCCTGTACGGAACCTTGGACGACGGGAACTCTCCTGCCGTCCAAGGCCCCGGTCGGATCTTCACTCCAGGGTGCAGCCTGAAACCATTATCCGCCGAGGAGGACAACCATGAGTGTGGCAGGAATAACTGAAACTGTGCAGTACCTCACCTTTAAACTGGCCGAAGAGATCTTCGCCTTTGATGTGGCAAAGGTCAGAGAAATACTCGAACTGACAACCATAACCAAGGTTCCCCAAACCCCTGAATTCATGCGCGGGGTCATCAATCTGCGCGGCAGCGTGGTGCCGGTCATCGACCTGAAGCTGAATTTTGCCATGCAGCGCACGGAACAAACCATCAACACCTGCATTATCGTCGTCGAGGTCAACCTGAACGGCGAACCGATTGTCCTCGGCGTGCTTGCCGACTCGGTACAGGAAGTGGTGGAGATGGAACCGAATTTCATTGAACCACCACCGAAACTCGGCACCAAGCTCAATATCGAGTTTATCAAGGGTATGGGCAAAGTGGGCGAAACCTTTGTTATGATACTCGATATCGACAAGGTCTTTTCCGCCGAAGAAATCGCCGAACTGCAGGGAAGTGAGTTATCATGACATTCACCCAGCCTGCAAAGATGAAGGATAAGGATTTTAAGCAATTCAGTTCCTTCATCTACGATCAGGTCGGCATCCAATTACCGCCGACAAAGAAGACCATGCTTGAGGCACGGCTGCAAAAACGGTTAAAAGCCCTCGACATTGCCAATTTTGAGGAATACGGTCAATTTGTCTTCAGTGCCCTGGGACAGCAGTCTGAACTGGTCCACCTCATCGATGTGGTGACCACCAACAAGACCGATTTTTTCCGAGAGCCCGGCCACTTCACCTTTCTTACCGAAAAGGCTCTGCCGACGATTCTCAGTCGACCGAACCACTCACCATCAAAGCCGGTACGAATCTGGAGTGCCGGCTGTTCCAGCGGCGAGGAGCCCTATACCCTGGCGATGGTAATCTCGGAATTTGCCGCCGAGCAGCCCACTCTGCGTTTTTCCATCCTCGCCTCGGATATCAGCACGAGAATCCTCGACACCGCCCAAAAAGCCATTTATCCCGAGGAACGGACGGAGGATATCGCCATGCATATCAAGAAAAAATATCTTTTGCGGAGTCGAGACCGCCGGCGCGGCCTCATTCGTATCTGCCCGGAAATCCGCTCCACGGTGGCGTTTAAGAGAATTAATTTCATGGATCATGATTTCGGCCTGTCC
>JAZDOW010000301.1:0-45547 GCA_043798185.1 Pseudomonadota bacterium | reverse complement strand
TACCACTTTTCACCAGTTGCCTGGCAGGCATCGGCATGGAGAGCATGGCAGAAGAACAATGAGGGAGTAAAAATTGAATAATCTTTTACAATGCTGCCGAAGCCGGACTGGAACCGTGCCGTCCTCCTGGACGCTTATATTTCCGCCGACCTGCTGAGCGACATTTCTAACCCCGATAAACGGGATAAGTCGCTTATCAAAAAATCTTCACAAAAAACATGAAAATAATTTTTCAGAGAAACATTTCGAAGCTAAAGCGACTGGTGCCATGCTCCCATTTCGCGCAATTATTCTCCTCGAAAGAAGATGTTCGGGAATTATCCCCCTATCTGTTTTTAGCTCCATCGGTTATGATTTCTTGGACTTTCTTGACGTTACGATTTCCTGTCGACAACTATGATCTTAAGTGAAATGACCCCGGAATTCATAGTAAGATAAGAAAATAACATTCTATGTAAAATTAATATACGGGGTTTCGATATCTTGAATATTACAAATTATCAAAGTAAATTCATTGCCTACGAACTCACCCGGCGTTGTCCTTCCGATAGTGTAGAAAAGTTAGCAGCTGCCCTTGTTGACGCCCAAGTCGATCTTAACCCGCATCAGGTAGATGCAGCCCTTTTTGCTTTTAATTCACCATTTTCAACCGGGGCATTGTTGGCGGACGAAGTTGGGCTTGGCAAGACCATCGAAGCAGGACTGGTTCTCTCTCAGAAATGGGCGGAGCAGCAGCGGCGAATTCTGGTCATCACCCCTTCCAATCTGCGCAAGCAGTGGTACCAGGAGTTGACCGAAAAATTCTTTCTACCATGTCGTCTCCTGGAGTCTAAGTCTTACAACACCGCCATCAAACAAGGTGAATTGCGCCCTTTTGAAGGGAAAGAAATAGTCATCTGCTCTTACCAGTTTGCCAGGAATAAGGCTGAGGATGTGCGTGCTACACCCTGGGACCTGGTGGTTATCGACGAAGCCCATCGTCTCAGGAATGTTTACAAACCGTCCAACGTCATCGCCAACACCCTCAAAAGGGCCTTGGCCGGCAAGGACAAGTTGTTGCTCACCGCAACTCCGTTGCAGAATTCCCTGCTAGAACTTTTCGGCTTGGTAAGTTTCATTGACGAACATACTTTTGGTGGTTTGAAGAGCTTCCGCGAACAGTATGCCAACCTCAATCAGGAGCAGGTTTTTAATAGCCTGAAGGCTCGTCTTCGACCTGTCTGCCATCGCACACTTCGTCGCCAGGTTTTGCCCTACATAAAATACACGCAACGCCTGCCTCTGGTGCAGGAATTTACTCCGGAAGAAAGTGAGGATCAGCTCTATAACTTGGTTTCCAACTATCTGCAACGCGATAACCTGCAGGCATTGCCGGCGAGCCAACGAGCCTTGATGACCCTGGTCCTTCGCAAACTCCTGGCCTCTTCATCTTTTGCCATTGCCGGGGCCTTGACTTCTATTACCAACCGTTTGAAAGATAAGCTTCGTCAAAATGAACCGGCCATCTCCCTTGAAGATGAACTGGATCAGGATTACGAAACCCTTGACGAAACTTCCGAGGAGTGGAACAACGGCGAGCCGGAACCACAACTTTCGCAGGAAGACCATGCTGCCATTGCCAGAGAGATCACCGACCTGGAAACCTTCACAAAGCTTGCCCTCTCCATTGATCACAACGCCAAGGGACGCGCCATGCTCACTGCCCTTGAGGTCGCCTTCGCCAAGGCGTCTCAGATTGGGGCAGCCCAGAAGGCTATCATTTTCACTGAATCACGACGTACCCAGGATTACCTCTTGCGCCTCCTGGCCGCCAGCCGGTTTTCCGAGGGAATAGTACTTTTCAACGGATCAAATACCGACGAGCGCTCAAAGCAGATCTATTCCGCCTGGTTTGAACGGCATCAAGGTTCGGACCGAGTGTCCGGCTCGCGCACCGCCGATATGCGGTCGGCACTGGTAGATTATTTTCGCGAAGAAGGGCGCATAATGATCGCCACCGAGGCGGGGGCTGAAGGGATCAATCTCCAGTTCTGTTCCCTGGTGGTTAATTACGACCTGCCCTGGAACCCGCAGCGTATTGAACAGCGAATAGGCCGTTGCCACCGATACGGCCAGCAGTACGATGTGGTGGTGGTGAATTTTCTGAATCGTAAAAATGCTGCTGATCTCCGCGTTTTTGAACTCTTGTCGGAAAAATTCAAGCTTTTTGAAGGGGTTTTTGGAGCGAGTGACGAGGTTCTTGGAGCTATCGAAGGCGGAGTAGATTTTGAAAAACGTATTGCCGCCATCTATCAGCAATGCCGTCAACCTAATGAAATCAAAACGGCCTTCGACCAACTCCAGCGCGAACTCAGCCTGGAAATCAATGAGGCCATGACCCGTACCCGTCAGCAACTCTTGGAACATTTCGATGACGAAGTGCGTGAAAAACTCAAGGTCAGGGATGTAGATTCCAAAGTTTATCTCAACCGCTATGAAAGGTTGCTGATGCAGATCAGTCAACATGAGTTGGCCGGCCACGCCGAATTTATCAATGACTCTTCTTTCCGGCTGAACTCTCAACCATTCCCGATCAAGAACGGGCAAATTCCTCTGGGGCTCTATGAATTGCCACGTCGCTCCGGAGACGCCCATCTCTACCGACTCAACCATCCGCTGGCCGAGTCACTTCTGTCCCGGGCAAAAAACCGCGAATTACCACCTGCTGAAATCCGTTTTGATTATGGACGGCACGATGGCAAAGTTTCAATCCTCGAACCTTTTATCGGTGAATCCGGGTCTCTCACGGCTATACTCTTCACCATCGAAGCACTCGACCAAGTGGAAGATTATCTGATTCTCTCTGCAGTAACCGACAATGGCCGTCTATTGAATGAGGAAACCGCCAGGCGTCTTCTCAGTCTGCCTGCCACAGAGAGTGGTGCAGTTCTCAACATTCCTGCGCTCGAATTTCTTGAAAATCACACTCGGCAACGGCAGGCTGCCATCCAAAGGGAAGTCTCCGAACGTAATGCCCGATTTTTCGAGGCCGAAGCCGACAAGCTTGATGGCTGGGCCGATGATCTCAAGGTTGCACTTGAACGTGAATTAAAGGAGATGGACCGGCAAATAAAAGAGGCTCGGCGTGCTGCTACAGCGGCCTTAACCCTGGAAGAAAAGCTCGCTGGTCAGAAACAGGTAAAATCCCTGGAATCCCAACGTAACGTGAAAAGGCGATCCCTTTTTGATGCCCAAGACGAGGTGGATTCACAACGGGAAAAATTGATTGCCAAGATTGAAGGCAAGATGCAGCAGCGCACTGAAGCTATATTACTCTTTACCCTTCGATGGGTACTTGAAAGGTGAAAAAATGCAGGTTCCAGAAAGTTACCACGGACGTGAGCAGGCTTTTGTAAAACACCATCTTCTCGAAACATACCTGCTGCGACTCTTTATGATTATAGGGCAACACCAAAAATCTATCCGTTATGTAGATTGTTTTTCCGGTCCCTGGCAGGAAGAAAGTGATGACCTTCAAGACACCTCTATCGGCATAGCCCTGAAGATTATCCAGAAATGCCGCGAGGGCTTTAAAAAAAAGGGAATGGATATAACTTTCCATGCCCTTTTCATTGAGAAGGACAAATATTCCTTCCAAAAGTTGGAAAACTATCTAGCGGATATTTCACAGCAAGAAGTATTGACCAAAGCCTTGCAGGGAGATTTTTACGATCTGCGGGAGTCAATACTCGAATGGTGTGGCCCGGAAGATTTCACTTTCTTTTTCATTGACCCCAAAGGGTGGAAAAAGGTTGTTGAGATACCGACGCTTACCCCACTTTTGCGGCGTTTCAATTCGGAATTTCTGATCAATTTTATGTACGATTTCCTGCTTCGCGCCCATAGTCAAGATCTCTTCCAGGAAGACATGCAGGAGATTTTTGGCGAGATCCCGGAAACCGATGGTCTCACCCCAGAAGAGAAAGAAGAACGTTTAGTCGGTCTCTACCTCAAACACCTCAAGGAGATTTTGCCTGCCAGGGGAGGAAGGCCTAGCGCCGTTACCGTACCTGTATTGAAACCAACCATCGACCGAACCTTGTATCATCTGGTATATCTGACTGGGCATCCAAAGGGTATTACCGTGTTTATGGAGGCCTCGGAAAAGCTCGATCTTGTGCAACGACGCACTCGGGAGCAGGTCAAACAGAATAAACGGGAGGCCAGGAGTCACCAAATGGAACTCTTTCAGGCTGCCGAAGGTGTTCATAAGGAAAAGCGAGGCGTTTCAGCCGAAGTCAAGTCATATTGGCTCAACAGACTTACGATTTCCCCGCAACAGTTTGGAATTGAGGAATTGGCCGACATGCTTGAAGAGACCGGATGGTTTGAGAGTGATCTGCAGGCAGCTTTTGGCAATCTGGCAAGCGAAGGAAAGGTGAAAAACCTTGATACAACCGGAAAGCGACGAACAAAATTTGTTCACTTTGCCGATAATCATAACAAAGGTGAACGCCTTATCAAGGTGATACCATGAGTACAAAAACATCCATTGAATGGACCGAACAGACCTGGAACCCGGCGGTCGGTTGCAGCAAAATATCACCCGGTTGCGCCCACTGCTATGCCGAGGTGATGGCTAGACGTTTGCGGGCGATGGGGGTGAAAGGCTACGAGAATGAGTTTCGTCTAACACTTCTTCCAGAGCGGTTGGAAGAACCTATTAAACGCAAGCGACCGACGGTCTATTTTGTCAACTCGATGAGTGATTTATTCCATGAGGAAATTCCTGATAGTTACCTTCAGCAAGTATTGGCAATTATCAGGCAGGCACCGCAGCACACCTTCCAGATTTTGACCAAACGAGCTGAGTGGATGGCAGAATTCTTCCGCGAAAATCAACTCCCGCCCAACGCCTGGTTGGGAGTAACCGTTGAGAATCGTGCTCACGGCCTTCCTCGTCTCGATGCCCTCCGCAGAATATCCGCAGCTATCCGTTTCGTCTCCATGGAGCCCTTGCTCGAAGACCTCGGTGCGGTCGACCTGACCGGTCTGCATTGGGTCATTGTCGGAGGAGAATCCGGCCCCAAGGCCCGACCGATGCAACGCGAGTGGGTGTTGAATATTCAACGGCAGTGCGATGAACAGGAAGTGGCCTTTTTCTTCAAACAATGGGGCGGCTGGGGTGTTGACGGAAAGAAACGAGGCAAGAAGCAGAATGGCCGCTTGCTTAATGGTCGGACTTGGGATGCAGTGCCCCGGATGGAAAGCAGTCGACAGGAGATCATTGCATGACCAGGAAACAAAAACTCGAATTGACCTGGATCGGCAAGGAAGAGCGGCCGCGGCTGGAGCCGCGCATCCTGCTGGAGGATCAGGAGTTGTCCTACCATGCGGCCCACCGGGTGACGGAGGACGACATCTTCGACAACCGGTTGATTTTCGGTGATAACCTGCTGGCACTGAAGGCGCTGGAGCAGGAGTATAGCGGCAAGGTAAAGTGCGTGTTTATCGATCCGCCGTATAATACCGGAAGCGCTTTTACCCATTATGATGATGGGGTGGAACATTCCATCTGGCTGTCGTTGATGCGAGATCGGCTGGAGATTATCCGGCGGCTGCTCTCTAAAGACGGTTCGTTGTGGATTACGATTGACGACAACGAGTGCCATTATCTGAAAGTTTTGTGTGATGAAGTGTTTGGGCGGAAGAATTTTATGGCCAATGTCTTGTGGCAAAAACGCACTTCGCCGGAAGCCAGGCTCTCACTCGGTGCAGCACATGACCATGTTCTTGTTTATGGGCGAACAGCCGACAACATCAAGTTCAATAAACTCGCCATATCAACTGAGCAAACGAAAAATTACAAAAACCCAGATAATGATCCACGTGGCCCTTGGACTTCAACCGATTTTACGGCTCAAGGGTGGCGACCAAACCAGATGTACAAATTGGTTGCGCCTAATGGAACTGAGTACGAGCCACCACCAGGACGGTGCTGGGCAAACGTGGAACCTGAACTCAATCGTCTTCTTGCTGATGGTCGTATGTGGTTTGGTAAAGATGGAACGGCGCGGCCCCGAGTAAAAAACTATCTGAGTGAGGGAAGCGGCATAAGTGCTTGGTCTTGGTGGACCAATTCAGAGGTTGGTCACAACCAGGAGGCAAAAAAAGAGATTAATCAGCTTTTTGGGGCTGATGATGCATTCAGCACGCCCAAACCCGAACGATTGCTTAAGCGAGTCCTAGAAATTGCCACCAACCCTGGCGACCTCGTCCTCGATTCCTTTGCCGGTTCCGGCACCACCGGCGCAGTTGCCCATAAAATGGGCCGCCGCTGGATCATGGTGGAACTGGGCGAGCACTGCCATACCCATATCCTCCCCCGCCTAAAAAAGGTCATCGACGGCGAAGACCCCGGCGGCATCACCAAGGCCGTCAATTGGAAAGGTGGCGGCGGTTTCCGCTACTATCGACTGGCCCCATCACTCCTCGAAAAGGACCGTTGGGGCAACTGGGTAATCAACCAGACCTATAACGCCGCCATGCTGGCCGAGGCCCTCTGCAAGCTGGAGGGTTTCACCTATGCGCCGTCGGATACGGTCTACTGGCAGCACGGCCATTCCACCGAACAGGATTTTATCTATATCACCACCGCCAGCCTTACCCATGAACAGTTGCAGGAACTGGCAAGCGAAGTTGGGCCGGAGCGGTCGCTCCTCGTTCTCTGCACCGCCTTTCGGGGCCGGGATGACTATGCGGGTCTCACGGTCAAGAAGATCCCCCGCCAGGTCCTTTCCCGCTGCGAATGGGGCCATGACGATTACAGCCTCAAGGTCGAGAACCTGCCGCAAAAGCCGCCGGAGCCCGGACAGTTGTCCCTCTTTGATCTGGAGGAAAAGAAATGACGGCAAAGAAAACACTGCACCAACCGGCCGATGCGCTTCTCCACGACCTTCGCCATCTGATAGAAGAGACCCGTTCAACCGTCGCTACTACCGTCAATGCCACTTTGACCATGCTCTATTGGCGGGTCGGCTCGCGGATCAACGGGGAGGTCCTGCAGCGGGAAAGGGCAACCTATGGAGCTGAGATTTTGCCGACACTGTCGGCAAAATTGGCCAGGGAATATGGAAGCAATTTCTCAGAAAAAAACCTCCGACACATGATGCGTTTTGCCGAGATGTTCCAGGATGAACAGATTGTCTCTACACTGTGGAGACAATTGAGCTGGAGTCATTTTTTGTCGTTCATCCCGCTTAAAAAGCATCTCTTGTCTCACGCGAAGCCGCGAAGTCGCGAAGAGAAAAAAGAAAGCCAAAATTCGCGTTCTTTGCGTCTTCGTGTGAGACAACTATGAAAAATATTGAAGAGATATCAGCCGAAGTGGTGGATACGGCCTTTCACTTGCATAAAGATTTAGGACCTGGGCTGCTTGAGTCCGTTTATGAGGTGGTGCTTGCAAAAATGCTTGGAGATCGTGGGCTTTCCATCGAACGACAGAAGATTATCCCCATTCAATATGCAGGGTTGCGATTCGATGAAGGCTTTAGGGCCGACCTCCTTGTTGAGGGAACTGTGTTGGTCGAACTCAAGTCGGTTGAACACTTTGCTCATGTTCACAGTAAACAAGTTCTCACTTATCTTCGCCTCCTTAATCTTCCACTTGGGTTGCTGATCAATTTCGGAGCAGCCACCTTCAAGGAAGGCATCAAGCGTATCGTCAATAATCATAAAGACTTCGTGGCTTCGCGCCTTCGCGTGAACCAGAAAAACATGGAGACGGAATCATGAACCGTCATGTCAATGCCATCTCCGGCCGTTTGTCGCTCCGGCAACCCCAGCGCACGTCACTGGAAATCCTCCACCGCGTCACGGAGATCGCGCCACCCGGCAAGGACGCAGATGCTGCCGCTATCCTGGAGGTGATCCGCAGCGAGTTCCCGTCGGTTACCGACTTTGAGCGTGAGTTTCCCTCCCTTTGTTTCGCCCTTGCCACTGGCGTCGGCAAGACCAGGCTGATGGGGGCTTTTGTTGCCTATCTCCATCTGGCCCACAACATCAATAATTTTTTTGTACTGGCACCCAATCTTACCATTTACAATAAGCTAATTGCCGATTTTACCCCGAACACCGCGAAATACGTATTCAAAGGTATTGCCGAATTTGCCGTTGATCCACCGACCGTCATTACCGGCGATACCTATGAAAGCGGCGTGGGAGTACGTTCCGGCTGGCTGCCCGGCATGCATGCCGGCGTTCATATCAACATCTTCAATATCTCCAAGATCAACTCCGAGGTCAGGGGTGGAAAATCCCCGCGCATCAAACGGTTATCCGAGTATATCGGCGAGAGTTACTTCGATTACCTGGCCGGTTTGCCGGACCTGGTGCTGCTGATGGACGAATCGCATCGCTACCGGGCCAGCGCCGGGGTGCGGGCCATTAACGATCTTAAACCCATCCTGGGACTGGAACTGACCGCCACGCCCTTTGTCGAAACCGGCAAAGGACCGGTGCCGTTCAAGAACGTCATCTACGACTACGCCTTGGGTCGTGCCATGGCTGATGGTTTTGTCAAGGAACCGGCGGTGGTGACCCGCAAGGACTTCAATCCGGCGGGGATGTCACCGGAGGAAATCGAGCGGTTGAAGTTGGAAGATGGGGTGCGGCTACACGAAAGCGTCAAGGTGGAGTTGGAAACCTTTGCCCGGGAGACCGACAACCCCATCGTCAAGCCGTTTTTGCTGGTAATTGCCCGTGACACCACCCACGCCGGGCAGTTGCTCACCTTGATTCAGTCCGAAACATTCTTTGCCGGTCATTATCAAGACAAAGTCATCCAGGTCGATTCCAGTCGAAGTGGCAAGGATGAAGAAGAGATGATCGAAAGGTTGCTGAAGGTGGAGGCGACCTCCGAGCCGACCGAAATTGTCATCCACGTCAATATGTTGAAGGAAGGCTGGGACGTGACCAACCTTTATACCATTGTACCGCTGCGGGCCGCCAACGCCCGCATCCTCATTGAGCAATCCATCGGCCGAGGCCTGCGACTGCCCTACGGCAAACGCACCGGCAATATGGTGGTGGATCGTTTGAATATCGTCGCCCATGACAAGTTTCAGGAGATTATTGACGAGGCTAATCGTCCCGGTTCCGCCATCCGCTTGCAGGCGGTGGTGATTGACGGAGACGAGCTGACAAAGAAGACCGTGACGGTGGTATCGCAGTCGCAACTGGCCAACAAACTGGGGTTGCAGCCGACGAATGTGACCAGCGGCACAATGGTTGCCGGCGGCAACGAAGCCCCGTATTTCACCAGCCCGGAGGAACAGGAAATCGCCCAGGCGACTTGGGAAGTGATCAAGAAGTACGAGAGCCAACCGCAAACCTTGCCGTCATTGGCCCATCTCAGAAAACCGGAGATTCAGGCGGCCATCGTCAAAGCGGTTGAAGAACGACAACCGGCGCAGCGAGTTTTGGATGGATTCATCAAGAAACCGGATATTGCCATGGTAGTGGCTAAGACGGCGGAACTGATCATGGAACAGACCATCAATATCCCGCGTATTCTGGTGGTGCCGAAGGGTGAAGTTAGATCCGGGTTCAAAGCGTTTACTCTCGACCTTGCGGCCTTGAAATACCAGGCGGTATCCGAAGAACTGTGGATTCAGCATTTGCGCACCGACCACCGTGAAGTCCTGGCAATGGGAAAGGGCGGCATTGAAGAAGAACGGCTGGAGGATCATATAGTCAGTGGTCTGATTGACTTCAACGACATCTCCTATGACAATCATGCCGATCTGCTCTACGATCTGGCCGGCCAGACGGTGCGCCACTTCCAAAGTTATCTTGCGGGCGATGACGTCGGCAAGGTGTTACGCTGTCATCAGCGCGAAATCGCCAGGTTTATTCATGTCCAGATGCAGGACTACTTCTGGGAGGAAAAGGGGGAATTGGAAGTGAAGGTGAGCTGCGGCTTTACCGAACTTAGGCAAAGCGCCTATGCCCATCTGGTCGCCGTGCCTACCGCCGATTATCGGATCTCTCCACCCGATAAAAGCAACATGGCGAAGTATTTATTCGGGGGATTTGCAAAATGCCTCTTTCCAACCCAAAAGTTCGAATCCGAGGCGGAACGCAGGCTGGCAGTGATTCTTGAGCGTGATGCACTGAAATGGTTCAGGCCCGCCAGGGGTCAATTCCAAATTTATTACCGCCAAGGGACAACTCCTTTGGAGTATCAGCCAGACTTCGTGGCTGAGACAGGCAACACCATTTATATGCTTGAACCCAAGGCAAGCAATCAGATGAAGGATCCTGTGGTGTTAGCTAAAAAGGAAGCTGCATTAAAATGGTGTGCTCATGCCTCAAATTATGCTGCCGGCCACGGTGGCAAGCCGTGGCGTTATGCGCTGATACCGCATGACGAGATAATCGTGAATATGACTCTGGAATCTTTGGCCAAGCGCTTTGTTGGGTGAAGCTTGCAACACATACAAATTGAGCTGATCTTGAATTATTTTTTCCGTTCTCGACCTTGTCTTTAATGAAAAAACCACTGTTCATTTTTATTCCCCATCATATATCATTCGCAGGCAGTTGTGCCGGTTGAGATTGTCCCCTCTCCACGCCCGCCTTGGCGCTACAAAAATCTCCGGAGGTGAAGGTGAAAAGAAACAGAAGCTTTCTCATGTTGTCCGCAGTGCTTGCCGTTCTGCTTATGTCGGCAATCCTCCCCGCCTCCATCGCCCGGGCCAGCGGCGGCGATGAAGACCGCGAAAACTGGTTCGAGCCGCAGTATCAGGTCCCCAAGGCGGAGCTGCTCCATGCCGCTACCTCCCATCCCGGCATTGTCCAGGGTGGCTACTGGCGCATTCATCAATTCCTTGCCTACCGGATGCTCACTGGTCATCCGCTTACCGCTGAACAGGTAGAAAAGCTCAACATCGACCGCTGGCGAATAGCCGGGATGAGCGGTTTTGTCGATTCCGGCGATGCGCTCGGTTCCTGGTTGAAGGCGCGAGAGGCGGTGCCGGATGCACCCTCCGTGGAGATAAAGGTGTATTTTGCCAAAAAGTGGACGTCCGTTGTCAACTGCCGGGATGATGCCTTTTACCACGCCGCCGCAACCCTTGCGAATCGGCTGGAGCGAGGCGGCGTGGTCTGGGCTGCTGAATGGCTGCAGGGGCAGGACGCGGTCTTTAGCAACTGCAGCGGTGAGAGCCTGGTTTTGCCGGCTGCTCCGCCGCCGGCTGCTCCCGCCTGGCTGAAGGATGATCGCCGCTACCAGCAGGCCGCCGCCAGATTTTATAACCTGCAGCACGCCGAGGCACGCCGCAACTTTTTGGCCATCGCCGAAGATACAACCAGCAGCTGGAACCCGCTTGCCGCTTATCTGGCCGCCCGCACCCTGACCAGAAAGGTGACCCTTGAATGTGATAAACTCTTTGACTTCACGGTAGCACCTGAGGGAAGCTGCCGGGAGGATATGATGACGGCGGAAGGCGAATTGGCCTCTCTTGTCAAGACCTTCTCGCCGGCACGGGGCCTCCTCGGCTGGGTCAGGATACGGCTTCATCCAAAGGAGTGGTTCGACGAAACCGCCACTCTCCTCGCTGCGCCACAGCTGGTACCCGACTTTTCCCAGGACCTTGTCGATTATCTGCTGATGTACGACGTCTTTCCCGCTGAGTGGAAGGAGGAGGCCAAGGCCCCTTTCACCCAGTGGATTTACGCCATGCAGGCAAGTGTCGACCAAAAAAAGGCGGCCGAGGCCTTTAACCGGGCGCGTGACCTCTGGCGCAAGCATGGCGAAGAGGTGTGGCTGTTGCCCATGGCCATTGCCGCGCCCCATGTCACACCGGATCTCCCGGAGCTTACGGCAATGGAGGCGGTCGCGCCAACCTCCCCGGCGTATATGAGTATTCGTTACTATCTGGCAAAACTCGCCATTCATGATGGCCGACTGGCTGAGGCACGCGGGATGGTCGATGATCTTCTGCACAACAGCCGTGAGCCCCTGACGGGTTCCGTCAAAAATCGTCTCGCCGCCCTGCAGCTGCAACTGGCCGAGACTGCGGGCGCCTTTTTTGCCGCAGCCCCGCGCCGTCATTTAAAGACCAGTGCCGACAGTGGCGAGAACTGGGGCGTTGGGCAAACACTTGAAGACGATCCCCTTATCACCTATGCCCGGGATGCGGTCGGGGCCCTTAACTGGATTATACCGCTTGAAGTGCTGCAGCCCTTTGCCCTGCGCAGTGATCTTCCCGCCCCGGTAAAAGAAATGCTGCCGGAGGCGGTCTGGACCAGGGCGGTGCTCCTCGGCAATTTCCCGGTGGCCGACAAGGTGGCGGGGCTGCTCGAAGCTGCTGCCCCAGTAGAAAACGCCCCTCTCTGGCAGCGCTATGGGCAAGCCGAGGGCGCAAAGGCCAAGGAAATCGCCGCCATGCTCATTCTTGTCAACACTCCGGAATTCCACCCTTATGTCAGCTCGGAGCGCGATTCTTCCCATTACTGGTGGTGCTCGCTCAAAGACGATGGCGATTACCGCCAGGAGGCAAACATCACGCCACAGTTTATCAAGAAGGAGGATGCCGTGCAGGCGGCTGCCGAGCAGGCCCGTTTATCGGTTCTGCCTAACGGCACCGATTACCTTGCCCCCTTCCTCCTCGCCAGGGCGCAGGCGGTGCCGGGTGATCCGGATATCCCGAAGGCCCTGCATCTTCTCGTGCAGGCCACCAAGGGCGGCTGCATCTCCGAAAAGACCAGCGGATATTCCCAACAGGCCTTCAGGTGGCTGCATAAAAAGCATCCGCAGAATGAATGGACGAAAAAGACTCCGTACCATTATTGATAGGCAGGTCAGTGCCGTGCTCGGAGCCGTACCTTGCAAGCATTCAAGGCGTCGGCGACAGTACCGAGCCAGGCAGCGATGCCGGCTCGAAACTTCTTGAAAACCGAGACCCTTTTTAACGATGCATAGTGTCATTGTTATTCAAAAACCGGTCGCATGAAGCTTCTCTCAAAACTAACGATGCACCGTGTGTCTTGAGCGTGCTGAAAGGCCGCTTGGCAAACAGGATCATCCTGGATTTTCTTTCGATATTCTTCGTATTCTGCGAGGCTTGGAAAGCTAAAGAATGCGACTGCGATATTATTTGCCCCTTCGTGCGGTAAAAAATAGCCATGATGAATTCCGCCAAATTTATTTACCAGGGGAATCCACATCTTGGCATAGGCTTCGAAATCGTCAATTTTGTAGGGATCGACAACATATCTAAGGTAGCAGGTAATCATTTGTCTCCTTTGTCGGTATCGGCGGCCTAGTGCGTTCCCGCTTCCTGGGCTTCTCAGGCCATGGCAGTAAGACTGTGCTTTATCGACGCTATTGTGCCACAGGCACTAAGGTCTGTCACCATTAAAACCGTTAAAGCCGTCTGCCTGTTGTGAAAGGTGAAAATGGGTTGCCAAAAGAAGTGATCTCGCGCTACATTCTTTGCTCTACAACCAGTTGGTAATTTCGACCCAAGACCGGTAATCCTCTGCACGAAGGAGAAAAATATACCATGAAAGCCCATCGTTCCGTACTATCCGTTCCCGGACATGTTCTTAAAATGCACGGCAAGGCCGCAGAAAGCCAGGCCGATGTGATCATGCTTGATTTGGAGGACAGCGTTCCGCAAGAAGCAAAGGAGGCTGCACGCAGGCAGATTCTTGAGTCCTTGCTTGCCCTCGACTGGCGCGAGAAGATGGTCACTGTCCGCATCAACGGGCTCGACACGCCCTATGCATACCGCGATCTTCTCGAACTGGTCGAAGGGGCTGGATCGAGAATTGACGCCGTGGTTGTCCCCAAGATCAACAACCCCGGAGATATTCATTTTGTCGATCGGATGCTGGATGGTATCGAGCAGGCCTGTGGACTGGTGTCGACCATTGGTATTGAGGCCTCCATCGAGACCGCCGAAGGCTTGGCAGAGGTAACCGCTATTGCCAAAGCGAGCAAACGGGTGCAAACCCTGGTGTTTGGTATCGCCGATTATTCGGCATCTGTCGGAGCCCGCCTGGTGTCGCTCTCGGGCCATGGTGAAAATGAAGCTGCGATTTACCCGGGACATCGTTGGCACTTCGCCCTCAGTCGTATGATCATGGCCGCTAAGGCCAACGGCTTGCTGGCCATTGACGCCCCCTTCGGTCACTTCAAGGACAGCGAAGGCTTGCGCCAATCGAGCCTGATGGCTTGTGCCCTAGGTTGTGATGGCAAGTGGGCGATCCACCCGAGCCAGATTGAAAGCATCAATCAGGTATTCTCCCCGTCGCCGGAGGATATCCGGCGGGCAGTTACCATCCTCGCGGCCGCCGAGGTGGGAGCCCGTGATAGGCGCGGCGCTGTGGCAGTCGAGGGGAGAATGATCGATCAAGCTACCGTGCGTTTGGCCCGGCAACTCTATGAACAGGCACTCCATCTCGGTTTAGCTGTGGAGATTTGAGTTTGCCCCCGATAAATGGGATAAAAACCTTACAGGATCGGTTCCAGTGGGGTCGTCCGCCAAAGCTGCATCTGCAGACGCTTGGAAAATGTGGCGAACTGATCCGGGGCGTCTGCACCACGCCAACTATTTTCAGGGAGCATGCCTCTCTCTCAGTACTCCAGATAAAATATTGGATGTCTATGCTTTTTGCAGCGTGTTCGGTGAGTCATACCCTGGCCAGAAGCGCATCTTCGCCTTTTTCGAGCACATAGGCACCAGACTGTCCTGCATCGCAGAAAAGTTGTCGAAAATCACCTTCGCTACCCTGTATCAATACCTCGGTTGTTGTTCAATTAATGTACATGTTGTGGTCATAATGTGTCGATGAACTCCTTGCTGTCTGCTCGGATTGAATACGCTATTATTTGTATTTAATCATTTAATACAAGCAGATATATGTGACTAACCTCTGTGGCATGGATTGTGCTATTGCACTTCGCAAGTGCTTAACCACAACCCAAGGAGGAAGCCATGGAAAAGCAAAAAGGCAGTTCAGCAGTTCTGGTCGTGATGATGGCGATTGCCATAGTAATGGTGTTGACGGTATTCGGTAAATCGGTACGGGCTGCCGGTCTTCTCAAGCCGAAAAACGGCGGGGATTCGGCCATCGTCATTAAGGATCATGCCGTGGCGGTGACGATCAACAATGGTTTTGCCAAGACCGAGGTTGACCAGGTGTTTGTCAATACCGGGGCGAGCGATCTTGAAGCGGTCTATTCCTTCCCTCTGCCGGAGCGTGCCAGTCTCTCCGAGCTCAGTCTTTTTATTGATGGAAGGGAGGTAATGGGTGAGGTCCTGGAAAAAGCCCAGGCGCGGCAGGTGTATGAAGAACAGAAGGCCAAGGGCAATGAAACCGCCCATGCCGAAAAAGACGGCCACAAGACCTTTAATATCGCGGTCTCTCCCGTCCGGGCAGGAGCTGAAACACGTGTACGGCTGGTCTATTACCAGCCGCTGACCATCGATCTCAATGTCGGCCGCTACGTCTATCCACTCGCCGAGGGTGGAGTCGATGATGAACGTTTGGCCTTCTGGTCGGTGGATGATGCTGTAACCGGCACTTTCACCTTCGACCTCATTCTAAAGTCAGTGCTGTCGGTAAAAGATGTCCGGCTGCCGGGATATATGGGGCAGGCTGTGATCGAAAATCTCGGACAGGATAAGGCGGACGGGCAGGGCAAGGGAACCACCGTCAAGGCGCACCTCGACTTTAAAGAAAACGCCAGGATTTCCGACGACGTAGTTTTCTACTACCGGCTGGATGATCAGATTCCGGCCAGGGTTGAAATGGTGCCGTATAAAGCGGCGGGCGCCACCTCCGGCACTTTCATGCTGACCATTACTCCCGGTGCGTCCCTTGCCAGAATTGCCGAGGGGGTTGACTGGGTTTTCGTCCTCGATGTCTCCGGCAGCATGGGCGGCGACAAGATCAAGACCCTTGCCGACGGGGTCGCCAAAGTCATCGGCAAAATGGGCGGCGGCGACCGGTTTAAGATCGTCACCTTCAACAACGATTCCCGCGACCTGACCCACGGCTTTATCGTCGCAACGCCTGAAAATATCCAGACGGCTCTGGCAAAAGTGCAGCAACTGCGCGCTGATGGCAGCACAAATCTGCATGCCGGCCTTTCCGAGGGTTTGAAAAAGACGGATGACGAGCGAACAACCTCGATCGTCCTGGTTACCGACGGGGTGGCCAATGTCGGCAAAACCGGCCATAACGATTTTATGGAGCTTATCCGCGACCGTGATGTCCGCCTTTTCACCTTCCTCCTCGGCAACAGCGGCAACCGCCCCTTGTTGGAAGACCTCGCCATCGCCTCGGGCGGTTTCGCCATGGATGTATCGTCGCGAGAAGATATCGCCGGGCGCATCCTACAGGCGAAAAGCAAGGTGTTGTTCGAAAATCTCCATGATGTCGAGGTTCGCTTCTCCGGCGGCGGTGTAGGTGATCTTGCTCCTGCAAAAATTGGTTCCCTCTATCAAGGGCAACAGGCGGTACTCTTTGGCCGCTACCATAAAGCCGAACCGGTGGAGGTGACCCTGCAGGCGAAGATCTCCGGGGAGGAAAAACAGTGGAAGTGCCGAATTGATCTGCCGGCAACGGACATCGATAGCCCTGAAGTTGAACGACTTTGGGCACTGGCGGCAATCGAAGAGACAATGGCAAAAATCCGAACCGAGGGCGAAACGGCGGAATTGCGGGGGCGAGTGGTGAGCCTCGGTACCGAATACTCCCTGGTCACCGATTACACCTCCATGGTGGTTGTCAAGGAAACGGAAATGGAAGGATTGGGAATGGCACGGAAAAATGCGGAACGGGTGGACCGTGAGCGTCAGGCCCAGCAACAGAGGGCCGCCCAGCCGATCAAGGACAGCCGCGTCGATAGCGCTCCGGATAACTCGATGTTTAAAGGGGCAAAGTCTCCCGGAGTCGGCTCCGGTCCGGTCGGCCCCGGCCTTTTCCTGCTGCTTGGCGGCTCGGCGATGCTCCTCCGCCGTCGTCTGAAGAAATAAGGCATCGGCTTCGCATCGCACAGGATAACTCTTTAGGCCCAAAGACAAACATCCATTAAAAATCAACGGAAAAGGGACGGCAATGTCAACCTCAAGAAAACTCACCGCGACACCTCTGGTTGTCGCCGTCCCCTTTCTTCTCCTGCTTGCGCTCGGCAATTTCCATCTGCTGCAAGGCAGAGCGCCGCTTCTTTTAGCCTATGATCACGGCGCTGTCCTGGCCGGTGAATGGTGGCGTCTTTTCACCCACCCTCTGGTCCATGTCAGTTGGTTCCACCTCATCCTCGATGCCCTGGCGGTATCGTTTCTTTGGGACATGTTGCCGCTTGCCCTTGGACAGAAATTGCTGACGGCTATCTGTTGCGGCGCTTCGAGTCTCGGTTTTGCCCTCGTCACCTCGCCCTTGATCGGTGAGATCGGGCTCTGCGGTCTCTCCGGCGTCGCCCATGGGCTGATGGCCGCCGCCGGTTGGTTGTTATGGCGCGGATCCCGCGACCCCTGGGTTGCCCGGCTGGGAATATTGCTTCTCGCCGTCGCCCTCGGCAAGGGCTTCGTTGAAACCTGGACAGGCGTCAGCCTCATGGGTGCAATGCCTGGCGATTCCTTCGGGGTGCCGATTGTCCAGGCCCATTTAGGCGGGAGTCTTGGCGGCATGGTTTTTGCTTGGCTGGCGGCGTCTAACTCGCATCGCATACCTGGTGAAGGGCATGGCAGTAAAAATATGAGGAGAATTCTCGTACCGATCCTTATCCCTGTGTTCTTTGCCTGCATCTGCCTCAGCTTCTCAACCCCTGCCTCCGGGCAGGCGAAGAAAGATGGAAAGAGCGAATCCGCAAATTTAAGTCCCTTTGCGCAAAAACTCATCAACGACGCCTACGCGGGTTTTGAAAGCAATCCGCCTGTCGATCACCACACCCATATTCTCGGTTCGGGAGAGAATCATTCAGGAAATTTTGTAAATCCGGCAATGTTTTCAGCTCGTTACCCTGTCGGTTATCTGAAATTTAAGATCTATTCGCATGCGGCAGGCATCAAAAACCGCGACCATGTTGACTCGGAATATCTTGAGAGATTACTCCAGGTTGCCGCCAGCCAGCCGGTTCGAGGCAAGTTTTGTCTTCTCGCCTTTGACAAACACTACCGGCCGGATGGAACCCCTGATCTGCAGAAAACCGAATTCTATGTGTCGAACGATTACGTTTTTTCCGTGGCGGAAAAATACCCTGATCTTTTTATTCCGGTAATGTCGGTTCATCCCTATCGACAAGATGCCTTGGCAGAACTGGATAAATGGGCGGCAAAAGGCGGCAGAATTATCAAATGGCTGCCAAACGCCATGGGCATGGATCCGGCGGACCAGAGATGTGTCGCCTATTACCGGAAGATGGTGGAACTGGATCTCACCCTGCTTTCCCACGGTGGCGAAGAAAAGGCCGTCGAGGCCGAGGAAGACCAGGCACTGGGTGACCCCGAGCGATTGAAGCTCCCCCTCGATATGGGTGTGAAGGTAATAGTCGCCCACTGCGCAAGCCTTGGAGAAAAGACTGTTCTGGATGCATCGGGGGCGTTGGTCAAAAAAACCTACTTCGATGTCTTTATGGAAATGTTGCAGGACGCCAAGTACGAAGGCCTGCTCTACGGCGATATTTCGGCGATGACCCAAGCCAACCGCGACCCGGAACAGCTGGCGACCATCCTAATGAATGATGATGTCCAGAAACGGCTGGTTAACGGCAGTGATTACCCGCTTCCCGCCGTTAATCTGGTCATTTGGACCAGACGTCTGCAACGCCAGGGCTTTATCACCAGCCGGGAAAGGATTGCTCTTGGTGAGATCTATAGGATGAACCCGCTTCTTTTTGACTTTGTTCTGAAACGGACGCTCCATGCCCCAGGCACGCACAAGAAACTGAGAAAGGAGGTTTTTACCGCCCTGAGTATGGACTAGCCTTTCTTGTAGTAATAGCGGTAAAAGGCCTCGCCCTTATCACGCACCAGTCCAAGGCTGTGAAGTATCATGTACATCGTGAAAAGAGTGATCACCTGCAGGGTGTTGCGACTATACCCGACTTTTTCCCAGCGACGGTGTGAGGCAATTACCTTGGTGCGAACAAAGGCCAGGGCGCCGGCGTGGCGGGTCTTTATGGAAAGTTCAATATCCTCCATCAGCCGGTAATCGGGAAAGGCCTCGGGCGTAATTGCCGCCCGGCGGAAAAATTGTACCTGGTCGCCAAAGGCAATGCCGCACCAGAGAACGCGCAGATCATTGAGGAATTCGGTAACGCGAAAGCGCAGGGCCGGATGATTGTAGCGGGCGGTACAGGCACCGCCGGCGACATGGGAATGGTCGGTACAATGGTGCCAGATGTCTTTGATGGCATCAGGGCCCAGGCGGGTATCGGCGTGGATAATGATAAGAAAATCACCAAGTGCCTGGCGATATCCTGCCGCTATCTGGGTGCCTCGGCCGGGAGGAGACGTCAGAAAGCGAACCCGTTTGTCGCTTTTCGCAAGCGCCGGCGTGTCGTCTGTTGAACCGCCATCAATGACGAGAATTTCCGCCGAAATTTCCGGGGGAATGGTAATGGCGTTAAGGCACTCCTGAAGATTTGCTGTCTCATTGTAGACCGGCAGGAGGATTGAAAGGCTAGTAGGCTTTGGGAAAAAGGCCGGAGCCAGCGGCGAGGGCCGACGGCAGGCGGACAAGGCGAGAGCGACAAAAAACGGGGCAAATTCGAGATAAAATAGCCATGAAGGTAGCCGCCAATCCTCGGTGATGATGAAATGGAAGGTCACATGGAGCAGCGATGTGGCTGTCGTACAAAGGACCAGCCAGGGAAGGCTGAGGTAGAGTACGGCAAAGGGAAGAAGCATGGCAAAATACCACGGATGGGCAACGGGGCTACATAAGAGAAGAAGACCTAAGAGCAAAAGCGTTGTCCGGAGGAGCTGGAGGTCGAGAACCCAGAGATAACAGTATCCGAGGATAAATACCGCAGCAGCCATGGTGCTTGCCGCAAGATGCGGAAAGAGATAGCCGCTTATTGTCTGTGCCAGGGAGTTGAAGGTGCCGGAGCTGACAAAAGTGGTGAGAACCTTGAGATGGGCAAAAAATCCGTCACCAAAGGGCAGCCAGAGACAGAGCGGCAAAAGCAGCAACGGCCAGGTTTTTTTTGGAGTGCACCTCAGAACAAAAGGGAAGAGCACGACCAGCGATATCTTGACAACTATCGCCAGACCGACCAGCAGGAGTCCGCGTCGTGCATGACCCCAATGAATGGCGAGCAGACCGGCAAAAAGCGGTAAGATCAGGAGGGGTTCAAGGTGTCCCTCGCCAATGAGCAGGAGGAGCGGCAGGGGATGGGCACCATACAGCCAGCTATGGCGTCGCGATATCCCATGTTTTTGCAAGGCATAGAGAAGAAGCCACAGTACAGCCATATCGCAGGTGAGAAAAACTCCTTTCAAGGCTATGACGGGTTTGTCGGTATAAGCGGCAGCCCGAAATATTAGCTGCGCCAAGGGACCGTACAGGGAAGGGGAGTCTTTAAAATTCACACCCTTCCAGATCTGGTTGCGAAAGGGTTCGGTTTGGGCAGCAGATGGAGCGATGAGGTAGGGGTTGAAGCTGACATTTTGCATCTGACCTTCCCAAACATAGCGGTTGAGATCGGAATTGTGGGGCCAGAAGAGAAAGGCCATCCGGAGAATCAGGGCAAAGAGCAGAATCGCCGGCAGTCCCATTCTCGGCGGATGGAAATGCCAGAGAAGGACCATTCCGGCAGTCATGGCTGCTAATCCGCCTAAAAAACAGGGCGCAAAATCGGCTTTCAGAGGCAGGCAGGCGTAAAACAGACATACGCCGGCCAGGGAGAGAACAGCTCCACAGGAAAAAAGAAAGACAGTTTTTTTAAATGGTTCTTTCACTCGGTGGTGTTCTGTCGGCTGCGGGATTGTTGAAAAACAATTGCTCTTGTGAAAATTGGACTTTTCCACGTCCGCAATTCTTTCTATTATATATAGGACGATTGTGGTGGGCAAAGGCAAGTGCCTGCGACAGTATAACAATAATCGGATGTATTTACCAGAGTATGCCGCGCAAGGCAATCCCCTCCAAAGAGAGCCGATTGAGCTCGGAAGGGAGAGGATATTTCTTGTTTTATATGACAGAGTTTCAGGAGTAAGGTACTATAAGTCAAGCTTTTTCACCGCACAGAAAAGGGCTGCTGTATTACCCTTGCGGGTGAGTATTTTAGCCCTCAGCGCCCTGCTAAAAAAAGCAATCACTCGCGCCATATTAATGGCCATATCTGAAGATTTGGAGACTCGAAATTTAAGACACGTTTTTCTGGTATTTGAGGGATCCCATAGGACTGTGAATAAAAATGATTTCGATGTTGATGATTTTGTTTTCAGTAAAAAAGATCTCCACCCGAACCGGTTGAGCAATCTCATAATTGCTGAAAGAATTTTGCAGTGGATTGAAACCGGCCGATCGGATTTGAATTGAAAAATTGTAAATGATGGGAAGGGGGAAGTCCGGAAAACGTCGATTAATACAATGCTGAGGGAGTCAGACTAAGTGGTTATGGGAGATAAGGTATTGTTGGCTAAACTGCAAAGATATGGGACCTCGCTTTTCCGTTTTTGCCGTGGTTTTGCCGGGTTTTCGTTTCTGTTTTCGTTTTCTTTTATTCCCCTTCTTCTGCGCTTTCTTTCCAGGCAAGAATGTGGGGCGATGGAGTTGCTTTTAGGTATCAGTATCTCAGCGGGTCTTGCCGTCTGCTGCGAATTATTGCCACCCCGGGCAGGCATTTTTCTGCTGGCCATCTGCGGAGTCGGCCTCTTTGTTGGAGGAATGGCGGCATCAATATTTACACTCTCTATCGCTGGCGAGGCTAGTCGGTTCACTATGTTCTCGGTCTTGGATACGAATCTCAGCGAGGTTCTGGGCTTTTTTCAGACCTTCGTTGATTTCAAGGCGTTTGTGATACTGGTCCTGATGCTGGTGCCCTTCGGTTGTCTCTGGTGGTTCCGTCGATTTTTTTCTTCGCCGCGATCGCTTATCCGTATAGTCCTCTTGATCGCCATGACACTGCTTCCGTATCCGTTAAAGATGGCCTGGAATGCAAACTCGGATATGGTTTGGGGTAACCTGGAATACCCTTTCTATAAGTTTATTCCCTATCAGCCCTATTACGCGCTTCTGGACGCAATCGAATATAAACAACAACTCGCTGCAGGGAACGGTCGCAGGGTGGTTCCAAAAATCCGTCGGGGGATGAAGGCGGTACCCAAGACCCTCGTCGTGGTCTTGGGAGAAAGCCTTACCCGTCATCGTATGGGCATTTATGGGTATTGCCGCGCGACCACACCGTGGCTGACAAGCGAAAAGGACCATCTCGTCCTTTTTAATGATATCATCTCCAGCATTCCTCATACGATACCGGCAGTCCGGTCGATGCTCACTAGTGGTACCGCCCGGTACACGATAATTGATGCCTTCCAAGAGGCCAATATTCCCGTATGGTGGATCTCAAACCAACCACGGGCGGGTATTTTTGAGAGTGAACTCTCCCTGTTGACCGAATCGGCGGTTCAACATCGGTGGGTCAATCCTAATAGTGGCGGCAATTTGATGGCCATCGTCCCTTCTTATGACAATCGGGTGCTGCCGGCCTTTGATGAGGCCTTGGCGACGGAAGGACCTCAACTCATTTTCGTCCATCTGCTCGGCAACCACTTTTCCTATAGCAGCCGCTACCCCAAGGAGTTTTCCGGCGAGGGCTTATCTCCATTACCGCCTGGGCTGCCAAGCCGTATCAGTTCTCAAGTGCAGGCCTATGATACGGCGGTATTATATAATGACGCTATCATCGGCCAATTGCTGCAGCGTCTGCAATACCATGACGCTGTTGCCATTATCACCAGCGACCATGGCGACGAGGTTTATCAGTTCGCCGATTTCGTCGGCCACGGCGGGCCGAGGCTAACTCCGGCCATGGTCGACGTCCCCCTCATTATTTGGTTCTCCGCACTGGCCGGTCGAAATGGTGAGTTGGTGGATTATGTGCGCAGGGCTAAAGATGTACCATCAACCTTGGCGGGGTTCTTTTTTCTTCTCGCCGATCTTGGTGGCCTTGAAGGTCCGGATTTCCTATCGCAGAAAGACCCTCTCTCTCCGAATTTTCACCGGGAGGAGCGATATGTTCGAGACCTGCCCTATCGAGAAATGCAACAAGCCTTCGGCGAGGGACAGCCTGGGTATTGGTGTCAATGAGAAAGGCCACGAACATCGGGGAATAATCATGTTAAAAGGATTTGTAGAGTACATTGATGAGTTCACTGTCAAGGGATGGGTTATTGATACAGAATTTCCGAATAAGTGCACGACCGTCCACTGTTATGTCGATAACGAGAAGATGGGGGAAGCCGTAGCCGACAATTTCCGGAGCGACATCAAAACAGCCGGATTGTCCGATGGTTGGTCTGGCTATGTGTTCTATTTTCCCGGCAAGTTGGAAAGCGGTTTGTTCAAATCGGTGAAAGTGTTCGCAGTAAATGCATCAGGCGTTCATTTCCCCTTACCAAGACTGAGGACGACAGGCAGAGTTCAATCCACTCGCGATAGCCAGCTCAATGTTTACAACTTCTTGACTTTGCGATCCGAGCTACCGGATAGATTTGCTTACATCAGGTTTGACCCTAATAATTGTTGCAACGTGCGATGTGTGTATTGTCACAACCATCGTTCTAGTGCCATCATTACAACAGAGGACTTCCGGGCATTCGTCGATCACAACGTCCTTTCGGTTGAGAACTTTCAGATGGGCTGTATCATGGAGCCCACACTTGATCAGCGACTTGGTGATCTCCTGCTTCTCGTGGCCAACTCGCGTGCACGACCGCGATACAACTTCGTGCTCCAGACGAATGGAATCCTTCTCGACAGGCACGATCCGGGTAAGATACGCCAGGCTGGTCTCACGCACCTCTCTCTTTCGATCGATTCCGTCGACCCTGAGATCAACAAGGCGCTACGGGGAGGGGCGAATATTGAGAAACTGAAACAGAATATCACAAACTTTGCCAAGAATTGTCCTGAGGTAGAGGTCGTCTTCATTACCACCGTGACCCAATTGAATATTTTGGCAATGGAACCGCTCGTGCGATTCGGCATGGACTTTGGTGTGGGCCACTTTACTTTCCGTGAGGTCTTCTACCATCCAGACAACGATATGGTTGACCATTCCCGGATGCCCGCACTGATGCTTCTTCCGGGGGATTTCACCCGCATGGCTCAAGGTCTAGTTGCCACATTCGGCGATTCGGTCACCTTTCTCTTCTCAAGTGATGAATCACGGAAACAAGGTGTCGCAAAGCATCTGGGGGGTGATAAGTAATGGCTTTTGAAACAAACAGGCAGGAGGATAAAACAAGGTTTAAAACCGCCTTTTTAAGGATTGCGATGCACCTGCTATCATAATAATGTCCGGCTTTATTTGCCAGAGTACGCCACGCAAGGCAATCCCCTCCGAGAGAGAGCCGATTGAGCTCGGAGGGGAGAGGATATAATTGAGGATGGATGCGCCTTAAACAACAATACACAAGGCCTGGGTCTTGGCCAACTGCGTCAGTTTGTTGGTGACCCTGCCCATGGTAAAGTCGGCGACTTCGGTAATTCCTCGTCGCCCGACAACGATCGTCCCGTAGCCGCCCTGCTTTGCCTCCTGAACGATGGCGGCGGCCCGGCTTTTCACCGAGGTAATGATCTGGGTTGAAATTCGCTCCGGGGAGATGTGCATTTTTCCTAGATGGTTCCTGGCGATTTGCAAAGCCGGTTGAATTTCTTTTTCAGCATCGCCCATGAGTTGCCGGCGGTAGCTCTCGGGAAAAATATCTTCCATTCCCTCGGTCGAGACGGAAATGCCTCGAATTGCATGGAACAGGGTGAAAAGGTTATGACCATGATTGAACATCGTGCCGGTATGCTCGACGGCCCGAAATCCACCTTCCGAGGAATCCATGGCGATCAGAACTTTGTCTGAGTTTGGTTTTCCTCCTATCAGCCAGAGGGAAAACGTGGTGGCGGCACTAAGAATTTTGCTGGCCACACTCCCCAGGGGCGTGCCTTCTTCAGCACTTGACTTGCCACGCCCGATTACCACCACATCATAACCCTGCTTGGCTTCCGCAATTATGTCACGGGCTATTCCCTCTTTTTGTCTGCCGATCCTTGAGGTAACCCTCTCCGGGCTGAAATCGGCCTTTTTGAAAAGATCAAGGGCATTGTCCATGAAAGTTGAGGCAAGAGTCTCCTGCTGTTTTTCCCAAGCCCGCAGGGATTCAATTTTTTGTTCCCAGGCCGGATCTTTCCCTAAATCCCAGAAAACCTCGGGAACCTTACTCATCACTTGGTACACTACCACTTCAGCCTTGGCACTCTGAACCGAGTTGCAGACATATCGAACTGCATCCATCGATTGTTCTGAGCCATCAACTGCCAAAAGAATTTTTTTGGTTTTCTCAGCCATCTCACATCCCTCCGTTTATCTGCATTTAAGTCGCCAAACCGGCATGACTTTATTAGGCCTTTGCTGTCGATATTGGCCACCGTGTTCTTCTCCAGGTGTTACAAGAGTGATGCCAATGTTACACAAAAAAGAATATATTTAATTGTTTCGGTATGATAGTATTTAATTTTTGAAAAACTGACGTGGTTCAGCCAAGTACGAACTTGAAAAGACTTGTGTGGAGTCGGTGACAGAGCCTGGCGGTAGATAGCAAACTCTTCGTTTTACGGTTGTTTTTCCTCTGTGTTTGGAAAGTTACAAAAGTAATACTCGTAGAGCCGGTATGTGCACTATTGGTAACATGTGACTTATTCTGTTTATCAGAGTCAAGGGGAGAATCCAGGGTGCAGATTTGAGTTGCGAAATATTGCCGGGAGATATAGGCTCCTGGCAATTAAAATTTGTTTCCAAATCTTTGGCAGGGACACATGTTATCGACACGTTCTCCCGTTAACAATTCGCCGTAATCCCGTCTTGAGGCGCTACGTACCAAGGGAATCCCCTCTTTTTTCCTTGCATCGATCAGCAGAGAAAAAAACCTCTATTTGACCCATTACTCAATTAAACAGGCAGGAGCATTTTCATGGCATTCACCCTCTTTCCCAAATCTATCCGGTTTTTTGATTTGCTGATCCAACAGAATGAAATTCTCAAGGATGTTGCCGCCGAGCTGAGTCAACTGTTCAACGATTATACCTACGTAGACGAGGCATTTAAGCGCATTTCGATAAAGGAGGAACAAGGCGATGAGTTGTGCCGGGAAATTGCCCGTCAACTCTCCGGCTCGTTTATCACACCCATTGATCGCGAAGACATTTACCGGATCAACCTGGCCCAGGAAGACTCGATCAATTTCCTGAAAAGCATTGCCACCCGAACCCATGTCTCCGGATTTAGTCGAATACGCTTTCCAGCCATGAAGATGATGCAGAAAATCAGTTTGATGGCTGTTTCGACCGGAAAACTGATCTATGCCCTGCAGGGTAAAGAGGAAGTGGGGCCCTTGGTCCGGGAAAGCAAGGATCTCAAGCTGGATTGTGAGATGCTGCTGAGCACAGGTCTGTCGGAGTTGCAGGATGGACCGGTCAGTGAAATCAGCGGAGTCGTGGATATTATCAAATGGATACAGGTCTATGATCGCATAGAACAGGTTGTAGAGAGGATAGATGATCTGGTTGACGCCATAGAAGAGGTGGTGTTGAAGAATGCTTGATATTCCCATCCTCCTTGTTGTCATAGTTGCTGTTGCCCTGATTTTTGATTTCACCAACGGTGTGCATGATTGTGCTAATGCCATAGCCACGGTGGTAACCACCAAGGTACTGTCGCCGCAAACGGCAGTAGTAATGGCGGCGGTACTGAATCTTGTCGGGGCGTTACTGGGCAGTGCGGTTGCGCATACTCTCGGCAAGGGAATAGTCAACACGGATGTGGTCGTCGGCAGTCAGGTACTTGTCCTTGCAGCCCTCATCGGTGCCATTGCCTGGAACCTGCTTACCTGGTATTTCGGTTTTCCCTCCTCCTCCTCCCACGCCCTCATCGGCGGCTTGATCGGTGCGGCGGTTTCCCATGCCGGGTTTGCCAGCCTGAATGGTTCGAGTATTGTCAGCAAAATCATCCTGCCGTTGATTCTCTCGCCGCTGGCTGGATTTGTCGTCGCCTATGGTATGACACTGGCGTTGCAATTCATGCTGCGCAAAGCCGATCGACGGACGGTCAATGAGAAGATCAAGAAAGTCAGGATTCTCTCGGCTGCATTTATGGCCACTAGCCACGGTTTGAACGATGCCCAGAAGACCATGGGGGTGATCACCCTGGCTTTGTTTCTGTTTCATCGGATCGGCAGCATTGAGGTGCCGTTTTGGGTGAAATTGTCCTGCGCGATGGCCATGGGACTGGGCACTGCCCTGGGCGGCTGGAAGATAATCAAGACCATGGGCAATCGTATAACCAAGCTCGAGATGGTAAATGGTCTGGCGGCGGAAACCTCGGCTTCCCTGATTATAACCGGAGCCTCATTGCTCGGTGCCCCGATTTCCACGACCCACACTATTACGGCCTGTATCTTTGGTACCGGTTCGTCCAAGCGCCTGTCGGCGGTTCGCTGGGAGCTTGCCGCCAATTTAGCGCTCGCCTGGGTGGTGACCATTCCGGCCTCGGCAATCGTTGCCGCCCTGTTTTACTTCCTCCTCCAGCTGTGCGGCGTCGGCCGGTGAACCGTCACCGGTGATCGGCAACATTCCCCGCTCTACTTGGTGGGACAACTGACCAGGGGGCTTTTCTGCCGGTAGTCGAAGGCGGGGTCCCTTTCCATGGTGTGGCAGCCAATACAGACTTTTTCATCTACTTTTCCAGTCAATTGAACTTGGTCCGGGCTTTCGGCGTGGGCCAGTCTCGCGCCGTGGCAAGTCTCACAGCCGACGGACAGCAAGGTGGCCGGGAGAGTTAAGAGAGACTCGACAGGCGCAGAATCCGCAGTTGCAGGAAATGAATTTTTGGTTATATGACAGGGCAGGCAATCGAGGTTGATGTTCTGCCGTTGTCGCTGCAAGGTGGCGTAGGCCTGGGCGTGTTTGGTCGAGTTCCAAAACGCAGTCTGCAGTGGATGGCATTCTCGGCAGCGGGCAGAACCGGCCAGGCCGAGTGAGAAGTGGTTGTTGGCAGGGCTTTGTGGATTATTGGCAGATGCCGCCAGTTTTTGATTGTACAGATTGATTTGTTGTTTGATTTCCTCAAGATGGGCGGCAATTTGTTGATCTTCCGGAAGGTTTTTAGTCAGGGCAATAAAGTTGCCGCTGAATCTGCTGGGCGGCTGCGAAGAATCCTGCTCTGAAGCTGTCGGGCCTTCTAGCTCCTGGTTCTTGCCCCAGGAGATGCCGGGAATCCAATCAAGATCAAGAATACCAAGATACTTTCCTTGATTGATGGTCTGGGTGACCAGGGTGTTGTTGGCGACCTTGGGGACGACGTTGCCCTGGTGTTTCTCGGCGGTGAACAAAACATGCACCTGGGGGAAATTGCGGGTGAGTTCGGCATTGTCTTCACCTGAAAGGTTGGAGAGGGCGATGACCAATTGACAATCCTCTGCTAATTGTTTGAGCTGTTCGGGCAGAACCTCGCGCCAGTCGGTGACGACGATCTCCTGCGATGCCGCAGTGATCTGTCCGGTAAGTCCAATGATGCCAATCTTGATGTTATCGCGGGTAATTATCCTTACGGCTGGAAAGATCGGCTTATGGTGTTTATCCATGAGATTGGCGGACAGCCAGGGAAATCCTTTGGCCAAGCCATTTTTTAAAAATTCTACACCGGCGGCAAGATCATACGGTCCGACCGCCACCGCATCATAGACCATCTGTTGATAGATTTCCATCAGGCCTGCAGCTGTGAGTAATTCCTGTGAGCGGGTAACGGTCGGTTGCTTGAACAACAGATTGCCGGCGTCGAGAAGGATGGGGGCAGGGGAATTCTTGTCGGTAAGCGTATTGATTTGGTAGGATCGTTTGGACAGACCGCCCATTTGATTGTGGCTTCAGCCGCAGGGCGCGAGTTCCCCTTGAACATTTCCGGAAAAAAATATACGGATTTTGTGGATTGAGGGAGGGTTGTCTGCAGCCATGGCCGAGGCTTCGGCACTGATGAAGATTATCAAAAGAAGAAAAAACATGGAAAACGATAGGCTCTGTTTCATGGGATCAATCTTTGGAAGAAAAAAAATAATAATTACAGCAGGGCAGGACAACTTCTCCCGCCGCCGTGGCATAATTCCCACCGGCAAGATAATCCTACAAGTGGTCGGCGTAATTCCACTATGATCCGCGACAATCGCCAAAGTGTCAATACCCGAAAATCATTCAGAGCACAATTCTGTAGCGTTTAATCAGTTGCCCTTGGACTGGTGCCTTGCTTTTTCTCGCAAAATTGGCGGTAATTAAAATTGGCCGTCAATTGCATTTTGTTTTGGTGTAAGTATCATTAGAGAGGAAGTCGGTTTTGACACAGGGCTCGTGTGAGTGCATGATCGAAGAGAGGAAAGGCATGTGGTCGGGAAGATCCTTGTTTGGTAAATTAGTGTTGCCGCTTGCGGTTTTTGCGGCGATCGTTCTGGCCATGATTTTCGGCATTGCCGTAGTACGGGATAATGTCTCTCCGTTATTGGCCAGAGAAGAAGGAGCGATGGTCCGCTTGATCCTTTCGGGGGTAGGGACTTTTCTTATTGCCACAGCTTGCGCCATTATTTGCCTGAAACTCCAGCAAAAACTCTTGAACACCGAAAACCTGTTAGTTGCTAAGCAACGTGAACTGGAAAACGAACAAAATCTCCTCAGACAGGTGGAGCTTGACCTGCGACAGAGTCTGCAAGGCGTCAAGCAACAGTTGGAGGAGCGGGTTCTCCATACCAGTGTCATTGAACAAACCGAAGACAATGTTCTGATTACTGACAATCATCGCACTATTATTTATATCAATCCGGCCTTTGAACGTTCCAGCGGTTATTCCTGTGAAGAACTGAAACAAAAGCCGCTCAGCTACCTGAGAAGCGATCAGCATGACCAATCGTTTTATCGGGTCATGAAAGAAATTCTCGATCGCGGTGAGGTCTGGCGGGGAATCATCATCAATAAGGGGAAAAACGGTGTTGATTTCGAGATTGAGGGAACAATCTCTCCGATCAGAGAGAGCTCCGGGGCAATCGGCCATTGGCTTGCGGTCGGCCGCAATATGAGTCGGTTGCGGAAACTGGAACGGGAACTGATGCGGGTGCAAAAAATGGATGCTCTTGGGACCTTGGCCGGTGGAATTGCCCATGATTTTAATAATGTTTTGGCTGCGGTCATGGGACTTCTCGAGTTGCAATGTCTCGATTCCGAGACCGGCAACAGGACCCGTAAACGCATGGAGCAGGCCTTATCCGCCTGCATGCGGGCACGAGATCTAGTCAAGCAGATCCTCACTTTCAGCCGCCAGGGCGAGCAGCGACGAAAGCCTCTGCGAATGGGAACAATCATTGAGGATGCATTACAGATGCTGCGTGCGACGCTACCGACGACAATTACCATTGAGTCGAGCCTTACGGCCGCCAATGCTCTAATTTTAGGCGATTCGACACAAATACATCAAGTCCTGGTCAATCTCTGCACCAATGCCGCGCATGCCATGCGCCTGACGGGTGGGGTTCTCCGGGTGAGCCTGGAAGAAATGTCAATTTCCGACGATCATTTTTATCAATACCCTGACTTGCAGCCAGGGCCGTATCTTTGTCTGAAGGTTTCGGACACCGGTGAAGGAATGGCCCATGGGGTGCAGGAGCGAATATTCGAACCTTTCTTCACTACCAAAAAGGCCGGTGAGGGCGCTGGAGTAGGTCTATCGGTGGTTCACGGCATTGTTAAGAGCCATGGTGGGAAGATTGATGTCTGGAGTGAACCCGGGAAGGGCACTACCTTCCAGCTTCTTTTTCCTAAAATTACCGGCAATGTTGAGCTTGTCGATAGTCATGTCGAAAGTCTCCCTTTGGGGAACGAGAGAATTCTATTGGTCGATGATGAGGATTTTATTGTAGAAGTTGCTTCGGAAATGTTGAAATATCTTGGCTATGAGGTCGTGGCGGCACAAACGAGTCTTGAGGCGCTGGAGATCTTTCGCGCACAACCCGATCAGTTTCAACTGATTCTCACCGATCTGACAATGCCGGGCATCACCGGTATCGAATTGGCTGCCGAATTATTACAGATCAGAAGAGACGTCCCTATTATCCTGTGTACCGGTTTCTCCGATGAAAAGATCAGAGCGAAGGCATTGACAATCGGCATTCGCAAGACAATGGCTAAGCCTTTCATTTTCCAGGAGCTTGCCGCCTTGGTTCGTGAGGTTCTGGATCATTAATGTGGAAATTTTCCTGCCCCATCCCTTTCTTTCGACCTGACCGGACACTTTTAGTGCCTTATACCTCGGTAGGGGCATCGTAAAGAATCCCGTTTATCGGGCTTAGGAAGTCATTTCTTGCTTGTTAAGAATGAATTTCGTCAAGGTACTTATACTCCCTCAAGGGGTACTGAAAAGAGTCCCACAGTCGGTGTTGGGACTACTTCAATCCCTTCTCGTTAAAGAATTGAGAGTATTTTTTGTCGGTTCCCATAATATGTTTTTTCAGCCAATCACTTAAAAAATTGATAATTTCCAAGGTCAAAGAAATTTGACCTTGCATAACGCATAGGATATTTCCCGCCTGGAAATAAAAAGGGAAATTTCTATATTTCCACCTGATTGCCTAACTCAACAACCCGATCTGGGGGCAAACCGAAGAAGGACGAGGCATTCCAGGCGTTCCGTGACATGAAAATGAAAAGCATTTTTCGCCATTGAGCCATGGGTGAAGAACCACTGGCCAGGAGGTTTTCCCGGCCAAGGAAAAATGAGGTGGAATAGATGTCTACCGGCAATCCTTTGTTGTTCAACAACTCAATGATTTTTGCCATATCCGGCGATTCCATAAAGCCATAATGGGCCGTGATACGATACACACCCAGACCAAGATCATCGAGCGTCACCCGGTCTTCCGCTTCAACCGTTGGTGTTTCAGCCGAGAGCACCGAAAGAAACAACACCCTTTCATGCAGCGCCTCATTGTGTTTCAGATGATGCACCAGGGTATGCGGAATGCCGTCCGGGACAATGGACATAAAGACAGCCGTTCCCGACATCCGTACCGGGCTGTGCTCGGCGAGATCTTGTAAAAACACCTCGGTCGGCATGCGCATCAAGCTGTAATGTTTGGCCAGGAGGCCCCGGCCATCACGCCAGGTGATCATGCTTGTTGAAATAAAAGTAGCGATGCAGATCGTTATCCAGCCTCCGTCAACCACCTTCAACATATTCGCTCCGAGAAAAGCCCCGTCAAAAGAGAGGAAAAGGATGAGCAGCAAAGCACTCTGCCACAGAGGCCACTGCCATTTATAGCGAGTGATCTGGAAATAGAGAAGAGAGGTGATGGTCATGGTACCGGTCACGGCAAAACCGTAGGCGGCAGCAAGCCTGCTCGACTCCTTAAAGACGAGGACCAAAGTCAGGCAGGCGATCATAACCATCCAATTGACCGTTGGCATATATATCTGGCCTTTGGCATGTTGCGAGGTATGAATGATGCGCATACGCGGAGTGAAACCCAACTGAATGGCCTGCTGCGTAAGTGAATACACACCGGAGATCATGGCTTGGGAGGCGATGATGGTTGAAAGAGTTGCCAGTCCCACAAGGGGGATGAGCAGTTTTTTCGGTGCCAGGGCGTAAAAAGGATTAACACTGGCTACAGTCGGATCATGAAGGAGCAGGGCACACTGGCCGAAATAATTAAGAACCAGTCCGGGCAGAACCACGCAATACCAGGTTATGCGGATAGGAAAACGACCAAAATGGCCCATGTCGGCATACAAAGCTTCGCAGCCGGTGATACAGAGAACCACCGAGGCAAGGGCGATGATGCCATGCAGATGGTAGATTGTAAAAAAATTATAGGCATAGAGAGGATTTACGGCCGCAAGGATCTCCGGATAGTCGAATATGGCGCGCAGTCCAAGAATTCCAAGGGAAGTAAACCAGACGATCATTACCGGGCCAAAAAGCTTGCCGATGAATGAGGTGCCGTAACGTTGTATGGAGAAGAGGCCGAGCAGAATCAGACAGGTCAGCGGCACCACAAAATCGGCAGCGGCATCGGTTGCCATATTCACCCCTTCGATAGCGGAAAGTACTGAGATGGCGGGGGTTATAATTCCGTCGCCATAAAGAAGCGATGCGCCGGTAGCCGTCAGGATGGTGAGAACGGACCATTTTTTCTTGTTCCTTTTGAGCTTGCTACGCAAGGTAGCCAGAAGGGAAAAGGTCCCCCCCTCGCCTTTGTTGTCGGCGCGCAGAACAAAGACAACGTATTTGATGCTGACCACCATGATAAGTGACCAGAACACCATCGACATGATCCCGAGGACGTTGGCATGGGTTACCGCCACTCCGTGGATACCGGAGAAACATTCTTTGATCGTGTAAAGCGGGCTGGTACCTATGTCGCCGTAAATAATACCCAGTGCCGCAAAAGAAAGGCTTGAAATTCCTGGTCTTATCAATGAAGGAGAGGGTGAAGAAACAGCAGCAGACCGAGGCTGTACCCCGGAACCCGAACGGGAAAACCACATAAAACGACTCCAGATTGATGGTGGCAGGAAAGCCTCCAATTTGCGGAGATCGCCTTCCCTTCGATGCCTGCGAGGTTAGCTGACGGGCTCGGGCCGAAGAGTTTGCCCTACGCCGGTTGAACGGCGATACGCCCCAGATTGCTTGTGGTTCCCCCGCTCCCTTCCACCTGGAAGGGACTCAGCATTTTTTTTAGTACGACTGTCTTCATTCTCTTTAGTCATTCACAGAAAATCTTTGCACGTTTTTTGCGAAGATTTTTTGATAAGTGACTTATCTAGATTATCAGGGTTATTTCTTTAGAAGCAAAACTTTACCCATGTGAAAAACAAATGTTACCACCTTTGTGGAAAAAATAAAAGAAACCCTTTCTCCTGCCTTGCAACTCCCCATCAGTCCATTCAACTCTGAGTAACAGGTAATCTTACCGGAATGGCCGGTGACGATGCCGCAGACCGATGACAAACCTAATCCGGTTCCTCTGCCTTGTTTTTTGGTAGTGAAAAAAGGTTCAAAAATTCGCTGCTGGGTTGCTTCATCCATGCCATGGCCAGTATCGGTCACCTTCATCAGCACATAGTCGCCTGGGTCAAGTTCCCGATAGAGGTATTGAAATAATTCTTGCACCGGTGGCTGGCAAGAGGTATAGGAATGAACGTTCATTCCAAAATCTCCCATAGGTCACTGATGCATAAACTGGAAAAACGCACGGAAATTCTTCGTGCCGCCCTTGAGCTGATCGCCGAGCACGGGTTTCACGCCGCCCCCATGGCGATTATCGCCAATCGGGCCGAAGTGGGCGCCGGGACGATATATCGTTACTTTGCCAATAAGGATGTACTCATTATCGAGCTTTATCGGGAAATCGAAGAGAAAATCATGCCATGTCTTTTGAAAGGTTATGCCGAAAAACAACCGATCCCCGAAAGATTTTTACATCTCAGCACGGCGCTGCTTCGTTATTTTATATCCAATCCTCAGCATTTCCGTTATCTGGAACAGTTTTTCAATTCCCCTTACGGTGTTGAGCTGCGGCGCGAAAAGCTTTTGGGAAGGGCGGAAAATCGCGATGCCTACCATGAACTTTTTGTCGAAGGAGTGGTTCGAAAGGTTATTAAGGATCTTCCCCTTCCTCTTCTTTACTCTCTTTCCTTCGGCCCGCTCCTTGCAGTAACAAGGGATCATGTGCTCGGCTTTATTGTGCTTGACGATGCCTTGATCCTAAAATTTATAGAGGCATGCTGGGATGGATTGAAGGCCTAGAACGTAGTGATTGGAAACATATGTAATCTGTGGTCGATAGGTGATAAATATGTCGGGAAAAAGAAAGTTGTGGTACCTGTTGGCCGTTCTGACTCTTTGCGCCATTGCGGCCGGAGTGTATTTCTTCATCCTTAAGAAGGATACGGCGCCGCAATACATGACTGCAGCGGTGGCGAGGGGTGATGTGGAAACCACGGTACTGGCTACGGGAACCATCGAAGCCAAGAACCTGGTGAGTGTTGGAGCCCAGGTCTCCGGTCAGATCAACGCTCTGAAGGTGGCTCTTGGCGATCAGGTCACCGCCGGTCAGCTGGTGGCGGAGATCGACTCGCTGCCGCAGCAGAACACCCTGCGCAACAAAACCGCCGCTCTGGCAACAGTTCGTGCCCAGAAACAGGCCAAGCAGGCAAATCTGCACCAGGCCGAACTGAACTTTAAAAGGCAGCAGCAGATGCTGCAGGGCGAGGCTGGTTCCCGCGAGGATTTTGAGACGGCTGAGACCCAGATCAAAGTAACAAAGGCTGAGATTGTCGCCCTCGAAGCGCAGATCGAGCAGGCAAAAATCGCCGTCGATACCGCTCAGCTTGATCTTAACTACACCCGGATCACTTCTCCCATTGATGGAACCGTAGTGGCGATTGTCACCAAAGAGGGCCAAACGGTCAACGCCAACCAGTCGGCACCAACCATTATCAAGGTCGCGCGCCTTGATATGATGACCATCAAGGTGGAAATCTCCGAGGCCGATGTAGTTCGGGTTGCTCCGGGCCAGCCGGTGTACTTTACCATTCTCGGCGAACCCGATAACCGTTACAACACGACCTTGCTCGCCATTGAACCGGCACCGGAATCTATCGCCAGTGAAAGCAGCAGCGCTTCTGCCGGTTCGTCGTCCAGCAGTGCCACCAAGGCCATCTACTATATGGGAATACTCGATGTTCCCAACCCCGACGGCAAATTGCGCATCGACATGACCACCCAGGTGAACATTGTTCTTGCCGAGGCCAAAAACGCCTTGGTCATTCCCTCCGCAGCCCTTGGCGACCGCTCAAAGGATGGCCGCTACTCAGTTCGGGTGGAGAAAGGTAAGAAGACTCTCGAAAAACGTCAGGTGCGCATCGGCCTCAACAACAACGTTCAGGCCGTGATGCTGGAAGGGTTAGAGGAAGGGGAGCGGGTGGTGATCGGCGATAAACCGGCGGACTCTGCCGGCCCGAGATCGCGAAACATCGGGCCAATGTCAATGCCGAGGATGCGCTAATGGGTCGGACCTTGCTCGAACTGCAAGGCGTTGGCCGCGAGTATCTCTCCGGCGGCAGCATGTTGAGCGTTTTAAAGGACATTGATTTGACCATAACCGCCGGGGAAATGATAGCGATTATCGGTCCCTCCGGCTCGGGCAAATCGACCCTGATGAACATCATCGGCTGCCTCGATCGTCCGAGCAGTGGCAGCTATCGAGTGGCCGGCCAGGAAACCAGACTTCTTCTACCGGATGAACTTGCTTATCTCCGCCGCGAGCACTTCGGTTTCATCTTTCAACGCTACCACCTGCTTTCCTCCCTTAGTTCCATTGAGAATGTTGAGATACCTGCCATCTATGCGGGTGTTGCCAAGAACAGTCGGCGCACCCGTGCCGCTCTTCTTCTGGAGAGATTGGGAATGGCCGAACGGCTTGATCATACTCCTGGACAATTGTCCGGCGGTCAGCAGCAGCGGGTTTCCATCGCCAGGGCCCTGATGAACGGCGGCGACGTTATCCTCGCCGATGAACCGTCCGGGGCCCTCGACCGGGCCAGTGGCGAGGAGGTGATGAAGATTCTCAAGGAACTGAATAACCTCGGACACACCATCATTCTCGTCACCCACGACAGTCAGATTGCCGGCAACGCCGACCGAATTATTGAGCTCTGCGACGGCCGAATTATAAGCGACCAGCAAAGCAGGGTTCAGGCAACCAACTCGGCACGACCGGAGAAGAGTCCGGCCGTCGGGGGCTTTGTCCGGGCGCATTGGGACCGGTTTTTCGAGGCTTTGAGAATGGCCCTGCTGGCCATGGCCTCGCATCGACTGCGGACGATGCTCACCATGCTGGGCATTATCATCGGCATTGCCTCGGTGGTGTCGGTGGTGGCGCTGGGGGAGGGTTCGCAGCAGCAAATATTAAAAAATATCAGTTCGATGGGCACCAATACCATCAGCATTTATCCAGGCAAGGATTTTGGCGACATGCGTTCCGGCAAGGTTCGCACCCTGCAGCCTGGAGATGCCGATGCCCTCAGCAGGCAACCCTATGTTGATGCCGTCACCCCTTTGGTGAATTCCTCGATGACTCTTCGTTTTCGCAACATCAGTGTCAGCGGCCAGGTCAATGGAGTCGGTGAACACTTCTTTCGGGTGCGTGGTCTGGAGGTGGCGGAAGGGCGTTTTTTCGACGGCTCCGGAGTGCATAGCCGCGCCCAGGAAGTGGTTATCGATCAGAACAGTCGAAATTCTCTTTTCGGTACTGCCGAGAACGTACTTGGTGAAGTCATTCTCCTCGGCAATGTGCCGTGCAGGGTTATCGGCGTCACCAAAACGCAAGATACATCTTTTGGCGGCAGCGACAATCTCAATCTCTGGGTACCCTATACGACGGTTATGGGGCGGATGATCGGCCAGTATTATCTGCGGACTATCACCGTTCGGGTGGCCGACGGTATCCCGAGTGCGGTGGCAGAGACATCCATCCTCAAACTGCTGACCGAGCGTCATGGCACGAAGGATTTTTTCACCTCAAACCTTGATGCGGTTCGCCAGACCATTGAAAAAACCACGCAAACAATGACCATGCTGATCTCCTCCATCGCCCTCATTTCGCTCATTGTCGGCGGTATCGGGGTAATGAATATCATGCTGGTGTCGGTGACCGAACGGACCCAGGAGATCGGCGTTCGCATGGCAGTTGGCGCGCGGCACAGCGATATCATGCAACAATTCCTGATCGAGGCGGTGCTGGTCTGTCTTCTGGGCGGGCTGCTTGGCGTTGGACTGGCCTTAAGCGCCGGCATGGCCGTCTCCCTGTCAGGCAGTGATTTCAAAATGATCTACTCAACTACAGCCATTGTCAGCGCCTTTCTCTGTTCGACCGTGATCGGCGTTCTCTTTGGCTTTTTACCGGCCCGTAATGCCGCAAGACTTGATCCGGTGGTGGCGCTGGCCCGAGAATAACATTATGACAACATATGGCTTCTCCATAAAGCACGTTTTCCTCCTCTGTCTGATCCTGCTGTTTGCAGGGTGTGGTGCATCGCTGAAAAGTCAATATCAGACTCCGGCGACAACTGTGCTGCCCAGCTGGAATCATCAGTCCAACGTGGTTGACAGCCAACGTCAGGATCTCTGGTGGCAAGGCTTTGAGGATGAAACACTCAACCGCTTGGTTGATGAGGTTTTGGCCGCCAATAATGACCTGGCGGCAGCGACTATTCTTGTCCGCCGTGCATGGTCGCGCGCAGGTCTCGCCCATTCTGCTCTCTCGCCGTCACTGTCGGCCAAGGGCAGTGGTGCTATCAGCCATGGTCTAGGCGGCTCCGATCAAGGAGAAGTCCGCAGTTTTTCTCTTGCGGGGGCCGTTGGTTATGAAGTCGATCTTTGGGGAAAACTCGGCAGCACCTCTGATGCGGCCAGCTGGCAGGCCCAGGCAAGCGAAGAAGACCTGGCAGCGACCGCCCTGTCGCTCGTTGCTACCACAGCCTCCTCCTACTTTCAGCTGGCCTATCTCAATGGACGCATACATCAATCGGAACAGTCCATTGCCTATGCTCGCCGCACCCTGGAACTGGTGGAAGTGAAAAAGGCTGCAGGTGCCGCCACCAAGCTGGAAGTAATGGAAGCGACACGAAGTCTGGCCAGCCAGGAAGCCGGGCACACAGTTCTTCTGCAGCAACGGGAAGAGAGTCGCAACACCCTCGCTATCCTCTTGAATGGCCCTCCCCGGGAGGTGTTGGCCAAGGAGCCGCAAGAGCTTTCTGAGTCTCGAATCCCATCGGTCGATGCCGGTCTGCCCGCCGAGTTGCTGGCCAGGAGGCCGGACTTGCGGGCCGCCGAATTGCGATTACGTGCAGCTCTCGCGTCAACCGATGCCACCAGAACAAGTTATTACCCAACTTTCAGCCTTACTGGTAACTTCGGTTCCTCCAGCACTGCCCTCCGAGATTTGTTGAGCAATCCTGTTGCCGCCCTGGGAGCTCAATTGGCTCTGCCCTTTCTGGAGTGGCAGGACATGCAGCGCAACATCAAGATTTCAGAATCCGAGTATGAGGAGGCAATCGTCAGATTCCGGCAGACCCTCTATACCGCCATGGCGGATGTGGAAAACAGCCTCTCGGCAAGGATGCAGTACCAGGATCAAGCGGTGCAGCTGGAGCTTGCTCTGACCTCGGCACGCAGCGCGGAAGATCTGTATCTTGTCCGTTTCCAGGCCGGTAGTGTTCCTTTAAAGTCATGGCTCGATGCCCAGGAAAACCGGCGCCAGGCGGAAGTCGCCCTGGCTCAGAACCGCTATAACCGGATAATCAACCATATTACCCTGGCCAAGGCCCTCGGCGGTGACTCGCAGAGAGTGGGAGAAACAGCGGCAGGTTCGGTGCAATAGCCTTCCCTGCGCCCGGTTAGACGCACAGCTATTACTCTGTCCGGCCTCCGATTCCCGTATGCAAAAACGAGATTTCGGGCTATCATTTTTTCCATCTGTAAAACATCCATTACTATCCCCACGACAATTGCTAAAAATTCTTTTGCTTATAGAGAAGGAGAAGTCCATGGTTGAAATCATGCACAGCAACATCCTCGAACTCTTCGAACTGCGCGAGCAGGCCCTGGCCGGAGGCGGGACGAAACGCGTCGACCTCCAGCACCTGCGAGGAAAACTCACCGCCAGAGAACGCATTCACCTGCTGCTCGACGAAGGTTCTTTTGAAGAAATAGACATCCTCAAGGTTGGTCGTGGCAGTTCAGCGGAAAGCAATGAAACCCATCCCGGCGATGGGGTGATAACCGGTCACGGCACCATCAGCGGTCGGGAGGTCTTTGTCTTCAGTCAGGATTTCACGGTAATTGGTGGATCGCTCGGTGAGGGGCATTCCCAGAAGATCTGTAAGGTCATGGACCTGGCATATCAAGTGGGCTCGCCGATTATCGGCCTCAATGATTCCGGCGGGGCTCGCATTCAGGAAGGTGTCGATGCCCTGGCCGCTTATGGTGAAATATTTCATCGTAACGTCCATGCCAGCGGTGTGATTCCGCAGATCTCCTGCATCATGGGGCCCTGTGCCGGTGGCGCGGTATACAGCCCATCGATCACCGATTTCGTTTTCATGGTGGAAGGGACCTCGCACATGTTCGTCACCGGTCCGAACGTCGTGAAGACCGTCATTCACAAGGATATCACCGCCGAGGAGTTGGGCGGAGCCGGGGTGCATGCCGAGAAAAGCGGCGTTGCCCAGTTTGTCTATCCCAACGATATTCTCTGTCTGCGGGCGGTGCGGCAACTGATCAACTATCTGCCCTCCAATAACCGGCAGAAGGCCCCGATCCTTGATCTTAACGACCCGCCTGATCGCACCGATCCAACCCTCGATTATCTGGTGCCGCCCAATCCCAACCAGAGTTACGATATGAATGTGCTGATTCTTAGCATCCTTGATGGCGCCGAGTTTCTTGAGGTGCATGCGGATTTCGCCGGCAACATTATCTGCGGCCTTGGGCGTCTCGGCGGACAGACCATTGGCCTTGTCGCCAATCAGCCGGCGGTTCTGGCCGGGGCGCTCGACAACAATGCCTCGTTCAAGGCGGCACGTTTCGTCCGTTTCTGCGACGCCTTCAACATTCCCATTGTCTGCCTGGTGGATGTGCCCGGATTTATGCCCGGCCCGGAACAGGAGCACGGCGGCATAATCCGTCATGGCGCCAAACTCCTCTACGCTTTCAGCGAGGCCACCGTGCCACGGATCACGGTCATTGTTCGCAAGGCCTATGGTGGCGCCTATGTGGTAATGAATTCCAAACATATTCACAGTGATATCAACTATGCCTGGCCGACTGCCGAGATTGCGGTCATGGGTGCTCGTGGCGCAACGGAGGTCATCCATCGCCGCGATATCGAAAAAGCGGCCGATCCGGACGCCATGCTGAATGAAAAGATGGACAGCTACCGCAAACATTTCATGAACCCCTTTATCGCCGCAAAACGGGGTTATATCGATGACGTCATTTTCCCCCGCGATACCAGGCACCGGCTCATCCGCACCCTGCAGTTCCTGGAGAGTAAAAAGAGCAACCGTCCCGACCGTAAACACGGCAATATCCCACTGTGAGGCTTCCATGTTCGAAAAAATTCTGATCGCTAATCGCGGTGAAATTGCCGTTCGTATCCTTCGCACCTGCAAAGCCATGGGTATTAAAAGTGTGGCTGTTTATTCCGAGCCGGATTTCCGCAGTATCCATGTCGCCGAAGCCGATGAAGCCGTACTCCTTGGCGGGGCCAGGCCCGTCCAGTCCTACCTGGACATGGATAAAATTATCGCTGCAGCTCTTGCCACCGGCAGCCAGGCCATTCATCCGGGCTACGGATTTCTCTCGGAGAATGCAGCCTTTGCCGAGAAGACTACGGCGGCAGGCCTGACCTTTATCGGTCCACCGGCTTCGGTGATTGCCGGCATGGGCGATAAAATTGCCGCAAAAAAACTGGCCGGCAGGGCCGGTGTGCCGATAGTCCCCGGTATGATTGAGCCGGTTGCCACCTATGAAGAAGCGGTGGCGGCAGCAGAGAAGGTAGGCTATCCGGTGCTCTTAAAGCCGGCCAGCGGTGGCGGTGGCAAAGGCATGCGAACCGTTGATCGCCCAGAGGAAATGGCCGCTGCCCTTGCTTCCTGCCAACAGGAAACCCGGAAGTCCTTCGGCGACGACCGTATCTTTGTCGAGCGCTATATCAAGAAACCCCGGCATATCGAGATTCAGATACTGGCCGATCAGCACGGCAATGTGGTGCACTTAGGCGAGCGGGAATGTTCTATCCAGAGGCGCTACCAGAAAATCATCGAGGAGTCGCCTTCCTGTGCCCTTGATCCGATGCTGAGAGCGAAGATGGGAGAGCTTGCCTGTGAACTGGCAAAAACCGCAGGCTATGTCAACGCCGGTACCGTCGAATTTATAGTCGATGAACGGGGCGAGTTCTTTTTTCTGGAGATGAACACCCGCCTGCAGGTTGAACATCCGGTGACCGAATTGGTCAACAACCTTGATCTGGTTGAACACCAGTTTCGCGTGGCTTTCGGCTATAAGCTGCCCTTCACCCAGGAGCAGGTTGCCATGTCGGGTTGGGCCATGGAGGTGCGGGTCTGCGCCGAAGACCCGCAGCGCGGTTTTGCCCCTTCCGTTGGTCTGATCACCCGTTATGCCGAACCGAGAGGCAAGGACGTGCGGGTCGATTCCGGTGTTGATGCCGGCAGTACCGTGAGTGTCTACTACGACCCTCTGCTGGCCAAGGTCATTACCTGGGGTGAGGACCGTGAAACCGCTCGTCGAAAGATGGTGCAGGCCTTGAACGGCTATCATATCGAAGGCATCTCCACCAATATCGATTTCGCCAATCGGATTCTCACCCACCCGGTATTTGTGCGCGGGGATCTGTCAACAGACTTTATTCCCACTCATCTTCTTGATGAAAAAACAAAATTTGCAGCACCGCAAGAGGTTCTGCACTCCATGGCTATCGCCACAACCCTCATTTACCACCTGCGCGAGAACCTCGTCCAGGATTCCCTTCGGCCGTTGAAATCACGGGTCGGGGTCATCGTTGTCGCCAGGGGATATTTCGAATATGTCACCAAACATGAAGAATATATCTTTCACATCCGGTTGGAAAAAAGGGACGGCGATCTGCAGTGGCAGGTTCTGGTCAATAATGCCATCTACCAGGTCATACCCCCGCCGATGGAATTTTACCGGCGCCGACTGAAATTGAATATCAACGGTCAGGACGCCTATTTTCGGTTGGAATATAGCGGCAACTTCATTGAGGCGGCTCATTGCGGCGTAGCAGGCACTTTTGAGATATACAATCCGCGGGAATGGGCACTGGCCGGGTATATGCCGGCGCCGACCGAGCGACTCCGCGGCAATGTTCTCGACTGTCCGATGCCAGGGCTGGTGGTCGATGTCAAGGTGAAGGAGGGTGAGCGGGTCTTTCGTGGTCAAGAACTGGTCATCCTTGAGTCGATGAAAATGGAAAGTGCGGTTTCGGCGCCAGGTGACGGCGTGGTCGAATCGATCTGTGTGAAGCCGGGCGACGCCGTCGAGACCGGGACGATCCTCGTGCACTTCAAAAATGACTGAGATTGGGAGTTATAGCTGAGTTGAGCAAAGTTTGTCTGCTTAAACGAAACTTATACCCTTGTGGTATATGAAGCGCTCTTGAAGCGATAGCCAACTCCGGACTCGGTTACTATATAACGAGGTCGCGAAGCATCCGTTTCGAGTTTGTGGCGAAGATTACTGACATTAACTCGCAAGATATGGGGTTGTTCCAGATAGGCAGCACCCCATATCTGTTTGAGGATTTGACGGTGTGTCATCACTTTGCCGGCATTGGTAACGAAGAGCCGCAGTAAGTCATATTCCGTTGGAGTGAGTGAAATTTCTTCACCCCGTAAAAGTACCAGTCGCCGGGCAAGATCTACTTCCAGATCATCAATCCGGTAGACTGGTTCCGGTAATTGTTGCAGGGATCGCCGCAGCATAACCCGTATTCGTGCCAGCAATTCTCCAACTCCAAACGGTTTGGTCAGATAGTCATCCGCGCCTGCATCAAGGGCTTTTACCTTATCACTCTCACGGTCACGAACAGAAAGAACAATGATCGGCACCTGTGACCATTGCCGGATTTTCACGATAACTTCGGCTCCATCCATGTCCGGCAGGCCCAGATCGAGAAGGATGACATCCGGTTTTGTGCTCGCTGCCGACAAAAGAGCTGCATGGCCGTTTTCTGCGTGGTGCAGAGAAAATTCACCACTTGACAGTGCAGTTTTCAGAAAGCGTTGAATCGCCGGCTCGTCATCGACAATGAGTATGCGCGGGAGATGCGTGTCATTTACCATTTTGCCCAATTTCACAAAGGGAGTTGGATAACGATTCGTAATCCGCCGGAGGAACTGTTTTCCGCCCGGATCCTTCCACCATGCGCCTCAACTATGCCCTTACAGATCGAGAGTCCAAGACCCGTTCCCCGCACTCCCTCTGGAACGGGCAGTCGGTAAAACTTGTCGAAAATCCTCGCCAGATCGCGCGCGGGAATTCCGGGACCTTGATCAAGTACTTCGATCTGCAGATGGCCGTTGTTCAGGCGAGCTGAGATCTCTATTGAACTTCCCGGCGGGGTATATTTCAAGGCATTATCGAGGATATTGATTAATACCTGATTCATGAGAACCGAATCCATACCGACAAAAGATGTCTCTTCGGCAAGTGTCACCTTCACCTCCCGTCCCTCAAGTCTCTTGTCGAGTGCTGCCAGGGCACAGCCGATCAGGTCCTGCACGTCGCTGGGAACTTTTTTCACCCGCAGTTCACCGGCCTCCAGGCGGGTCATATCGAGAAGGTTGCCGACGAACCGGTTGAGTCTTTCCGCCTCATCCCAGGCACCGGCCAAGAGATCTCGCTTCCTCGTTTCATTGATCTGCAGATTTTCATCCCGCAGACTGCTGAGCGCGCCGATGATCGACACCAGCGGCGTTCGCAGATCATGGGATATGGAGTTGAGGAGCGCCCTCTCGAGAGACTCCCTTGCCTGGAGCACCATGGCCTGCTCAGCCTGACGGGCCAGAAGAACCCTTTCCATGGCAAGGGAAATTTGTGTGACAAAGGCATCAAGTAGCCGCCGGTTGTGGGGGGAATGATATTCGGAGGTATTTGTAAGTTTTACTCCCAGCACTCCAAGAACGCAGGCTGAAGTGTGCAATGGCAGATAGAGGAGTGAAGCTGAACCGAGAGTTTCAGAGCCAACCCCGGCTTCCTTACGATTGCGAAATGACCAGTCGGCTACCGACAGTTCCTTGTTATCCAGGACCAGGTCTTTGCTGATGGCTGTGATATGCATTTGCTCTCCCTGCGGTACAAGGACAACCAATTGGGAATTCAGGGTTTCACTGATATTTTTGATTACGGCTGCCAGGATGGAATCCATGTCGGCGGCGGTAGCCAGATCGCGAGTCAGATAGTACAGGCTTTCGGTCTGCAGTTCCCGTTCGCGAATAACCTCCGATCGTTCACCGGCTTTTGCTACCAGGGTACTGATAACTCCTCCGACGACAAAGAGCCCGAAAAAGGTGAACACATATTCGGTATCCTGCACCTTGAAGCTCCACTGCGGAGGTATGAAGAAAAAATCAAAGGTCGAAACTCCGAGGGCTGCGGTCAGCACAGCCGGTCGCAGACCGAGGCGGAAAGCAGCCA
>JAZDOW010000262.1:0-6625 GCA_043798185.1 Pseudomonadota bacterium | reverse complement strand
GAGAAAAACGAACCAAGCCATCATGGAAAGAATCTGCCCAGTTATCCATTGTGGCAACACCTGAAACAATTACGACCCCCTTCTTATTAACATACATCCAACCGAGGTCCTTCTCCCTGACGCTGGCAAGACCTTTTTCATCAAAGGTGAGTTGGGCCAGAATGCTATTCGTTACGTGAAGCTCACCCGTTTCCTTAGATTCGAGACACTCTTGAAATTCAGTTGGCCCATCGGGACCTAAGTACAAACATGGAAGGAGTTTGGCGTGGCAAAATAAGGCATTCGATACAATAACTAAAAATGAGGTTATAAATAAAAAGATTCGCTTAGACGCCATGACCTGTAAATCACCAGCGTTTGCGGTGCATTGTATTGTTAACCATACTCCTCTGATATCAACCTCGCGCGATTACACCCTTTCAAATAATCGACGCACACCTCCCAATTCGGCAAGGCCATAGATGAAATGGGTGCCCGGTGAACCGATAAACATCAGATTTGACGGGATCCTCCATTGTTCTGAAAGCTGCAGGATAAGTTCAGGACCGAATGAGCCTACCATTGGCACGAATTCAATTTCAATCTCAGGATAGGCACCATTCAAAAACTCCAGGTCCTTTTGCAGGCTGGCGGGTGTATCCTCAAGCTGTCGAACCACGTTGACCACTTTTATTTTATTGGTATCTTCATTCTGCAGCATTTAGAGCATGGCTCGGTTGAGATTGAATAGATTGTCACCACGGGTAAAAAAGACAATCTGCTGAGAATTTATAGTATCAATCTGGGTTCTTATGGCCTGGGAAAAGGTGGTCATCCGCTTAACAAAAGCCATCAAAATCGAGCGCACAATAATTCGATGGGTGGTGCCCCTTCTTGATTTTTTTAAGAAAAACTGGGGAAGACATCGGTCAAGTGTCATGCGATGCACCAAACCATTGACCCCGACGAAACTGGTCAGAACAGCACCCGAAAGGACCAGGGCGGCGTCAATGGAAACAAGATAGCCAAGCCAGTTCCCTCCAGCAAGGTTGCCCATGTGCGTGAGAAGCGCGTCCTGCCGGCCGGCAACTTGAGGGATCGGCACAAGTGCCAGATCCAGCAAGGCCATAGCCGGATTTATAATGCTAACAGCTATCCACATATTGCGCAGAGTCAGGGGGAAAATTCCTTCGGCCTGTTCTTCAACAAAATTGGCAGAGCTTTCAAACCCGGAGATGCCCAACAGGGAGGCGGAAAAACCAAAGAGCAGCGCCAATCCAATTCCTCCCTGAGTCGGGGTGGACATATTGAGATGAAATGTGGCCAGGCCGTTTTGGGAGATAAACATGATCCCAACGCCTAACAGAATTGCCAGAGTCACCAGATGGAGGATGAAAATGACTATGGCAACAATCGAAGACTCGGTGATGCCGATGATACTGAGCGCCATGAAAAAGGCGAGCAGTACTATCGTTGCGGTCTCCACAGGAAGGCTGGAAAGAATCGTCTGGGAGTAGTGACAGGCCTCGCTGGCCGAAATCACCGCCGTAGCCATGTAGGACAGAATCGTCAGGCATGCGGCAATGGACGCCCTGAATTTACCGGTAGTATTGAGTAAGGCATTATATGCCCCGCCATTCAGGGGCAGCGAACCGACGACCTCGGCATAAATGGCACGATAGAGATATAAGACGATCGCCACCATGCAAAGCACCAGTGGCGCCCATCTGTCCGAATAGATAATAGCAAAAGCAGAAACATACAGACAGGACGAAGTGATGTCGTTGCCGCATGTAGCGGTGGCAGGGAGCTGGCCCAGTCCGCACTTCTTATGCTCGGTAATATGCCGTGGTTCCTGTTGGGAAGACTCTTCTTCCTTTATATTTTCCATAGCGATGAATGATTCAGGGAATACGCTGTGTTAAACGAGAGAAGGCAGAATTCAGAATGATCAAGATGATCATTCGGCATTGTAAAATATGCGATCGATTCTTGCCATTACTAAATAGGACCTTAAATGACAGCGATAAAATTCAACCAGTTCAAATTCTACGTACCATATTTGCCGGATGTTGAGCCATATAATGTTTGTAAAGATCCGCCCCCAAAGGAAGGGGGGTTCCACTTCTAGCTAAAAATAATTGCGAAAGCTTTCATGAAAAGGTAGCTTTCCTACATCTAATCGAATAACCCTCTCTATTGGAAGTTTTTTTAGGAAGCCTGAATAATTATTTTTTTTACACACCCCACAGGTTAGGAAATGTCACTGTCAAACATGAGACAAAACAGGGACCAAAGCCACTCCGGTCGCTATCACCGATTTTGGATTCTTGGTGGCGGACGTTTCGGTCAACTTGCAGTCCAGCGGATCCGCCACCACATGCCGGGTGCTGAAGTAACTGTCATAGATGAAAAGCCGACAGAACTCAATGCAGACCGGTTGATTTGCGCCGACGGCATAGCCTGGCTTGCCCAACATCTGGAAGAATATTCTCCTGTGGATATGGTGGTACCGGCCATTCCCGTCCATGTGGCGGCCGGATGGCTGCAAGATCGTCTGTCGGCTCAATTTACCATCCATGCCATTGACCCCGATGCTGACTGGATCAATCTGCTGCCCAACGCGATACGTGGTCAATCCGGGCAATATTTCGTCAGTCATGCCGATTTTATCTGTCCTGACAACTGTCCGGAACCTGAGAAAATCTGCACATATACAAAAAAAACGAGGCCGCTGGACTTGTTTCGCCTGCTTGCCTTGATGCCGTCGCATAATTTAACGCCCATTGTGCTGCGCAGCCATCAATTGTTGCCGGGCGTCGGCGGTCTATTGCCTGCCGAGCTGTTCAGCGCTTTGGCAAAGGCGACTACTCACAGCGATCAACCACTTATGGTTGCAACCGCCTGTCGCTGTCATGGTGTGGTGAATCTTTTCAAGCTATTTAAAAAAGGATTGCAATTAATCTGATTCCGATTTATAAAGCCTGCCATTGTTTCTAACAAAGAAGTTCAACCCATTCATTCAAATCATAAGGAGGACAATAATGATGTACACACGATGTTACATGTTGATGAGCCTCCGCCTGATCGGTTAGTCCCCATTGCACTTGGCCCGCCCGGGTCGGCTCTTTACTCTTTAACGAAAAAACTTTTTTAAATGCCCCTTTGGGGTATTTGCGGTGCTGTTTTCTGTCGTTAGACATGCGATACATTTCTCGCGTATCCAAACACTTTTGGCACCTGCAATGTATCAGTGCGTTTTGCTGGTACTGTTTTTGAACAGTGAGTTAAATAATATCCAGTATCTCCTTTGATTTCAATTAGTTAGCACAAATTGTGCGATGAGAATAATTGCGTGGGAGAGATGTCAGTCCAAAGAAAGATCAGGAAAAAATGATTGAACGAATACAAAAAAATTCGGTTGTAAAAATAATGGCATCAAGCGAAGCATTGTTGGAGGGTGATGCCATAATGCAGCTTGATAAAACAGCATCGCTTGAAGGTATGCAAATAGTGGTGGGTTTGCCGGATTTGCATCCAGGAAAAGGGGTGCCAGTGGGCGCTGCATTTTTATGTGGTGACCGCATCTATCCCCATATTGTCGGGAATGATGTGGGCTGTGGCATTGGATTATGGAAGACCACACTCAGATCAAACAAAAATATGAGGGATGCATGGGCAAAGAAGTTGAAGGGTCTTCATCTACCCTGGGATGGAGATCTCCTTGGTTGGATGCGTGACTTTGGTGTCGATCCTTCGGGGAGCAATGCTCGGCTTGGCACAATCGGTTCAGGTAACCATTTTGCCGAGTTGCAAATGGTTGAAGAAGTACGTTGTGAGGAGCGTTTCCACGTCCTTGGTCTAGATCGAAAAGAATTGCTTCTTCTGGTGCATAGCGGATCGAGGGGGATTGGTGAATTGTTGTTGCGCCAACATACCAACAGATTGGGCGCGTCACCCATTCCGGAAGATTCGGATTGGTTCCTTCCCTATCTGCAATCACATGATTTTGCGATAGAATGGGCCAGGTGTAACCGCGCCCTCATCGCGAAGCGTTTTTGCCAGCAACTCAATGCTGATTATGACGCAGTTTCAGATAGTTGTCACAACAGTATTGAAAAGATTGACACTGCTGGTCGAACGGGTTGGCTACACAGGAAAGGTGCCGCTCCAGCGGACAAAGGAGTAGTTGTTATTCCTGGCTCTCGGGGAGCGCTGAGCTATCTTATTGAGCCCGTTGGTGAACAGCAGCGCAATCTTTGGTCGCTTGCCCATGGTGCAGGTCGTAAGTGGAACCGGAAGAGTTGTCGGGAGCGTTTAAAAAACCGTTTTGAGACAACTTCATTGTCGCAAACGGAAATGGGAAGTGTGGTTATTTGCGACGACAAAGAGTTGCTTTTTGAAGAGGCCCCACAGGCTTACAAAAATATTGAAAACATAATACGGGCGATGCAGCGAGAAGGTCTCATACGTGTGATAGCCTCATTCAGACCGCTCATCACCTATAAAGTACGGAGTGAAAAATGAAGCGCTGGTTACAAATAAGTGCGGGACGTGGGCCTGAGGAGTGTCAATGGGTTGTATCACAATTGGCACAGTATCTGCTCGCAGAAGCGACACGTTGTGGTTTTTCGGCAAAACAAACTGAGGCCGTACCGGCAAAGTCAGGAAGAGAAGTAAGTTCTGTGTTGATAGTTGTTGAAGAAGAGAACGGGCTGGAAAAATTTATCGCAACATGGGAGGGGACAGTACAATGGATCGGACAGAGCATGTTCAGATCAAAGCATAAACGAAAGAACTGGTTTGTACGTGTAACTGCACTTGAACCAATAGAACAGGAACAATGGAATCAAAGTGACATAAAGATTGAAACAATGCGTTCTTCTGGACCTGGGGGACAACATGTCAACAAGACAGAATCGGCCATACATATTACCCACATTCCAACTGGGATACGTGTAATATCCCAGGATGATCGCTCACAGCATGCAAATATAAAGGTGGCGATGGCGCGCCTGGAAGAGCAATTTTTACGAATAAAGGAGCAGAAAGAAATGGAATTTAATCAAGAAAAGTGGAGTCAGCACAATATGGTGGAACGCGGTAATGCAGTGCATATTTTTGAAGGCCGAAATTTTAAATTGAAAAAGAGCTCAAGGAGACAATAGCAATGAGAAAACAACATCAAGAGAGAAATATGAAAAATATAAGATATGAAGCAAATAGATTATTGGTGGAGAAAAACTGTCATGGAACAAAATCAGATAGAGGAAATTTTGCAATACCTTCCAAAGAGCCGGACTAAATTTTATTATTTCAAAGATCGCTACGCCCTTATGCTGTTGTCCTATGCAATTGGTCAACGCGAGGGTATGAAGGTCGCTGAAATCAAGAAAAGTACATTTGGACGGCTAATGGAAAAACCATTAGTGAAGGAAATTGCACATCATTTAGGGAAGAGTAACCTTACACGTGATTTGCTAGACGCACTTTGGCCGAAAGATTTTTTTTGCTACCTCCTCACCGTTGACAAGTGGGGAGGACGAAAAGGCAGGTCAAGATTATATGATCAAACTTCCAGACCAGGATGTAATTTGGTATTACAGCTCAATTTTTCTGCAGAGCACAATACGTCTTATCAACGATTGATTAAACCGCAAAATGCTCATCCCTTCAAAAACTATGGCCACCCAATTGCAAAAGATGGGAAAAATCATACGCTTGCGTGGGCCAGAATTGATATTGATCTGGAAACCGGAGAGGCATTAATAGAGGAAATTCAAACCGACTGGATACGACTTGCGGCAAGAACCAGAAAAGATGTTGAGCAGTATGGGAATGTGGATGAGCCGCAGCGTCGCTACATCCCTCGATACTTAAAACGGCTTTGTTGTAATGCAAAAGAGCTATCCAGGTATGTGGAAGATGAACTGAAACCGCATGCCGCCATTTGGGAGGAAGCAATGCTTATGTCAACCATCTGGTTTTTAAAGGAAGAGATCGGTATTTCAACAATCTTCTATCACACCTTTGACTTTGGTTGCCAACTGAAGAGGATTGAAGGTGCAAGACCACCGCAGTCTTTATATACAACGCTGCCCAAGAAATTTTGTTTTGAAAAAACAGGTTGTGTACCATCTTTTTTGCAGAAGAAAAGCAACAGGAGAACCAAGGAACTCATCAATCGAGAAGAACGGCAATTTTATTCGCTGATTCTTTAGTGCTTTAGAAATTCATTTCTTGTTTTTTAAGAACGAATTTCGTGAAGGCACGTATCCCCTCTGCTGTGCGAGGGGATACATGCCTAACCGGTCTTGCTCAACAGTACTTTTACCCCGAGCAGCACCATGGCACCGCCCAGCACCCTGTCGATCCAATGTCCGCTGCGCTGGAACTTGTTATTGATCGAAGGGATGGACAGCACCAGAACAACGAAGGAAAACCAGACGAGCTGGATCAGCATTATCCAGATGCCGAAGATTGCCAGTTGGAAGAGAGGCATCTCGGGTGAGAGCACCAGGGTAAAAAGGGAGAGAAAATAAATAGGCGCCTTGGGATTGAGGGCATTACAGAGGAATCCGGCACCAACCGTCCGCAACGCCGACCGCGGAGCTCCCTGCGCCAGCGGCACCCTGGTCCCGGCCGA
>JAZDOW010000234.1:0-14452 GCA_043798185.1 Pseudomonadota bacterium | reverse complement strand
TGCCGCCCTCGACGATGCCACTTGCCTGCCGGCCTTGATCGATATGATCAACGCCCGATTCGGTATCGCCCTCATCGCCGACGACGTCACCAACCTCGGCAAAACAATTCTTAAAACCGAGCGAAATTTCAACCTGGCAGCCGGTTTCACCAGCCAGGACGACCGGTTGCCCGAATTCTTCCGGGATGAGCCGATCGCCCCGCATAACGTCGTCTGGGACATTGACAACGCCGCTATTGATTCCTTTTGGGATTTCTAAAATTGTTTTCACAACTGCTGTCATCGTATCTCTTTTCGGGTGCGATGACAGTACTATGGGAATTGACCGAAGGACGACAAAACTCTCTGCTGGTCATCCTTCTTATCGATAGACCTCTAACAACGCTGCTCCACTCACCTATCTGACAATGAAATTTTGGACAGACAAGATGACCTCTGTTCAGAGAGGCAAGGCATCGTCCTGTGCGGCACTATGCTCAAACCATGAAAGAGCACCTCTTGAAGTGGTTTACGGCTTTATGGAAAAGAGTTGTGTTTTTGGTGCGCAGGCGACCGGCCATCGCCGACCGCCACCATGACCCAGGCTCACTGAGATTATGGAAATCCACCAGTTCACCAATTATCGGGGTAGATATCCTCACCCCGGCTTTTGCCGCTGCCGAAGTCAATCGCTCCATCGGCTCGTACCAGGGATGAAAGGAGAGATTGAACGTTGCCCAGTGCAATGGTTGAAGAATTTTCCCAGTCAAGTCGAGATGGGCGGCAACCGTCTGTTCAGGAAACATATGAACGTTTGACCATCGCTCGTTGTAGGCCCCGCATTCGAGAAATGTCATGTCGAAGGGGCCGTATTTCTCGCCTATCTTTTTAAAGCCGGGAAAATAGCCGGAATCGCCGCTGAAATACACCCGGTGTTCCGGAGTGAAAATCACCCAAGATGCCCACAGGGTTGCATTTCTATCGGTCAGTCCCCGACCGGAAAAATGGTGGGCAGGAGTCGCCACCAGGGTAAGCGTCGGGATGGCGAGAATTCTTCCCACCATCCGAGTTCCACTATTTTTTCTTTCGGAATTCCCCATTTCACCAGCCTCTTGCCGACCCGCCGGGGGACAAGAAAGAGCCCGGTCGTTTTTGGCAAAGAAAAAGAGGGCTACGGGTTGCGGTGACTATAATTCACTCACAACGTAGCCCTTTCTATCCTGTTTCTCCCTTTTGCTTTTGCCTCATACAGCATTTTATCGGCCATTTCAATCAATCCACCTGGGAGGGTTCCTTGGCAAGGGACAGTAGTAGCAATCCCTATGCTCAGAGTTACATAAGGTACGACTGATGAAAACGCATGGGGAATCTTCAGTGCGGCAACCCGTGTCATCATGGAGACGGCAATATACTCGGCTCCGGACGATTCGGTCTCGGGCAATATGCAGGCGAATTCCTCACCTCCGTATCGCGCGAAAAAATCTCCAGCCCGAATCGCAGTGGCATGCAATTCGCCAGCTATCTCCCTCAGACATACATCTCCAGCCTGGTGACCATAATTATCATTATATGCCTTAAAATGATCAATATCCATCATCACCAGCGACAGGCATGAATTGTTTCTGAGAACTCTTTTCCACTCTTTTTCAAGACATTCATCAAAAAAGAGCCGGTTTGGGATGCCGGTCAGGCTGTCAGTCAAAGACAGTCTTTCCAGGATGTCCCTCTGTCGTTTCAGTTCCAGGTGATTTTGGACTCTAAGTGCTACGATGGCCGGCCTAAAGGGCTTGGTTATATAATCAACTGCACCGAGTTTAAGGCCTCTGCTTTCGTCTTCATCCTCCCCCATGGCAGTTATGAAGATCACGGGAATATGTTTAAGGGATTCCACCTCCTTGATTCTGCGGCAGACTTCGTACCCGTCCACTCCAGGCATCATGATATCCAGCAGGATCAAATCGGGCAGCATTGGACCGTTTAGCAATAATTCCAAGGCGGCACTTCCATCACGTGCGATTCTGATGTCATACTCCGTCTCCAAGGCGGCCGCCAACACACGGATGTTCACGGGCGTATCATCGACAATCAGGATGGTTGCTTTTTCGTTAGTTGTCATGTCTTTCCTCTAAATTACAGTTGATCACCGTTACGATCTTCCTGAGAGTGGCGATGCCGCTAGCATAATCATAATTGTCGATCTCCTGGGTCAGTTTGCGGACTAGCGGGGCGGCAGCGCTTTGTCCGAGTAGGGTGCGCAAGGAGGCGATAATATTGTCCGGCACGAGCTTGTGCTCTTCGAGGTTTGCCAAAAGCTCACGGAGCTGACGGCCTGCCTGCTCTGCATCAAAAGGAACCGGCTGGTCTGGGGAATTGTCCTCTTCCGGCAGATGCTGAATACTGGTCAACGCTGTGGTGAGGTGCTCCTCGAATTGATGCCACGACTCGATCTTTCCGGATTTAAGCTCTGTCTCGAACTTCTGCGCTGCCAGATGGAGGTTGACTGCGCAGATATTGCCTGCGGCCCCCTTTAGGGAGTGAATCAATAGAGATGCCTCATGGATACTTCCTCCCTCGATGAGATCAAAAAGTTGTTGCTTGGCCTCAGCAAACCCACTGGCAAAGGTGATTAATGCCCGCCGTAATCCCTGCCAGTTGCCAGTCATGCGCTTCACCGCTGTATGAAGATCAAAGCCCGGCAACGCAAAAGGCATATTGGAACCCATGGGTTTTGCGATCTGGAGAGCAGGTCTCTCTGCGATTTCTCCAGGACGTGGCTTGATCCATTTGAGCAGGGTTGCCAACAGCTGATTTGGGTCTATAGGCTTGGGAATATGGTCGTTCATTCCTGCCGCGAGACAGGCCTCTTTGTCCTGCACCATCGCAGCTGCGGTCATGGCAATGATGGGCAGGTCACGACCGGTCTCTGTCTCCCGTATTCTGGCCGTGGCTTTATAGCCGTCCATGTACGGCATATGCAGATCCATAAGAATGGCGTCGTAATGGTCCGAGACTGCCTTCTCCACTGCCTTTAGGCCATCATTGGCGACGGAAACCTCAAGCCCCAGGTGTTCCAGCAGTTCCTGGGCCACCTGCTGATTGACCTCGTTGTCCTCCGCCAGCAATACCTTTGCGCCCCATATCGTTCGAGCCATCTCCTGCAGAGGACGGACTTCATCCACCATGGCAAAGGAATCATGCGCCGGGTTCCTGTTGTTCTGAATGGTGATGACGACATCAAAAAGGTTCGATGGTATCACCGGTTTGTCCAGGATGGCATCAAGGCGAATCGTACCTGCAGCTGCCCTGATATGCTCCCTGCCAAAAGCGGTAGACATGATCACGATCGGCTGGCTGGCGAGCCCTCCTTTCTGGGCCTCCTCTTGAATGGCATGAGCAACATCCAGGCCATCCATGCCAGGCATCTTCCAGTCTAAGAGGAACAGCTCGAACGGCCTGCCGGATGCGGCGGCCTGCCTTGCCTTCGCTAAGGCATCTTCACCGTCCTCGGCGGTTTCTACCTCAAAGGACCATGACTCCAAAGTCTGCTGCATGATCTGCCGTGAGATCGCCTGGTCGTCCGCGACCAGCACCCGCCTCCAGCGCAGATGGAGTGGATCGCGGTACACCTGCAGCGCCTGAGCCGTTTGCAGGCGAACGGTAAAGCGGAAGGTGCTTCCCGCTTCAGGAACACTCAAAACGTCTATCTCACCTCCCATCAGTCCCACGATCTTCTTGCAGATGGCCAAACCCAGCCCGGTACCGCCAAACCTTCTGGTGGTGGTGGTATCCGCCTGGCTGAAGGATTGGAAGAGCTTTTCCTGGTCTTCCAGGGTAATGCCTATGCCGGTATCGCGCACTGAAATATCGAGCAGAAGGCTGTCGGCCACCCTTTCAACAACCTTTATGGCGATATGGATCTCTCCCTGGTTGGTAAACTTAATGGCGTTACTCGTCAGGTTACACAGCACCTGTTCGAGCCGAAACTGATCCCCCCGCAAGCCTTCTGGAACGTCAGGCGCAACCTCGAAGAAGAGTTCCAGCCCCTTTTCCTCCGCATTGATCGAGAAAAGATTGGCAAGGCTTCGCAGAAGGTCATTTAAGACAAAGTCCGTCTCTTCCAGAACAAGGCATCCGGCCTCGATTTTTGAAAAGTCGAGGATTTCGTTCAAGACCTGCAGCAAGGAGTTGGAGGATGCGTTGATCTTGCTCATGTAGTCCTGCTGTTTTGGCGCAAGCGGCGTCTTTGTCATCAAATGCGCAAGGCCGATGATTCCATTGAGTGGTGTCCTGATCTCATGGCTCATATTGGCTACAAACTCGCTTTTGACGCGGTTGGCGGCTTCGGCTGCGTCCCGCGCTAGCTCTGCATCTTCGGCCAGGCTGATCAGATTGGTCTGCTGTTGGCGCAACAATTGTTCAGTTTCCAGGCGGTGCAAGGCATCCAGTGCCATCAAAGCGACCGACTCTGCAAAAGAACTCATAAAATTAAGGCCGCTCTGCACCTTGGCCTGATCTAGGATCGGCACCTCATCGAGTGCCTTGAGATAGTCTTCGACATTGTAACCGAATTCCCGGGCCTGTTCGGCAAATATTGCGCAATTCGGCGGCGCGACCAGGAATTGACCGATGAATACATTGGCAACATGCTGGCTGTTGATCAGTATCGGGGAGGCTGCGTCGGTCATGCCATTCCGGCAGGTGTAAATGGCAAACTTCTTGTTTCCGCTCAGTTCCGTGGCAAGTACGGTGTCGCTTTCGATGCAATTGTTCAAGGATTTTTTGCCGATCCGGTGAAAATCGGTACAGATCCTTTTCCAGCGGGCACCGACCAGAACCTTTCCATGCAGGTCGATGATTGCCGAGGAAATGCCCAAGACGTCACAGAAACTATTCAGGATGCGTTGCCAGAGCCCGATGTCGATCAGTTCCTTTAGGTCCGGGGCGGTTTTTCTCTTCGAAGAATCCGTCAAGGCCAGGATTATATGCTGCTCCTCCACAGCCGGATACGGTTGTTCCTGGCCGACTTTCCGGCAGAGTTTGTTGATCGAGTGTTTCAATTCCACCACCTGGGTTTCGCGTCCCTGCATCAGGTGGTTCAGGCGGTTTGATTCTTCTATGGTTGTATGCAGGAGGGCCTCCGAATTTTTCCGGTCGGTGATATCCCGCCAGGCCACCAGCAGCGTCTGCCGGTCTTTTATGGTGATGACCGAAATAGTCACATGAGCCCAGAAACACTCTCCATCCAGGCGCTGGTGCACCCATTCAAAGTTGTTTTTGCCCCAGGCCATGCACTCCTCGATCTTAACGGCAGCTGCCTCGAAAGAGAACCGACCGTCAGGCTGTCGCTCGGGGGAAAGTTGGTCCGGGGTCATGCCGATGATTTTGTTTCTAGGCCCTCTCAGCATGATCTCCGTAGCCTTGTTGCATTCGCTGATCCTGCCGTGTTCGTGTATCTCCATAATGAGATAGGCATCCGGCGAATCATCGAACAACGCACGGAACCGTTCTTCAGTTTCTTTGAGTTTACTGATATCTCGCATGATCTCAGACGCAGCGACAACCGTCCCATGCTCGTCGAGTAGAGGAGAGATGATGATGGCTGCAGTGATTACCCGGCCGTTTTTGCAGATGCGCCGACTTTCGTATTGGGGCACGGCCTCCCTGCGCGCGATATGGGCAAGGAGGCCCTTCTCCTTGCCCGGTTGTCGCTGCGGGAAAAGAATACTCACCGGTTGCCCTAGGGTCTCCTCTTCTGTGTAGCCGAGCAGTTTTTCAGCGCCTTTGTTCCAGCTGGTGATGATGCCGTCAAGGGTTTCGCTGATAATGGCATCTGTGGAGGATTCAACGATGGTGGCCAGATGCCGGATCCTCGCCTCAGCTGCCTTCCGTTCGGAGATATCCTGAAAGCTCACCACGGCTCCCTGCACCGTGCCGTTGCGAAGGATCGGAGCGGCCACGAAACTGACAGGTATGAACCGGCCATCCTTACAAAGGAAAAATTCCTCCTGCTCTACCCGTAGCACCACGCCATCGCGCAACACATGAAAAACAGAGCAATTCTCCCGCTCACACTTACTGCCATCCGGTCTATGATGATGAAATAGCTCGTGGCTGTTCTGCCCCGCAAGTTCGCTTTCCCGCCAGCCCAAGAGCCTTTCTGCCTCTGGATTCATGAAAGTGACCCGGCTTTGTTCATCAACTACCATGACGCCATTGGCTAGCACATCGGTAATTTCCTTGAGTTGTTCCCGACTTTCTTGCAGTTGTGCCTCTACTTGTTTTCGTTGGGAAATATCCCGGGAAGAGGCATAGAGGCAGTTGCGTCCGTCAAGTTCGATGCCCTTGGCGTTAATCTCGGCATCGAATGTCGAGCCGTCCTTGCGGCGGTGCTGTGTTTCAAAAGTGGCAGGCGTCCTGATAAGCGCTCGCAGAGTACCAATCATCATCTCCGGGGAAATCATGACATCCCAGTCGACGACGTTCAACCTAGCGACCTCATCTGCACTGTAGCCGAGCATTTTCATAAAGGATGTGCTGCACTCGACTACATTGCCGCCCTCGTCAAGGATATGGATACCGTCACTGGCAGTATCCAGCAGGGTTTGCAGACGGGTCAGGGCATTCCTTTGCTGGGTAACATCAACGAAAGTCACCAGATGCAGTTGTTCAGATTGACCTTGCAGAAACGCAGCCTCGATTTGCACAATTCTGCTATCGCCATCCTTGCAGCGTATACGCACCTCCAGGGGCGCGGAAGAGGCGTCGGCAGCGTGTGCCTGCTCCATCCGCGCCTGCCATTTCTCGGCAATCCATTGTTGACCCTTTGGATCCGGATAGGCTTTTGGCCACCAGTCGCCAAGAGTCGGGATATCATCGATTGTATAGCCGAACGTTCGAGTGAAAACTGGGTTGAGATAGGTGATGTTTTGGTAGTCATCATAGAGTACAATGGACACAGGGGAGGCATCAATGGCGGCGCGCAGCCTTTGTTCGCTTTGTCGTAATGCCTCTTCATTTCTCCTACGTTCGGTAATGTCCTGCACCGTGCCGATGCCGGTCAGGGGGATACCGTGTTTATCGAAATGTATTTCCGCCTGTTCGTGCACCCATTTCACCTGTCCATCAACGACAATGCGGTGTTGGATGCTGTAGGATTCTCCAGCCAGCGCTTTGCTCCATGCAGCAAGAACCCAGTCTCGATCATCAAGGTGGATGAAAGAGACAAAGTATTCCAGGGTCAAGGGCGTCGCAGGATCAATCCCGAAAATAATGTAGGTTTCGTCGGACCACGTGAGGGTGTTTGACGAGATATCCAAGAACCAACTGCCGATATGGGCCACACGCTGAGCTGTCCTGAGTTCACGTTCGCGCGCCTCCACATGCGCTAGGCTCTCTGTTAGCTCCTGCGTTCGTTTGGTTACGGTTTGTTCAAGAGTGAGGTTGGCGCAACGCAGCTCCTCCTCTGTCTGTGACAACTTCTGTTCTTTCGCAAAGAGATTCGCAGAGGCAAAGTTTAGAGATTGGCTCAGTTGTTGGATTTCATAGGAGCCGTTTTGGATATCGAGCTGCTCACCCTTGACATTGCCAAGTTTCTTGGCAAAATCCGCAAGCTTCCTCATTGCCTTTGCAAAAGGATGCACAATTAACAGCAAAATGATCATGGTGAGGATCATGCCGAGAAGCGCCGCCTGCACCGTATCGATCCAAATGGCACAGCGCATTTCGCCGATCTTCTCAAGACTATAAGTGACTCTGACCCAGCCCATGACTTTCAAAGAGACAACAGGAAGGGTGATGATGATACGATCGCTATGGACAGTAACCATATCTGCGGGCGGGTCGGGAATTGGTATCTTGGCTTGGGTAAACGACCTTTCCGGTGAAGAGGTGGCAGACTCCCGAAAAACCTCGCTAAGGACTTTTTGGTCCTCCCTCCAGACCTGGATGCGCATAATGCCGGGCATCTCGATAAATTTTCCGAGCAACTCGTCAAGCCCCGCATAATCTTGGATAAGAAAATAACGGACGCAGCTGTTCGCCAGGTTTCGCGTCGTGTCCATCACTGCATCCTCCATGATACTCTGCATAGAGGACGTCTGCTTTTTTATGGTAAGAAACCCGTACGCTAGAAACTCGGCAACGATGATCACCGAGACTATAGCAATGACTTGATAATAGAACCTGCGGGGATACAGCTTCATGCAGCCTCCCTGTATCTATCTTGCCTGTTCCGGGGGGCTCGACAGCAACTGGGCAAGAGGTTTGTAATCATTCGAGTAGTCCGCAGTCACAGGATCCGGCATTTTAATGCTTTTTAACAAGATTTGTCCTTCCTTGCTTTGTGTGTATCGCAGAACGGTCTCCATGACCATTTGCCGTGTCTCGACGGAAACAGTCGGGTGCGCTGCTATGGGGTGAGAACTTAAAGGAGGCGTGGAATAAATCGACTGAAGCACTGTTTTGGCATCCGAAGCGTCCGCCTCAAAGGCGATGTCGAGGGTTCCTCCGGCGACGGTGTCACCAATGGTCACTGCCTTATAGACATTGCTTGAACTCCCCACGTAGTGAGGTGTTATGTTCAGTTTCTGCAAATTCTTCTGCAACACGACGCTGCAGACGTTTTGTGTTCCTATAAAAGAGATTTGCTTTCCCGCAAGATCATTTATTCCTGTCAACCCGGAATCCCTGCGTACAAAAATCTCACCTTTAATCAATTTACTGTTTCGTACCAGAGGGATATACCCCTGGGTATTCCAGGCCGTGATCTCCTGTACCGGGTTCATATAGGCAAAACCAACACGGCCTTCTTTTAGGTCATTTTCAAAATCGTTCATGTTTTCATAAACCTTCAACCCAATGTTCAACCCTGTGTCCCGGGACAACCGCTCAATGAAAGGCTCCCAGATCTTCCACATGACCTCAGGCGGCTTTTGGGGAATAACGGCAAAGATGAAGTCCGTTCTTACCCGAGAGTGCTCAGCGCTTACGGCGCATGGAGGTGCAGCCAAATAAACAAAAAGAAGCGACAAAATTATCGCAAGCACGAATGGTCTTAAATTTTTTTTCCCGTTAGTCATTACCGGTCTCCAACTCGTCGATATCTTGCAGAGGATTTCGACAAAATTTCTTTTGTTATCATTACATTGATGAAACGGTATCGTTTTATTGCAACCAGCAAGCACAGGAGCCGTCACCAAAGTCGCCACAACCATTCCAACCAAGATTTCAACTGATTTCTCAAGGTATTATATCCCCCTCATCGGTATATATATACGCATAATCTTCCGGGTACAGTTTTCGGCAGCAATCAGGACAAATGCTGTGGGTGATCTGCGCGTCCGTATGTGTGTGAAGATAGATTTCGATCTGACTCCAGTACCCTTGATCGTCACGGATCTTCCTGCAACTGCTACAGATCGGTAAGAAACCTCGTAGGGTTTTAATTTCGTGCAGGGCCTTTTTCAGTTCCTCATTCTGAAGGAGCAGCGCCTCCTTCTGACGCAGGAGTTCATCGTGCTGGGTTTTCAGCAACAGCAGGTTTCTTATCCGTGCCATGACGATCGCCGGGACGAATGGTTTCATGATATAGTCCACCGCTCCAAGGGAGAGACCATGCTCCTCGTCATAATTTCCGCTTCTTGCCGTGATAAAGACGACGGGAATATCCTGGGTTGCTTCGTTCTTTTTCAGTTCCCTGCAGACGTCGTAACCATCCATCTCAGGCATCATGATGTCGAGAAAGATCAGGTCCGGTTTGTACGTGGCATTGGCCATTTTCAAGGCGTCTTTGCCGTTGTTGACCACCCGAATTTCGTACTGACTCTTGAGGAGATCAGCGAGCACCTTAATATTGGTCGGAACGTCATCGACGATGAGAATTAGGCCTGTCCAGCTTCGTTCATTTTCGTCTCCATACGTGGTACTTGTCATGTGGCGAGAGGGATGTTCTTGCTCCCCCAATTGTGCGTGATCTGCAGAATGGGCCACCTGAAATTAGTATTTTATCAACATGCCAACGTGAAGTCTGAGTGTTAAAAAAATCCAACCCAATTAAAATTGTTGCATGACCGATATCGTAGAGAGTGCCGAAAACCCCCATCGCTGAGCCAATGTTGTCTTCCCGGCAGAAATCCGCTACCATGGCCACCAACGAAGAAGTAACGGTAGCCTCTCCAAGACCAAATGGCATGGAGAGAAGTAAAAGGATAGAATAGTCTTTGACCCAGGGTACAAGTGCAAAAGGTAGTGCGCAGATAAACATCCCCCTGTACAGCAAAGGTCTGCGGCCGTGGCGATCGGATAGAGCATCCCCCCAGACGTGTTGTTCTCTTTAGGAGAGAGAATTATATCTCACGTTGAGCCTCACAAATAAGGCATTTCCATAATCGATTTTTTATTTCCTCATCAAGGTCTTTGAACTCAACTGCAAATATATTGTCTCCCTGTATCCTAACTACTCTTGATTTAACAATAAATTCCTCTGAAGGGATATCTTGTTGCTGAAATACAATTTTGATGGAAATTTCGTCATGCGCTGAAACTGGCAATGTTGCTGATTCAATGGCACACCCAGTTATTGAGAGATCAAGGATATTGCCTTTTCCAGTTATTTCATTTGCGATATATTCAGCTGGCAGGTGATTGATATGAAATCGAATACCATTGCGTTTTATTGATTTTTCGAGCTTTTCTTCTGCTTCTTCAAGAGTGGATACATAAATAGGTTTGTATCCGCATATTCTTGATGATAAATTCAGTATTTGTTTGAAAATCAAACTCTTCCTGTTTATAATTCGGACAACATCACCAACCTCTTTTGTAATAAGAAAGTTCATGATCTTTCTAAACGTTGGAACACCGCTAAGATGCAATATATTGCATTCGGAAAGGTCAGATATTACGTCAAAACCGGGCTTCAAATCAGCAACACAGAATCGTACATCGGTATAAAGCTTATCCATCTCTTCTTTTACAACCTGTCCGGCTATTACCAAGTACAATCTGTTTTTGCTTATATCTGCTTTTACTTTCAATCTCATAACACACTAATATTAAAATAGATATTTAAATTCACGAAAGAAAAACTGAACAATAAGCATGGCCTTCTTTTTGCTGTTGAGTCAGACTTAGTCTTGCAAGTTGCAATTTACGATTTGACTTTCAATCTAACTTTTCCTGCTTTCATTCACCTGTACTTTCAACTCGTTACCAGGTTTAAAAAATGGCAGCTTCTTTGGTTTTATAAAAGTTTTTTCTCCTGTTTTTGGGCTGTGGTCTTCGTATGATCTTTTCCTGCAGACAACCATTATGTCTTGGTCATTTATCCGAAGCCATTTCTTTATCCAAATCCAACTGAAATCGCACCGGTCCTCGGTGCCGTCCATCCCCAAAAGAGGTATGTAGGGCATAGTCTGATTTCGGATTAGACCAGGAAGTTGCGATGGCCACATGTCCCTTGGGAAAGGGTGTTACTTCAACATCGATATAATCAAGTGGCGCCAGGGCGGTATCGATTTCAACCAGGTCATCCCCCATTCCGTAACAGATAAGCCAGGGAATCTTCTTCTCTTTTATGCGTTGCAGGTTCAGCTTTCGACCAAATAGCTTGACGGGTAAACCCCATGGGGTGATCATCCTTATACATTCAGGTTTGTTACCCTATGAATAGGCTTTGTCTCGGAGTTGCTTTGACTTTCAAAAAGCAAGACACAAACACATGTAGACCCATACAATATCAACCAGGTGATATGAACGTAATATTCATCGATATTACAGGGAAATACAATACGCAAAAATTCAGTATGCGTTAAGTAGATGGCATACCTTATAGTGTGAGCGGTGTCCTTCCAGCAAGCCTACCCATCTCGACGGTACAAGATGTAATAAATATCGATTGTAACAGATCATTCTTATGGAGTTATGGCAAGATTGCCGAAAGGGCTGGCCAGTATAACAAAGGATGATGGTACCTTAGAAAAAATAAACCTCTTGTCTTGATCGAGCGGCCAAGATACAATTTGTTATCCCATTAAGGTCATTGGTCTTGGGCAGACCAGCCGGTTTTCTTTGGGTTTTTCAACAGCAAAGTCCCGGCACTACGGTCCACAGTGTTCTGTTTAACCTTTTTTACCGGGGAGCAATCTATGCGAATTCTACTCGTAGAAAAGAATACGGAGAAGGGATGTTTGAGCACTTTGCAGGAAAGTCCTTTGATTGGAAGTCTGAGGATCTGCCACTCTGCCGAAGAGGCGAGGGTAGCAATGATTGCCGCACCTGAAGATTTCGACCTCGTTGCCATTGACCACAATCTACCGAAAGTGTCCGGGCTTGAATTCTGTCGGCAGCTGCTCAGTCAGGGAGTTACTCTCCCTTTAGTTCTGCTTGTGTCCGACGACTTCGAAACACAGTTCGACACGGCGCTTCATTCCGGGATCGAAGCATGCCTGTTTAAGCCTACCAGTAAAGATCAGTTTGCCGTGCTGCCGGCGGCCCTGCAGGAGATTGCCCGCCACTACCGGGCCCGACTGGCAAGAGAAGAGGCCGTCAAAGGATTACAAAAAAGTCTGAAAAGGCTGCAGCATATAGTCCAAGCAAGCACGATCCCCTCATATGTCATCGATCATAAACATCACATTACCAATTGGAATCGGGCCTGTGCAGAATTGACCGGTTTCTCGGCCAAAGAAATGCTCGGGACCGGGGATTCCTGGAGGGTATTCTATTCTTCGCTCAGACCGACTATAGCAGACCTGATTGTTGATGGTTTGATGGAAAGTGAACTTGCAAAACATTCTGGTCATAAATATCGCAAGTCTTCTCTGGGGGAAGGCTATGAAGCGGAAGATTATTTTCCGGCGTTAAAGAATGGCGGTGGCTGGCTGTTTATCACCGCAGCTCCGCTGAAGGGTCGTTCAGGTCGGATTCTTGGAGCTATTGTCACGCTTCAGAACATTACCGAAAACCGACATTCCATGGAGAAATTGAAACGGACCGCATCCTGGTTAACGCAAATTCTGAATAGCAGCACCGTACCAACATTCGTCATTGATAGCAATCACATACTGACCCATTGGAATCACGCCTGCGAAAGGCTGACCGGAGTTGCCGCCAAACTGATTATCGGGACCTCTGAACAATGGCGCCCCTTTTATCCGCAAGCTAGGCCGACCATGGCGGATCTGATTGTCGATAATATGCTTGAAGCTGAGATTGCCAAATATTATACCAGCGGTTATCGCCGAGCGTTGCTGGGGAACGGTTTCGAGACCGAGGAGTTTTTCCCCCAGATGGGAACAGAGGGCTGCTGGCTATTTTTTACCGCCGCCCCGTTGCGCTCCGCCTCGGGAAAAATTGTCGGGGCGCTGGAAACCTTGCAGGACATCTCTGATCGCCGAAAGGCTGAACAAGCCCTCGCCGAAAGTAGATGCTGGCTTTCGCAGATTATTCAGGGAAGCCCGATACCGACTTTCTTTATCAATCGCGACCACCGCATCTGTGAATGGAACCTCGCTTGCGAAAACATGACCGGCTTCAAGGCTGAGCAGATGATTGGTACATGTGACCAATGGAAGGCCTTTTCAGTGACACAACGCCCGGTACTGGCCGATTTCATTTTGAAAGCTGTCTCCGAAGAAGAAATCGCCCGGCAATATGGCGATAAATACCGACGCTCACTGCTCGGGGAGGGATACGAGGTAGAAGATTTTTTCCCGGCATTGGGAAAAGAAGGGAAATGGCTGTTTTTTACCGCTTCACTTCTGCGGGATGCGGCAGGAGTGATAATCGGGGCAATAGAGACCCTGCAGGATGTCACCCGCAGCCATAAGGCCGAAGAAGCCCTTCTGAAAAGCGAGCAGCATTATCGCGAACTCAGTAGAGTTCTTTCAAAACAAAGGGAAATCGATAAAGAAGAAATCAGTCAAGTATTCCAGCAGAACGTTGATCAACTGGTATTGCCTTTCTTTTGCAAACTACGTAAAAATAATACCAGTTCCAGCCAAAACAAAATATTGGAATCTATCGAAAACAATCTGCGACAAATCCACTCACCATCCGCCCACCGAATTACCGCCCTTTTTTCAAAATTAACCCCAGCAGAAATCCAAGTAGCTAACCTGATAAAAAACGGTCACTCCAGTAAAGAAATTGCTTCTCTTCTCAACATTTCCGAAAAGACTGTTTATACCCACAGGAGGAACATTCGGAAAAAAAGCGGCATCAATAACCAAAAAATAAATCTGCAAACCATACTCCAGCAGCTTGAGTAGACGATTAAAATTTTGTCGCTCAGTTCAAAACCGCGACATTGACACCACCGCGATGAAGCTTAGTATGGGGCTTGAGGCAAGAAACCCTTCAACACTATTCAATTTGGAGAAATGAAAAATGAGACCACTGTTACTTATAGCGGCAATCGCCCTGCTCCTCGGTGGATGCACCCAGGAAGCCCAGAACAAAATTGGCAGAGCCGTAC
>JAZDOW010000220.1:0-3045 GCA_043798185.1 Pseudomonadota bacterium | reverse complement strand
AAATGCGAATATTATGTGCACCATAGTATTGTGCAATCTTGATGATATCCCTACGACGAAGTCGAAGTTCAGCTTTTAGTGTCATTTTCAGCACCTGTGTACGATTGAGGGGGGGACCAAGCTAAATATTAAAAACAGTTGGCAATTAAAAGCAGTAGCTGCAAGCTGAAGACTGCCAACTGGTCGAGAACATGCCATCCTCCTTTCTGAAAGGCCTTGACAGCATGTTTTCCTGAAATATTCCCCAGCTTGCCCATCCCTACACCGCTACAATGACCGGAAAGCCAGGGGGTCTCAACTCTTGATAAAATTAGTTTCTCGGTATGACAAGAGTTGAGACCCCTAGTTATCCTATTTTGGGATCAAAATGGACATTATAAGAAAAATACACTCCCTCAGTCTATTCTCTCCAAATAATTGTAACTGTGCAATAAAAAGGAGAAATCACCATTCATCTCTTTTCAACCCATCTATCTTCTTGAAATGTTCATCACGTGAGACCAAGGTCAGCCCGTGCTCAATGGCCAGGGCAGCAATCCAAATATCATTTTCAGGAATTGGATGACCCTTTTTATGTAAGAGGTCCTTGATACGTCCGCATTCCCTGCTTGTGCCGATATCGGACGCAAGGACGGTATTGGCGATGGCAAAGTTTTCTATACGTGCGGTATTTTCCTTCGGTCGGCCGGACTTGAAAGCCCCGAAAAAGAGTTCCCCAATAACAGTGGCCGGGATGAATATCTCTTCTGCTTTGGCAATATGCTTTTGGACAGACGTGTCTTTTCAAAGAGAGCGATCACGATATTGGTATCAAACAGATATTTACCACTCATTATGGTCTACCTTCTCACAAGAATCTTCTATAGCCTGTTCCATGTTCTTCAGTTCAGCAGCAGAATGTCCCTGCAAAAGAAAGAAGTTGCTTGCCCGGGACGCCTTTTGGGCAAGTCACAACAAGGGCTCTGGCAAAATCAAGCACACGTCTCTGGTGCTCGTAATCAAGCAAACCCATCTGGCTAATGATCTGTTTTTTTACCGTTACACTAAGCATAAGAACCTCCCTTCAAGAAAACTTAGCCATGTATCTTTGCAGTACATATTGTAAATGAATTGAGAAGGTGTTCACCGACTGGCACTGTAATCAATTCTTCAATTCATGAGCATCAACAAATCGCGATACGACAACCGATTCCGCCCCAGATCGGGCATATATTCAGGAATTAACTCTTTCAACACCTCTTTTATCCCTCGTGCATCATGGGATTTTGCCTTTGCAGCAAGCTCGCTGAAAAGCTTTTCCATCTCATAGATAGGGCTTGTCGTCCGCATGCAGCACCATGATCTTTTCATGCCTTGTCGGGACGATGCCTTCACCTTCGGAAATAAGCTCCTCGTAGAGTTTTCCCCAGGCCGAAGTCCGGTATAGACAATTTTAATTTCTGTTTCCGGTTCATAACCCATGAGCCTGATCGATTCATAGCAGAAAAATAATTACGGCAACCGAACTGGATCTTGTCTGTTATCAAAAATAGCGTGAATCACTATCTCCTTTTTTTCAATAGTGTAAAAAATTGAAAAAGGAAACCGTCGCACCAAGGTGCGCCTAAAAGAATCGTGCTGTTTGGCATACAACTTCGGCATTTGCAAGATTGTCTCGATTGCAGCTTCAACACAATCAAGAAATTCAAATCCCAACCCACGCCGCTGTCCTTCATACCATTCAAATGCAATAACAAGGTCCTCTTTGGCTTCGGCTGTATAACGCAACCTCATTTATGCCTTTCCCGTAATTCGTTGTGGATTTGCCGCCAATCATGTAACTCCACTTGGCCCTGCTTGTACTGCCCGTACCTTTTTTCAAGCACTTTTTTCTGCCACTCAGGCATTGAGAGGCTGTTGCTCTCAAGAGCAATGGAATCCCAAATATCTTGAGCCAAGATCAGTTTTTGCGGCACGCTCAATCTGTTTATTTCAGCAGTAATTTTATCCGGTTCCATTTTTTCCTCCTAAAAAATATTCATAGTCTTGGGGGTCGGGCTACGCTATCTTGATGATTTTCATGTATTAATTTCCGAGCGACGGGTGTTTTTAGCGACTATATCGTCTTTTTGGTGTCGGAGAAGGGTTTCTAACAGATTTGAGCCAATAAAGCCAGCCACACCGGTTATCAACCATTTTTTGGGTGAATGTTTCAGGGTCTGTTGCAGTTCTTCGTACTGTGAGTTCATGAGAAATCGCTGTATTTGTTTTGTGGGTTTTCTTAGTTTCTTGCATTTTACCGGGGAAAAGGCGAATAGTCCGCCAGTCAGTCCACTTGCATAATACCACATATATTAAGCCGCCTTCTCTTTACTGCCAATTAAGCAACTCAACTATCCATTTTGAACAGGGAGTTAACTCATCATATTTCGCAAGATGTCCACCAGCTGCTCTAAATAAAAAATGGGGTCATGTCTCAACTCTTGACAAACTAAGTTTCTCGACATGTCAATAGTTGAGACCCCTATTTATCCCGCTAACGTCTGAGAACTTAAGACTTTTTAAAGAATGGTGCTAAGTCGTGCTATTTCTCTACGGCCCCTTTCAACATTGACAATTCGTTTTGAATGATCATCCAGACAGTCTCGATATCAATTCCGAGATAATCATGGACCAGAATATTTCTGAGGCCTGATATCTTATGCCATTCGATTTCTTCGTGCTGGGTTTTGAATTCATCTGAAAGGCGTTGAGTTGATTCTGCTAAGACTTGAAGATTTCTCAATACCGCATCCTGCAACAGAGAAGATGCCAGGAATTGATTTTGATCGATTCCCTCAGTATATGCCTGAATTCGATCAATGCATTCTCGAATATGAATAATATAAAGAGTGTCGTCCTTCATAATTCTTCAGCTTCATTTAATATTTTATCTTTCACATACCAGTGAAGCCCTTTTTCTGTAACAATATCGACTTTTCTTCCCAGGAGTTGTTGGAGATCGAAAACCATTCCGCCAAGATCTAATAAGCTTCTTCCTTTTTCAAGATCGACCAGGAGGTCGAT
>JAZDOW010000211.1:0-3511 GCA_043798185.1 Pseudomonadota bacterium | reverse complement strand
AGGATTGCAAATGTCCCGCAAAATCTTACGTCACCCTGAAATTGGTCACCTCCCTTTGCGATCGCCTACCCATAAATCTTGCGGAGCGCCATTGTTAGCTATCTGCCATAATTCTGGAGGGAAAAACTTGAACATCGAGTTGAACGAATTTTTCGTTCGTTCCACCGGGATTGAGAATGATCGTCGTCTCCGGAACGTCAATCTTCTCAAGGGAGCTAAACTTGTCTTTGTCTGCCTTCCTTATCAATGCAACTTTACCGTTGGGAGCGTAAGGCGGAAGGAAATCGGCTTTCAGCATACGAGCAAGGTTTCGAGTAATACCTCCCACAGCGATATCGAAATTACCGGCAAGGTAGTCATCCATCAGCTTGGGCCAAGTGGTTGGAACAAAGTCAATAGTTACTCCCAGATCTGTTGCGAGCATCTGGACAAGGTCAATATCGTGCCCCTCATATTTGCCCGTGGTTTTGTCAAGCATGGAAAAAGGCCGATAATCACCAGGGGTTCCCACCCGCAGGACTTTATTCTCAAGTATCCGGTTCAACCGGGTCGATTCGGCGGCTTCCGCCGGCAAGGAAAGGACCGTGATCAGACAGAAAACAGCAACAAGAGCACTCATTATACTTTTAATTCTTAACATAAGCAGCACCTCCCATTATCAAGTTTACCAGGTATTGGTTATTTCGGCGAAATCGGCCAACTATCTCCTATGTGAGCGGGATGAAAAGACTATGCTGAACGGCTTTGTATGTCAACGGATACGTACCATGGTTTATAAAAAAACAAAAGTCGATGTCTTGGAGCAGGAGTACCGTAAAGCATGCCTTCAGCACTGATATCTTCATCGATGTCAGGCCAATGCACGCCATGATCGTCTCCAATGATCTCCCAGTTTGCCCGCTGTTTGGGCGTTGCCTCCGATAACCGTCAAGACCAGGCAAGGGGAACGCTGATTGTCCGCCCATCCATGAGTTCAGTTGTAATGGTGTCTTCGGTGACGATTATATCCTTAATTCTCACTTCCTGTATTTGCACCCCTCGGCAGTCGAGGGAGAAGCATCACTGACCATCTCCCAAACCCCAACGAGTTTCCGATTAAGCAGGTGATCCTCGATGATGTCAAGTCTGTCTGTGATATTTCGTTTCAACCTATCACGATGAGCTAACGTTACAGTAAGGGGCGCGCCGTTCACTGAGCTTAAGCGAAGCTGCCGAACCCTGATAAAAAGCAAAACTTCAAAGCCGCCAACGGGCGGCGCGTTCCTTTGACTGACTTGTTAGGACAAATAGCCCCACCGCTTAAATTGCTGCTGCAATTCCGGTTCATTTTTAAATGCTTGGAAATATATATATTCAGGCGCCAAATCAGCACCATTTGGCCAAACAATGGTATCCAACTCCTTGTCAACGACAAAGCTTGAAAACACCGACTTATTTTTTAATGGCTCAAACATTGCTCCCTTCAGAGCATCAGTTAAATCAGCTACACCTTTTCGACCATCATTAAAAAACACTTCCACTTTGTAGTCTTCCAGATATCTTGCATTAGTAACATGAAGAAACATCACTTTTACTCCAGAGGTTTAATTGCTTTTGGGGCCTCATCCTTTTGACAAAGCTCCCAGTTTTCTATTAGTTCTTCCTGATGTAATTCATACCATTCAAGGACATGATGTAATGCCCGCTTTGAAAATTTTCCTTCCACGACGCCTGTGAGAATGTTGACTGTAATTTCATACTCCCCATATTTTGCATGAAAATGTGGTGGAGCATGGTCATCCCAATACATGGTGATGATTATTCCAAGAAATCGGCTTATGACAGGCATCAACACACTCCATTTTTATAAATATCTGTCTGATTTTGCCATAATCAGCAAAATCTTATCGAGCTAATTATTTCGTGAGCCTAACTGGAAGTTCACCGGGAAGCCTACTTCTTGGGCGATCCGGAGGAACGCCTTGTTCGGCCTGCTGTTTTCTGCGCAATTTCAATAAGTGAGAGCAGGGCATTGTTTACTGCAGCTTCATTAGGAAACGCTTGAGCGACCTCCGGTTTAAGCACCACAATATTGGAGGATTCTTGCAGGCGTTTTGCGTACTTACACCGCACCAGACCACCAGGAAAATCAGAACGGTTGTACTCTTCCCGCAGCTCGTCTTTCTCAGGCGTATTATCTTTCTTCATAGAGTTCTCTATCTCCTTTGCTCGCCTTACGAGCACTTGTGATTCGAATCGTTTCTTTTTCTTCAGTGTGAGATAATACCAGGAGTTTTCCTTTTTGTTTTCTTTGGATCCCATTCAATATTCATGTCTTAGATCACATCCCGTTCATGAGTTAACGATTGGAATTTCAAGGTAATCAATCTTCAGAACACAAAAATCAGCCGGAGCTGCAAGCGATCGGCTGAATTGCCTAGTGTACGCCCGGCACGGGCGTGAACTAACGGGGTGAAAGTTCCCTGTATGTGAATCCTGTCAGGTATCATTACTGACACAAACGTACCAAAGGTGTCAAGGGCGGAACCGTGAGGAATTGTCCGAAGGCGGAGCGAAGCGGAAGAGGTGGATGGCAGCGTTATCGGAAACGGAAAACCCGGCCCCAAGACCCGCCTGCTGATCCAGAGCTTTCCGGATTGTGTTCGCACCTACGATGCGCCGCTGACAGCCTTGTAAAGGTTAGACCCACGGCGTTATTGCTGTTTTTAACTGGATGTCTTTGCTGTACAATTCAAATATCATTTTTCTTTCAATATCACTGAGTATCGGGTGCATTCCCATTTAGTGGCAAAGTGCTACACCACTACGATTAAGTCTGAATAGGTTCTCTAACATATTTTTCCATCTTCCGCAAAGCAAGGTGCTTCTTAGGAAGAGCATAACCTCGGCAGTTCGGGCTTTCCAGAAAATGCCAGGGGATTTTAACCGGAGATTGATTACCCGACGGACAGCACTCTCTACGCATCCACTGCCGGTTGGAAGGTCCAGATTCCGGAATGTACTGTATTGCATGCGGTGAGAATTGTCTGAAAAGTAGTTTTTAAACTTTTTCAAGGCTGCTTTCTGTTTTGTGGGTGATTGTATAAGAGAATGTATCTGGCTAAGGATTTTTTCGTGCTCACCATTCCACAGATGGTTTTTCCAATCTGCAATGATTTCCGGCAGTTTTTTGGAACCAAGGCTTTCGGGTAACTTGTCAATTACTTCTTGCAGATTTTGCTTTGCATGTGTGTAATCAATGATTTCATGGTGGGATTTGATCCCGAGTTTTTGTGCCAACAGCGGAAAGCGTTTCCAATAACTGCGGACGCCATCCCCACAGAAAACCACGCTGTGATGAGCGTGATCTCAATAAACGATGGTTGATATCTCACGATATTTGAGGGAAGGAAAAATGAGTACACCTTTTTCTGTGAACGGTCACAATCTGCGGTTTATAAATCCAGATTCCGGAGTTTCCCTGCTCAGAGAGGAATTCAAAGGAAACGCAGATTGCAACCGGTTACAGTTA
>JAZDOW010000194.1:0-4094 GCA_043798185.1 Pseudomonadota bacterium | reverse complement strand
CGAGTTCGCTGAATCCAGTAGTCAGAAAAGGGCGTGAAGATGTCGACCTGAAAGCCTTTGTAGGTCAATGTGGCCGATGCATCGTCGTTCATAGGGTTCAGGCATACGTCCTTTACCTGAGCGCTTGGAAGCCTTCTGAGTACGCGGACGAGACTGCGGAAGCCGATCGTCGAGCATCGAACCTCGACAGTGTCCAGTCCATCCTCACCCTTTGCCAATTGTATGATCTTCATCTATTCATTAGGCCGAACGGTGAAATAACCTGCCGGCCGAGGGACTGCCCACCTTTTAAGAACGCGGCTATTTCCAGTCAGGTTTATTGACTTGTTATGTTTTTATTAACTATTTGTAGTAAAATTAGCTTGTTGTTCATATTAAATGTTAGATTGCATTGTATGGTTTGATATAGCATCAATTATTTTTGTCCAAGCCTCTTTTGGCATGTCATGTCCCATCCCTTCAATTATCAATAATTTTGCTCCCGGTATCAGCTGCGCTGTTTCCTTGCCTCCTTCCACTGACATGAATGGATCTTTGTCTCCATGGATTACGAGCGTTGGGGCTTTAATCGATGCAATCGATGATTTTCGATAACCATGGACAAGAGCAGCCGCGCTCTGACGGGCCATGCCTTGCGGGTAATATGAACGGTCATAGCTCTCGGCCATGAGAGTGCGTAATCGCTTCTCATCAAAGGGAAATCCAGGACTCCAGAGTTTTCGCCACATATTCACCTGATGTTCAATATACGCTTCGCGTTCGTCTGGAACAGGTTTGTATACTTCAGCTAAAATATCCGGTTTTATTTGTGGAAGTTCAGGATTTCCTGTGCTCGACATGATAGAGGTCAAGCTCAAGACACGTTCAGGATGCCGATATGAGATGACTTGAGCTATCATGCCGCCCACTGAGGCTCCACAGATATGGGCCTTCTTAATTCCCAAAGCAACAAGCAAGCCAACAGCATCATCTGCCATATCCTCAAGAGAGTATGCAAGGCTTACAGGTTCACCTTTCATTGCCGCGATCATGTCGGGAATACCGGCTTTGTCAAATTTTGTTGAAAGGCCGATGTCTCGGTTATCGAACCGAATCACAAAGTGTCCTTTTTTTGCCAATACCTCGCAGAACTCAACTTCCCAATAAATCATCTGGCTCCCCCCTCCCATTATTAACAATAATGCGGGAGACGAGTTGTCACCAAAAGTGTCATACTCGATCTGGATTCCATTAGCGGTCACATTAGGCATGACGTGCTCCTTATTTTTGAATAATAATTAGTTGTTATTGTGTTTGTATTGACTAGCACATAACGGTTGAACCTGAAACATAACGATCAGCGTCAGCCGCGCCGGCCACTGGCCTTTAAAATTAACTTCGGTGCTGACCGGCGTCGGATGTACGCGCTTGGTGTGTGCCGGGCACGGCACACGTTCTTAAGGGTGAGTCTAACTGTAATTTATTTCGGAGAGTTAGGCAAGTCCCAAGCCCAGCCTGGTGGAGGCGAAGGGCATAGCGTTATTGCAAGGGGTTATCGGCGACGATAGTTCTGAAGGAGGCAGCCTTGCTACGGCAGGGTAGCGCAAAGGTACGGGGCGACGTACAGAAATCGAGTTAGGCGAATCTGGCTGGGACGAGTCCGCAACACAGGACGAAGTCCTCTTTCCATCGTTTAAGGGCCAGGGGCGTATACTCGGCGTTCACGTACCGAAAGACGTGTGTTCACCCCGGGAGATCTCCCATGTGCCCCAGGAAACCACTGTGTGGTGGAAAGGGGCTGAGGATCGGGTAACCGGTCCCTATTGCGTGGGAGAAGTCAGCAGAGGGCGTAGTAGTTAGTTAAACGAGCCTGGTGAGAAGAAAAGCTGGGAGGTGGCAGAACTAATGAAGGCCTGAACGGTGGCTCCATCCGAATGGTGGGGATAAATGGTAGTAGGTGGAAGATTGAATGTCTTATTGGTGTATTGCACCGGTGGGTGAAACATTGATAGCGTCATTCAGAAAAGTAGCCTGACAAGTGATCTTCAGTTGTTTTGTTGGTTGCTTGGATTGCCAGCCGAACCGCCTTGGTACGCGATCCGTATGCCGGGTGGTGTGGGAGGGGCGGTCAGTGATGGCCGTTCCTATCCCGATGTACCAAATTTTATTTTATATATTTTTTAACCCATTCGTAACGTTCTGGGTCATTGTTATAAAGGAAAGTTCCTAATTCTTTACGCTTTGATTTTTCAGAGCGCATAAAGATACTGCGAAGATCATCATCTACTGACTTTTGAGTAGCGCCTCGTTCAACAGCCTTTCGATACCATGACTGACCTTCATCATAATTTCCAATTTCAATACTGACTGCACCAAGTAAGGTGCATGGCCGGAAATCATTTGGAGTTAAAAGATGAGCTTTGTTGCCGTGATTAATAGCCTCGTTAAAATTCTCTAAATCCCTTTTAACGCCACCATATGTTGTGTGAAAAGCTGACTCAAGTTTTTTAGGTTTTAACTTAGAACTGTCAATATTGATTAAAACTGAGTCCGCTTTTGTTGCTTGATTGCATTTACGAAAATGACTACTTGCATTAATTGCGTCCCAAGGGTTATTGCTGTTCTGAAATTTTTTTGAAAAATACTCAGCTTCAATTTTGTGATATTTCTTGCGCACCTTATCAGTATAATAGCCAAAATATGATCCATTCCGAGAAATCATGAGCCAAGCTATCTCATCTTGATTAAGCCTTGAACCAAGCTCTGTTTTTTCTAGAATATCTTGCAATTTAGGAATATCGCCAGCAATTATAAACGATAATTCAAGATCATATTTTTTAAGAAGATTCTGAATTATTTTTTGTTTTCTGATTTTCTCAGAATTTATTGCAGCCCTTTTAGCCTGCTCGATTTTCGCTGCTTCTGCTGCTAATTTACGTCCCACCTGTTCTGATTTAGCAACTACCGAAAAGTCGTTAAAAGATATCTGCTTACAGGCATATCTCAGAAGACTATCTAACTTCGCTTTTCTTAAATATAATTTTGTCGCTTCAGGTATAAAGTCTGGAGCAAGCTCTAGACGGCTAATCACAATAGCAAGAGATGTCCCCGGCCTGAAAGACTCAGGCAGATCTTCTACACAGTATTTATTTGCTAAGGTCTTTAAATTGCTTTGTTTCATTGTTTTATTCTTTGAAAGGTACAACGTGCGGGTCAGCCGCACCGGGCCACTGACTTAAGAATTCAAAACCGCGGCCTTCCCGGTGTCTGCTGGACTAGTTGGTTATAGGTTTTTTTCTATTGCTTTTTTAGCTTCATTCTCTAGAAGTTTTATTTTTCCGAGAAGTATAGATTGATATTTTGCATCTGTAACATCATACATTTTTTCTGGAATATTTAAATATTGGCAATACAATTTCAGTTGTTTGCCTGACACATCACCTGCATGAGCGATTAAATGCCTCAAAAATTTACACTCTGTCAATGGGTGCGGTGGAGTTGTCGGGTCTGTATAGTCTGGGAATAACGATTTATCTGGATAGGCTAATTCAATAATGTGGAAGTAATATAAAATTTGCAGTCTGAATTCATTGTATAAATCAATTGCCATTGACCACAATCGCAATTGTAGGGGTAATTCATAGTTCCATTCTTGAGGTTGTATATTTTCTGGTAATTCGCCATGGATCCTATAACGCATATCTAGACCTGCACTGAGTCTTTTTTTAATCATTTCCGTTTTTATCTTCACACAGGATAAAAAGAAATGGCGATCTAATTCACGATCGATCAGGTACTTGGCATTACTATCTTCTTCTATAGAAGTCTTGATATCAATAAATATACTTCCATTTTCTTCATATACTTTAAAAGATGAGGGCAATGATTTTTGAAATAAGGGTAAATCTATATCTGGCACATCAGTCTCAAATAATAGCTTAAACTTTGTAATGGCCATTTTATTTTCCTATAACGTGGAGTTCTGCGAGACCCGCGCTGTTCGCGGGTTCCGCAGAAACGTTTTGTTGTGTGCCGGGCACGGCACACGTTCTTAAGGGTGAGTCTAACTGTAATTTATTTCGGAGAGTTAGGCAAGTCCCAAGCCCAGCCTGGTG
>JAZDOW010000165.1:0-2354 GCA_043798185.1 Pseudomonadota bacterium | reverse complement strand
CTTATGCGACTTCGTGTCGCGACTAACGCCGGGGCTGAGCCGCCGCGAAGCGGTCGGTTTCGTGCCCCTGGTTCTCCCGGAGCGCAGCGGAGGGAAGGGGCACCGGCTCAGCCCCGGCGTTCTCCCTCCGCGGAGCGGAGGGAGAACGCTACGGATAACCTGGACAAAAAGCACCAGCTTTTTGGATCAGAGTTCATCCGCTTGTTAGACATTATTTTGAACGTTCATTGATTCTACTGGTTTACCGTTTATGTAGAAAACAATGTTACCTCCCTGCCATGTGATACTTACAGAAGCTCTTGGTTGGTTCAGGGGTGGCATATTATTTACGGACACAATTTCTTCAGGGAAAATGCCATTAACCTTAATCTCCAATTGGCAGTTTATGTACTTTTTAACATGTACCTTAATTGGTCCCTTGATAAAGGGGCCAAAATTGTACTCTGAATCATTTGTATGCCAATCATGGTGCGGGTGGTGTAGGATGAAGGAAATAGTGCCTTGATCGCCGATTTCAGGATAAACCGCTTCTTCAAAGTCGGAGACATGCTCTTCAGGCGTGGTTGGCAAGGGGGAACCTATTTCAAATTTTCTCTCCCTTGGATGGAACTTCATATTTTCAATGGCCCATTGCAAAACTCGAAAACCAACCTCCAGTACAAAATCTCCTATATTCTGAATAAGTTGGCAGACCACACGTTTATGAGAAGAAAACACCTCATAAAATTCTGCAATATGAGGGTCCACACCATCATCTTCATGGGCGGAGCCCATTTGTTGTGAAACTGACTTTATTAGATGCTCATACGTTAAGCCCTTACCTGAAATATATGCAGCTTCATTGTCTTTAATTATGTCACGCAGTGAGTAGAAGGCAGGTGGAAGCCTTGGGTCTCCAAAGCCCCCTCTGTCTATTGCTGTAAACAATAAACTAACATTTTCAGCTAGTGGATTTTTACGATCGAGGTTGCCGGGGCAGTGTGCATATACATAATCCTTAACTGTTGAGTGCCACGACATCGTGGACAACTTTTCGTGCCAGGACATCGTAGACGCTCAGTCGTTTAGCGTAGTTTATATTTAAATTCTTCAACCTGGGTTTTATCCAGGAAGAGTTTCAGTTTTTGTTCTTTGACATTAATCGTTGCCACCACGTATTCGAGTTTGAGTTCCGGCGGGGCCGGGAAGATCTCACCGAATATATTGAGTTTCAAATCGCTGCGTACGAGGCGCACCAGATGGTATTTGCCGGTTTCGGGTTTTTTCAGTCGGTGCTTTGGGACTTTATCCGCTGCCGGAAAACGCAGCTTCGTATTTGAAGCGGCAAGAGCCTTCAAAGGAGTCTTTCCTCCAAGTTTACTGTAGCGATAGCTGCTGTTGTGGCGCTGCTCAAACACTAGCGAACCGGCTTTCAGGTCTTCTTCCGTCGCCATGACGATCTTGCCAAGAAACATCTGTTGGTAACGGTCGTTGAAGTTTTCGATCATTCCATTTCTCCAAGGCTCGGCCATCGGGATGAACCAAGGCTCAATGTTGTTATGCAAGCACAGCCGGATGAGAGGACCCATGCCACGGGGGTACGTCGGACTGCCAAAGAAGGACATGGCATTGTCAATCTGGATGTGATCCGGTATCCCCATGCGCACCCAGATGGCCCAGAAACCTTCAAGGATTGATTGTCCGGATTTGGAAAGGGATGGATACAGCCCGCACCGAACGGTTGCCGTATCGACCACGTTAAGGCTGTAAAATCTAACGGGACCCTTCAGGTAGCAAGGACCAACCAGATCGGCCTGATGTGCCTGGTTCGGCAGAAGCGACGGCAGCTTGGGATAGGTTGTGCCCTTGGCTTCATATTTCCCTGTTCGCCGATGGGTCAGTTCGTTCCTGCTCAGGATCCGGTTGATGGTCCTGATTGACGGAAGCGGTTTTACGCCAAGCTCTTCCATTTCCCAGTGAATGGCCTGAGCACCGCAGAACAGGTCCTGGTTGTAGAGATTGAGGCGAACCATCTTGACGATCTTCTCAACTTCTATCGGCGTGTAAAAAGAAACAGTAAGCGGTCGCCGTGAACGGCTTTCACTCCAGAAATCGTTGTTCTCAAGGTGACGTCCAACCCATTTGTACAGCCAAGCCCTCGATTTGCCGAGCGATGTACAGATGGATTCGGGACTTTCGCCTCTTTTGAAGCGCTGTACGGCCAAGATGCGTTGCTGTTTATTTTCCTCTTCCATGAACACCTCCAAATTGATTTCGGTGATCATGAAATGATGGGGTGGCTATTCGATTGTCAAAGAACTTTTTCTACGATGTTGTGGCACATTTTTCCGTCTACGATGTCGTGGCACTCAACA
>JAZDOW010000120.1:0-2022 GCA_043798185.1 Pseudomonadota bacterium | reverse complement strand
CTTATCGGTATGCTGAGCGCCATTGTCGATAACGTGCCATTGGTTGCAGCCTCCATGGGAATGTATGATATGGCCGCCAATCCACCGGACAGTTTCCTGTGGGAGTTTATGGCCTACTGCGCAGGAACCGGTGGTTCCATGCTGATTATCGGTTCGGCTGCCGGCGTTGCCGCCATGGGCCTCGAGAAGATCCATTTCTTCTGGTATGCAAAAAAAATTGGTGGGCTAGCAGCCCTCGGGTATTTCTCAGGAATATTAGTCTACATAGTTCAATTCAAGATGTTACACGGTTGATAAGCGACCTTGCTTCTTTTTTATCACCAAGGCCATGCAGAGCTTAAAAAAAATGATAGCCGGGATTCTTCCGGCTTTGAATAAAACTTTAACAATGCGAGGAATAACAAAATGGAAAAGGAACTGAAGGCCAAGATCCTGTTGGTTGACGACGAAGAAGATTTTCTGTCGACACTGGCTGAGCGATTGGAAACCAGAGGCTTGAAGGTCACTACCGCGACCAACGGTGAGCAGGCTGTGGCCACGTCAGAAAAGGAAGGATTCGATCTTATCGTTCTCGATTTGGCGATGCCGGGAATGGACGGCCTGGAAGCCCTCAAACGGATCAAGGCTAAGCAGCCGGACGCGGAAATCATCATCCTCAGCGGCCAGGGTTCGATCAAGACCAGCATCGAGGCGATGAAGCTTGGCGCCGAAGACTTTATGGAGAAACCGGTCGATATGTCCGAACTGCTCGACAAGATCAGCGATGCAAAAGACAAACGATTGCTTGTCCTCGAAAAAAAGAGTGCCATAGAGATCGAGAAAATTCTGAAATCCAAAGGCTGGTAAAATGTCCCGCTCGGACTGACACTCATTGGCTGACTTTCTCAATGATTCAAGAATATTATATTAATATTTTCAAGGAGATATACTGTGAGTACTGAAAACCCGACGGTGCGTGACATCATGATGCCCTTGTCCAGCTTTCCCTGTATGAAAGTGAGCGGCACGGTGCAGGAGGCTATTCAACAATTGCGGTCGTTCTGCCCGATCGGCAGCTCCGGCCCCTGCGGATTTAGTGAACTGATGGTGGTTGACGATGGGGGTTGCTTTATCGGTCGCGTAACCCAGCAGGGCATTCTGCGGGTGTTGTTTTCGACCCTGCTCGATTCAGCCGATATCAAGGCCTTTGAAGGAAAAACAAAAGAATACAGCGAGTTGACTACACTTCTCAATGGGGTCTTACTGAAGGAGGGGGTCAATCATCTGAACGCCTCTCTTGCCAAGGTCATTGAAAAAGGTGTCCGGATTCTGCCCGTGACAACCGACCTTCTCCATGCCATGTCCATTATGGTTATCTGTAAAGAAACCGTTCTGCCGGTTGAGGAAGACGGCAAGTTGGTGGGTGTGGTTAAGCTTGCCGAGGTCTTTGGAGCACTCGGCGATAAACTTATAGCAATGAATGGCAAATAGCCAGGAAAGGATGGATAACATGTCATCAACATATGTCGAAGTAGCGGAGGTCAAGGCCCCGTTTGACTGGAAAAGGGTGTTTTTCCTTTTTCTTGGAGTGGCTCTATTTTGTATCATTTATTATGCCCCGGCATGGCCGGACGCTATTGATCCGGCAGGCAAGCATTTTGCGCTGTCGGTACAAGGTAAAGGGGCGCTGGCGGTCTTTGCCCTTGCCGCCACTTGGTGGATCTTCGAGGTTCTGCCGATAGGTGTGACCGGTATTGCCATTGGCGTTGTTCAAGCGATGTTTCTCATCCGTAAACCGGAAGTCGCCTTCAAGGATTTCATGGACCCTTCGGTTCTTTTTATCTTTGGCTCCATCGTTATCGGCCTGGTCTTTACTAAGAGTGGCTTGACTAAGCGGATGGCCTATAAAATGCTGGCGATAGTCGGCGAAAGAACAAGCATGATTTACCTCGGTTGTTTCGTCATGACTGCCGGACTCACCCATCTCATGGCCCATACTGCGGTGGCTGCCACCATGTTTCCTCTGCTGCTGGCCATCAACGC
>JAZDOW010000069.1:0-32300 GCA_043798185.1 Pseudomonadota bacterium | reverse complement strand
GCAGGGGCGAAGCCCGCCTTATTCCAAACGAAAAGAATCGTAGCGATTGAGGCCGTATTTCTTAATCCGGTAACCGATTTGCCGCTCGGTCAGTCCCAGTTCCCGTGCCGCCCGGACCTGCACCCAACCGTGGCGGCGAAGGGATGCCTCGATCTCCAGCCGTTCGATATCATAGAGCGATTTCGGGTTTACAGGAGAATTAACCTTACCGGAAGGCCTGCCTTCCCGCCTCTCCTCCGGCACCGATTTATTATTGCCGAAGAGATTGGGCGGCAGATCGTGGAGGGTGAGTCTGTCGCCCTCCACCAAAATGACCATTCTTTCCACCAGGTTTTGCATCTCACGAATATTGCCAGGCCACGGATAGCTGATGAGGAAATCAAGCAATTCCGAGGTGATCTGTATCTTTTTGCCATTTCGCTCATTGCTTTTAGCAAGAAAATGGCTGAACAACAGGGGGATATCCTCTTTTCTCTCGCGCAGCGGCGGTAAAACGATGGGAACAACATTCAACCGGTAGTAGAGATCGGCACGAAATCGACCCTGAGCCACGGCATCCTCAAGACTGACGTTGGTCGCGGCAACGATCCGGACATCGACGGTAAAGGTTTTTGATCCGCCGATCCGTTCAAATTGTTTTTCCTGCAGTACCCGGAGCATCTTCGCCTGGAGGGAAAGTGGCAGCTCCCCTATTTCATCAAGAAAAATGGTTCCGCAGTCAGCCAACTCAAAGCGTCCCGGCCGCGAGGCATGGGCTCCGGTAAAGGCCCCTCGTTCATGGCCAAACAGCTCGCTTTCCAGGAGGGTCTCCGGCAGAGCCGCACAATTCACCTTAATAAGAGGCTTATCCTTGCGATTACCACCCTCGTGGATGGCCCTTGCCACCAATTCCTTGCCGGTTCCCGATTCGCCAAGCAACAGAGCGGTCACCCTGCTGCTGGAAATCTTGTCGATGATGCTGAACACCGCCTGCATCGGTTTTGAATGACCAATAATAAAATGATCGCCATGCACCTGATGCAACCGGGCCTTGAGCGAGGCATTTTCTTCAATCAGCTTGGCCTCCTTCTTTGCAATCTCCCGGTGCAGGGTGAGAAACTGGGCAATGAGGGTGGCGAGGACCATAAGAAAACGGATATCCTCTTCAAAGCTGATATCTTCCCCGAACAACCTGTCCACCGTCAACACCCCCTCCGGTTTACCCTGCACCATTACCGGCACGCCGAGAAAGGAGATTTTATTCTTCCGTACCTTCGACCGCGCCCCCGTCCGGTTAAGAAAAAGCGGCTCACTGTTGATATCCGGAACGACAAAGGGGGAGCAGGTCTTAAAAATCTGCCCGCACACTCCCTCATCGGGTCGGTATACCCCGCGCAGCTCTTCTTCATCCGAGAGACCGCAGGAGGCCTTGATCACCAGCTCTTGACGGACCCGATCAAAAACCAGAAGAGTTGCCCTTTCCATTTTCATGGTATCACCCAAGACGCCGAGGATGCTCTCCAGCGTACTATCGAGATCAACCGCCGTGCCGATCAGCTCGGTAATTCTCGACAGGGCTATCAGTTCAAGCCCTTGTGTCCTGCCATCCGTTGGTGAATCCATTGTATATACACCCATCGTATTGCTCCTCAGCTGCGAATACTTCGCGCCCCCTCAACACCATCTCCTCTATTCAGCAACCGGCGGAAAGATTCCGGCTTCTGAACTCTTTCATCCAACTATATAGCAAATATCGTTCCATAACGCCATCATGTTGATATTGCGTAGCTATCAACTTCTCGCCGTAAAAACAGCTGCGATTTCAGTACAGTTTTGTCCATAGACTGAACGGTGTATTTACATTTATGTAATGTTTTTCAAACAAGTGCTATAACGAGACGCAAATTCACATTTTGCTACCTATTTGTCGTTTTCCGACCAAATTGAGTTGTCGCTTCAAGGTGCAAACGACCGCGACCACATTCAATTATCAATACATATCGCATTGTTTTCATACAGTTTAATTACATTAGTTCGGAATGGCACACCTCTTGCTGATAGGGAAGCGACAGGAACGAAACTACTGCCGCAGTACAAAAAACCAATTCACCACTATTAGACTAAGGAGAGCATCATGAGAAAGGTGGCAATTTACGGCAAGGGCGGAATCGGCAAATCGACGACCACCCAAAATACAGTGGCAGGACTTGCCGAGATGGGAAAGAAAGTCATGGTCGTCGGCTGCGATCCAAAAGCCGACTCCACCCGCCTGCTGCTTGGCGGTCTGGCCCAGAAATCAGTACTCGACACCCTGCGTGAAGAGGGCGAGGACGTTGAACTGAACAATATCAGGAAGTTAGGTTACGGCGGCACCTGGAATGTTGAGTCAGGCGGTCCGGAGCCGGGAGTCGGCTGCGCGGGTCGGGGCATTATCACCGCCATCAACATGCTCGAATCGCTCGGTGCCTACGAGGCGAGCGAGGGCCTCGATTACGCCTTCTACGACGTCCTCGGCGACGTAGTCTGCGGCGGGTTTGCCATGCCGATCAGAGATGGCAAGGCCGAAGAAATCTACATCGTAGTTTCAGGCGAGATGATGGCCATGTATGCGGCCAACAATATCTGCAAAGGTATCATGAAATTCGCCCAATCCGGGAGTGTTCGTCTTGGCGGCCTGATCTGTAACTCCAGGAACGTCGACAATGAAAAGGAAATGATTGAGGAACTCGCCAAAAAAATCGGCACCCAATTGGTGTACTTCGTGCCTCGGGATAATGATGTGCAACGGGCCGAAATCAATAGAAAAACGGTTATTGAATGGAATCCTGAGGCCCCCCAGGCCGACGAATATCGAGGATTGGCACAGGCCATAGACATTAACAAGAATTTTGTCATCCCCAAACCCCTGGCAATGGAAGAACTTGAAACGTTGCTGCTCGACTTTGGCCTGCTTGAAGCATAACCCCCCATTCAACAACAGCAAAAAGGAGATACCACAATGATGATCATGATCAGAGCCATAGTTCGACCGGAAAAGGCCGACGATGTTCTTGCCGCCCTCATGGATGCAGGCTTTCCGGCGGTTACTAAATACTCGGTTACCGGCCGCGGTAAACAGCGCGGCATAAAGATCGGAGCGGTAACCTACGACGAAATCCCCAAAACCATGCTGATGAGTGTGGTGAAGGCCGCAGACAAGGATTTCGTCATCAACACCATTATGGATGCGGCACGCACCCCCGGCAAAGGCGCCTTCGGTGACGGCAAAATTTTCATCACCGACGTGGAGGACGTTTACACCATCAGTTCCGGCGTACGAGAAGATACCCCGACGGAGGTCACAGCATGAAAGAGATTATCGCGGTCGTCCGTATGAACATGATGAACCAGACAAAAGCCGCACTGACTGCGGCGGGCGTCGACGCCTTCTTTGGCCATGAAGCACAGGGGCGCGGCCTCGGCTTTGTCAACCGCTCTCTGCTGGAGGGTGCCGAACAAGGCTATGAGGAGGCGGCAGCGCTGCTCGGAGAAAAGGGCAAACTCTACCCGAAGAGGATGATCACCATCGTCGTTAAGGATAGTGAGGTCGCCGATATCGTCCAGACAATTATCGAAACCAACAAAACCGGTAAACCCGGTGACGGCAAAATCTTCATATTACCGGTGGCGGATGCAGTTCGGGTCCGAACCGGCGAGAAGGGCGCGAAATCTATCGCTTAAGTCCCATAGAGGAGGACAGTTCATGGCAAAAGCACGGAAACTGGTGCAGTGGGAGCCACACAATATAAAAGAACAGCTTTTGGAAAAGTATCCCCCGAAAGTAGCCCGCAAACGCGCTGGCCAGATAATGATTAACGAGGCAAGGGAGAACACCACTCCGGAGATTGTCGCCAACGTCCGCACCATTCCTGGTATCATCACCATGCGCGGCTGCACTTACGCCGGATGCAAGGGGGTTATCATGGGGCCGACCAGCGACATCATCAACTTGGTGCACGGTCCTATCGGTTGCAGCTTCTACGCCTGGTTGACCAGGCGCAATCAGACCGACTCCAAGAATGATACGAACGCCAACTTTATGAACTATTGTATGTCCACCGACATGCAGGATTCCGATATCATTTTCGGCGGCGAGAAAAAACTGGCAACGGCAATACAGGAGGCCTACGACCTCTTTCACCCGAAGGCCATCGCCGTCTTCGCCACCTGTCCGGTCGGCCTGATTGGCGACGATATCCACCAAGTGGCCAAGAAAATGAAAGAAAAGTTCGGCGACTGCAATGTCTTTGCCTTCAGCTGCGAGGGTTATAAGGGAGTATCGCAGTCGGCCGGCCACCATATCGCCAACAACGGGATATTCACCCACGTCGTCGGCAAGAGCGACATGGAAAAAACCGGAAAATACAAAATCAATCTGCTGGGCGAATACAATATCGGCGGTGACGGCTTCGAGATCGACCGAATCCTGGAAAAATGCGGGATTAAAAACATCTCGACCTTCTCCGGCAACTCCACCTATGACAAGTTTGCCTCGGCCAATCAAGCAGACCTCAGCTGCGTCATGTGCCACCGCTCCATCAACTACGTGGCCGACATGCTGGAAACCAAATACGGTATTCCGTGGGTCAAGGTGAACTTCATAGGTGCCGAAGCGACCGCCAAGTCCCTCCGAAAGATCGCCCAATACTTCGGCGACAAAGAGCTGGTGGATCGGGTTGAGGCGGTCATTGCCGAGGAAATGCCGGATGTACTGCTGGTGCAGCAGGAGGTCTATCCGCGAACCAAGGGCAAGACGGCAATGATTTTCGTCGGCGGCTCCAGGGCTCATCATTATCAGGAGCTTTTTAAAGAAATGGGCATCAAGACCCTGTCGGCGGGATATGAATTCGCTCACCGTGACGACTACGAAGGTCGCCATGTTATCCCCAACCTCAAGGTTGATGCCGACAGCAGGAATATCGAGGAGATCGAGGTCAAGGCGGATCCTTTGCTTTATCGACCACGAAAATCCGCCGAGGAACTTGCCGCGCTGGAAGGGCAAGGACTTACCTTCAAGGACTACGAAGGACTCAACCCGGATATGGACCAGAACTCGCTGGTCATCGACGACCTCAATCAATATGAAGCGGAAAAAATGGTGGAACTCATGAAACCGGATCTCTTCTGCGCCGGCATCAAGGAAAAATATTCCATCCAAAAGCTGGGCATACCGATGAAACAGCTGCACAGCTACGACTCCGGCGGCCCCTATGCCGGCTTTAAGGGCGCGATCAACTTCTACCGCGAAATCGACCGGCTGGTGAATAGCCGAGTCTGGAGTTACATGAAGGCGCCATGGCAGGAGAACCCCGAACTTTCGGCTACCTATGTTTGGGAATAACTAGTGAAAGATTGATGATGCAGCGCCAGTCGGCTCCATCGGGAAGGTACAACTATGCTACTAAGACACACACCAAAAGAGATAACGGAGCGAACAGCTCTGATGATAAACCCGGCCAAAACCTGTCAGCCGATCGGTGCCATGTATGCAGCTTTGGGGATCAAAGGCTGTCTGCCCCACAGTCACGGCTCACAGGGCTGCTGCGCCTATCACCGCAGCGCGTTGACCAGGCATTATAAGGAACCGATTTCCGCTGCCACCAGCTCGTTTACCGAGGGTGCCTCGGTCTTCGGCGGCCAGGCCAACCTGCTGCAGGCCATCGACAACATCTTTACGGTCTATGAACCGGATGTGATCGCTGTCCACACCACATGCCTGTCCGAGACCATCGGCGACGACCTGCCGCAGATCTTCGACAAGGCTATGAAGGAGAAAAAAGTCCCTGAAGGCAAGACCCTCATCGGCGCTCCAACCCCAAGCTACGTCGGTTCGCACGTTACCGGCTTTTCCAACATGGTTAAAGCTATGGCGGCCCTGGCCGCACCGGGTGGCAAAAAAAATGGCAAGATCAATGTCATTCCCGGTTGGGTTGAACCGTCCGACATGGAGGAGATTAAGAAGATCGCCGCCATGCTCGGAGTGAATATCAACATGTTCCCCGATACCTCTGGGGTACTGAACGGCCCGCTCACCGGCGAATACAAGATGTTTCCCGATGCCGGTGCCGACATTGCCGACATCAAAGACAGCGGCAATAGCATCGGCACCCTCGCCCTCGGCGAATGGTGTTCGGCGGATGCGGCACGACTCCTTGACACCAAATGCAAGGTTCCCTGCTCGGTCCTCGACATGCCCTTTGGTTTGAAGGCCACCGACCGTTTTGTCGATGCCCTGCGCACCGTTGCCGGCACCTCGGTGCCGGAGGAAATCATGTTGGAAAGGGGCAAGCTGGTGGACATGATCTCCGATATGCACCAGTACTTCTACGGCAAGAAGGTCGCTTTGGTCGGCGACCCAGACCAGGTCATCGCCATGACCGAGTTTCTCGTGTCCATCGACATGTGCCCGATCCATATCGTCACCGGTACGCCAGGTAAGCGGTTCGAGGAACGGATACATGAAATTACCGCCGGTATGGGTCGAAAAGTCAATGTCCGGGCAAAAGGCGATATGTTCCTCCTGCACCAATGGATAAAGAACGAGCCGGTCGACCTGATAATCGGCAACACCTACTGCAAGTATATTGCCCGCGACGAGGATCTCCCCTTTGTCCGCTGGGGTTTCCCCATCCTTGACCGCCAGGGCCATCAGCACTTCCCGACGGTCGGCTATATGGGCGGGTTGCGCCTTTTAGAAAAGATCCTCGGAGTGCTTCTCGACCGCAAGGACCGCGACGATCCGGAATCGAAGTTTGAACTTGTCCTGTAGATACAACGGACAGCAGTGGTAAAGACACGCCAATGCTGTCCAGTTTTCTCATGGTGGAAAAAATGAGCATCCCATCTTTAACAGATCAAGAAAGTTGCCGCAGTTGCCAACCGACGAAGGCGACGACGGTTGTTCATCTTCCGGTTGCCCCGCAAGTGGTCGCCCGGACCCGGTTTTCCCCACCCACCCCGGTTCGCAGCGAATGCCTGATGGTCCCCGAAGCCATTGTCCAGCTGGATGCGGTGATGAAAGAGAGAGGAGAAAGTATCTCGATGGTGGCGATCACCGGTCCGGGCGATCCTCTGGCAAACCCCGAAATCACCCTGCAGACCGTACGCGCAGTTCGCCAGCGTTATCCGGCGATGAAAATCGGTTTGAAAACTTTAGGCTTGGGCAGCGAACAGCTGGCAGGAGAGCTGGCCCGGGCCGGGGTAAACTATGTTGAGATGCTGGTCGATGGCATAAAATCAGAAATTCTAGAAAAAATTTATGCTTGGATCAGACCGGGGATGAAAACTCTCAAAGTCTGCGAGGCTGTGGATCTGCTCATCAGGGAACAACGCAATGGTGTCCCGGCCCTGAAATTCCACAATATTGAAGTTACAATTCTTACCACCCTTTACCCCGGCATCAACATCGATCACGTGCCGAAGATCAGCTCGGCCATGATGGTCCTCGGTGCGGGCGGCATGGCCCTTATTCCCTATGCCCCGGAACCGGGGACTGAGGTGGACCTGCAATGCCCGGATAAAGAGACCGTGCGGGCGATAACCGAAAAAGCTCGAACCTCCCTGCCCATCGCCCTGCCATTGCTCCTTGGTCAACAGGATGGAGTTGCAATGGGCAGTGCCTTACAGACAAAACCGTTGCCCCGCCCGACAGTAAAACGGCCAAACGTCGCGGTCGCGAGCTCAAATGGTATCGAGATTGACCTGCATCTCGGCCAAGCGATCAAACTGCTCATTTACGGCCCCCGCCAAGACGGCCTTGCCTGTCTGCTGGAAACCCGGGATGCCCCGGAACCCGGGACAGGTGCGAATCGATGGAGTGAACTTGCAGTCATCCTTCACGACTGCTTCGTCATCCTGGCCGCCAGTGCCGGCGAGACGCCACGCCGCGCTCTCGCCGAGGCCGGCATCGCAGTGCTGATCGCCGAAGACAATATCGAGGGCACCGTCGACGTCCTTTTCGGCGGCGGCAAGAAGGGGAAAAAAGGGAAGAAACTTTAACCAAATATGAAATCCAAGAACATACAATCATCAAAAAGGAGCTGAAGATGGCAATACCGGAGAGGCAGGTTCTGCTCTGCCAAAGTTTTCGAGTAAAAGGCGATGCCAAAGGCATCTGCCATAAACAAACAGACGGTTTTCTTCAATATATCGAGGAAGAGATTCTCGACCGCGGCATGGACATGCAGGTTGTCGCCACCGGTTGCCTGAAACAGTGTGAATCCGGGCCGATCATGGTTATCCAGCCGGATAACTTGTGGTTCAAAGGAATCGACAGTGAGGGGGCAATCGATGCTGTTCTCGACGGTCTGGAAAATGGCGAACCGCCAGCTGAATACCTGATCAAATAAACCGAGGAACAACCACCATGATTCGTCAGGCCACCCGGTCCGATATAAATGCCATGCTCGGACTTCTGCATCAGCTCTTTACCCTTGAGGTCGATTTCCGGTTTTCGGCAGAACGGCAAAAAAAAGGACTGGAACTCCTCCTCGCCTCCCCTTCGGCGAGGATCATGGTGGCCGAGGATCAGGGCGAGGTGGTCGGCATGGTCACCGCCCAGGTGGTGATTTCCACCGCCGAAGGAGAACCCTCCCTGCTCATCGAAGATCTGGTGGTTATCCCGCCGCGGCAGCACCAGGGAATCGCCGGCACCCTCCTGCTCGCACTCGATGAGTGGGGGGCCGGCATGGGTGCCCGACGGATGCAGTTGCTGGCTGACTGCACCAACACTCCGGCCCTCGATTTTTACCGGCATAAAGGCTGGCACACAACGCAACTCATCTGCCTACGCAAGTATGCAACTAAGGGAATACTCACATGAATCTGGTCCAGATTGACAATTGGCGTGACTACCGCCGCGACGGCGAGCAGTTCCTAAAAACCGCGCAAGGGGCTTACAACAAAAAGAAAACCGCATTTTCCGCGGACACCCTCTACAATCTAACCTGCATGGCCATCGAAAAGTTGATCATGGCCTTTTTGATGAAAAACGGCGATCTCGCCGATAACCATACGATGGCTGACCTGCTGCGGGCTCTGCAGTTACATCTCGGTGAAATCCCGGAGCTTGCCGAGAAACTCCTCTATCTTAATGATTTTCAGGAGATTTGCGACCCCGTGCAGTTCACCATCCGTATCGCCACCGAAGATGACGTGATCAAGTTTCTCGCCATCGGCGAGCAGGTGCGGGCAGTTCTTTCTCCCTACCTTTACGACGCCAACCACCTTCGGTCCTTGCCCGATAATTGACTGGATTTATAAAAAAGGGCTCTTTTCTTTGAGAAGACTACACTAATCTGCTATTCTAGACTTGTCGATTCTCCACCCGAACATCCCTCCAAACCCATTTGTTTTTTTGCCAATCTTCCAGATAAAAGGAGTATGTCATGGGTCAGAAAAAAATCCTCTTGGCAATTGATGGATCGCCACATTCCAACATGGTATTGGAAAATAGTATTGAATACGCAAAATTACTCAACGCGGGGATAATCCTTGTCCATTGCCACGGCAAGTTTCCGGTAAACTTGGGCGAACCCTATAGGGAAAGCCAGATCGCCGGCATCATCAGAGAGAGCGAAAAATTGATTGCGCCCTTCATGCATCGTCTTGAGAGTGAGAATATAGCGGTCGAAGATCGACTCATGGAGGAACCTGCCGGGAAGATGATCTGCGAGGTTGCGAAAATTGAGAAATGCGATTTGATCGTAATGGGCTCACGCGGTCTGAGCAACCTTACAAATCTGATAGTAGGCAGCGTAACCACCAGAGTCCTACAGACTGCCCCCTGCCCTGTTCTGGTAGTGAGATAGGAGACAAAGAAAGTGAACAGACCCCCTTTTCTTGCAATTCTTGCAGAGCCTGCTGGAAAGAGAATTGTCATGACGATTTTGTCATGATGTGAAACTTTTTTCAAAGCATTCCTCGCTTTCGGTAGGCCCTGTAAATGATCCGGTCAATGATAAAAAAGAAGGCTATCGGTAAGACGAGAAAGATCAGGGTCAAGGCGGACGCAACACTTTTATCGGACGAATTAAGGATGGGAAAGATGTAGCCGGAAAAAGACGGTACAGTCCCTCCGCCGATAAGAAAAACCAGAAAATATTCGGAAAAGGCCACAAGAAACACAATCGTCGCCCCAGCAAGAAGGGCCGGCAACAGCAGTGGCAACTCGACCGCCAAGAGAATTCTCAGTGGTGACGCTCCAAGATTTTTAGCACAGTGGGCAAAGTCCTCACCATAAGCCTGGTAGCCTGCCGTCAGGGCGCGTAGCATATAGGGATAACTGATTGTGCTCAGGATGAGGATTACCCCGCCAACGGTGTCGGCAATGCCCAATCGGAGAAAAATAAAATGTGCCCCCATGGCAAAGGTCATGGAAGGAATGAGGGCCGGGGCAAGAAACAGGCCCTCCAGAAAATTCTTGCCGGAAAAGTCGGTTCTGGCAAAAAGTTTGGCTGGCAGGATGGTCATACAGAAGGTCAGAAGGATAGTACCGAAAGAATAAAGGCAGGAAGACAGCAAGCTGAGACCGATATCATGGCCGTGTTGCGCCAGATATTTCATGGCGCGGAGATCAAAAACCGGTGGGACCATCTCTGGAAATGGCCAAGAAGAAGAAAAGGCATTGAGTACAAGGACTATGACGGGAAAGACAAAGGCCAGGACCAAGGCCGCAATAACCCATACCGACCGAATCATAGTTTCCGCACCCCGCGGGCAAGCCTGGCCGACAGACGCAGATACAAGACGATGAACGTCAGGGAAAAGGCAAAAATCAAGGACAGCATGGCCATAGCCACCGGCCTTTGGACAAGATCCTTTTCGAAGAAATACTCATAAACCCGAATACTCACCATGCCTGGATAACTGTCGCCGAGAACGAAGGGCAGATCAAAGCCGCCAAAAGTAAAGATAAAGAGAATGATGAACGTGGTATTGACGGCCGGCAGGATAAAGGGCAGGATGAGGGAGTAAAAGATCCGCAGTTTCCCTGCGCCGAGCATCCTGGCGGTATCGATCTGCCGCCGGTCGAACCTGACCAGCATGGCATAGACCATGAGCATGACGAAGGGCGTTTCTTTATACACATAAGCCGAGATAAGATCGAGACCGGAAAGAGTATAAAGGAGGTCAGGAAAACCTTCAAAGGAATCAATCAGTCCCAGCTGAAAGACAATGGATGACAGAAATCCGGTCTTTGAAAGGAAGAGGACCGCCAGAAAACCGACGGCTATATGCGGCAGCACCAGGGGAATTTTATAGACGATAGTAAAGCGTCGGTATCTTCCCGGCATTTTCCAGACCGCATAGGCCAAGATTATGCCGATGATGACCGACATGGCGCTGCTCGCTGCCGCCACATACAGGGAAAAGGCCGCCGACTGAAGAAACCAGAGATCGGCGAACAATTCCCTGTAGGCAAAAAACAGGTCGTCATAGCTATAGGAAAACATCAAAAGGCCAAAGGACTGCAGCAGGGTAATCGCCAGGCCACAACCAAAAACCAGTGAAACAGGCAGAAGTAACGGCAGCAGCCGAAACAGCGGGCGGGTTTGCTGCATACCTATTTGCCCTGAAGCACCAGCTTTCCCCAGTCCTTTTCCAGATGTTCAAGATATTCCGAAGGAATCTCCGGCACCGCTGCCTGGGCGAGATCGGCCAAGGGCAGGGTCGCCGCTCCTAAATCGAGGGTCTGGAACTTGCTGCGGTCTTCCCCCGCCAATTTATTGAGATCGATGGCAGTGAAATCACCCCAGTTGGCCGGATTGTTTTTCGACAACTGAGCCTCCGGGGAGAGGAGGAAGTTGGCGACTACCAAGGCTCCGGCCCGGTTCGAGGCGTTAAACGGCACGGCGGTGAAGTGGGTATTATAGATGGAGCCGTCCGCCATGACCAAGGTCCGCACCGTGTCCCTGTAACGGCCCTGAAGAATCTTACCCTGGGCACTTGCCTGGTGGTAACTCATGTTGAGCAGAACTTCGCCACGCTCAAAAAGGGCGTCAAGGGCGGCAATATCCTTAGGGTAATTTTTACCTTCCTGCCAGAGATAGGGTTTAATTTCGTTTAGATACTCCCAGACCTTCGCGGACTTAGCGGCATACATTTCTTTGTCGAAACCAGCCATATACTGCTTATGGCCGCCGGTCACAGCATAAAACACCTGGCGGATGAAGGCCGAACCGGTAAAATCCGGTGGTTTGGGATAGGTGAATTTCCCTGGGTTTTTCTTAATCCATTCTCTCAGTTCTGCAAATGTTTTCGGAGGGGTGGGAACCTTGGCCGCATCGTATTCGAAGACGAACTGCGCCCGACCATAGGGCACCTCATAGCCCTTCACCGGATAACCGAAATCGAATTCGACAGAGGCCGGATCGACCAAGGAAAAATTGGGCAGAAGATCGGTTATCGGCCCCTGAAGCAGACCATTTTCCATGGCGTTCTTGAAATTCTCTCCGTTAATCCACAACAGGTCCATACTGCCCTTGCCGCCGGCCTGTTTTTCGCCGAGAAGTTTGTTGATGAAAACTGCGGCATCTGCCGGAACCCTCTTCAAGGTAATACCGTATTTTTCTTTCACCGCCCCGGCCACATAGGTATCGACCCAGGAATTGATGATCGTCGAGCCCCCCCACATGAACCACTTGACCTCACTCCCCTTTGCCTGCTGCTCCAATTCGGCAAAGGCTCCAACATTCGCCGACCAGGCCTTATTTTCAGCTCCAAAGAGTACTATTCCGACAAGCGCCAGGCAAATCAGCCATCGCATAATGGGTCTCCTTTCAGTTGTATGATTTTTTTTACCCCGACCCTGACCCGATCATTGATGTTCAGGTTGCTGCCGAAACTATAGGCGGTAAGCAGCAGATCGTCAATGCGAATACGGCAGACGCTATGCGGCCCGGCAAAGAGAATATCTTCAATAACACCGGCTCCATGGGGGTCTTTTTCCAGAACCAGGGATTCCGCTCGAACACTCACGGCATTGCCTTTGCCGACAATAGGCTGGGCAATGGAGAGCTGAGGAAAATATCGGCTGGAGATGGTATTAACATGACCAAGAAAGGCGGCAACCCGGGCAGAGGCCGGTTCATGGTAGACCACAGACGCATCATCATACTGACACAGTTCCCCATCAAGGAGGATGCCGATCTTATCGGACATCATAAAGGCTTCCTGAAGATCATGGGTCACGCTTATTGTGGTGATTTTGTATTCTTTCTGGAAAGTACGGATGAATTCTGCGGTGTCACTTTTCAGGTTCCGGTCAAGGTTGGCAAACGGCTCATCGAGGAGGAGAATCGAGGGACCGACCACCATCGCCCGGGCTAGAGCCACCCGTTGCTGCTGCCCGGAGGAAAGCTGGCTCGGGAACTGAACCGCCTTGTCGGAGAGGCCGAAATAGGCGAGCATGGCCATGACCTTCTCTCTCGCTACACTCTTCGCCATTTTCCTCGCCTTGAGACCGAAAACAATATTGTCGAAGATCGTCATCGTCGGAAAAAGGACATAATCCTGGAAAACCAGAATGGCCGGGTTAAGCAGGAGATCGGCCTGTGAGAGAATTCTTCCTGTATCCGGTACATCGAGCCCGGCAATGATTTTCAGGAGAGTGGTTTTTCCAGCCCCGGACGGGCCGATGATGGAAACCAGTTCTCCCTCGGCCACGGCAAAAGAGACCTTGTCGAGAATTCGTTGCCCCTGGAAGGTTTTGCAAACCGCATCTATTGTAAGAAACATTCAGCCTCGTCGAGGTAAGAGACAATTTTCCGGAAGGTGGCGCTGTTGGTCAAGGCTCTGCTGCCGCCGGTATATTCATAATAGGCCATATAGCACCAGCTCAGGGCGCGCAGGAGAATCACCCTCTCCATAAATGATGTTTTTACGATGAGTTCCTCAAGGGGTATGTCAATGCTCAGGGCCTTCCGGTAAGATACAAGAAAGCCTCTTTTATCCTCTTTGCTCAGACGACAATCGGTTTTCCAAAGGGTTGTCGTCGGTACCAGGAAGTGGGCAAGATCCTGATAGCGACAGGAGGTCACAGCCTTTTCCCAGTCAATCAGGCAGGATCTCTCCGGATGAATGAGAAAATTACCGGAATTTACCTCGGTATTCACCATGCATAAGTTCTCATCGGCGAAAAAGGAGGAGCTGCCCGAAAGCTTTAGGAGTCCATCATGATACTGAAGCAGGAGTTTTCGCACCTCGCGATACTCTTTACCGTTATAACGACCGATCAAATCAAGAGATTCAGCAGCTATGGCCATGAGCGGATCGGCCTGGACGATAAGGCGCGAGTCCGGTGGCAAAACGTGGATACGGGCAAATATCCTTGCAGCAACGTCAAGATCCCGTGCATATTCAAGGGGCCTGCCGGGAAGGTATTCCATAAGGAGTACCCCTTGGCCGAGATCGGCACCGTCAAGGCTATACCGCATCGGTTTCGGGGTAACTCCAGAGGGGAAAACTGCCTGCAGCACCGTGAATTCGTATTCTACCTGTTTGGCAAGACCTAGCTGGGTGCCGTGGTTGATCCTGAAGACATATTCGCCGAGTTTGCCGGAAACTCGATAGTTTTCATTGTATTCGCCAGCGGCAAGAAAAGTGCAGTGTAAATCTCCGGAAAGCCAGCCCTTGCCTACAATATATGAAAGTATTTGGGAAGATTTATCCATTTTATCTCAGCCGCGTTAAATCCCTCCGCCATCCGGTCGGTCACCCAATGGTCTGTCCTTTTTGCCGAAAACCACGGCAAAATTAAGCGATGCCCTCTTTACATGCCTTCTTTCTGCCAAGATTTCAAGGAACTTTTCCAAAGGAGTAATCTTGCACACCAAACCTTTAAGAAACCAAGGAAGCGCCGAGAAGCTGATAACAACCCAGCCACATGTGCAGGGCTATGATTTTCACATGACAAGGGCAAATTAAATCAGGCCCACCTTTTCCCAGTATCCTTCGATTTCGAGCTTTTCTTTGAGGAATTCAAGGAGGTCCTTTTGGGTGTAAGCACCGGGGAATTTTTGATGAAATTCAGTGAGGATGACTTCTTGTTGTTGCGGTGAATAGAGGCTCCATTCAATAAGTAGATCTTGTTCTTGGCTAGGTGTCACAATATTTATTTTTCCAGATAAAGGTTGATAATTTTTTATTGAGGAACTGCCACCAGTCTCCTCGCAGCTCGCCGCGTCTCATCATCCCAAAAAACTCAACGGTAATCCGGGTTTTCGTTTTTTTATCGCACAGGTTCCAGCGGCGGATAATGGAATCTTTCTGTCCTTCGGTCATAGTGCCCCCCTCATTTGATGATTCCGAATGTAATTTGACAATCTTACAAATTTCTTACAACGGGCTCAGCCACAGCAAAAAAGGATCGGCACTTGCTAAAAACATCCAGCCTTCTCTTTCAGAACACCTTCATAATCGGCAAAACCTACAAAGTGTGTCGTCTTCCTGCATTTTTGTAGCCTTTCTTACAGCGGCTTGCGGCAACCTCCCGCGACTTTCCGGAGAAAGGAATCTATCATCCCGACATTAAAGATATATCACAACATTTTCCAGTCTGGCATGACCCTTGCTGAATGGTGGGTAAGCAGCATATCCATCCACTTTCTGCAAAAGGACCAGAGCCCTATGAGTACCATGCCTCTCTTAAAAGGAAGAACCAATCAGATCCATAGAAAAGGGTCCGCACCGTTTGAACTGGACTGCAACAAGGATAGCCTGGCCGGCGCAGTCAGCCAGCGCGCCTGTGTCTTCTGCGGCTCACGGGTCGTGCTCTATCCGATAGCCGACGCCCTGCATCTGGTGCACGGGCCGATCGGCTGCGCCGTTTATACCTGGGACATTCGCGGCGCCCTGTCATCCGGCCCGGAACTGCATCGCCTGTCTTTCTCCACTGACCTTCAGGAGCTGGATGTCGTTTTCGGCGGCGAGAAAAAACTTGCCAAGGCCCTCGATGAACTGATCGACCGCCATCAGCCGAAGGCCGCATTTGTCTATTCGACCTGTATCGTCGGCCTCATCGGCGACGATCTGGAGGCAGTCTGTAAAAAGGTCTCGGCGGAAAAAGGCATCCCGGTTCTACCGGTGCAATCCGACGGCCTGAAAGGCAACAAACGGGCGGGCTATGAAGCCGCCTGCAACGCCATGGCCCGGCTGGTCGGCACCGGCGACACCACCGGCATCGGCAAACATTCGATCAACATCCTCGGCGATTTCAACCTGGCCGGGGAGATCTGGCTCATCCGGGAATATTACGAGCGCATCGGTATCGAGGTGGTCGCCAATATCACCGGTGACGGGCGGATCGCCGACATAGAGCGCTGCCACGGTGCAGCCCTCAACATTGTTCAGTGTTCCGGGTCAACCATGGATCTTGCCAACATGATGAAGAAAAGCTACGGCATTCCTTCGCTCAGGGTTTCCTATTTCGGCATTGAAGACATGGCCGAATCTCTCTATGCCGTCGCCCGCCACTTCGGTGACCCGGAAATGCTCGAAAAGGCCCGTCACCTTGTCAAGACCGAGCTTGCCACCCTGCTCCCCGAGCTTGCCATCTATAAAAAGGCCCTCACCGGCAAAAAAGCGGCAATCTATGTCGGCGGTGCCTTCAAGGCCTTTTCCCTGGTCAAGGCTTTCCGCCTCATCGGCATGGATGTGGTCATGGTCGGATCGCAGACCGGCACCAAGGAAGACTACATTGAGCTGGAGGAGATCACCGACGAAGGCACAATCATTGTCGATGACTCCAATCCCCTGGAGTTGTCCGCATTCCTCAAAGAAAAGGACGTCGATCTCTTTGTCGGCGGCGTAAAAGAGAGGCCCATCGCCTACAAACTCGGCGTAGCCTTCTGCGACCATAATCACGAGCGCAAGGAAATTCTCGCAGGCTTTGCCGGGATGCTCAATTTTGCCCGCGAGGTATACGGCTCGGTGATGAGCCCGGTCTGGAAATTCGTCCCCCGGAGAAGTGAGGAGAAGAAATCATGACAAAGATGCCCAGCTATACTTCGACCACCAATGCCTGCAAACTCTGCAAACCCCTCGGCGCCTCCATTGCCTTTCGCGGCATCGAAGGCTGCGTGCCTTTTCTCCATGGCTCCCAGGGTTGCGCCACCTATATGCGGCGCTATATTATCAGCCACTTTAATGAGCCGATAGACATCGCCTCGTCATCCTTGGGCGAGAAAAACGCCATCTATGGCGGCGGGCCGAACCTGAAGCTCGGCTTAAAAAACGTCACCAGTAAATATGCGCCGAAACTGATCGGTGTCGCCACTACCTGTCTGACCGAGACCATTGGCGACGACCTGCCCATGATTTTGGCGGAATACAAAAAAGAATTCGGCACAGCAGACATGCCCCTTCTGGTCCATGTGTCGACCCCGAGCTACGCGGGCACACATATGGAGGGTTTTCATGCGGCGGTTCGCGCGGTTGTTGAACAACTGGCAACCAAGGCTCTGCCGAACGACAGTATCAATCTGCTCTGCGGCTTTATTTCGCCGGCAGACATCCGCTATCTGCGTGAAGTCTGCCGCGACTTCGCCATCGATGCAACCATTCTCCCCGACTATTCCGACACCCTCGACGGACCTGCATTAAATGACTATCCGCTCATTCCCGAGGGTGGCACAAAGCTTTCCGCCATCAGAACAATGGGCGGGGCACGAGCGACCCTTGAACTCGGCGCGACCCTGCCGGACGTAACCGGAGGCACCGTCCTCCGTGACCGCCACAGCACCCCGCTGCACCGCACCGGATTGCCGGTCGGCATCCGTGCCACCGACGCCTTCTTTGAAATCCTGACCGAAATCACCGGTCGGGCGATGCCGGAGCGGCATGCGGCGGCCCGCGGTCGACTGATCGACAGCATGGTCGACGGTCATAAATACGTGTTCGGCAAGAAGGCAGTGGTCTATGGCGAGGAAGACATGGTGGTCGGCATGACTGCTTTCCTCGCCGAAATCGGCGTCAAACCAGTTCTCTGTGCCTCCGGCGGCAAAAGCGGCAGGATGGCCGAGGGTATCGCCGCCGCCATCGACGGACTCGACTGCCCGATGCCCCTGGTAAAGGAAGATGTTGATTTCTACGATATCGAGACTCTGGCCGGAGAATTGGAAGTCGATCTGGTCGTCGGCCATTCAAAAGGTCACGCCTTTGCCCGTCAGGAGAACCTGCCGCTTATCAGGGTGGGCTTCCCCATCCATGATCGCATCGGTGGTCAACGCATCCTCCACCTCGGCTACCATGGGGCCCAGGCCCTCTTCGATCTGATTGCCAACACCATGATCGAAAAGAAGCAGAACGATTCGCCGGTCGGCTACAGCTATATGTGAGTTCCCACTTTTCAAAGCTGAGTTGAGCAGTTTATCTGCTCAAACGAAACTTATGCCCTTGTGGCATAAACACAAGGATCCATTATGAATACATCAAAGCCACAGGATTACCGTAACCATCCCTGTTTTAATGCCGACGCCAAAGGAAAATTCGGCCGGGTACATCTCCCCGTTGCCCCGAAGTGTAATATTAAATGCAACTTCTGCGACCGCAAATATGACTGCGTCAACGAATCGCGGCCGGGTGTCACCAGTACCCTGCTTACTCCGGAGCAGGCAGGAGTCTATATGCACAAGGTCTTGGATAAAGAACCGCGGATAACCGTGGCAGGCATCGCCGGCCCCGGTGACCCCTTCGCCAATGGACCTGAAACCATTGCCACCCTCCGGACCATACGAAAAAACCATCCCGAGGTCCTCCTTTGCGTGTCGTCGAACGGCATGGCCATCGGCCCCTATATCGAGACCCTGGCCGAGCTTGCCGTTTCCCATGTAACCATCACCGTCTGCGCCGTTGATCCGGCAATCAGTGAAAAGATCTATAGCTGGGTTGAAGACGGCAAGGTGATCTATCGGGGTAGGCAGGCGGCGGAGCTGCTCCTTTCCCGGCAACTAGCGGCGATAGGCAAACTGAAAGCCCATGGTATCACTGTCAAGGTCAACTGCATCGTCATTCCCGGCATCAACGACCACCATATCGAAGAAGTCGCCCGGACCATGAAGGGGTTTGGCGTCGATCTTCTTAACTGCATGGCAATGTTTCCAAACGTCAACACCCCCTTCGGCTCCATTTCCCAGCCGAGCAAAGAGTTGATGGAAGAGATTCGCGCCAAAGCGGAAGAATATTTGCCGCAAATGCGTCACTGTACGCGCTGCCGCGCCGACGCGGTCGGTCTTTTGGATCAGGATCGCACCGACGAATTTCGCAGCTGCCTCACCGCCTGCTCGACCTTAAAGCCCATGCCGGCGGCAGAACGACCCTATGTGGCGGTGGCAACGGAGGAGGGTATTCTGATCAATCAGCATCTGGGCGAGGCTCGTACATTGCAAATCTGGGAGCAAACGGCTGACGGTTTCAGGAAAGTCGAGGAACGACAGACACCTGCCATCGGTGGCGGCATTAAACGCTGGCACCAGCTGGCGAGGGTCCTCGGCGACTGCCGGGCGGTACTGATCAGCGGCGTCGGACAGACGCCTTTCGACATCCTCAGCAAATCCGGAGTAAAACCTGTCGAGGCGGCGGGTTTTATCGAAGAGGGGTTGACAATCGTCTTTGAAAACCGCAACACTGCCCTTCTGCGGGGCCGAAAAAGCCCTTGTTCCGATGGTGCCTGCAGTGGCTCCGGTGGTGGCTGCGGCTGAAAACAAGAGTGATGGCGGAGAGCGCACAGGGGCTCCTGCTTTAAAGCACTCCCTGAAAAAGTGATGGTATGCCAATGATCTGCTGACAAAAACCGCCACAACAGATACAATGGCCCTGGTTTTTTATTATAACGGCAGAGACCTTCCTTGGTCGCTGCCGAAAATGCCCATCACATGTTGCAGGAGAAAATACAATGCCGGAATTCGTATACCAGGACCCCTTTCCGCTCGCTAAGGACCAGACCAAATACCGCCTCCTTCCCGACTCCCGAAAGTATGTAGAAATGGTCGACTTTGCCGATCAGCAAATCCTCAAAATCGCCGCCGAGGGTTTGACGGTCATTGCCAACCAGGCCATGCGCGATGTCTCCTTCCTTCTTCGTTCCGCCCATAACGAGCAGGTGGCCGCAATCCTCACCGACACCGAGGCCTCAATGAACGACAAAGGTGTAGCCATCGCCTTCCTCTGCAACGCCGAGGTTGCTGCCCAATTCGAACTGCCGATCTGTCAGGACACCGGCACCGCCTCGATCATCGGCAAAAAGGGCCAGAATGTCTGGACCGGCTGCAACGATGCCGAGATGTTGTCGAAGGGCGTGTATCGCACCTACACCGAAGAAAACCTGCGCTACTCACAGACCGTAGCCCTTGACATGTACACCGAAAAGAACACCGGCACCAACCTGCCGGCGCAGATCGACCTCTTTGCCACAGAAGGCGACAGCTATAGTTTTCTCTTCGTTGCCAAGGGGGGCGGCAGTGCCAATAAGACCATGCTCTACCAGGAGACCAAGGCTCTGCTCAATCCCGAACGGCTGGAGAGCTTTCTCGTTGAAAAAATGAAATACCTGGGCACCGCCGCCTGTCCACCCTACCATATCGCCTTTGTCATCGGCGGCACCTCGGCTGAGACCTGTCTGAAAACCGTGAAACTCGCCTCCACCAAATACTACGACAACCTGCCCACCGAGGGTAATATGCACGGCCAGGCCTTCCGCGACGTAACGCTTGAGAAAAAGCTCCTGGCAAAGGCCCGAGGTTTGGGCATCGGCGCCCAGTTTGGCGGCGCCTACTTTGCCCACGACATCCGTGTGGTGCGTCTACCCAGACACGGTGCCTCCTGTCCGGTTGGCATGGGGGTTTCCTGCTCAGCCGACCGCAATATCAAGGCAAAGATCAACAAGGAAGGCTTGTGGCTGGAAGAACTTGACACCAATCCAGGCCGTCTCATCCCCGAGGCCTATCGGGGCAAACACGAACACGGTGTACGGATTAATCTTGATCAACCGATGGAGACTATTCTCGCTGAACTCCGCAAACATCCCGTCTCCACCCCGCTGCTCCTCTCCGGCACCATCGTGGTCGGTCGGGACATCGCCCACTCCAAATTCAAGGAGCTGCTCGACGCCGGTAAACCGCTCCCTGGGTATCTGAAAAAACACCCCATCTACTATGCCGGCCCGGCCAAGACCCCCAAAGGCAAACCCTCAGGCTCCTTCGGCCCCACCACCGCCGGCCGGATGGACAGCTATGTCGATCTGCTGCAAACAAACGGCGGCTCGCTGGTCATGATCGCCAAGGGCAACCGCAGTCAGCAGGTCACCGACGCCTGTAAAAAGAACGGTGGCTTCTATCTTGGCTCAATTGGTGGCCCTGCCGCCCTCCTGGCCGAAGAAAACATCAAGAAGGTCGAGTGCATCGATTACCCGGAGCTGGGCATGGAAGCGGTCTGGAAAATAGAAGTAGTTGATTTCCCAGCCTTTATTCTTGTCGATGATAAGGGTAACGATTTTTTTAAGCAGCTGGGCTGCTAACCCCGGTGAACGGGATAAGTACCTTTACGAAATTGGCTAAAAACAAGAAACGAATTTCTAAGTTAGTCATTTTCCTCACTTCTGGTCGGCCTTACAAGGCCGACCAGATCTTCATCAATTATTTTTTCATAAAACGCCAAGAATCACATCCTCTTGGGAATTAGCTGGAAAACCGCGGCTTGGTGAGGGTTTTAATTGATTTGTAGCTGTCATAATTCCAGAAAAAAGAGATCCCGGTACTGAACAGCGACTTGGTACAGAGAAACGTTTTCAAGCCACGAGGCAGAGAGCGCCTAAACGATGCTACCTCTCGGTAGGCGTCAATAAGCCCGGTATAGAGCGCTCCAGGGCTGAATTGTGCTGGTTGAAAGACCGGCTCGAAGATATTGTATGCCTCCCAATCGCCTGGATAATCGGTGAGCAGCAGTCGCCGCTGCTCAGAGAGCTCCTGGTAGAGTGCAGTGCCCGGCATTGGCGTTGCGATGCTCAGCTGCACCGCATCGATGCCGGAGTCGACAATAAAATCCAGGGTAGTTCGAAAGACATCGAGGTTATCCTCGTCCGCACCAAAGATGAACCCACCGATAATAGCAATACCATGATCCTGAATTTTCCGGATTGACTCCTTGAAATTGCGAGTCGTCGGCCGGAGATTCATTTTCTTGTTATAGTGGGCAAGCGACGCCTCCTGCAGGGATTCAAAGCCGATAAGAAACGCCTTGGCACCGCTTTTTGCCGCCGCAGCCAGCAGACCATCATATTCGACAATATTCAGACAGGTCTGTCCACCCCATTCCTTGCCGAGATCGGCCAATCTTGCAAAAAAATCAAAGGCCCTATTAATACACCTTTCTCCGGCACCGATTATATTGTCATCGATGATAAAGAGCCTTTTGTCGGGAATGGCGGCAATTTCGGCAATAACATTGTCGAGATTACGCATGCGGTACTGACCGCCGTTGAACCTGGTAACCGAACAAAACCGGCAGTTATGGGGGCACCCCCGGGAGGTCTGCACCGTCTGAACGAAGTACTTGTTTCGCAGCAGCTCTCGGCGCGGTACCCGGAGTTCGGCAAGATCGGGCCATCCGACTGCACTATAGCGCTTGGCAAGCCTGCCGACGGCAAAATCGTTCAGCACCTGCGGCCAGATTTCTTCGCCTTCTCCGACCACCACGGCATCTGCATAATTGGCGGCTTCTTCCGGTAGCATCGATGCATGGATCCCGCCCAACACAACCGCCGTACCACGCTTTCTGAACTCTGTGGCAATCGCATAGGCCCGAGGCGCAAGGGGGGTCATGCAGGTGATACCAACCAAATCGGCGCCGCAGTCATAATTTATATCCTCAAAAGCCTCATCGACAATATCAACAACAAAGTCCGACGGAGTGTAGGCGGCAAGCATAAGAAGATTTAAAGGCGGCAAGGCAAGTACTCGGACATTTTCGAGGAGCTTGGTCCGATATGCGGGGCTGATAAGCAGTATTTTTTTCATTTCATTCTCTCTGAAAACAATGACACAACAATATGCATTGAACTGAACAGATATTGTCAGGCTACCCTTTGCTTACAAATTTGGCAACGAGTTTTGCAAACCCATGTTTTATCTGTTTTGCGGATAAAGGCCTTAATCTACAGCATTGCCTCTTGTCCTGACATATTGGGGATCTGAGCAAGCTTCCATCCGTAACATTCATTACATTTTGTAACATATGTTTTGAACATATCTATTGTAATATCATAGCGAAAGAAATTATTCAAGTTACGAATACTCCTTTTTCTCCTTTCCTATTAGGCTGTAATAAATGAGCATTAGACCTTATTTATTTGTGACAGTACTCCAGATACAACAGAAGAGAGACGTGACAAAAGGAAAGTCATTTTCATAAACCTGTACTCATTTCCTTGAGCGGTTGTACAATATTTGCTCCTTTAAGGTGATATGGCCAGACCCTCTCCCCCCAGGCAATTGATCTAACCGATGACCGGCTCACGAAAGACGACACAGTTCCGCCCATTCATCTTAGCTGCATAAACTGCTTGGTCCGCTGCGGCAAACATCGCATCGTAGCTGATCCTGCCTTTAACGGGAGTTCTGGAAACGCCAATACTTGCAGTGACAGCAATTGATGCCGGCATCAGTTCGCCTATCTGCAGACGCAGGGATTGCGCTTTGGCTATGGCGGCTTCTCCGTCACAATGGGGAAGGAGAATAATGAACTCCTCGCCACCGAAACGGACCGCAGTGTCATTTCCCCGGAACATACGCATCAATAATTCCGCCACCGCCTGTAAAACAAAATCTCCGGTCGCGTGACCAAAAGTGTCGTTTACTTTTTTGAAATGGTCAAGGTCGATTATCATTATCGACACAGGATAGCCATGTCGATAGGATTCCTCCAGAGCTCGATCGGCGGTGGCAAGCAGGAGATGCCGGTTATACATACCGGTGAGTGAATCACGATAGGCCATTTCTTTGAGTTGCTTTTTTTGTAGTTCGACAGTATCGAAGAGCTTTTTATTCTGCAGCAGGTTTTTCACACGAACGCTCAACTCCTCGAAAAGAATGGGTTTGACGATAGAATCGTTTGCCCCTGCACGAAGAAGTTCTATTTTCTGAGAAACATTGATTGCTGCCGAAATCGCCAGTATTGGTACACGGTACATCGTTTCATTAATAGCCCGAATTTCACGGATGAGGGCCATACCGCTCATTGGCCCACTAAGAACGATGTTGGTGATGACCAGATCGAATTCAGCTGCACGGGCCATGTTTGCTGCTTCCTCTGCACTGGTGAAATGGACAAATTTGAGTTGTGTGTTCTTGAAGAAATCACAGATAGCTTCGGCTTGCTGTCTGTCGTTGTCAATCAACAAGATATTCCCTGAAAGGCCGGCATGCTGCCGCGCATATTGGGCATATGTCATCAGATATTTTTCAAGAGTTGTGAGATCATTCTTGCGGAAAACTTCTGTAACACCATCATACATGCTCTTTATAGTAGCATCCTGGCTTTCCTTAGAGGTGATCATGAGAATCGGAAGTGTTTCTCCCCATTTCAGCTTTCTGAAGGTGGAGACAAATTCAGCCCCATCCATGTCAGCCAGATAGAAGGATAGGCAGACAAGATCGATGGATACGGAGAGGTAGATGTTTTTTGCTTCTTCGCCGGAATGCGAAACAAAAATATGGGTTGCATAGGGCGCAAAGATTTTCTCAAGTGCCAGTTGGTATATCTTTGAAGGTTCAACGATAAGTATATTCACGCAAATTGTCCCTTAAACTTTTGGAAAATCCTGTCGCTGATTGGACTGCTTTGATAGCTGGCGCTATCAATTCCAGCAACACCACTCAAAAATTTCTTTAAATGAGAATACGTAAAAACTGCTATAAATAGCAAGTGAATGCAGAATCGACTTCAAACAAATCTATAGGTGTTATCTATGCGCTTATTTACCTTTTGAGCTAATACTTTTTTACAGGGGACTGGATGGTGATTATTTTCTGATTGCTCAGCAGGTCGGAAAGTTTCTGCTCGTTTTTAACGTGTTGCTGTCAACAATAGGCGGGGTGGTCCCATATCCTGAATAGTCGATTTTTCATAACGGAAAAAAAGATGCTGATCAAGAACTTACGCGTTATTATTGTTCTCATAGTTCTCTTACCCTTTATCACAGAAGGTATTGCCGCTCAGGCCTTGCCGGAATCCACGCAACAGGTCTGGCAGGTAGGAACGGGGCGCTGGGATAGTACCGAGGAACAACGCTTTGCCGAATGGGTGGAGAAAACCATAAACGAAGACTTTTTTATTCGCTATGGCATTGCCGTCGACTGTGCCGATGTCCCCTATGCCGCTCGCTGGATCTACTCGAGGATTGCCCATTTGCCTGCAGCGTTCACTACAGAGGATGGGACTCTCCTGGGTCACTGGTCGACGGCCTGGAAAAATTTACCGCAAGCTAAGGAATGGTATAGGGACCGGAGATTTCGTCAATCTCTGCTTTTGGTCCTGAGCGAAACATCCACCAGAACATTGCCGCTTGATACCTATCCAATTCGCATCACCGCCCAATCGCTCTCTGCCGGTGCGATGTTTATTGGTGAAGGTCACGCGGGACTTGTTGGACACATTGTCCTCGACGGCAGCACCTACTCTCCTGTCCAGACCTGGGAGGCTACACTTCCCAGAAAAGTTCAACAAGTGCACCAAAAGAGCTATTTTGCCAGCTCGGTCGATATCAATGCAGTCAACGGGTTGGTGCGATTCCGATGGCCGATATTTGCCGCTGAGCGCTGGCAATATCTACCGGCCCAGGACCATCCCTTCTACTCTCTTGAGCAATACAGTCGGAATTTCTGTTCTGCCGATGAAGTCTTCGACCAGGCAGTAGCACGAAGAATCGATCCGAAGCAGTATGAGCCGGCGATGAGAGCCCGCTTGATTATAGATTCAATCTACCGGTATCTCCTCATACGGGTACACATTGTCCAAGAAGGCTTCAACCGCTGCCGAAAAAATAAATGTCCTGAGGGATCCTATCTCTGGGAGGTATACAGCACGCCCGGCCGCGATGACATGATTGACTTTGAGATATTTCATTTACAAAAGTTGATTAAAGACAATAAACTCGATGAAGAAGCCCTTGCTAAAAAGATGGAGGAGAGGGTTATTTCCATTGCTACCGGTCAGACAGTTACATTGAAGCATGTGGTGCAGAATCATAGCTGGCTGTCGCACGATCCCGACGATTCTATAACAGCTCGATGGGCGCTTGCAAAGTGCGACATGATCCGCTCGCGGATACAAAACTCACTTGTGGCTATGGACTTTGTCGAGCAGAGATACCGCCGCACAGATCCTAAGTATGCCAACTCTCGTCGCGACCATAACATCCATGAACTCGAATGGTTGCATGATCAGGGGAAAGTCGCCAGCTGCAATGACCTGTAGTTGTTGCCTTTGAGGACAAAGAGGTCTCAAAATTTCGATGGGTGGCTGCCTCGATCAAACGCATGTTGACGGTCTTGATGGAGAGATGATCATTGGGTGGTATGTCCAGTGGTTTGTCGACGACTATTTTGATAAACTGGAGAAGATTTTTCTCGATTCCCTGCGAGATGTCCCGTCTCACTGGCTGGTGGCCTCGTTGATTTACAGCTGAATAGGCTCCCTGAGACATTCTTGGCGGCGGAGTGCAACTGATTTGCTTTTGGTGCGGAGAGATTTCTTGAGTTCGGTACGGTTGTAGATCTGCTGCAGGTCGGTTGGAATCCTCATCCGCAAGTAGAAAATGGACTCGAGGCTTTTGAAGCAATATCATAGGATGCGCATTTCTCTTTCTCCTTTTAACAAGGGTTGAGATAAAATGCGGTGTACAAAAATGAGTACAGCCAGAGACAATTAAATTGTCCTGGCTGCAATCTATCACTCGAGGGCAAGCGATTTGGAACTATATCAGTTACCTGATAATTTCCCGATATTACTGATAAAAACCTGGTGCCGAAGGCCGGACTCGAACCGGCACGGGTCTCCCCACACGCCCCTCAAGCGTGCGCGTCTACCAATTCCACCACTTCGGCAATCTTGTTATACTTTAATTCGTCTGTTTTTCTGTATTAGCTTCTGTTTCGCTATTACTCTCGGCTGGAGTATCTTTGACCGCCTCATCTTTAACCACGGGCTTCTCTACCTGAACCTGTGCCGGTTGACTCACAGCAACAGTACTCATGACCGAAGTACTTCCGGTTCGCGATGAAATATACGCTAATGAAACCGAAGTCAACATAAATATTATTGCCGATGCAGTTGTAATCTTATTCAGCAGCGGTAAAGGCCCTTCCGTTCCAAAAAGTGACTGACTGGATCCACCAAACGACGCACCAATATCCGCGCCCTTACCATGCTGGAGCAAAACAATGCCAACCAGAAAGAGGCAGACTATGACGTGTACGATTGTAAGCAGAGTATCCATGCAACTTTTCGGATTTCAATTTATTGATAATTAATTATTCGCCCAAATGACTCGGCATCCAAGGCAGCACCACCAACCAAAACACCATCGATATCGACCTGAGCCATAAGCTCATCAATGTTACTTGGTTTAACCGAGCCACCATACAATATTCGGGTTTGCTCGGCAACGGTTTTTTCAAAAATATTAGCAACAACTCCACGAATAAAAGCATGCACCTCCTGGGCCTGCTCCTTGGTTGCAGTTTTCCCGGTACCGATCGCCCAAACCGGTTCATAGGCGATAACTATATTTTTCATATCGGCAACAGCGAGCGACGCCAGCCCTTTTTTAAGCTGATCCGCAAGTATCGTAAAAGTTTCCCCTCCTTCTCGTTCGCTTAAGGTTTCACCGATACACAGCAAGGTTATTAGACCGAATGCAGTAGCTCCCTTCACTCGGTTGTTGACTAGTGCATCGGTTTCGCCGAAGATCTGTCGCCTTTCCGAGTGGCCAACAATAGCCGCACTACCTCCTGCGTCTTTAACCATTACCGGAGATATCTCACCGGTGAAGGCTCCTTTTTCAGCCCAGCAGACATTCTGGGAGGCCAAGATGATTTTACTGTCGACAAGAACATGCGCCACCTCGCTGAGGATGGTAAAGGGAGGCGCTATAAGAACCTCTCTGTCGTCAAATTTTTTGCAGGTTTTTGCGACATCAATGGCCAACCGGCAACCATCAACAACAGTGGTGTGCATTTTCCAATTGCCGGCGATCAAAGCTTTTCGCTTTCCCATATCTTTCTCCAGATTTTTTGACTCTCTTTATCATTCCAATACGGCTACGCCGGGAAGCACTTTACCTTCCATAAGTTCAAGAAATGCTCCGCCACCGGTGGACATATAGGAAATATTTTTTTCTTCTCCCGATTTTTTCACCGCCGCGTTCGTGTCGCCCCCGCCTACGATGGATAAAGCATGGGCCACTGCCACGGTCCGGCATAACGCCATCGTCCCGCGGGCAAAGGCATCAATCTCAAATGCCCCCATCGGGCCGTTCCAGATTATCGTCTTGGCATCCTGAAGAGCCTCCTGAAAGAGGATGGTCGAAGCAGGCCCGATATCAAGGGCCATCCATCCAGAGGGAATATCGCGAAAGGTCACGATTTTTGTCTCGGCATCGGCAGAAAATCTTTCGGCAACAACAAAATCCACAGGTAGATACAGCTTAACACCCTTGGCGTCGGCTGTTTCAATAAAACGTTTGGCAGTTTCCAGCAGGTCATCTTCGACCTTGGATGCGCCAACTGCAACTCCCATGCTTTTCAGGAAGGTGTTGGCCATCGCGCCACCGATGATCATGCGATCGACTTTGCCGAGCATATTCTCCAGTGCACCAAGTTTAGAAGAAACTTTCGCCCCGCCGATCACTGCCACCAAGGGCCGGATCGGCTCGGCCATGGATTTTTGGAAATAGTCCATTTCCGTCTGCAGCAGAAAACCGGTACCTTTTTCCGCAACCCGTTCCGCGACCCCGACTATAGAGGCATGGGCCCGATGTGAGGCGGCAAAAGCATCATTGATATACACATCGGCCAGCATTGCCAGTTGCGCTGAGAAGGCCGGATCATTGGCTGTTTCTTCGAGATGAAAACGTAAATTCTCCAGAAGAAGCACCTCTCCATCGGTCATTTTTTCGACCAATGCCACCACTTCCGGCCCCACACAATCCGGCGCCAAGGTCACCTTTATTCCCAGTAAGGACTGCAAGAGGCTGGCCACCGGCGCCAAACTGAGAGCATCGACTTTTTTTCCTTTGGGCCGCCCCAGATGCGAACAGAGAATAAGTTTCCCTTTCTCTTTCAGGATATGGCGAATAGTCGGCAAGACCATACTCACCCGAGTATCGTCGGTGATCCGTTTCTGCTCATCCATAGGCACATTAAAGTCGGCCCGGAGCAGCACTTTTTTACCCGATAAAGAAATATCGCGAATAGATTTCATAACACTCCCCACATCCGGTTGATTTTTTAGGCCATATCAACAGATATTTTTTCTTAATATCAATGCATCGTCCTTCGGGTCGGAATAATATGCTCTTCGCATACCGACCTGTCGAAAGCCGTGGTTATTGTAAAATTTCAGTGCTGTCATGTTTTGGCTACGAACCTCAAGAAACAGGACTGAAAATTTCTCTCCTTGCACCTCTTTCATGAGATGCTGCAGGAGGAAGCTTCCAATACCTTTTGTCTTCTCTCTTTCGAAGACGGCAATTTTAAGAAGTTCGGCTTCGGGCCATATTTTACGGCATGCACACCAGCCGACTATACCGTGGTCACTGGCTTCGGCAACAAAACACGACCCCTGCCGCACCTCAAGTTCCTGCTGGAGGGAGGACAGCGACCACGAGGTTAGATTCTCACGTTCAATCTTCCCGACAGTTACAAGGTCCTCAAGCTTCATCCGGCGAACGAAAATCAAAGCTTCTTAAAGCATTCCCTCACTAATATGGACAGTCATATCACCGAGCATGTTGGTATAGCTGCCAAGTTCGTTGTCATACCATCCGTAAATAACAGCTTGTGTTACCGGCACATTAACAATGGGATCGGCTCCCACCTTCAGGCTGTCGGCCTTGACTTTTGCCAGATTGACCTGGATATTTGCAGTTCTTGTATGGGTTTCCGAACCTTCGATCACCGCCGCCGCAGCGGGGATACCGATTATATCGGAAGAAACATTTTGCTCCTCGGAAAACTTCAGATAGGAATTACTGACGGCGTATTCTTTGTATATGGTGTTTATAGCGTCTCTTTTAATAGGACTATCCAACTCATCCTGGAGATTTACCACAAGAATAATCAGGGAACCGGTGGTGGTCGGAATACGCACCGATTCAGCCATAAAACCGATGGACGCCATTTCCGGAATAACCAGAGAAAGTGCCTTTGCCGCACCTGTCGTAGTGAGGATGATATTGTTTTGAATGGAACGGTTCTTTCGGAAATCGGTTGCTCCCGTCTTTGGCAGTCGATCGAGTACTTGCTGGCTTCCGGTGGCGGCGTGGACTGTTACCATCGATGCGCTGAGAATTCTATCGGCACCAACCTTTTCCAGGAGAGGTTTTATCATATACGACAGACAGGTGGTTGTGCATGAAGCAGCCGAAATAACCGAATGCCGCCCCGCATCATACATCTCGTCATTTATGCCCATCACCGTAGTGATGGCATCTTCCGGCATATCAAGACCTTTTGATTTGATCTTGAAAGGTGCCGACAGAATGACCTTATCCACTCCGGCCTGCATGTGCCCCCGCAATGCTCCCTTTTCTGAATTTGGGTCGGTGGTTGGATCGGTAAATGCGCCGGTTGTGTCAACTACCAGCTTAATATCGTTTTCCTGCCAAGCAATATCCTTGGGATTACGAGCTGAGCGGAGAATAGTTACCGGAACGCCGTTAACTACCATTGTTCCTCGCTCATTATTCAGCTCTTCAATTACTTTCGGACAGGAATGGCCATACAAGTATGAACCCAAACGTCCATAGGTTGAATCTTTTTCCAGCATTGTCGCAAGATCCGTGAGATTCCGCCCGACTTCCCGGCCGATATTGACAACAATCCCAGAAAAATGCTTTCTTGCCACATGGTGCCAGAGAGAGAGTTTACCTATCCTTCCCAAACCGTTGATACCTAATTTCATAGCCTTTCCTCTCCTTTTTAAGTAGAATGGAATGCCTTCATTACCTCTTTCCAGAGTTTGCCTATGGGGAGCTTCATCCTATTACGCTTTTTTCCGGTAAATGAATATTTCGTGAAGGTATTTTTTCCCCTTTTATCAGGTGTGGATTATGCCTGATAAGTGATTCCATTCAATTAATATCACTAACTGTTCTTAATCGCAACCTCAAGATGATCTTATACATCCATTTCAATCATGCATAATCGCAACCTCAAGATGATCTGACACTTCCATCTCAATCATGCATTTTCCCTCCCCGCTCACCGACGGTATTCTTATAAAAAGATACAAACGTTTTCTTGCAGATATACGGCTCGAGGACGGTAGTACCATTACCGCTCATTGCCCAAATACCGGCACCATGCTCACCTGTTCAACCCCGGGCAGCGCGGTTTGCCTATCAATATCAAATAATCCGAAAAGAAAATATCTGTATACCCTGGAAATGATCAAAGATGGAGCGACTTGGGTGGGGGTAAATACCGCAAGGACGAACAAGCTGGTGGCAGAAGCCATTGCAGATGGAGAAATTGCTGAATTCAGAAACGTCGACAAGATTGTTGCCGAAATCAAAACTTCCCGTCATGCAAGGCTTGATCTTCTGCTTATGCAGGGAAACCGCAGTATCTATTTGGAAGTGAAAACCTGTTCTTTAGCAATCGACGGTTGCGCGATGTTTCCCGATGCGGTAACGGTCCGGGGTACGAAACATCTTCGTGAGCTGACTCGCCTGGTTGAGGAGGGAGCAGAAGCTTGTATTTTTTTCCTCGTTCAACGCATGGACGCAGATCGCTTCGCCCCAGCCATTCATATTGACCCCAAATATGGAGAGGCCCTGCAGCAGGCGATCACCGCAGGTGTCGGCATCCTTGTTTATCAAACCCACGTCAGTCCAGAGGGCATTCACGTCCTCGGTTCACTGCCTTTGAGCACGGTGAATTTATGCTAACCCTCAACCCACTTGAGAACGATGAGTGTTTGCAGATATTTTCAGATAATCGAAAACCATGCGTGGAGAAAAACTGAGCTGCCGCATTTTTTGGGCTACACTCCGCACACCCTTGCTTTTG
>JAZDOW010000062.1:0-33569 GCA_043798185.1 Pseudomonadota bacterium | reverse complement strand
TCGACAAGGTAATCCCGGCTGTAGAGTATTATTTGGAATTTCTACAGCTTAGCAGCAAGAAACATGTGTTGGAAAAGAAAAAAGGAAAGAGCTATTCGCCAGAGGTGTTTGCATCTTCGCTAACTTTTGGAGAAAATGAATCATTGTCGGCAATGTTAGATAGTTAGGTAATTAGCTTGACGGCTATGACCAAGGTGGCACATACACAGGGCAGCCTTTAGCAATGTCAGTTGGTTTGGCGGTGCTCACAGAAATCTTAAACAAAGACCTTGTTGCGAATAGCCGAATAATGGGCGATCTTATAAAAAAAGAGCTGTATCAAATTTCAAAACAATATGAAATTGAGAATATTAGAGGACAAGGATTGTTAATAGCTTTCGATTTATTGCAAACCAAAGGAAGTGATCTTGTTAAAAAATGTCTGCAAGAAGGACTGCTGATTAATGCTCCAAAAGATTCATCGATTCGATTAATGCCGCCTCTGGTGGTGACGGAAGATGAAGTTGAAAAACTTATAGTTGTGTTGAAAAACAACCTTGAAAAGCGAATAATTGCATAACAAAATGTTGTATTCCTCTAAGGCGCTGGATAGTCGGCGCTCCACCCTTTGCCTATCCGGCACCTATGAGCAGACTGCGATTCTCAACAAGCGGAAGAATGATATAACCCTTTTCTCCCACTTGCCTGCGAGTCTCGCGGCACAACAGCGATTAGAAGCCGTAAAAAAACAGGATATTAAGGAAAATGTCTAGAATACACGAGATAGTAAAAAAACAATTTGACAATCAAGCCTTGAATTTCAGCAATTGGTCCGTTACGAGAAATACTGAATATCAAAAGGCCTATTTTGATTTTTGCGATAGCTCCGCGCATGATACATTACTAGATTTTGCGTGTGGAACTGGTGAGTATGCTATTTTCGCAGCGCCAAAAGTTAAATACGTTCAAGGTGTTGATATCTCGAAGGGAATGATTGAGGTAGCACGAAAGCAAGCGGAGTTAGGAAATATCAATAACATTGACTTTTTGTGCAACCCCGTTGAACAAACTCCTTTTGCAAAAAATTCCTTCTCCGTTGTGGTTTGTCGATCAGCCTTTCATCATTTTCACAATTATTCTGGAATTTTCGATGAAATGATTCGATGCTGTCAGGAAGGTGGCCAAATAAGCGTGCAAGATATTGTTGCCTATCCAAATGAAAAAATAGACAATTTTTTTGAAGAATTTGAAAGGATAGTTGATGTTAGCCATCATAAAACATTGACCAAAGAATTTATTATAAATTTATATAATCAAAGAAAACTTGACATAAAGAATACAATTGAAATCGAGGTTCAACTTAATCTTCAAGACTATCTTGGACACGCTAAACAATCAGAAAAGAATAAAACAAGAATTGTCAACTTGATTGAGAATGGATGCAAAGATATAGATATTGCAAAATTTTTTATTGTCAATGAAGGGATTTTGTTTTTCAAACGAAATGTTTTCTTAATATTAGGCAAGAAGCAAAATCACAAGAACTGAATGGCTTTCGACCAACAAAATTTCAACCAAGGCATAACTTAAATGTTAATTCTTTTCTTGCTCTTTATTCTGCTAAACGTAGTAATTCTTGCTCCAGCAATTATGATCGGCTTAAGCTACGTTTTTTCTGCCGCACCATTATCCTACAAAAAAAGCCTGGTTCTTTGTCTACAAATATCTGTTATCGGGATCGTATTACAGCTCTTGACATTTTCCATTACCACCTTGCTCCCCCCATTGTATTCGATACTAAATATTGTTTTACTGATAGTCCTCTTAGTTTTGATTATTGCACTTATAAAGAAAAAAGTTCAAACAACTGTCCCCAAGGCAATTCTCATTCAAATAATTAATATAGTATTTGCTGTTTCAATTACGTTAGTGTTTAAACAATATGTGATTCAAGCCTTTAAGATTCCGGCAGAATCTAATGTTCCTACTATACTAATTGGGGACCATGTGTTGGTAAATAAATACATATACAAGTTTCACCAGCCTCAAAAAAATGATTGGGTTATATTCAAATTTCCGAAAGACGAAAAGATTGATTACTTAAAAAGAATAGTTGCACTTCCTGGTGACCAGGTTGAGATCAAAGACAAAATATTATATATAAACAATCAACTCGTTTCAGAACCATTTGTCATCAATTCAACTGCTTCGATAATAGATCAATCTAAAAGTCCAAGAGATAACTTCGGTCCAGTTACTGTTCCTGAAAAATCATACTTTGTGCTCGGAGACAACAGAGACAATAGTTTTGACAGTAGGTTTTGGGGTTTTGTCAAAGAAGACAAAATTATGGGAAAAGTAGAAATTGTCTACTTTTCATACAATAACCAAGCGAAATCAATACGCTATGATCGGGTTGGATTGAAATTAAAATAATCTGTCGAACAAAACGCTGCTCAAGGATTGCCGAAAAAACCAGCGACCTGTAAGGTTTACATTGGCCATTGAATGACAAAATAGAAGGGCATTAAAAATGAATATCACAGAAATCCCATTTAACAAATTTATTGAGATATTATCGTATGATAAAGATAAATCATGCCTTCATCTCGAGTTTAAAGACCAAATGAAAAATCATTTGGGAACAATGCATGCGAGTGCACAATTTTCTCTCGCAGAAGCTTGCAGTGGTCTGTGTCTTCAAAGATGTTTCCCTCAACTTGAAAATTCTGTAGTTCCAATTTTAAGAAAGTCCGAAGTGAAATTTAAAAGACCTGCAATATCAAGTATTCGTGCTCAAGCAGAAATAATGGAAGAAAATCAAGAACGATTTGAGAAACAATTAGAAAGAAAAGGCCGGGCTACAATAGAGGTCGCAGTAAATGTCTTAGATCAAGATGGAACTATAACCATGTCCGGAAACTACGAGTGGTTCGCACAAAGAATATAAGTTGGCCGACAAAACGTTTCTGCGGAATCCGCAAACGACGCGGATCCGCAGAACTTCACGTTCTGTGATGGAATAAATGAAACACGGCATTGATAAATATATTGGGGAATGGAGAAGAAGATGAGTTTTTTCGATAAATATCTCACCGTCTGGGTGGCGCTCTGCATGGCTGTCGGAGTGGGTTTGGGCAAGGTCATTCCGGATGCCGTCGCTTCACTACGTGGACTCGAATTCGGTCTGGGCTCACAAATCAATGTCCCCATCGCCGTGCTGATCTGGCTGATGGTCTATCCGATGATGTTGAAGGTGGATTTTTCGTCGGTCCTCAATGTCGGAAAAAATCCTAAAGGCCTCTTTGTCTCCCTTTTTGTTAACTGGATCGTTAAACCCTTCAGTATGGCGTTTTTCGGCTATATCTTCTTCCGATTGATTTTCGGCCCCTGGATCACTCCGGACGAGGCCAACCAGTATATTGCCGGCAGCATTATCTTGGCTGCGGCTCCCTGCACGGCCATGGTCTTTGTCTGGAGTTATCTAACCGATGGCGATCCCGATTACACCCTGGTGCAGGTGTCGGTGAATGATCTGCTAATTCCAAGGAGCTTTCAAATCAATGTTTATTTGTAGGGTGCACTCTGTGCACCTTCCTTTTTCCATGGTGCACAGAGTGCACCCTACAAAACAAATGCATTGTTATGAATGCAACTGAGAATAAGGAGCCAAACATGATACTCAGCGGCTATACCCTGGAGATTTTCCGGTCGAAGTGCAATGCCGGTGCCCAGACTCTGCATTGTTTTGCCCATCTCAACGAGGATGTTTGAGCTGTTTTGCCGTATCTTAACACCGTGCTCGGCGGCTTCGGCTATATAAAAGAACCACCGGCCCTGACCTTGAAGAGTTCCGGTAAACTGATCACCATTCATTCCCGCAAGATTGCGGTCAATGCCCTACAAGACGAAGAGCAGGCGGAAAAGATCGTCGCCTGGCTGCAGCGTGAAATCAACACCGCCTGGGAAAACCGAACAAATATCGAACCAAATACTGAAGGGGCTAAACAGCCAACCATGATGGATGTCCTGAAACTGCTGCCAAAAACCAATTGCAGGGAATGTGGTGAACCGACCTGCATGGTCTTCGCCGTCAGAGTTATTGAAGGTGCGAAGGACCACACCAACTGCCCGGCGCTCCAGGGCGAGAAAAGGGAGATGCTTGCGAACTACCTGTCCCAGTTTCACTTTGAATGATTTCCACTCGGAATCAAATCTTCGGTAGATGGTCCGATTGGCCCAACCCATCATTCGACTGTCGGATTACCCAATACGAAGAGGTATACATCCATGTTGACGTTTACCAAGGAAACATTTCATTCACGGATTGTGCTCCCAAACGGCAAGTCTGTCGATCGCCCCATTGAAATTCGCTTTCACCCCATTACCGGCCGAACCTGCAGGATAACCTATAGTCGCGGCGAAGAACGCGAACCGGGCACGGAGTCTCTGCCTGCCCCGCCGCCTTTTGCTGCCGCCCCGGATGCATGTCCTTTCTGTGCCGCCCGCATGGCAACCGATACGCCTCGACTCCCGGTCAACTTGTACCCGGACGGGAGGATGATCAGGAGAACATCAACACTTTTCCCCAACTTGTTTCCCTACGGTCGATATTCAGCGGTGAGTCTTTTCGACGATCAACACTTTGTCGAGATCGGCTCGGCATCACTGCAATCTTATACCGACAGCTTTCTGAATTGCCGGGACTACCTGTTACGGGTATTAGCCCACGATCCTGCAGCTGTTTTCATGGCAATCACCCAAAATCACCTGCCCTCGGCGGGTGGATCGCTGCTTCACCCCCATCTGCAAGTGCAAGCAGACCGAATCCCTGCCAATTTTCAACGTTTCCTGCAGGGTCACGCAGCCGACTATCGCCGGAAATACAATGTACGCCTCTTCGCCGATTATCTCCATTATGAACAAGAGGCAGACCAACGCTGCATCGGCGCTACCGGTCCCTGGCAATGGTTGACTGCCTTTGCACCCGAAGGTTTTTTTGAAATCTGGGGTATTCTGCCGGGAATCTGTTCGTTGCAGCAAATGACCGAAGAACATTGGCAGACCCTGGCAGAAGGCGTTCTCAACACCCAAAAGTTCTACCGTAGTCTTGGCAGAAATGGCTATAACCTTGGATTACTGCTTCTTCAAGACGGTTCCGACGATCTTGAACTCTGCGTCGTTCTCACCGTGCGCAGTAACTACGCTCCCTGGGTGCGCAGTGATTTTACCGGTTTCGAGGTAATGCTGGGTGACATGGCGACTTTTACAGCACCCGAGTCAACCGCGGCTCGTGCCCGTGTTTTCTGGAAGCGCTCACTCTCCATATCCAACAGCTAATCTCAAACAAACAGTCACCCCATTTTCTCCACCTGCGCGTAGAGTCGTTTCACTTCCTTCTCCGGCAACAGCGCCTTGATTACCATGGCGATTATGATAATGCCGACGATATCGATGGCCAGTCGCGATAAAGCAAACCTCATTCCGAGAGCGGAACTTTCAAAAAGGAGCATTGGAACCTTGGTCGTTGACCAGGCACCGATAAAGATCATGATGTTGCTGAAACCTGCTCCTTTTTTCATCAGTACAGCGGCCACAGGAAAAGCTCCATAGAGCGGGCCTGCGGCAAATGAGCCAAGGAGAAAGGCGAAAATACCGCCTTTTACACCTGATTCCGGCCCCATAAAACGCACCATCTGTTCGCGTGGCACCCAGACATCAAGAAGGCCAAGAAGAACAAAGATCGGCGGAATGACGAGCAGCATGGTCTCAGCCTGAAAATTGATAATCTCGACCGCCTTTGTCCGGTACAAAGGCAGGAAAAAGAGAAAGAGGATAAACCCGGCGGCAGTCAGCAAAGCAGCCGCATAGCGACGGACAAGAGCTTTCATAGTTGCACCACCCAGCCGACGAAGACCGCGGCAATGAGAGAGAAGATATAGGCTAAAATATTCCTGAGATAAGCCGCTCGCTTACCGAAGAACCGGATCTCCAGAGGCAGGGTGACTACCCCGACCATCATCAGACTCGACACGAAGGCAGCAATCTGGGTCACCCCCGCCCCACCCTGCATGAGGGCAGCCGCAGCCGGAAAGGCTACGAAACCGGGAATAAGTGTCACCGCTCCAACGAGGGAAGCGGCCAACACTCCCCATGCTCCGGAATTCCTACCAAGAACAAGCGAGATGGTTTCAGTGCTGAGAACCGCCAGGGTCATAGCCACCAGAATAAGAACAACGAGAAACTGGGGCAGGATATTTTCAAAGGACTTGAATGCCTTCTTCATGGCTGCACGAGTCTTTTGCCGGTTTTTCAGAAAGGACCAAACCAAACAGCTCATGGCGATAAGATAAAGAATCAGAGTATCCATGTTTTTTATATGTTCCCTACCAAGGTTTGACGAGTTTTATTGGCCCAGATGAGATTTCATTCCCGTATGTGAGTGACGCCCCAAGTCACCGGTTTCAGGGGCGATGTTCTGGTTTCTCGGCCAGCAGCGCCCTTGTTTGCCCGTACCACCACCGGTATGACAGACACCGCTGAGATCGTTTCGTTCGACCTGGATGGTCGAGTGGTGAATATTGAATTTCTTATGCAGATTCTCAGCCGTTTGATGCAAAAAATCGTCACTGCCACCATCCCGCATGACCAAATGGGCGGTAAGGATGTTCTCGGTAGTACTTGCTGCCCAGATATGAAGATCATGGATGCATTGCACTCCGGGCAGCCCGACAAGAAAATCCAGTACAGCTTCCGCATCGATCTGAGCGGGTACCCCGGCCATGGTGAGATGGAGTGAATCCTTCAGGAGTCCCCAGCCGGAAAGGAGAATAATGATAGCTATAGCGATGGAGATCAGTGGATCAAGAATATTCCAGCCGGTGAAGGTGATAAGCAGCCCTGACACCACCACCCCGGCAGAAACTGCTGCATCGGCCGCCATATGGAGAAAGGCCCCTTTAATATTCAGGTCATTCTTTCTACCGGCCATGAATAACAAGGCCGTCGCCGTATTGATCACCACACCGATAGCGGCAACTACAACAATGGTCATACCATCGACCGGCTGCGGAGAACGCAATCGGCCCACAGCCTCCCAGATAATCACCCCAATTGCCACACACAGAAAAATGGCGCTGCCAAGGGAGGAGAGGATTGTCGCCTTTTTAAAGCCAAAGGTATGTCTGGCTGTAGCCGACCGATTTGCCAGTGCCATTGCGCCCCAGGCAAGGAGCAGAGTCATGACGTCGCTCAGATTATGGCCGGCATCGGCAATGAGGGCAAGCGAGTGGGATAGAGTACCGTAACTGACCTCAATGACGACAAAAAGCAGGTTAAGCATCGTGCCAATAGCAAAAGCACGATTGAAGTTGGTTGGGGCATGACCATGGTCATGATCGTGAGCCATGAAATTTCTCCAGTAGGACAATCGACGAAGTTTTTCCGTTTCCCGTAAATAAAAAGCATATTGGCTTGGTATTCAACGGAAATTCGTTCTTATCAAAGAGATGGGTCTCGTGGGGTTTATACTCCTATAAACGGCTGAACAATAAAATACACGCCGAGCAGTCCAATCAAAATCCCCGAGATACGCCGAAAAAGCCTGCCTTCCTGCTGCCAGGTGCTGTTGGCAAGCAGACGTTTAACCATGGCGGTTGAACTGCCGGCAACGACAATGGGCAGACAATGACCGATGGCGAATACTCCTATAAAGATAATTCCGGTGAGCAGTTTGTCCTGAACCGAAATGATTGCCAGAATCGGAGCAATAAAACCGAAGGTACAGGAACCAGACAAAACTCCATAGGCCAAGCCGAGAATAAAAGCACCGGAAAACCCCTTTGGAGTACATGGGTATACCGACTAAAACCGCCGCATGGACCGACCACTAAGCACCCTTGCCCATAACCTGTGCCATGAAATCCTCGGGCACAAAGCCATGAATTGCCGCTCCGACACCGATCCCGGCGACCACATACGGCCATGCCGACGATGTCGCGAACCGCCTGCCTGCCATGATCCAGTCGGTCATGCCAGTTGAGCTTTTCTTCGAGGACAACAGCCTCACCGATCCGCATTTCCTGCACCCAATCCTCAATCCAGCCTTCTAGTTTCAGTCGGCCGATTATCCATCCTGCGAATATGGCGATAACCAGACCACTGATAAGATAGATGCCGGCCACCTGCCAACCAAGCAGGCCATAGAGCAGCACCAGGGCAATTTCGTTGACCAGCGGAGCGGCGATGAGAAATGAAAAAGTCACTCCCAGTGGTACGCCGGCCTGAACAAAACCAAGAAAATGGGGCACAGCCGAACGGAACAAAACGGGGTAACAACACCAAGCGTCGCCGCCATCACGTTGCCGCCGGCCTCCCGTTTACCGGCCAGATATTTTCGGGTGCGGGCCTGGGTGAAAAACGAGCGGATCATCCCGACAACAAAGACGATCAAGGTCAGCAGCATCATGACCTTGGGGGTATCATAGACAAAGAACTGTACCGCCCCCGCCCAGCTGGCTTCCCTTGTCAAGGCCAACCAGAGAGCAGGTAAAGAAGAAGGAAAACGGCTCCAGCTGTCTGTAAACAATAAATCAGAAGGCAAAACCGATCAGGCCAATAATGGTGACCTTTCCCCAATGAATACGTTGCACTGTAGCCGTTTTATCGATCTCCGGTTTCGCACTTTCACAACTGGAAGTTCTGATTGATTCCATCAATTATAGCTCTTTTTTTCTTTTCATTTAATAAACCAGGGCCTGTGACAACAACCAGCCTCCCTTCCATCTTCAATTTCAGGCAATTTTGCCATATGTTTATTTGGCATAATGACCATACATTAGAGTCAAATAAAACCGACGCTTATTCCCCCATCAATGCAATATGTGTCCGAGCAGTGGCCTGCAGAACAGCCTCAACACAAGGCATAAAGTTGAGAATACAGGGAACCTTCAGTCGATAACACACCTGTTTTCCACGCTTTTCATCGATTACCACCCCAGCCTGTTTGAGAACAGAAAGGTGCTTTGAGATGGTGGAAAAATCGGCATCGATGTTCTCAGCCAGTTCGCAAACGCATTTCTCACCCGCAGCTAACTGCTCGGCCATCCATAATCGGGTCGGATGTCCAAGCGCCTTTAAAACGTTGGCTTTTGCTTCAATCATTGCTTTTTCTTTTTCGGTCATCCTGTCTCCTTTGATGGACATATGGTAAAACGACCATACGTAAAAGTCAAGAAGCAATTGCAGAAAATGATGGCTTCCATATTATGGCTATTGTGCCTTAGAAATTCGTTTCTTGTTTTTTAGAGCCGAATTTCTAAGGTAGAAGAAAAAGGCCCGACACCCCGCGCAAGGACTTGCCGGACCGGATGATGCAGCAAAAATCGCAGAATCAGACCGTGGTTTCAGTCAGCCAGAAATCATGGAGATTGCAGAAGCTGGTAACGAAAAACCTGCCCTTAAAACCTGGGGGCAGATCATAGCTCGATTCAGGCTTGGCGGCAGGCGTAAAGGTCATCGCCCCGACAAAAGTCCCATCCGCAAGCACCAGGGAATGTCTGACGATGAAATGATCGCTGGACATCGGGTGTTTGGTAACCACATCCACCTTGGAACCGGTGACCGTCACCTGCGGGGCATGGCTGCCTTCCTTGCCCGCCCACTTCCCGGGATTATCCTTGGTATAGATAATATTGGTATACATCTTCGCATCGGCGGCAAGCACCTGGGTAACGGAGCTTACAGCCAGAACTGAGGCAGCAACTGCGGTGGTTTTCAGAAAATCACGTCGGTTGGGCATGGGGATTCCTCCTGGAGAATTGTGAGAGTTGGGTTGCCTTCAGCAGGACACTTGGCTTCGATGGAAAGGCGAGCGCCCTGAACCATCAACATTCAATAAACATAGGCTATTTTTTATTTCTAATCTTTGCAACGATAATTCTCTTGTGTCTGGAATCTGAAGCCTCGCACTACTCAGGTCATTATTTCCAGGGCAAGGTAGTTGGCGATGGGGAGATCGTCGGCACCCTGACCACCAGAAAGGGAACCCGCCTTAACCTTAAGGAAAAACGCCGCTGAATGCGGGTGGTAAGGGTAGTTATCTGTTGCCTGGCAGTAAGGGAGTGTAGCTTTCCTGGGAGTAGCAGTTGCCGGAACGTTGAATATAAGTCGCTCGGATGTGCGTGCGGCGGCAAACGGGGAGAGGAGATTATCAGCCGCAATACGGCTCAGAGAGGCAGATTAATCAACTAATCAACAACACCCCCTATCTCCCCGCTAAACGTCAGGTACCCATTTGCCATGATTGCAGATAGTTAACCTGTTCTTCCGTGAGAGTATCGATATCGAGTCCCAAGCTTGCCAGTTTCAATGTTGCAATATTTTTGTCAATGTCCTCAGGAACCGGATATACGACAGGTTTCAAGTGTGAACCGTTTTTGACCATGTATTCTGAGCAAAGCGCCTGATTGGCAAAACTCATGTCCATGACACTTGACGGGTGTCCCTCGGCGGCAGCCAAGTTGATCAATCTTCCCTCGCCGAGAACATAGATGTTGCGTTTATTGCAAAGGGTATATTCCTCGAGAGAATTTCTGATCGACCGTCTTCCGGTGGTTATAGCCTGAAGGGCATTTAAGTCAATTTCTACGTTGAAGTGTCCTGAGTTACAGACAATCGCCCCATCTTTCATCGTTTCGAAATGCTCTTTTCTCAAAATATGAATATTGCCCGTCAAGGTACAGAAAAAATCTCCGATAGCGGTCGCCTTTTCCATCGGCATCACTTGGTAGCCGTCCATCACCGCCTCAATTGCCTTGAGTGGATCGATTTCCGTGATGATTACCCTGGCGCCCATCCCGGAAGCCCGCATGGCCAAACCTCTGCCGCACCATCCGTAACCGGCGATGACGAAATTCGAACCGGCAAGCAGACGATTGGTTGCCCGGATAATTCCGTCGATCGTGCTTTGCCCCGTACCATAGCGATTATCGAAGAGATGTTTGGTGGACGCGTCATTCACGGCAATGATCGGGTATTCGAGCACACCCTTTGCGGCCATGCTTTGCAAACGGAGCACCCCCGTTGTGGTCTCTTCGGTTCCTCCGAGGATTCCCGGTAGCAACTCGCGGCGGTCGGCATGAATCGTTCCGACCAAATCCGCACCGTCATCCATGGTCATCTGCGGACAGTGCTCCAGCACTGCGTTGATATGTCGGTAGTAGGTATTCCTGTCCTCGCCGTTGATGGCGAAGACCTCTATCCCGTCATGAACGACAAGAGATGCCGCAACATCATCCTGGGTGCTGAGTGGGTTCGAGGCACACAGACGAATATCGGCTCCCCCGGCTTTCAAAGTTCGAGCCAACATCGCGGTTTCCGTGGTTATATGCAGGCAGGCGGCAAGCCGTTTCCCGGCCAGCGGGCGTTCTTTGGTGAAACGCTCCATGATCGATTTCAGCACCGGCATAGACTTCCCCGCCCATTCGATCCGTAGTTTTCCCTGTTCGGCAAGATTCTTGTCCTTGATATCCATTTTTTCTCCTTGTAGTGATCATTTTTTTGATATGGCCCACACTCCAGCCATCATCCTTTCATTTGATCTTTTACTCGGAATTGTTTAATAAGTAATATTATACTATCAAAACCATTGGTTAAGGATTACTAATGCTTCCGGACTTCAACAGACTGAAAGTTTTTTATTTTATCTATAAAAATCTGAGCGGTGCGGCGGCTGCCAAAGAACTCAACGTCAGTCAACCGGCGGTAAGCCAACATTTGGCAAACCTCGAAACGGAGATGAAAGCACGGTTGTTTACCAGGATGCACAAACGGCTCGTACCGACTCCGGCCGGTGAAAGGCTCTTTACCATCCTGGAGCCGTTTATCGCCGAACTGCAAAACGGTATCGGTGAGATCCATCGGGCACAGCAAGGCCCGAGCGGAATCCTTCGGATAGGCGCGCCCGTGGGGTTTGGCGAGAAATATCTTCCAGCGATTTTTGCCTCATTCATCAATTTGTACCCCGCTGTCTCCTTTTATCTGGAACTAGGCCATCCGACAATCCTCCTACCGCTTATCTCCGAAGGCAGGCTTGATTTTGCCTTCGCCGACATTTTCGCCGGACAGCAGCATTTTTCCAGGGACCTGGCAATTTTCTCCATTACTCCTGTTGCCGAGGAGGAATTGCTTCTGGTCTGTTCCCGCTCGTATTACCTGAAACATCTGCAAGGTGAGGTGACCGTAGAAAGTCTGCTCAACTGCCGATATGTCGCCTACCGTAAACACACACCGGCCATCGCCACCTGGTTCCGACACCATTTCAATAAACAGTCGGTATATCCCGACATAGCACTTACGGTGGAAAGTGTTCGTGCAGTTATCAACGGCATTAAACAGGATCTTGGGCTGGCAGTCGTACCTGCTCATTTCGTCGCCCAAGAACTCAACAACGGAGAAATACTCGCCATACGTACCGGCAAGAAAGAGATAAGCAACCGGATTTCCCTGGTCCGCCTCCAAGACAAAATCCCCGGTCCGTCCGAAAAAATGTTTTTGGAACACTTCACAAATGTAATGAGTTGTTTTCTGCCCGAACCCGTTTGAAAGGTAAATATCCCTGAAATGAAGAAGACTATTCTTGAACCCTTTCTTTTGAAGGTACTGAAACAAGCAGAATTAAGTAAGGAGACTATTTTGAACGAAGACTACAAGCAATATACCAAACCGTCCGAAGAACACGTATCCTTGGGCAGAACTCTGAGAGGGGTCCTTTTTGTCGTGCCTTGCGCAGTGGCAGCGTTGATTATCTATTCTTCAGCAAAACAGGGCGCTGTTCTGCAGCCGACCTCGCTCGCTCCTCTTTTTGTTGCGGGGTTTCTCTGGTTTGTCATTCTGTCGGGTATTCGAGTGGCAGCGCAATGGGAACGAGGCGTTGTGCTTCGATTGGGTAAGTTTCGATCTGTAAAGGGACCTGGACTGCTCTACATTATACCTATCATCGAGAGTGTCCGTTTTCTTGACACACGTTTGCTCGTAGTCAACATTCCCAGGCAAAAGGTCATAACCAAAGACAATGTTCCGGCAGAAATTGATGCCGCTCTGTTCTTTTTGGTGAGTGACAGTGAAAAAGCAGTAATAACAATTCAAGATTTCAAATTTGCGGTCACGCAATATGCGCAGGCTGCGCTCCGCGACGTGGTTGGCGGTTTAACGTTGGATGAATTGCTTTCAGAAAGAGAGCAGATACAGTTGCGTATCAAAGAACACGTTGAAGAAAGAGTAAAGGATTGGGGACTCAGCGTCGACTCATTACGGTTGCAGGATATTGAGTTGCCGGAAGATCTCAAGAGGATGATGTCCCGCCAAGCCTCCGCCGAACGCGAAAAACGAGCAACCATCACCAAGGCCGAAGGCGATAAACTGGCGGCAGCCAATCTGGCACAAGCAGCAAAGATTATGTCAGACAGTCCTATCACGCTTCAACTGCGAACGCTGCAAACAATTGATGGACTCGGCTCCAGCCCCTCAAATACCGTAATACTTTTCCCTGCTCAAATCGGTGAACTGTTGCATCATCTTACAACAAATAAACCGGTAAAAGATACACAGGAATAACAGGTTGCTTGACGCTTAATTGAGAAGACAGGACCACAAAGGCGGAATCCATATGCATTTCTTCTTACTCGACAACTATCGTTTCCTTTCTTATTCTCCAGTGCCTAGAATTGCTCGTATAAGCCGGACCAAATTCAATCCCGTTTTGTATTTTCCAACAACGGCAACAGCAAAACCACTGACCCCAAACCGCCGAAACCGGAGATGATAAAGGCCGAGTGCAAGGTTCCGGTGAAGTCGGCTGTCCAGCCGGCAACGACAGGTGAGATGGTCAGGCCGATGCCCAAATAGACCGTCCAGAGGCCGATAATGGTGCCAGAGGATTCTTTGGAAAAGAAATCCGCGGCACAGGCTGCGTACATAGACCAGCAAGCGCCGTAACCGATACCGAAGATGAACGTAAGAGGGAATAGAATCCAGCCGTGGCTGAAAGCGATTCCCAGGCAACCGACCATTATCAGGATGGAACAGAGAGCCATGATTTTGATCCGTCCGATTGTGTCCGAAAATGGCCCCAACGTGAGTTTGCCAACCAATCCGGCAGCTCCGATAAGGGTTATCAAGCGAGTGGCGGTTTCATAGGAGAATCCCAATTCCTGAACCGCATACGTACTGAGGAAAGTGAAAGGAATTTGAATAGAAACACCAACCAGAAGATAGGCCAGTCCGATCATCCAGAAACGGCGGTCAGAAAGCAGTTGACGATAGGTAACGCCAGTGTGTTTTTTCCAGCCTTCTTTTTGAATTGTGGCAGTTGCTGAAGAAGCAGGCCGATCACGAATCAAAATATAATTCACCGCACCCAGACACATCCCAAAAAGCCCTAGAACCTGCCAGCCGAAACGCCAACCGGATTCAGCTATCAGCATTGGTATGACAGCTCCGGCGGTCATTACGCCGAGAGTACTGCCTGCATCAACCAGCGCAAGACTCAATCCCCGGTTCTTGTCGCTTGTCCATCTCTGACTCAAAGCCATTATCGGTGCCCAACAGGCCGCGCAGCCAATTCCGGTGATGGCAAAAAAGAGACAGGCTTGCCAGAGTCCCGTAGGAAACTGCATCAGAAAAGCGCCGGCACCCATGAGGGTGACGAAGATAGAGATAATCAAGCGCATGTCATATTTATCAGACAGCAATCCCATTATCGGTGAAAAAATCATATAGGCAATGAAATACGAGGAATAAATAACACCGGCTTGAGCTTTGGTAATATCAAGCGCCGGCAACATCCCAGGTAACAAGGTTCCATAGCTGTAACGGATGGAATAGTGGGTCAATACAGTTAAAAAACAGGCAATAAGGACCGCAAAGGCGCGTTTGCTCATAGTAATCCGTGAAAAGAGTAAGATCTGCAGAGGAGCTTGCGTTTTGAATAAAGCCGGATTGGGTGAGGTGATAATGAGTCGCTTTTTCGGGGTTCTTTTAAAAAGCCCCTTCCCGCCAAGAGCCATCCGATCCAATGCATCAAAACTACCTTTTCCTAAAACCTTTCACAATTATTTTTACGCTGAAACCAATAACTGGCATTGGACCACGTTTTTGTAAGATTTGGATTGAAAATAACACGTCGAATAACACCAAATCTCCACACCAGAAAAATCATTTTCACGGGGAGGGTCGACATGATCTCCATGATTGTCCATCATACATCACAAACCAACGCATACCACATCGCCAATCATCCCTCCAAAAACACAGCTTATTTCACCTGCCACCCATTAACATCTTTCAAGACACGTAACACACCGAGACACCCCCGCAAAAATCATGGCACTGTCCACCTTCTCTCGCCCCATGCATCAATTTCAACTTGACTTTTACTTTGTTTTTCGTGTTAACTCCTGATCTTTAAACACTCTCACGCATCGAAATAGACGAAAAACACAGTGCGACCAAGCTACGTTCGAATGCGGGCAATGTACTTCCGCCTGCATCGACCACAAGGATTATCCGAATACCTTTTCAGGAAACAGTTATGGCATTCTGGCGACAACCCCTGGACACCCAAGAGATCCACATCACGAAAGGATTGGTGACTATTATTGAAGACCGGTGCAAAGGCTGTGGATACTGCATTGAATTTTGTCCGATGCATATGCTCGTTTTCTCTGATCGCTTTAACAAAAAAGGGTATCACCCCCCGAAGACCAGCAAACCGGATGAATGTGTGAACTGCCATTACTGCGAAATTATCTGCCCTGAATTTGCCATCTACTCTGTGGAGGCTCCCTAGTGATCCGGGGACAGAATGATTTTCGCAAACAGCCGCGAAAAAAATTCAGTCCCCTCACCTTGAAGGTTAATTATGAAACCAGCTGTACGAACAGGAAACCATTATATTACAGGCGATGTAGCCTGTGCCGAGGGGGCGATTGCCGCCGGCTGTCGTTTTTTCGGGGCCTACCCGATTACCCCTGCAACCGAGGTGGCAGAACATATGGCTGAGCGACTGCCCGATGTGGGTGGCACCTTTATCCAGATGGAGGACGAAATCGCGGCCATGGCCTCGATTCTTGGTGCCTCCTGGACAGGAACCAAGACCATGACGGCCACCTCCGGCCCCGGATTCAGCTTAATGATGGAAAATCTCGGCCTGGGTGTCTGCACAGAAACTCCGTGCGTCATTGTCAACATCCAACGCACCGGCCCATCCACAGGGCTCCCCACCCAAACAGGGCAGGGAGATATGATGCAGGCACGGTGGGGCTCGCACGGCGACTATGAGCTCATCGCCATTGCCCCGTCTTCCCCGCAGGAATGCTTCTATCACACGATCCTCGCTTTCAACCTCAGCGAGAAGTACAGGGTCCCGGTGCTGGTCATGGCGGATGAGATTGTCGGCCACATGAGCGAAAAGGTTGTCATCCCCGACGCAAGGGAAATCACCCTGGTCTCCCGGCCCAAGCCCACCGGAAGAAAAGACCGTTTTCGCCTCTATGAGCCCGGCCCCAATGGCGTCGCTCCCATGCCCGCCATCGGCGAAGGCTACAACGTCCATGTCACCGGTTTAACTCACGATGAACGTGGCTACCCCGTCATGACCCCGGAAGTCCAGGAACAGATGATGACCAGGCTCAAGGGCAAGATCCGCAACAACCTGGGTGACATTATCCACACCGAGGAATACATGATGGATGATGCCGATATCGTCATTGTTTCCTACGGCATTTCCGCACGAACCGGGCTTACGGCTGTCGATGAAGCCCGCAAGCTCGGCTACAAGGCCGGCATGTTCAGGCTGATTACCGTCTGGCCCTTTCCCGAACAGATGATTCACGATATCGCCGCCCGCGTTAAAGGGCTCATTACCGTGGAAATCAATCTTGGCCAGGTCCATTACGAGGTTGAACGCTGTGCCCATGGTCAGGCCGACACCTACCTGGTTGGCGCTGCCGGTGGGGCAATCATCCACCCGGATAAGGTGGTTTCCTTGATCAAGGAGGTCTTCCGGCCATGAGCAAAAATCCTCAGTCCTTAAAAGACAATCACGGTGCCCATCCGCTGGACGACCTGATTCGCACCGACCGGATCCCTCACATCTGGTGCTCGGGCTGCGGTATCGGCACGGTCTTTTCCTCCTGCCTGACAGCAATCAAGGCAACCGGGATCCCCTACAACGAATTCGTCATGGTCTCCGGCATCGGCTGCTCCGCCAGGGCCGCGGGATACATAAAGCTCGACTCCTTTCACACCACCCACGGACGCGCCATCCCTTTTGCCAGTGGCATCAAAATGGCCAAACCCGATCTGAAGGTGATTGTTTTCAGTGGAGATGGCGACCTGTTTGCCATCGGCGGCAATCACTTTATCCATGCAGCCAGGCGCAACATGGATATGACGGTCATCTGTGTCAACAATCTCATCTACGGCATGACCGGCGGCCAGGTTGCAGCTACCACGCCCCGTAATGTCAAAACGACAACGACACCGTTCGGCAATCCCGACGCGCCTTTCAACTTGCCTCTCCTGGCTTATGCTGCAGGTGCTTCGTATGTTGCACGCTGGACAATTCTCCATGTGCGGGACCTGACCAATGCCATCAATGAGGCTCTGGGCAAAAAAGGATTTTCCTTCATTGAGGTCCTGGCGCCCTGTCCCATCAACTACGGACGTCGAAACAAGCAGAAACCCCTGGATACCTTGAAATTGTACCAGGAGAAAACCATAATTCGAAATGGGGCGGACCCTGCCCGAGCGGACATTGATTTTGACCGTGGCGTCATACTGGGAACATTTATCGACAGAGAACGCAGCACCTGCGATGACTTGTATGAAGCCACCTGCCGCCGTAACGAGGACTGATTATGAGTACAACTGAAAATACCGCTGTCATGCAGCAAGAAATCATCGTCACCGGGTTTGGCGGACAAGGCATCGTCCTGGCCGGCCGCATCATCGGGATGGCCGCGTCTCTGGGCGACAATAAAGAGTCCACACTGGTCCAGGCCTACGGCCCTGAATCCCGTGGCGGCTCGTGCAACGCTCAGGTTATCATCTCCGACCGCCCTATTCACTATCCGTATGTGAAGACACCGCACATTCTGGTTGCCATGTCCCAGGCCGGCTATGACAAGTTTGCCGAACTCCTGACAGAAGATTCGATTCTGCTGACTGACCAGGACCTGGTACCCACAACCTCCGCCCCCTGCCCCCATTATCAAATCTCCGCTACCCGAATGGCAGAAAGTCTGGGCCACAAAATGATGGCCAACATCATCATGATCGGTTTTTTTACGGCCATCACCGGTGCGATCTCTAAAAAGGCTGCTGAGGAAACAGTACTCCAATCTGTTCCCAAGGGATCGGAGGAGAAAAATACTAAAGCATTCAACAAGGGTTTCGATTACGGCCTTTCCACTCTTAAAGGGAAAGAAAAGCGTGCCGCAGGAAAGACAGGAGCCATCGCATAATGACACGACAGAAAGAACGACTGCACCGGGTGATTGTTCTCGGGGCAACCCCGGAGGGCATAGCCGCCACCAATAAGCTCGGTGAGCTGGGTGTACCGGTCACCCTTGTTGATTCAGATCCGGACCTTGATGTCAAACTGGCCGACGAACGCTATCGTATGCAGTCCGGCCTGACCTTCAACTTTGCCCACCGTCCGGGCCTGATCAGGATTCTGCGTAACAGCCGCATCAGAACGTTGCTGCCTGCCAGGGTTTCGACCATCAAGCATACGCCCCAGGGTTTCAGTGTCCGGGTACAGAAAGAACAGACCTACATCGACCAGAGCAGATGTATACTCTGCGGCAAATGCGTCGATGCCTGTCCGGTGACCTGCGAGACCTCCAAGGCTATCACCTTTCATTCCAGGAAAAGTCTGCCTGGCCGCCCGACCATCGACAAACGACGGCAACCTCTCTGCCAGGCCGGCTGCCCGCTCGGCGTCAATGCGCAAGGGTATGTGGCCTTGGCGGCTGGGGGCAAATACGAACAAGCCCTACGGCTGATTCGAGAAAAGAACGTGCTGCCGGGCATATGCGGCAGGATCTGTACCCACCCTTGCGAGGACAGCTGCCGCCGGCAAGAGTTGGACGAGCCGGTCTCCATCCGCGCAATCAAACGCTTCCTGGTAGATTACCTTACGGAGCAAAGCCAAAAGAGTGCGCCGCCAATTACCGACCTGCAGAGTTGTGAGGCGATAGAACCGCGCAAGGAGAAAGTAGCGGTTATCGGCTCCGGTCCCGCTGGTATCGCCGCCGCTGCAGACCTGGCTAAAAAGGGCTACAGAGTCACAGTGTTCGAACGTCAGAAAAAACCCGGCGGACTGCTTCGCTACGGGATCGGCAACCACCGACTCCCCGAAGCGATACTTGATCAGGAGCTGCAAGCAATAGAAAACATGGGGGTAACCTTTTCCTGCGGTCAGGATATCAACCTTTCCGCGGGAATCGCCGAACTGAATGCCACCTATGACTCCACCCTTTTGACCATCGGCAGCTGGACCGACCGCAAACTCGGAGTCATCGGAGAGGATCTCGACGGAGTTGAGGGATGTCTCTCCTTTCTCACCCGCCGACAGTGGCAGGACATCACCGGCCAGGACAAGAGGGTGGCAGTCATCGGTGACGGCAACTCGGCCTTTGATCTGGCCCGAACCCTTGCCCGTCTTGGCGCTCAGGTTACCATGATTTCCTGGTTCAGCCAGGAAGAGATCCCCGCCGACAAAGAAGAAATACGGGAAACGCTTGAAGAGGGCATCACCATAAAAGACCGTACCCAGGTCACTGCGTTTCATGGCGACGGCGGTCGATTGAAGTCCCTAGAATGCAGGGCGACACAACCCGGCGCCCCGGATAAACAGGGCATCGCCTGGCCGGTTGTTGACGAACAGGTGGCACCATGGAACATGGACTTTGATCTTGCCTTTGTTGCCATTGGCCAGGTCGGGAGCTTCAGCGCAGGCGCGGGGACTCCATTTGCCATATCCGAGCGGGGTTGTATCGCAACCGATACACTGCAGCGGACCACTCTGCCGGGACTCTACGCAGCAGGTGATGCGGTCACCGGCCCCTCTACGGTGGTACACGCCATGGCTTCCGGGGTTCGAGCTGCCACGACTATTCACGGAGATCTGACCGGAGAGAGCACGCAAGGGGCTGAGACCCGGCCACAACACCTCGACTTCACGCCGATCTCACAGGATATCCCCAGGCAGAAACGGCGGGAAATGCCGGAACGTCAAGCTGCAGAGCGAGTAGGCAATTTCCATGAAGTTGCTCTGGGGCTCTCTGAACAGCAGGTTCTGGCGGAAGCGAGCCGGTGTCTCCAGTGTGGCGTCTGTTCAGAATGCTTTCAATGCACCGAAGCCTGTGGTGCCGTCAGTGCCATCAATCATCAGCAGCGGAATGTGGAGGTAGTTGAACATGGTGGTGTCATCATCATCGCCGACCCCAACATGGCTCCCGGTATCCGCGGTGAAGACATTATTCGGGCGTACGGCCCAAAAGCTGCGCGTGCGGATGTGAGTGACATGATTGTCCGCGGTTTTGACGCCGCAGCAAAAGCCATGATCCTGCTCGGCGGTTCCGCCCATCGCACCAAGGGACACGGCATGGGCTTCTCCGTACCTGACGCCAGGCTCGCTCCAGAGATTCGCATTGGCGTTTTTGCCTGTCGCTGCAACGACTCACTGGGCTGGCTTGCCGGCATGACCGAGTACCTGGAAGAGCAGCAAGAATATGATTCGGCGATTGTCCATGCCGAAATAATTAACGCAGCCTGCATAAGTGAGGGCACAGAAACCATTATCAAGACTGCCAGGGAAAAAGGTCTTACCAGAATCGTCCTCGCTTCCTGCGTCTGCTGTCCGCTCAACTTTGTCTGCAGCGCCTGTACAGACCAGAGAAGTCGTCTGAAAGACGGCCTTTTCCATGGTACAGGCATCAGCCGTTCCATGGTGGAAACCTGTAACCTGCGCGGAGAAATACTGCGACTGGTGGAAACCAACCCACAACTTGCCCTGCAACGTTTCAAGGGACTGCTGCACCGTTCCATTGAACGGGTGAAGAGCCTCAAGCCGCTCCCCGCTGTTGACCGCAACTACAATTTTAATGCTGCGGTTATCGGCAACTCCCAGGCAACCCTGAACAGCGCTGTGCACCTGGCCGAAATGGATTACGATGTCTTTCATTTCGGCCCCAAGGATCAGTCTGTCTCCGGTGCCTTGGACCACGCTAACATTCATAGTTTCACAGGCTTGAATGTGATTGCGCTGCGTGGCACCGTCGGTGATTTCCAGATTCTGGTTGAATCGGGAGGTGACCGCCAGGTAATCCGGGCCGGCACGGTGATCATGGGTGAAAAGGCACGTAGGCGTATTCCCTATAGCTACCAGGAGGGCTTACCAGATAAGATTATTGAACCCGTCTTCCAGCAAAAAGACGTGTCCGACATCCCATTCACCAACCCCTGCGCCACCGCTGTTCCCGGGCTCTTTCTGGCCGATTCCTCAGGACTGAATGTCTCCAACCTGAAAAAAGGTGCTGCCGCAGCTATCATGGCCGCTTCAGCTTTGCCCAGAGGTCCTCGCCAAAGCAAGGGCTTTACGGTGACGATAGCCTCCAGGCGATGCCGGGGCTGTGGCCGCTGTGCCGATGTCTGCCCGTATCATGCCGTGACGTTTGCAGGCAATCAGGTCGGCGGCTGGCAGGCACAGGTTGATGAAGCCATCTGCAAAGGGTGCGGCAACTGTATTTCTGTCTGCCCGACAGGCGCTGCCGACAGCCCTTACAGAAATACGGAATATCTCGCACAGGCCCTTGAGGAAATACTCCAGAATGATGCAGCCCAATAAGAGTGCAACTACAATGAATCGTCCAAACAAGATAATTCTCTTTCTCTGTAATTGGGGGCCCCACGCAGCCTTTCTCAGCCTGCAGGATGAAAAACGGGACATTCCCGAGGAAGTTCTCATGGTACGCGTGCCCTGCACCGGTAGGGTCGATCGTTCGCTGCTGCTCAAGGCTTTTGCCAGGGGAGCGGACGGCGTTGCCCTGGTGGGCTGCTCTCCAGGGACCTGCCGCTACGGTTCAGGAACCCCGATCGCCTCTCGCAACACCCAGGATACGGGTAAGATCCTGGACCTCATGGGCATTGGTCAAGAGCGGCTGCGCTTTGCCACCTTCCTGCCTGAACAGGTAGATGGTCTCCTCAATTTCCTTCACGTCTTTTTAGATGATATCAAAAAGATGGGGCCAACAACAATCACCACCTTACCAACAGCACCTGCGCCCAACGACCAGAGAGCATTACCCCGTGAAGATGTCGCCGGGCTGATCGCAAAATATGATATACACGCCTGTCAGGACTGCGGAAAATGCTCTTCTGCCTGTCCGCTGGCCCTGATCGGCAAACCTTTTTCCGCCCGCGGTATTGCCTCGGCGGTGATCAACAATGATCTTTATAAATCAGAAGTGCAAGAGAATGTCTGGTCCTGTCTGACCTGCGGTCTCTGCTATGAGCGTTGTCCGTCGGCGGTCAACTTTCCCGACTTCATTAAGGAACTGCGCCACCTGTACCGGAAAAACGCCATCCAGGGCGAAGAAGCGCATGGCGGTTTTCTCCATTCATTAATGCGCTCCATGGCATCTAAGGACATGACCCCGAACCGGTGGCGGAACCTGCCGGAAGATCTGCAGATAGACCAGGAATCTCCTGTTCTGTTCTATGGTGGATGTGCACCGTATTTTGATATCTTTTTTGGCAAGCACCTTGACGTGCACACCGAGAAGATTCTCTTTGACAGTATTCGGTTGCTCAACTTCTTTGACGTACACCCACGCCTCTTGGCCGATGAGCGCTGCTGTGGACACGATCTGCTCTGGGCCGGAGAACAGGGACATTTTGGGGAAGTTGCCCGCCTGAATGTCGAGCGGCTCAACAAGCTCGGTATAAAAACCATGATCACGACCTGCCCGGAATGTTACATGACCTTTAAAACCACCTATCCAAGCCAGGGACTGCAACTGAGTTTCGAGGTTGTGCATCTCTATGACTTCCTTGAACAGGAGATCGATCGTGGGGCTGTGCAATTTTCAGCCCTGAACCAGGTCGTTACCTTCCAGGACTCCTGCCGTCTCTGCCGCCTTGAAGGTCGAGCCGAATTGCCGCGTCAGCTTCTGAACCGACTGCAGCCAACCCGGTTCACTGAAATGCGCGAGTCGGGCAATGCAGCAATGTGCTGCGGCAATACTGCCTGGACAGGCTGCGACGCTTTCTCCAAGGCGATGCAGGTCAAACGGTTGCAGCAGGCCCGGGAAACCGGTGCAGACCTGCTGATCACCTCGTGCCCGAAATGCCAGATCCATTTGCGATGTGCAATGCAAGACCCCTTCCGTGGCAATGAGTTACAGATGGAAATGCTTGATTTGACCAGTGTTATAGCAAAAACAATCCACTGGAAATAGAAAGAGATCGGAGATAAGTACATGACAAAACAGAGTGTCACCCTGAAATCCAGCGGGGACGGTAGCGATCCACGAATCGGCGTCTATGTTTGCCACTGTGGATTGAACATCGCCCGGTCGGTGAACTGTCGGCAGGTTGCAGAAAATGCAGCGGCTGTGGACGGCGTGGTCCTGTCCAAGGATATCCCCTATGCCTGTTCAGAGCCGGGGCAACACCAGATAAAACAAGACATCCTTGATAACCGGCTCGATCGGGTGGTTATTGCCTCCTGTTCACCACGTCTGCACGAACCGACCTTCAAGCAGATGGTGCAATCCGTTGGTCTCAATCCCTACATGATGGAGATGGCCAACCTGCGTGAGCAGTGCAGCTGGGTGCACATGAACGATTTTGACGGTGCTACCCGCAAAGCTGAAACCCTGGTTGATATGGCCATCTCCCGGGTGCGTCACCTTGAGCCACTCATTGAGAATATCCTGCCCCTGACCAAGAAAACACTGATCATCGGCGGCGGCGTTGCCGGTATCCAGGCTGCTCTTGATCTGGCAGACTGTGGATATGATGTTACCTTAGTGGAGAAACAACCCTCCATAGGCGGAATAATGGCTCAGTTGGACAAGACCTTTCCGACTATGGATTGCTCGATCTGAATACTCGGTCCGAAAATGACGGATGTCGGTCGACATCCACGGATTAAACTGCTGACCTTGAGTGAGGTCGTAGACGTAAAAGGGTATGTTGGTAATTTTGACATCAAGATTATCAAAAGAGCAAAATATGTCGATGAGTCCGCCTGCACCTCCTGTGGCGAATGTGCCAAGGTGTGTCCGGTGGTGCGCCCTGATGAATTCAATGTGGGGCTGGCCTCACGCAAGGCAATTTACAGTCCGTTCCCGCAGGCCGTCCCCTCATCCTATCTGATCAACGTCAAGGAATGTCTGGGACATAACCCTGCCGTCTGCTCCAAGTGTGTCGACGTCTGCGACAAGAAGTGCATCAACTTCCATATGTCGGATGAAGAGATCGCCCTGCGAGTGGGTACCATAATCGTGGCTACCGGCCTCAAAGCCTATGACCCGACAGAACTTGATGAGTACGGCTACACACGGTTTGGAAATGTGCTGACCAGCCTTGAGTTTGAGCGACTGGTCAACGCCGGTGGCCCATCCAAGGGTGAACTGGTGCGTCCGACCGATATGGGACATCCCAAATCGGTCGGTTTCATCCAGTGCGTTGGTTCCCGCTCTTCCCGGAAAGGAGGCAGGTACTGCTCAAATACCTGCTGCATGAACACTATCAAATCCACCCTGGTGCTCAAAGAGCATTACCCGGATATGGACGTGAAAGTGTTCTACATCGATATCAGGGCATTCGGTAAAGGCTTTGAGGAGTTGTATGCCCGCAGCCGCAAACTTGGCGTGCAATTTATCCGAGGCCTGCCCGGATCGGTAGAAGAAACGGCCAACAAGGGACTGCGTGTAGCGGTAGAAAACAGCGCAAATTCCACCCTGGAATTCCATGAGCTGGATATGCTGGTCCTGGCCCAGGGCATGCAGCCGGCGCCTTCCACCGGGCGTCTCCAGGAGATGATGGGGCTGCAGCTGACGCCTGATGGTTTTTACCTTGAAGCCCATCCCAAACTCCAACCTGTAGACGCCGCCACCCGTGGTGTCTTCTACGCCGGATGCGCGGAAGGCCCCAAGGATATCAAGGAGAGCGTCACCCAGGCATCTGCGGCAGCTGTGCGGGCGATACGGCTGATGCACAGGGGAGAGATCTCCTCGGAGCCGATCACCGCGGAGGTCATAGCCGAAAATTGTACTTCCTGCGGTATTTGTAGTCAGGTCTGTCCGTATAACGCCATCACTGTGGACAAGAAAAACAAGGAGCTGGCGTCGGTCAACTCGGCTGCCTGTGCCGGCTGCGGTACTTGTGCCGCTGAATGCCGCTTTGATGCAATCCGCATGAACCATTACACGGATCAACAGATCATGGGACAGGTGGATGCCATGCTGGAGACGGCACCGGAGTCCAAGATCGTAGTCTTTGCCTGTAACTGGTGTTCATATGCAGGAGCCGACTATGCTGGTGTTTCACGCTTGCAATATCCCGCCAATGCGCACCTGGTGCGGGTCATGTGTTCGGGACGGGTGGATGAAAAATTCATTTGGGATGGCTTCCGCCGCGGTGCGCCTGTGGTGCTGGTCAGCGGCTGCCACATCGGCGACTGTCACTATATTGATGCCAATCACTGGACCGAAAAGCGCGTTATCCGTGTCCACAAGAAAATGAGCAAGATGGGAATCCGCCCCGAGCGATTGCAACTGGAATGGATCAGCGCCGCAGAGGGCATCCGTTTTGCTAGTAAAATGGAAGAGATGGAGAAAATTCGCCGCACAGTTACCAGAGAGGAGATCGAAGAGACCATCGAACTGCTGCGAAATATGTGACCTGTCAAAACCAGCAGGAAAAAATCAAGGGGTGCAGAAGAAATTTTCGCACCCCAAGAAGGTAATAAGTAATCGCTTTATCAGGCAGCCATAACGAGTTCCTTGTAACCTGGCCGGCCATCATCATTCAACACATTCTGCACACTTTCGAAATATCCGGCCTCGGGTGCCGATGGTGACAAGGGTTGTGGCGGTTCCGAATACAGTTACAACTGCACCTGTTTCTTCTTTATCAGGGCTTGCTCGTTGATGAAGCTTGCAATCTTCCTCTTGCCACAGCCATAGTTGTTGATACCACGAGAGTATTATTTGCAGCCACCCATGGTTGAAATTACTGCCGGTAATGTAAAGCAAAGGAATGATACGGCCAGTTGATATGTTTCCTGACTATGCCCATCGCTGTCACCAGCCATCAATCCTGTATTTTTATAGTATCATATCCTGTAACCCATTTCCGCATTTCTCAAATCTACAGGAGGTGCACTATGAAAGTATCACAAGCAGTCGATTTCCATCTGCAGTATCACCGGGCCAACTCCAAAAAAAAATACCGTCAAAACCTGTGAGTTCGTCCTCTCCCGTTTTGCAGTCCAGTTTGGCAAACGTGATCTTGCCAGCATTTCCACTGAAGAGGTACTTGGTTTTCTGCTTTCCCTGACCAAAGACAACAAACAGGCGACCAAAAGAAACCGATACTCGGTACTCGCATCTTTCTACAATTTTAGCATCAACACCGGATTGCCAGCTCTCAGCAATCCCTGCAATACTATTGGTAAGGTTAAACGACTATGTCAGAATCAATAAAATCGGCTTGAACGATCGAATTTTCCCCATCTCATATGTTGCTGCCTGGTCCATGGTAAAGAAGGCGGGCATCATGGTTGATATCGAACTACGTCCACATGATCTGCGACGACATGCAGCGACTTATGCTTCAAGGTCTGGCACACCAATCGAAATCGTCAGCAAAGTCATTCTTCGGCATGCTGATTTGTCCACAACGCAGAGATATCTGGGGAAGGTGAATGATTCTGAAGCGATCAGGTGGATCGAGACTCTTTACGGATAGGTTTGCCTGAATGGGCGAGGAATAATCCTCGCCCATAAAAGCAACAGTAGGAAGGTAATGTCGAGGCATATGCCAAGTTTGTTGAAGGTAAGGTGGCAACCTTAATCTAGTGTCTTGAACCGGAGTCAAGTGTTTTTGAACGATCTCGACTTTTCAAGTCATCGGTTTCTGCTTCCATACGGAAGGGTTTTTAATAGGAGAATCTTGATACATGGGGGAGTAAATCTGATTCATCGAGCTTCGGACAGCGAAGCATCAAATTATAAGTTGAGTGATTTTCAGAAATATGTTTGTTTGACAATGAAGTGCATATGTACGGCAATCAGTGACCGTCTTACTAGTAGTTATTATTGTGATTATTTATGAAAAAAAACATAGCGGCATTTGTACTTTCAATTCTGTGGCTTTTGCCCGGGCATGGATTTTCAGCAGACAAGTACGATGAAGCGGCAGGGGTGCTAAAGCCTTACCTCCCAGCGATGAAAAGATACCTCAACGTTGCAGAAAATACGCAGAATTCTCTGGAGTTAGCCATGGCTATGAACCAGCTTTGTGACAAAATGGAAGAACTTGCTCCAAAAGTCAGGCGACTTTCAAAGAAATATCCCGGCCTTGAGAATGAACAGAGGATCCCAGCTCGGCACATGCAGTTCAGAAATGAGCTGGAATTACTTATGCAGCGCTTTACCCAATCCTATGTCCGTATCATTCCGCATATTGGTGATCCACAGGTGCGAAAGGCTAATGCGCGGATGCTTGGTATTATGGCAAGTGTCGGGGCAACATGGTAGTTAAGAGGTAGATGCTAGCAATTCCGATGCACTTCAGAAATAATATAAAGGATATCGAGTTAGGACAACCAGTTTCCCGACCGCCCCTTTCAGATCCCTGCGTGCGGTTTTCTCGCACACTCTTGAAGCAAAAAAAGGACTCTGCGATACAGCAGAGCCCTTCCCGGCAAAGGTGATGAAGGAGAAACGTCACCGGCGAATATAAATTCCTGGTCTGTTTCCTTCTGCGCCGTAATATGCGCATGATCTGCAATCAGGTTGAGGGTTCTTGCTTGAGGTGTAGAAATCGAGACCTGATCTGACGGTTTTCACTAACAGGTTTTCATTACGCCTTACAGATACTCGCAAATGATAGTGCTGGTTGGGATGTTGATTGTCGTGGGATGAAACCTCATGCCTGACAATATTCCGGTTAATCAGGACGAGCAATTCTGAGCCTGAAACCTGGGTGGATCCAGCTTTAAGCGAACAGTAGTAAGCTTAACCAAGAGTGTTTTTCAGGTAGCAATAAATAGGTTCGCTTTGGCAAGCTAAGAGTATTAATTTTCAGGAACACATCATCTGCCGGGCAGGAGTAGTGTTAGAATTATGAAATGATGCATAGCACTACGATAATGGTTGACCTGAATATGAAGAGACTTTCATCGATTTGCAGGCTTGAAAATCGTCTGGTGCTAAAACAGTTCCAAATTTTTAGAGAATATTGCAAATTTTTGCGGAAAAGGTTTTGGTGACCATGGTCCATTGCCAGTTATCTAGTTACAGTTACAGCGTTAAATTAATTGCCAAAGATGTCAGAAAAATGTAGCTTTGATGAAGTGGAACAAATAGCCCTTGATTTCAGGCCATTTTATGAACCCTGAAGCAAGCAATCGCTTGTCACCATCATTTCGCCTAACATCATATGAAAAACCACAACTTCTTCAGAACGCTTCTTATTACTTGGTCATCGCTGCTGTTAATATATAATCCGATTTTTTTTGGGCAGGTCGCCCTTTCTCAAACGAAACAAACAAATAATCCCCAAACTCTTGAGACTGAAAAGAGTAATTCGCAGAGCGCAGAAACAATTACCTTAAAACAGACTGAAAAAGGCAAGGCGCCAGATAATAACACGCAGACACAATCCTCAACCAAGAGGACCATAAACAATATCTCCCCAAAGAAGATAAAGGAAATGGCCTTGCAAATCCTGTCTGCTATTCCTAAGGGAAAAGCTATCGCAATTGTTGATTTTACAGATCCGTCAAATCAAGTAACTAAAGGTTCACAGGCAATTCTTCTTCAAGTAGAACCAATTGTTATAGGAGAAGGAAATCGAATTGGGTTGTCGTTTATTGAGAGAAAGGATTTGAAATTGATTATGGATGAATGGAACCTCAACTTAGCGCTTGGAACTGAAGGAGCCGACCCCGGAGCCAAAGCGCTGCTAGGAGCCGATTTTATTCTGACTGGTAAAGTTCTAATCACCGGTGATGATACCCTTTGTACTCTAAAGTTGGTTGATTTAACTACTGGAAAAATTATTACCAGTGTTTCGGGGAAGGCAAACATTGTCAAAGAAATCAAAGCTCCGTCTGTTACTGCACCAACACCAGCGCCTTCGCCAATACAAATAAGTACCGATAAACCAAATAGTAATTCAACAGTCTCCGATGATTCCAAACTTTCAGTTTGGACAAGCAAGCGAGCATACGCCATTGGAGAAAAGATAGAGATATATTTCTCTGTCAAGGAACCTCTTTACGTTCAAATTATAGATATAACTCCAGATGGAGAACACAACATAATTTTCCCGAACGACTACCAAAAGGATAATTTTTGTTTACCAGGTAAGACCTACAAAATTCCCCCAGAAAATAGCGGTTTTGAACTGCTGGTAACACCTCCAACGGGGGTAGATAGAATAAAAGTTATTGCGAGTCCTGCTGTTATGGACGTTGCCGAGGCAGCGAAAACACGTGGCATTCAGTTCACCAAAACTCTAGTCAACACAACACAAACTCGGGCTAATCTTTCTGTTATATTTCAATAGTATTGAGAAAAAATCTCAGCTTAACTTTGTTGTTCAAAAAAACAAGAATTACCGCTCAAAATATTAACCGAACTACCTGCCAGAGTAAATACCAAGTAAAATTAGGAGATATTCCCATTATTAACCCCTGCTCGATGGAGCAACTCACTAAGCAGGCCTAATTCACCTAAAAAACGTTATTCAGTGAGCCACATCATCGCAAAGCCGGAGGTTGTAAGCGCAGTTACCGGTTCTCCGAAGGACAAGGAACTCGCGATGTCTCAGTTTCCTTGCAAAACGAAAGCGCCCCAGTAATGCGGTTCCTTATAACCATTTTCCATTAAATGCAACTTAGCATTCCGTAGTGCACTCGCTTTATCCATATTCTTCTGGAAAATATTGGTATAGAACTGTTCGGCCAGCAGGGCCGTCGATTTATCGTCAATAGCCCAGAGGGTGTTGATAACCGAAGAAGCCCCAGCAACAAAAAAACTGCGGGTCAGACCGATAATCTCATCGCCGCCGGTAACCGCCGATTTGGCGGTATCGCAGGCGGAGAGAAATACAAGATTTGCATTGATTTTCAACCCCATAATGTCAGAGACTTTAAAAAGTGGGAAATTCTGTAAATCGGCTGCGCCGCGAACGGAGGTTGTCTGCCCGACGCCGGGAGACATAACCAAACCTGAATCAAGCGGCGAGTCCGAGTTGAAGACGCCATGACAAGCAAAATGCACGACATCACCCTGACTGATGGTATTTCGCACCGAATCGCCGCTTACTTGATCACCAAAGAGCATGACCGAATCCCGAAAGTTTTTTCGGATGACCTCAACCTCATTTCTGGCAAACTGGAGATCCCCCAGGGTATCGCCGAAGGCCACCAATTTTGCCATCGAACCTTTTTCCCTTTTTTTTGCCAGGCCCAAGACGTTAAGCGACGGGGCATAGGAGATGGTGTTTTTTTCGACAAGATAGTGTCCTTGCTCGTCGAGCAAGGTCTCAAAGGGGATGGAATGCAGCACCCCGTGGGGGATGATGATCAACTTCCGGCCGACAATGAATTCTTCGATGGGCTTGATCAGGATGGAGTATAAAGGGCGATCGATACCGTCGACGGTTATCGGCCGGCTGTTTTTGATTTCCGGTTGCATCCGGCCACTCGCATCAGCCTTGTAAAGAAATTCCGACTGCAACTCACCAAGGTTTGTCCGAATTACAATGGTATTTTCTCCCACCTTTGGGGCATTGCCGGTGGTGGAGGCAATCGCGTGCTTGAAAAGAACGGCCGATTTACCGGGAAGAACCTGGTCGGTCAACGATTCGACGATAGTATTATATGAATGTATCTGCGGCAAGGGCAGCAGTTCTAATTCATAGGTTGCTAGATTGAGGCTGCGACGACCGGATCGTGTTACGATATCGTGAATTTTAACCGGCAATGGACTTTTATTGTCCATAAAATACGTTACTTCATCATTAATTACTCGACACGTGAACGACACTGTGCCTTGTTGGTTGGCAGTGTGAGCAACTTGATTTTGCAGCTGCTGCCGATGGTTTTGTATGCTTGCATATAGAGAAGATTGGGAAATCGGGACGGTAATTACTTTTTCAATTTTGCCGCCGGCCGATTGAGATTTTTCCTTACTTGGTGCCCCGAGAAGATTGATAAACAGGTTGTCTTGGGTACTGTAATAGGAAACGGCGACCTCATTATCCCTCAGAAATGACAGCAGATCATCCGCCTTGGCAACATCCGATGTCACCAGTGTATAGTATTCGGGATAGCTTTGTTTGAGGTCCTGTAATTTTTTTTCCAAGACCTTGATGCCCCTTGTCTTGCTCTCCGTATTATCGCCGGTTGCCTGAGCCGCGGCGGCACCTTGCAATTCCTTTACCTCATTGACCTTGACGTTATTAATGCTTTTCATTCCCCCGCCCATAAGATCGAGCATGGCCCGGGATTTGGCCCTTTCGATACCATAGAGGTTTTCCCCTGGAACATTCTGCGACAATTCAATATAGGTGTTATAAAGTGCGAGGTTTTGGACAAGATACCCGCGCTTATCGCTTTCCGAGGAAATGGAAGAACGGGCGCTTTCCTTATTTTTCAGGAGCACATCGATAAACGGCAGGGCAATGTCCGGTCTATTGAACCGCTTGAGGTCTTTGACCGCCTCCGAAGTGACAATCTCCGTAAGCTTCTCCTTATACACCTGATGATACGTGAATATGGAGGAGATGGTCTTATCTCCGCGGTTATCTTCTCTTTTGCGCATTTCGTTGATAACGGTCCGCCATACCTCAACCACCTGCGGGTCGTCCATTTTGCTGAGAATGAGCGCGCGAAAGATTTCCCAGGACAAATAATCGGCACCTTCGATCTTTTTAATCTGAATGGGATACGCGTCGGTGTTTTTCTTACTGACAGGAATCCTTGGCATGGCCGCACGTAATGCATCCGCCTGTTGCAGAGTGGTTTTTGCGTCGTTTATCCGACCGACTTGAAACAAAACGGCGGCCTTGAGGGCGAGGCCCCACGACGCAAGAAAGTGGTCGCCGAAATATTTTTTTAAAGCCGCACCATCTGCCCGCAGGCTCTCAAGTCCGACCTGGCTCAAATCCGGCCCAAACGCATCGGGCATGAAATTGAAAAAGGCCGCATCTTTTTGCAGGGTGACAAACGTGTCTATTTGCTTTTCAAGATCGGTATCCCCCAAGGCATAGCGATTCTTGAGTTCACTCCCCGCTTCTTGAATTTTTCTCTCAAACTCCTTGAGGGTATTTGAATAATTGTCGGCATTGGAACGAATTTTCTCTTCCGGGGTCTGAATCTTGTTCTCTTTGCCGACATCTTTTGCAACAGTTGCCTTCTCGCTATTCTTTTTTACCCCAGCCTCCCCGGCAGGCGATGCCTCCTTTGCCGTAATCGCCGTCTCGCCTGTCTTTTTTATCCCACCCCCCTCTGAGTTAATTTTTCCCTTTTCCGCTTGTGCCTGTGACAGTATTTTCTTCCCAATCACTTCCAGTTTTTCTCTATCACCCACTTTTTTGTAGTAGGTCAAAAGCCGATGATCCGGGGAGTTCTTCAAGTTATCATACTGCCACTTTCGATTATTACCTGGAATAACGCTGGCGCGAAAACCCCGACCCATGTCGTCAACATTCTCCAGGCCAATTTTGTCGATCTTTGCCAGTCGATCTTCAAGGAGCCTTGCCGTTTCCGGAACCTCGCCAATAAACTGGCTTTCCACCTGTAATATAGCAATGTTATTATATATATTTGCCTCGCTCAGGAGCCAGCTACCGTCTTTATAAAGGGGTAAAAGCTCCCGCCAGTGGGCGATGGCGGCCTTGACATCTCCATTCCTCTTTGCCCTTTCAGCCCGCGCGTAAGCACCTTCGAATGGACCCGATTGCGCTTCCAGCATCGATTCCGCCGACCTAAGGTAATATTCGTCACCACATGACGACAGACCCAACAAACCAACAAGCAGAAGAAGTCTTGCAGCATTTTTCATCCTTTTCTCCTTTAAGCCATTTGTTTCAGGGTTGAAATGGTTCCATGGCAAATATACGGAAAGGGGATATTCTCAGGTTCATCCGGCTCAAGCGTACTTTCCAAATCAAAATGTGGACATACTACTTCCTTTATAGTGATCCCCATCAACTAATAAAGGAGGTGACAGTATGTCCACGAGCATATTGTATCATGGTTTCGGTATTCATGGCTATCG
>JAZDOW010000052.1:0-7340 GCA_043798185.1 Pseudomonadota bacterium | reverse complement strand
TGATATGCAAACTATGACGGTGAGTCAGTTTAAATCCCATTTTTCAGAAGTGCTCGACCGTGTTCAACAGGGCGAAGACATCGTCATCAGCTACGGCAAGAAGAAGGAAAAAATTGCGGTGCTGGTGCCATTTGCCAATTATGAAGGTAAACCGCAGCGCATCGTTGGCTTGTTGGCCGGCAAGGCATCATTCTCAATTGCTGGCAACTTTAAAATCACTGACGACGAATTCCTCTCTTTATGAGCTACCTGCTTGATACCCATGCCTTGCTCTGGATCTTGTTCGACCCCGATCGACTGGGAAAAAAGGCAGCAGACTGTATCCGAAATCCTGATGTGACCATTGCGGTCAGCGTCGTTACATTTTGGGAGATTTCCCTCAAGTACGCTACCGGTAAATTGCAACTCGTCAACGTGATGCCCGATGACTTTCCCGAGGTCGTTCGTCAATCCGGCTTTTCCATACTTCAACTGGCCGACATTGATGCGGCCACCTTCCACCGCCTTCCCCGCATGCAGCATAAAGACCCTTTTGACCGTCTGATTATTTGGCAGTCCATATCCCGTAAACTGACGCTCATTTCCCAGGACAGGGCCTTTGCTGACTATAAAAAGCTTGGGCTGAAAGTGATCTGGTAAAGTCTAAGCAACACCTCCAAATTGCCCCCCTCCAAAGGTCAATGAATAGAGGGAGACATCCCTCATTCAACGTTTTCAGAATTTCCAAAATAGGGGGGATTTCCAATCCTTGTTCTGTTGTTCTTTTTTGACAATGACCCAATAATAGACAGGTTGTTGGTTTTTTAACCAGTGAGCCTTGGGCCTTTTTTACCGTTAAAAACAGAAGAAAATTTCACCGACGTCAGTACATCGCTGGGTTTTTGTATTGCAAATACGGTAAGTGTTTTAAAGTTGTGCATGTGCAGCACATATGCTATCATAGATTGAGAGTTTTAATTTAAAAAATGGAGATACAAAATGAACCCACAATCACAGCATGAAACGATGTTAAGAAAACCGATCTTAATGCCGCCAAGTATGATCAAGAAGGTTGACAGCATCGCGAAACGAAAAAAGGTATCTTTTGCCGAGGTAGTTCGAGAAGCTGTTAACGCCTTTGGCGAAAGAGCAAGCTCCGAGGAAGAGTACATATTTGAAGCCTTAGCGGATACGATGATTACAACAACCGCAAATCTCATAAACAGGATGGACGAAATCGAGAAACGTCTCGACAAAACACACGCTCTCTTGGAGGCTAAATAATGGGTATCAGTGAAAAAGTTATGGATGCTTTGAGAGCGGGTATTCTTTTGAACGAAAGGGTGACAACCCTTTTAGGAAAAGTTGAACGTATTGACCAGGATCTTCGAAAGATAAATGACAGAGTTATTCGGCTGGAAACCATGGTCGAAATAGCAAAAGCACAGCCTCGGTTAGAATAATTCTTTTAAAAGCTCGAAAACAAACTAAGGGAAGAAGACGGTATTACCACTGAATTCAGGAAATTTGCCGATCTGCTTTTTGGAAATTCAAAGAAAACATTCCATTGCTTTCAGCCATTTTTCTGGTGACGATATGGATTCCCGGCAGCCTTAATATCGCTCAGTTTTCCATAGATTTGCAGGAGCTTGCCATGCTCTTTTGCTATTCCCGTCCAGGATGCGGCAAAGGCAAGGCCCGGAAAAATTGTGTGTTCCAGCAGGATGGTCTGTCCTGTCCTTATTTCCTCTTCGTCGTAGAGGAGCTTCAAGCCGCCGCTATAGTCACTCGCCCTTTGTCCGGCGAGGCTGAAACCCAGCAAGGTGTGGAGCAGACGATACAGGCGCTGTCGTCCAGTTGGGAGACCAGCGTGATCCAGGCACCATGCGCACCAGTGCAGCGCCTCGTCGTGGTTTTGTAAGGCCAGGAGGAGGAGCGCCTTCAGTTCACCGATACGTAAGGTCGACCAAGCTGAGTCGTCGTCAAAGACGATGCCGATGATGGGTGAAAGCAACTGGTGATCATGTAAACCAAGGGTCTCAAGCCGATCAAGAAAATCGGCGAGATGTGCGTGGCTCATGTGCGGCAGTTGCAGGAGGTCGCTGCGCAGGGCGGCGCCGGCCGAGCGGTTGTTGTACACCAGGTCGTCGAGCGGATAGATCTCCGAAATTCCCGGAGCGAGAATCCGGCAGCTGTACATACCGCAGTGCTGGTATTCGGCGCGGTAGAGCTTTGTGCCCAGGCCGATGAGGAGGGCCTGTAGGCGAGCGAATTCCTCTTGGGTCGAGCCTTGGAAATCCCAGGGAGAAAAGGGGAAATCGGCTTTATCCCGGAACATGGTCCAGGCCAGCAGACCATCGGAATCGACAAAATGGCTTTCCAGATTAAAGGGATCGGCAACCTGGGGCAAATCGTGGCAGGGTGGTTGAAAATGTCTCAGACCTTCGAGATTACGGCCCTGCAGCAACTCGGTGAGCGTTCGTTCAATGGCGGTTTCAAAGCGAAAATTGGCGCCGAAGGCGGCATAGACCCCGCCGTTTGCCGTGTCGGTCAGAAGGGCGCAGATGACCGGAAATTGCCCTCCAAGCGATCCATCTTTAACCCGGACAACCAGTCCCTCATCGGCCAGCCGGTCAAGGATGCGACACAGCCCCGGATAACGCTTAAGAACTGCCATGGGGACGTCCGGCAGGCTGATGCCTTGGCTGATAATGATATTTTTCACATGCCGTTCGACGATCTCCGACAGGGCCTGGGAGCCGCATTCTGACTGCGAATTGCCGGCGGCCATGCCGTTGCTGACATACAGGTTGTTCAAAAGACTTACCGGAAAGTAGATCTTTTGGCCGGTGGATAGGTCGGTAAAGGGCAGGGCGCAGATGCCGCGTTGCCGAGAACTGGTATTGTTGTCGCAGAGATGCTCGAAGGTCAATTCACCTGTATTGTTATAGAAGCCGAGGAGGTCGGCGGTAAGCAGTTCAGTACCGTCCGGGGCTTTGTCCGGGATCGATGAGGTTAGACCCGGCGGAAACCATTTCTCGTCCGGATAAAAAAAGAAGGGCGGGGCTGTCTCCCGGTCATCAAGAAACCAATCGGCAAAAAAGAAATTGGTCGATAACCGCTCGAAGAACTCCCCGAGGGCGCTGGCCAGGGCTGCCGGTTTCGAGGTGCCTTTACCGTTGGTATAGAGATGGGAAGAGGCGGTCGAACGGAGATGCACCGACCAGCAGTCCGGGGCGGGGTTTTGCCAGCTTACCGCCTCGGTCGCCAATCCCATGGATTGGAGGAGGGCATTGGCGAGGTCGATGGTTTCTTCCAGGCAGGCGTCCTTGCCGGGAAGGTGGGTTGCGGGCGCCATGGCGTTTTCCTTTTTGGTCAGATGGTGCCGCCGGCGCGCAGGGAATCGGCGAGCATTTCCACAACGAAGCGGACCTTCTCGCCCGCCTGGTGCTGCAGCAGGTTGTCCTGAATGTGCATGACGCAGGTCGGGCAGCCGGTCGCCACATAATCGACTTCCGCCTGGCGGATATTTTTTACCTTGTGGTTATTGATCTTGATTGCCGTATCGTAGTGGGTGATGCAGTAGCTGCCGGCACTGCCGCAACAGACGGCGGCATCCTTCATCTCCTTGAATTCCACGCCGGGAATCATCTTCAGAAGTTTTCGCGGCTGCTCGCTGATACCCTGGCCGCGCACCATGTGGCAGGGATCGTGGTAGGTCACCCGGTAGGGCAAAGGTCCCAGGTCGGTTGGTTTAATATCAATATTTTTCTCAATAAATTCATTGATGTCGTAGACCTTTTCGGTGAAGGCCCGGAGCTCCTGGCTCTCTTCGATAAACATCTTGATCTCTTTTTTCAGGGCCATGCCGCAGGAGGAACAGGCGACGACAATGGCGTCGAGGTTATAGTGGCGGAACAGGTTGAAATTGTGTTCCATGAACATTTTTGCCCCCTCGTAATCGCCGTTGGCCAGCACCGGCGTGCCGTTGCACTTCTGCTTTTTCGGGATTACCACCTCGTAGCCGTAGCCGGTGAGGATATCGACCACCGATTTCACCACATTGGTATAGATGAGATTGCCGGCACAGCCGGTAAAGTAGCCGATGCGCATCTTCGCCGGACCCTTTTTGGCGGGAATGACCTCGGGATACTGACTCTGGGCGCTGCGGAGGGCCATCTGCGGGAAGAAGCGTCGCTTGGAAAAACCGAACAGGGGAAAGAGATACCGCACCGGATTATTTGGGCCGATGCCGAACAGGGCCCGCTGGGCGATGCCGATGAGCATGGCGGCAAGGGTAATCGGCCATTTGCGCCACAGCAGTTGTCTGAAAATCAGCGCCCGGAAAAATCCTAGCCCTTGCTGGGTGGTAATGTACCAGCGCAGTCTCAGCACCACGTGTTCCGGGCTGACCCCCGCCGGGCAGTTGGCTGAGCAGGTCTTGCAGTTGAGGCATTCGTTAATGGCGTCTTTAACCCTCTGGGTGATCTGGATATCGCCTGAGACCAGCTTTTCCGCGAGTTTGTTTTTGCCCCTGGCAACGTAGAGTTCGTTGCCCATTTCTTTAAATACCGGGCAGACGCTTCGGCATTTACCGCATTGCATGCATTTTTGAAATTCCTTGGCGGCTTCCAGGAGATGTTCTTCGGCCTGTCGTTTGGTGGCGGCGTGAGTATGTATCATTGGCGTACCTTTACTTAAGCTGAATGTTCATTGGGCATATCGAACATCTTGCCGGGATTGAGGAGGTTGAGGGGATCAAAGGTCCGCTTGATGTTCTGCAGCAACTTGATGCCTTCGCTCCCGACCTGATTGCGCAGGAAGGGCTTTTTCTCAAGGCCTATGCCGTGCTCGCCGGAGATGGTGCCGTCCAGGTCGATGGCCAGTTGGAACAACTCGGCGACCGCCTTTTCGGTGCGAGCCATTTCATCCTTGTCGCGCATATCGACAAGAAAGGTGGGGTGCAGATTACCGTCGCCGGCATGGCCGAAGATTCCCACCTGGAGCTTGTATTTGGCGGCAATATCGGTGATGCCCCGCACCATGTCCGGCAATTTCGAGCGCATGACGGTGGCATCCTCGAGGATGAGATTGGGCCGGACGCCGGCGAGAGCATTCAGGGCCACACGGCGACCGGCGAACAGCAGGTCGCGCTCTTCGCTTGACTTGGCCCGGGAAAACTCACGGCTGCCGTTCCTGGTAACCTCGGCCTCGACCTTGGCCATCTCGGCGATGGCCGAGTCTTTCTGGCCGTCGGTTTCAATGAGCAGCACCGCCGCGGCGTCTCTTGGCAGGCGGCAGTCCTTGAAATTCTGGATGGCGTTGATCGTCGCATTGTCCATGAACTCCATGGTTGACGGGGTAACGCCGGCAGCGATGATGGCGGCGACCGACTGGGCGGCGTTTTCCAGACTATCGAAGATGGCCAGCGCCGATTCGCGGTGTTCAGGGATGGGCAGCAGGGCCAGGGTCACTTCGGTCATGATGCCCAGGAGTCCCTCGCTGCCGACGAAGATACCTTCCATGTTGAAGCCGGCGACATGTTTTACACATTTATTGCCCATGGTGACGATATCCCCCTGCGGCAGCACTACTTTCAGCATTTTCACGTAGTCCTTGGTGACTCCGTATTTCAGGCCGCGCAGACCTCCGGCGTTTTCGGCGACATTGCCGCCGATGGTGGAAAAGGTGACGCTGCCGGGGTCGGGCGGGTAGAAGAGGTTGGCCTGGGCGGCAATGGGGTCGATATCGGCGGTGGTCAGTCCGGCCTCGACGGTAATGAGTCGATTGGCCGGATCAAATTGGATTATCCGTTTCATCCGGTCCATGACCAGGACAATGCCTTTTTTGAGCGGCACCGAACCTCCGGAAAGGCCGCTGCCCTGCCCTCTGGGAGTGACTGGAATTCTTTCCCGGTAGGCAAATTTCATGAGTTCGCTGATCTGCTGGGTAGTGGTTGCAAAAACCACTGCTTCCGGCTGAATTTCTACGTGCGACGCATCATAACTATAGGCGATCATATCTTCAACTTCTGTAAGGATACATTCCTTGCCGAAAATATTTTGTAATTCTTCGATATGGCTCTTTTTCATTTGTGACTCCTTCCATTGATACAGAGTGGGGGTTCACTCTTGTTGATGATGCGGCTCTATAGCCTCGAGTGTTTTTAAGAAGATGGTGTTTGTCGATATGAGTTTATTCATGGAATTGTTCAATCAAACCGGAATATGACAATAATTGGTATGACCAATATTAAAAAATACCAATAATTCTGTCAAGGAAAATACCGAAAGGTCTCCATTGAAAACACTATGCTACATAACAATATGATAATAAACGGTAAATATATTTATATTTGGAAATAATGACATTGGTATTACCAATAATATTCCTGCCGGTAAATGTCGTGGGGTGGCAGAAGCAAAAAGGATTTTCCAGGGGAAAATAAATTTTGCTCGATGAGGGTGAAAGTTATTGTATGTCTTTGCCACTCATCCGGTTAATCAATATACTATGCACGGTCGCTGGAGTCAGCTATGCTGTAAAATATTTTTAAATTATGCGAAATGTGCATTGATTGTGCCTCACAAACAGAATCCTTTACCCAATGGTCGGGCAGCACAATTGCAACAAAATTTTTAAAACAGGCCAGTCGGGAGTGGCGAGAGGAGGAGTCAATGGCAAATTGCAAGAACCATCAGCAATCTAAAAGTACCTATTTTTGTTCAAGATATAAACATATTCTCTGTAACGTTTGCATGCATTGTGTTGACCCTCAGGTTTATTGTATGTTTCGAATATTCTGTGTGATCCACTTTCTCGGGAAAGAAAAAAGAGTGTATTAATCCTGGAATGCATTTTGATGAGGCATGTCTTTCAGGATTCTTGCTTGGTTGGTCAGGAGAATTGGACCAATATGCATAGATAACTGTCCGAAGTTGGATTGACGTTTTCGTTAGATGCAACATTTGTCCTGAAATTGCGGGGATGGATTCAGACACTATAACTAGAAATATCAATGATTCGAAATTCCATAGAATCAAAATACTTATTTCACAATGAATTAGAGAGTCACCGAGGAAAAATTACCAATTACAAGTTGTAAGTGTAAAAATATATGATATATTTGGCGGTGTTTTTTGACTTGCAAGAGGGTGGTTACTGAAACATATCTTTTATGCACTGCTGGGAGAGTGGTCCGGTTAATGCGCAGAAAATTCTGTCATTGCTGGATACCGCTGCGCAGTGAATTAAAGAAGATCAATGTTTCTACTTGTTTCCCCGGCGTATAAGGAAGACCGCATGAGTAAATGCACCGTTACATTTCTCCCCCACAACAGGGTAATCTCCGTTGCCTCGGG
>JAZDOW010000049.1:0-21868 GCA_043798185.1 Pseudomonadota bacterium | reverse complement strand
TCGTAACCGGCTGAAACTTCTCTCCTGCCCCGAACTTATCAGGCGTGATGATACTGCCCGGCATTGGAGCTTCGAAGGTATCGGCAAAGGGCATGGCACCGGCCTTTCGGTAGCCCGGGCCAGGATGCTTTCCCGGTCCGGTTACGACGCGGCACAAATCATCAGGGATGCATACGGCACCGGTGCATCAGGCGAGTGAAACCGTCAGCATCGACTGACGGTAATGACGGTCCCACGACGGCGGCCGGCAGCTCTGCCATGGCGATTGCCGCCAACAACGATTCGTACCACTTCTTCGAGGCCATCAGCGGTCTGTTGTGTCACCGGGCCGACCACTACCAATGTCTCTAACCTGCAGATCCTGCTAGCAACCATTTGCAGGGTCCAGGTTTACATCCTGGTATTAAAATCCGGCCTTGTCAGATAATAACATATTGAAAATAAGAATAAAAAAGGTGTATTATCAGGCCTGACCCATATTCTGCCACGTAATCCCGTCGGGTGTGATCGTATAGGTCCGGTGGAAAAAGGGAATGGTAAAGCCGTCATCCGTAACGGCAACTCCTAATGCCGCGCCGATCTGCTCCCTTGCCTCAAGACCTGCGACCTGAAGCAAATAATCCTTGATGATTTTTTCAAATACAGCTGCTTTTTCAGTCATTTTCAATCCTCCTTCATGCGTTTTCGCTCAGGAAACCGTGGCGCCATGCCGGATGGCCAGTTTCTCAAACATCCGGGTGATGCCGGTGCCCAGGAAATTTTTCTTTGCAAATTGCCGTTGAACTCAATCGTGTTATGGTGAACTATAATGGAGTTGCAAGGTATTGAAATCGCCCAAATGGGGGATAAACCCCTTTTTTTTCACCCCTCACACGCCAACCGGAGGATACTTGCCATGAACGGTGTCGGCTTCCTGGAAAAAATCGATTTCACCAGATCCTACGATACACTTGTGCTGTTCGCATCCGGACCGATGGCGGATAATTCCGTCGATATTGCCTGTGGATCGTATGGTGCCAAGTTTCAGCTGGCCGAAGACCTTTCACCGCTTTTTCCATATATCAACGCGGTTGCTGGTCGTGCCCGGTTCTATGAACGACCGGTTTTCATCCAGTTTGTTCTCGACAAACACCTTTGCGCTTTTTCTCCCGAGGAAGGAGCCTTCGCACCGGTTGACGACATGGCCCAGGCAGTGGAATTTTTAGGAAAGCTTTTTGAATTTTTTGGAGATATCGCCAGAAGAAGTCCGGGTATCGTCCCCAATCATAAAAAATTCAAGACGTCATCCGCCCTCGATATCTATCGCTTACTGCCCGGCTCCAATTGCCGTGTGTGCGGTTATGCCACTTGCATGGCCTTTGCCGCGGCGCTCTCCCGTCAGTTTACCTCCATTGCCAATTGCCCGCACATGGCCAGACCGATCGAGGAGAGAGCGATTTTTCCGGTTTATGACCGGCACGGAAATGTCGTCGAAACGATTTCCTTTGATATTGATTCCGGCCGACTACAGCAAAAAATACACATGCACGAGACCCGAATTCAGGATCTGCAATCGCGTCTGGCCGCAGTTGAAAAAGACCGCGCCGCAAATATCGACGCCGCAAACAGAGCCCTGCCCGCCCCTCTCACCAAACGCGAGATCGAAGTGCTGTGCCGTATTGCCTGCGGCGCTACCAACAAAGAAATCTCCGCGGATCTCAAGATTTCGCAGCATACCGTCAAAAGCCATATTATTCATATTTTTAACAAAATCGGGGTAAACGACCGCGCTCAAGCCTCTGCCTGGGGGGCCATGAATGGGCTGCTTTGATATGCCAAAAATAGTCTTGTCACGCTGCCAGGGGATCCTTTCCATCGGGAAACATCGCACTGAAGGGTTCAAAATGATCGATATCGGTCACCGTACTGAACTGCATGCCTTTGGCGTTGCCCGTCATCATCAGTGGCCGGGCCTTTTTGACATCCAGATCCCCTCCCGGGCTCAAGACCGCATCGGCCACCTCCAGATGCAGCACCTTCCCGACGACCAGGATATAATCCGTCTCTTCATAGATCTTAAACAGGGCACATTCCATCCAGGCATAGGAGCCCATAATGCCGGGGGAACGGATGCTGACCGAAGGTTTCTCGGTTAGACCGGCAAGTTCAAATTCATCGACATCCGGCGGTGAAAAGCGGGCGGTCGGCATAACCGCGCCAGCCAGATCCGCTCCGATCAGGTTGACGACAAAGTCCTTTGTTTCTCGAATGTTGTTGAGCGTGTCCCGCTTGCGGGCCGAGGCCAGGGTGATAAGATCCAGCGGACGCAGGATCGGCATGATGCATGAATAGGGCGCGATGTTGCGGATTCCCTGGCCGCTCAGGGTTGAAATCAAGGTTACCGGAAGAGGAATAAAACCCTCCCGCAAAGATGGTCGAAAAATCATGTCAATCCTCCTTGAGATGGTTGCCGTTTATCGGGGTCAGGGCATAAGCGCCCTGGCATTTTCTCGAAACACATCCACCAAATCCATGCCCGGTCGCGGAAAATTTATCAATTGAATCCGTCCTGCCCCGGCAGCTTCGGCAAGAGGGATACCTGCGGGCATGTGAGCGTTATCCAGGACAATATTTGGTTTCAATGCGGATAGGCGCAGCAACTCAACGGGTTGCAGGGGGCCGGGTCCGAAGGTGCCGACCAGTTCCAGCCCGGCGAAGTCAGCCCAGACGGTCATAAATACCTGGGCTACAGCCCGGTTTCCCCTTTGAGCAAAGTGATCGTGCAGGGTTTTACTCAGATACTCATACTCCCGATCGAAATTCAGCAAATATTCCTCGGCTTTTTGGGTGGTACCGAAGAGATCGGCCAGCCGAAGAATTTCCGTGCGAATGACCTTGGGACTATTTTCCAAATGGACCTCCACCAGTTGCGCATGGCTTCCGGCGGCATCGCGCATCCGCTGGGCAAAACCCTCAAATCCGCCAAGAATAATAAAATCCGCGTCCCGCATACGCAACAGGTCCGAAGGTTTGGGGTCATAGTCCGGCGGATGTTGCAGGGTTTCCGGTGCAATGATCAGAATATTCTCGGCGCCGGCGGCTCTCGCCAGGGCCGCGGCCCAGCCAGTGGCCGCCGCGACCACCGGCGATTTTGCGTGACCCGGCGTTGAGGGCAGCAAGAGAAGCAGGATTACGACCAGTTTTATTATGGAATTCATGTGTGGTTTCCTCTCAAGGCATTGAAGGCATACGAGCTTAAAGTGATGCACCCGGCAGTAAGCACCAGTACCGGACCGAGGGGCTGGTCCAGGAATACGGCGATGATGAACCCGGCCAGATTGCCGAAAAAACCGAAAATTACGGCCCACATTGCGATGGAGGTCAAATTGCTGCCGATATTACGTGCCGCAAGAGCGGGAAGTATGGTCACCGCATCAACGAGAAGAGCCCCGGTCAGGCGGATGGCTCCGGCAATGGCCACGGCAATGAGTACGTACAAGGCAATGGTCAGACCTCGGATCGGCACCCCGGAGCACCATGCCATTTCGCGATCATACAGCAACATGGCCAGAGGGCGGCGTTTCCAAAAAAACAGCAATAAGAGGGTCAGGCTGATGACGCATAGAAACAGGACATCCACCGGCCTGACGGCCAGGATGGATCCCCAGAGCAGCTCGAAGGCGGCATTGGCGTTTACTCCGCCCAAAGAAAGCACCAGAAAGGCTAAAGCAATGGCAACGACCATAAAAAAACCCATGGCGCCGGGCGCACCGGAAGGGCTATCGGCAAAGGAGGCTAATACCCGGCCGGTGAGGGCGCAGAGTCCCAAGGCTAAAAGCAACGGGTCCATTCCGAAAACCTGACCCAGAGCAACGCCTAAAAGGGCCACATGCATAATCGTGAAACGCAGAGGGTAAATGTTCAATCCGACAATGAACACGCCGACCAGGGGCAGACCCAGCCCCGAAACAATAAGGGCCAGGAAACCGCGCTGTATCGGAGGCAGACTCATCAGGCTCATGAAATCGGCAAGATTCAAAGGGTCATCTCCCGAATTCGGCCCTGGGCCATTTGCAGCACCCTCTGACATTTTTTGGCCAGGGCCAGGTCATGGGTGACCACAAGCAAGGTCGCGGGCAGGGCGGCGATCATCTCCGCCACCTGTTCCTGACCTGAAAAATCCAGGGCGGCGGTGGGCTCGTCCGCCAGAAGGAGCCCGGCTCCGGAAGAAAGCATTCCCAATGCCCTGGCCAGATAGCTTCGCTGCAGCTGGCCTCCGGACAAGGCTGCCAGGGGGCGGTGCAGCAGGTCGTGGATACCGAGTCCGCGCGCAGCGCTTAGAGCTGCCTGCCCATGGCCGCCGGCGGTCAACAACTCCCGCACGGTAAAGGGAAATTGGCCCCTGGGCTGACGCTGGGGCATCCAGGCCACACCGGGATAGGCCATAGACGGTTTTGCCGGCAGCTCTTTCCCATCCAGGTGGATTTGCCCGGACCACCCCTTATGCAAACCCATGATGGCCCGGAGCAGGGTTGTCTTACCCGATCCATTGCCGCCGATCACGGCCACATGTTCGCCGGGTGACACCTGCAAATGGACATCCTGAACCACCGGTGCTGTGCCGAAACGACAGCAAAGATTATGAATGTCCAAACAAATTGGAGCCCTTGCAAGAGTGGGCCGTGAAGAATCAGGGATGTTCTTACTGCACAAGAATGAAAGCATATTTCTAAAGAGTGCTCGCTAAAAATCCTGCCCGGAAGATAACCAGACCATAGAATTCCTCCGGATCGGACCAGTTCAGGGTCACGTCATTGAAGCCAGCGGCAAGGCCGAGTTCGCGCAGGGTGGAAAAGCGTTCCTGGCGCCCGTGCTCCGACCAATGTTGGCTCGCAATCGCTCGTTCCTCTTGGGAAAGAAAAGACCAGTTTTCTTGTCCATAATTCTCAAGACGGGCAATATAGGCAACCCGGTCCTCACTTTTCGCAAGCAGAGGGTCATGCGCCACAAGCAGACCGTCTGCTTTGAGCAGAGACCTCGCCTTAAGCAAAAACTCTCTTTTTTGTTGATGTTCCAAGTGATGGAGAAAAAGACCCATCCAAACAATGTCCAGGGATGCCGAAGGGATCGTCAACGCCTCTTGGTAGTCGCCATGGATGAGATGAACAGTGCAAGATAGTCCGGCAAATTTTTTTCCGGCCAGGGCTATGGCTTCGCCCGAGGAATCCACACCGAAATATTCATCAATGCTGCTTTCTGCAAGGATAGGGTAAATATCCGAGCCGTCCCCACAGCCAATATCGAGCAGCCGGAAAGGTGTGTTGCGGGTTGCGAGGATTTGTCTCAATAGAGGATAAACTTCCTGATGACGCATGACGTTATGCGCCTTCAGAGCGTTGAAGACATTTCGCCGTTCAAAGCCGGCCCGGACAATCGAATTCATGGTGAACCCTATATTTTATAAGTGAAAATTCCACGCCAGTCACAAATGAGATATTTTTCGATTCAGATCAGCATATTACTTGTGTGCCATTAGGAAATAGCCATTGATGTCATTCCTAAAAAATTGGATGGCAAGACCAGCAGTACTAAACAGCAGTTCCATTTCAGGTTCTTCCGGCATCCTATCGTTTTGCACAACTGACCCCGCCTTACGGTGCACATTATTAATTTCATCAAAATCAATAAAATGAAAAATGACAACCTTTCCACCAGGCACGAGCAGATCATTAAACCGATTTAATGTTAAAGGCTTATCTTCGATATGAGGGAAAACCTGATGGCACACTATCAGATCAAACTTTTCTGTCGGCACCGGGAAGGATTCAATTTGCGCCACAAAAATATCCGTGTTGTCGTTTTTCCCCGCCTTTTCCCTGGCAGCGTTCACCATTGCAGGACTTATATCAAGTGCGGCAACTTTCCCTTTATTTCCAACCTGCTGCGATAAAATTTCGGTGAGCCTTCCGGTACCGCAGCCAGGTTCAAGGATTTTTTTTCCTGATAGACTTCCTGTTTCGCTGAAGAGCAGATCAAGTTTTCTCAACTCAGCTTCGCCATAGGAATCTGATGCCCAGCCTGCATTTACCTGAGCATCAAAAAATGCTGCCTTTTCTCGATACATTACAGACGACCTCTGAATATGTCCTGCCTGGTTGCAAACGTGCAAAAAGTCCCCCCCATCAATAGTCTTGGACTGACTGAGGAGAAACCCAACCATCAATAGCTCCACATATCCACGTCCTGTTTGTGTTGTATGTGGGTTGTGGAAAAACGAAGGAGCGCAATTATTACGATTTATAATTTACTCACACGATATCACCGTCCTGATTGTTGTCAACTTTTTTTTCCTCTCGCTAAGGTGTCAATACAACTTAGAATAGCTAACATATCTGTATAATTACATAACTATGATAGAGATTTATAACAATAAGAACAAAAACAGCCACCGAATGACACAAAATCAGAAAACGTACTATTTTTTGTTGCGCCAGCCTTCCGTCATCGGTATATACAGTAACATGTTGCGGATATTTGTATGACGCTAGATAGTCAAATCACTCCTGAAAATGGCACGTGATTTAAAGAGAGTGAGACACACAGGACCACAGTTGAAATGGGAATTCTCGCCTGGCGGGAATAAAAACCACAAACAATACAGAAGGACAATAATTTATGCTTCATCATCGACTGTTACTCGCCTGTGGTCTTTCCCTGGTGGCCACGTCGGCTCATGCCGCCTCTCAAGAGCATATGACCCTTGAAGAAATCGTCGTCACCGACACGGCACTTGGAAATCCGGACGCCACGGTGGTCGACAAGCCCAGCATCGAAAAGGGAAAGAACATTAATCTGCCCGATGTACTGAAAAATGAACCGGACATCGACATCAAACGTCGAACCGCAATCGGTGATACCGCCGATATCCTGGCAATCCGTGGGTTTTCCCAAAATCGTATTATGTTGAATATCGACGACAGAACAGTCAATGCCGCCGGAGTGGTAGGAGGCTATTACATCGATTGGGGAACCATCCCGTTGGATAATATCGAGAAGATCGAGGTAATTAAAGGCGGCAGTTCGGCAGAGTACGGCAACAATGCCCTTGGTGGTGTCATCAATGTTGTTACCAAGAAACCAACCACGGATCCAACGGTGAATCTGACCGCTACCTACGGCACGGGGGACATCGATTCCATGCAGAATTACCGGTTGACCCATACTTATAAAATCGGGCCATTCGGCTATTCCCTGGCAGCCAGCTATCAGGAGGCCGATGCCTTCCTGTGGAACAACGACTTCGAGGGCAAGAATGTGGCCGGCAAGGCCTATGTCGATATGCCGTTTTCCGGGGAAATGTCCTTCGGGATGCAATATACCGACGCCGTCCGGGGCTTTACCCGTGATAACCGGCTGTCAGTCGATCCTGACAATCCCAACTTCTACAAGACCAAAAACAGCGACTATCCCCTCTCTTTCGGCGAAACATTTTCCCCCTATTCGGGCAAGGCCTTTGACCCCGGCCCGGGGGCGGAGTGGGATAAAGAGAAATATTACCTGGATCTGGGTTATAAACAGCCCATCGGCGAAGCGCTCCTTGAATTCAAGGCCTATCAGAACCACGAAGATCGACGGGAAAAAAATTACTCATCCACTGCCATTGTTCCCTCCTACAGCGATGGGAAGCTGGTTCTCGACAGGACCGTAGAGTCCGACCGCTCCTATGGAGGCAACATCAAGGGGACCTATACACTGGACAATCATGAACTGCAGACCGGCATAGACTATAAAGTCCTCGCCTATGGAGATATAATTGTCAATTATATTGACACGGTTTACAATGGGAAATCCTATACAGGGGGCGTGCCATCCCAGGAAGGGACAAGCTGGGGCTACTACCTCCAGGATACCTGGGCGATCACCGATTCCTTCACCCTGACCCCTGGTTTGCGCTATGACACCTACGCCAATGAGAACGTCAACGGCTCCGTCATGCGTGAATTGGAAGATAGCGCCTTAACGCCGAAATTAACAGGAACCTATAAGATCACCAGCGCCGACAAGGTGACCGCTTCGTTGTATCAGGCTTACAGGACTCCGGGTCTGCCCGAGACCTACTGGGCGAGCAATGGCGGGTTAACATCGAACAATCCGGATCTGAAACCGGAAACAAACAATGCCGCTGAATTGATGTATCAGCACAACTTTTCAAAGAAAGATACCATGAAACTCTCAGGATATTATTATCAGGTCGATGACTATATCCTCTGGAGGCTCGGCAACAGTCCTGCCACACGCGGCACCTATAATATCGACAAGGTTACACTGGAAGGTCTCTCGGCTGATGTCCGGCATGGCTTTGCGGGCTGGATGACCGGCCGGGCGTCGGTTACCTATCAGAAAACGGAAAAAGAGGGCAGCCCATTTGCATTTGACTCCCTTATCAGCGGGATCGACAATCTCCCTGCCTGGAAGGCCAATGCCGGTCTGGAGTTCAAGCTCCCCTACCAGGCTGTTTTCGATGCCACTGTGCGGTATAACGGCGAAAGCGAAATGGTCTATAACTACACCACGGGCACCGGCTCGGCGGCAACTTATAAATCAAAAAAGATGGACATTGATGCCTATACAACCGTGGACCTGGATTTGAAGATCCCGATCTGCAAGCACTACGAGCTGGCTTTCTTTGTCAACAACCTCTTTAATGTCGAGTACGAGGAACAGTTCGGCTATCCAATGCCGGGTATCACCGTCGGTACCACAATAAAGGTCAGCTTTTAGTAAGAGAAGGTTATCCATTCTTTGTGTTTAGGATGAACAGTTAACATATAATTTGAGGAAATATTTTATGAGCATGTTACCAGACGACTGGAATCGTTGCGTTGAATTCCATGGCCATTCCTGCCCCGGCCTGGCCATTGGCTACCGGGCCAGTAAGGCTGTCCAAGAAAAACTCAACCTGCGCTTTTCCCAGGACGAGGAACTGGTTTGCGTGACGGAAAATGACGCCTGCGGAGTGGATGCCGTACAGTTTCTCACCGGCTGCACCATGGGAAAGGGTAATCTGATCCATAAGGCAACCGGCAAAATGGCCTTTAGTTTTTTCTGCCGGGCCAGCGGCGCCAAGCTCCGGCTTGTCTTCACACCGAGCTTTCCGTCGGGACAAATGGACCGAGCTGCCTGGCAGGAACATATCCTCCAGGCCCCGCTCGATGAACTTTTCGACTTCAAGGAGCCGGTTTACGAGCCGCCGGGAAAGGCCCGCCTGTTCAGCAGGCTGGTCTGTGAAAAGTGCGGCGAAGGAATGGCGGAGCACATGGCGCGACATCAGGACAGCAAGACCGTATGCCTGGATTGCCTGACCGGCTACTCGCGAGGATGGTGATTATGTCGGCCGTGAAGCAAAGGACTGATAAGGACTTCCGGAAAATGCAGACCGGCTGGGCGGGGATGAAGGAGGGGACTCTCTCTATCCTCGCCATCATTCTCATCGGGATCTGTACCTTTCCGGCAATGGCTGCCGACCGGGGGCAGGGCTTCGTCACCGATGCCGCGGGCCGCACCGTCACCGTCCCGGCACAGGTCAGACGTATCGTCACCCTGGGCGGGGCGCTGCGCTTTGTGACCTATCTGCAGGGACTGGATACGGTGGTCGGGATCGAGGCGCTGGAGAAGAAACCGGTGGAAGCCGGCCGTCTCTATGGTCTTGCCGTGGCGGAAAAAGCGAAAACCATTGTTACAGTCGGTGAGGGCGGCGCCGGGGCGAAACTGCCCGATTTCGAACAGGTGATCTCGGTCCATCCCGACATGATCATCACCGCCGGTTTCGACACTGCCCAGGCGGATACCATCCAGCAGAAAACCGGCATTCCGGTACTCATCCTGAATACCGGGGCCACCGCGGCACTCGATCTGCGCCGGATCAAGGAGGCGCTTGCTCTTCTGGGCCGGATCATCGATCGCGGGCAACGGGCGGAGGCCGTCATTGCCTTCATCGACCGGCTGGAAGAGGACCTGGCGCGGCGAATCGCCTCCGTCACTGTGCGGCCTGCAGCCTATGTCGGTGCCGTCGGTTACAAGGGAAAGCATGGCATTACCAGTACCGAGGCCCTCTATGCCCCGCTTATCTGGATTCATGGTCATAATGTCGCCGATACCATCAACCAGTCCGGCCATGCCTTTATCGACCAGGAGAAACTCCTCCTCTGGAACCCGGACGTCATTTTTCTTGATGCCGGTGGGCTGGAGAATGTGAGTGAGGATTACCGGAAAAATCCGGCCTTCTATGAGATGCTCAAGGCGGTGAAGAATGGCCGCGTCTATGTGATGCCGCCTTATAATTACTATCACACCAATATTGAAATCGCTTTTGCCGATGCCTACTTCCTCGGCAAGACCCTCTATCCAAGCGCCTTTGCCGACATCGATCCAGCCGGAAAAGCGGATGAAATTTTCGACTTTTTTATCGGCGTGAAGGCCTATGGGAAATTAAAAAATGAACGCTTGGGCTTTGGACGGGTGGCCTTCGACAAGACCGGACTTTCCATCCACTAACATGGATATTCTGGCAGAGTATCAGAAGAAGGTCGGCCTGAAATGGACGGCGGGCGGCATCCTCATGTTCCTGCTTATCGGGGCGGCACTCTCTTCCATGACGGTTGGTTCCCTGCCACTCTCCATCGCCGATATCGTCGCCGGACTCAGGCAGAAGACCGATGGCCCCTTCGCGCATGTGATCTGGAATATCCGACTGCCCAGGATGGTCGGTTCCACCATCGCCGGGGCAGGCCTGGCGGTCGCCGGGGCCATCATGCAGAACATCCTCAAAAATCCCCTGGCCTCCCCCTTCACCATCGGTATCTCCCAAGGCGCGGGGTTTGGCGCGGCCTTTGCCATTATCCTCCTCGGCGGAGGTCAGACCCATCCGGCCGGGACCGAGGCGGTAACCGTACTCTCACCGAACCTGGTCGTTCTCTCGGCCTTTGCCGGTTCACTTTTGTCCGTCGCCTTTATCCTGACGCTTGCCCTGTTCCGCAAGGTCACGCCGGAGGCCGTTATCCTGGCCGGTGTCGCCCTGAGTGCCTTTTTCAGCGCCGCCACCATGCTTCTGCAATATTTTGCCACCGACGTCCAACTTGCGGCCACCGTCTTCTGGACATTCGGTGATCTCGGCAAGGCCGGCTGGCGGGAAAACGCAATAATGACCTGCGCCTTCCTGATCGCCTTCGTCTACTTCGTCACGGTGAGCTGGCGCTTCAACGCCCTGCAGTGGGGAGACGAGGTGGCCCAGAGTCTCGGTGTGCGGGTCAAACGGCTGCGCGTAGTCGGAATGGTGCTGAGTTCGCTGGCCGTTGCGGTGATCACCGCCTTTCTGGGAATTATCGGCTTTATCGGGCTGATCGCCCCCCACATCGCCCGTTTTTTTGTCGGGAACGACTATCGATTCCTCATCCCCTCTTCCGCCCTGCTGGGTGCCCTGCTGCTACTGATATCCGACATTATTTCCCGAATGATACTGGCGCCGGTAATCCTGCCGGTCGGTATTATAACCTCTTTTCTCGGAGCCCCACTTTTCCTTTATCTGCTCATCAAGGGCAGGAGGTAAACCATGCTTGCCGTAAACGACCTGTCTTTTTCCTACGATACCCGGGATATCCTCCAAGAGGTGACCCTCTCTTTCAAACCCGGCGAACTGGTGTCGATCCTCGGCATCAACGGCTCCGGTAAATCCACCCTGCTCAAGGCCATGGCCAACATCCTGAAACCCTATCAGGGAACGGTCTCCGTCGACGGACAGGGCATAATCTCGATGTCGGGAGATCAACGGGCAAAAAAGATCGGCTATATGCCGCAAAAATCCAACGGCGTTGCCTGCTCCGTGTTTGATGCGGTCCTGCTCGGCCGTAAACCCCATATCGTCTGGCGGGCCTCGGAACATGACCTGAAGGTGGTCAGCGACATCCTCACCCTGCTTCATCTGGAAGACTATGCCCTGCGCTCGACCACCGAACTCTCGGGCGGCGAGCTGCAGAAGGTGGTCATTGCCCGGGCGCTGGCCCAGGAGCCGCGGATACTTCTGCTCGATGAACCGATAAGCCACCTCGACATCAGAAACCAGATGGAGACCATGGCACTCCTGCAACGCATCTCCCGGGAACTCGAACTGGTGGTGGTCGTGGTCATCCACGATCTGAGCACGGCACTGCGTTTTTCCGACCGCTTCGCACTGATCCGCCGGGGCAAGATCCATGCCGTCGGCGGTAGGGAGATCATCACCTCCGAAAGTATCCGGGCTGTCTTCGATATTGATGCGATGGTACATGAGATCGAGGGCATACCTGTGGTAGTGCCGTTTGTCAGGGGAGAAAATGACGCATTGCAGTACTCTGGAATGAGACCGGTGCAATATTATGTTACTATATGTGGTAAAAGACCTTTGACTCATATTGCATCGGCAAGAGGGTAGAGTTTTCCTTCCTCTAAACAGGCAATACTGTCACAAAAAATCCTCGCCAATCCGACATGATGAGTAATAATCAGGTATCCTATCTTATGATGATTTTTCAGCGCTTCCAGGGTCCGGATAATTGCTGCCTGGACTGAGACGTCAAGCATCGAAGTCACCTCATCAAGGACTAAAAAGCGTGGTTTTGTGAGAATCGCCCTGGCAATAGCCAGTCTTTGCAGTTCCCCTCCGGAAAGCTGCGACGGATAACGACCGAGGAGTTGCGGGTGGATACGGACATGATCGAGAGTGGCTGCCATATATTCTTTTTCCTGATCCTTTTTGCATACTTCATGAAAACGAAATACCTCAAGCAAGGAACTGCCGAGTGTCCGTCTCGGGTTAAAAGCAGAGTCCGGGTGCTGGGGAACCATCTGGACATTTTTACGAAAAATCGACCATTGTCGGCGGGTGAGGGTAGAAATATCCACACCATCAAAGAGCACCTTCCCCCGGTCCGGCGCTTCCAGCCCGAGAATCAGACGGCCAAGGGTGCTTTTGCCGCTGCCGGATGGGCCGATCAAACCAGAAACTTTTCCCTCTGCTAGTTGCAAATCCAGCCCATCGGCGACGACGGTTTGACCACCAAGTGCGGTGTAATGTTTGTAAATCCCCTGCAGACTAAGCATAACGCCAGCAATAAACCATCCCACTGCCTCCATTGACGAGGACTGGTCGCTCTTTTCCGCAGCGCTCCATGGCCTCTGGACAGCGGGGATGAAAGGGGCAGCCGGCAAGTATTTCATCGGGACGGGGGGCAATGCCCTCTAATGCCATCAGCCCGCGTTCCGGCAGAGCGGCTAGCAGGGAGCGGCTGTAGGGATGTCTCGGACCGGCAAAAAAATGGCGGCTTTCGACCTGTTCCAGTTTCTGCCCGGCGTACATGACAGCCACTTCATCAGCGACCTTCTCGGCCAGGTACAAATCGTGGGTGATCAAGAGAATGGCCATTTGCGGGTTGTGTCGGCGCAATCCGCTAAAAAGATCGATAATATCCTGCCGTCGGTCGGAATCCAAACCCTTGGTCGGTTCATCGGCGATGAGCAGCTCCGGCTCGGCCGCAAGGCCAATTGCCACCAGCACCCGCTGCTTCATTCCCCCTGAGAGCAGGTGCGGATACTGCTTTCCGCTGCCAAGGCCGAGACGTGCCAGCAACCTGCCGGCATCGCTGTTCGCCATTGTTTTTGTTGCTAGGCGCCGGCCCCGAAACACCTCGGCCACTTGTCGATCGCAGCGCATGGTCGGATTCAAAGACAGACCTGAACTCTGCGGTACATAGGCAATCCGTTGCCCAAGATATTCGCGCATTTGCCGGGAATCGAGCCCGGTCAAGACCTGCCCGGCAAAGGATACTTTCCCTTCGGCTATGGCACTAACCGGCAGGAGATTGCAGACCGACAGGCCCAACAGGGTTTTGCCGCTGCCGGTTTCTCCGATAACCGCCAAGGTTCGTCCGGCCTCAAGGTGCAGATCAACCCGGTCGACCATAGGGCGGGTCGGACCGCTGTCGCTGCTGAACCGGACGTACAGATTATCAATAGTCAGCATTGCTTTCTCCGGTTGCATTGAATCGGCGGTCGAGATACCTGCCGATAACAGTGAATACGCAGATGAAAAAAAAGATGCAAAGCCCCGGAAAAACTGCCGTCCAGGGTGCCCGCATAATATAAGGTCTGGATTCCATAATCATTGTCCCCCATTCCGGGGATGGTGGTTGAAGGCCGAGGCCGAGAAACCCGAGCGCGGCAATACTCAATAGGGTGTGGCCGAGATGCAGGGCGGCAAGGCCGACAATAGCCGGCAAGACATTCGGCAGAATATGGCGGCTGAGGATGAACAGGGTATCGGCACCGAGAACCCTTTCGCAGATGATAAAATCCTCTTTTTTCAGCGAGTAGGTCTGAGCCCTGACAATCCTGGCGTATTTTACCCAACCGCTGAGCACCAAAGAAAGAACCAGGGCCTCTGCGCCGTAGGAAAGGTAGATCATGATGACCATGGCCAGCACGATATGCGGCAGACTCATCAGGATATCCATGACCAAGATAATCAATGCATCGATTCGACGATCGCAATATCCGGCAACCATCCCGAGGGCGATGCCGATAACAGCCGAGAGAACGACCACGCTGAGGCCGAGGACCAGGTCCCAGAAAAAACCATGGGCTACCCTTGCCAGGATATCTCTGCCAAGGTGGTCGGTGCCGAAGGGCATGGCAATGGACGGAGCCACCAGCATGCTGGGAAGCTTCATGGTGAGCGGATCTCGAAATAAACCGAGGAGAAGCCCGCCGACCACAGGGAGGAGCAGCCCCACCCCACAAATAATCCTACCGATTTTCATGGGTAAAACCTCACCCTGGGATCAATAAGACAGAGTAGGATATCGGCTGCGAGATTGGCCAGGGTATAGGTTAGGGCAATACAGGTAATGCATGCTTGAATCACCGGTAAATCCTTGGTGGCAATGGCGTTGATCAGATAGTTGCCGATTCCCGGCCAGGAAAACAGAGCCTCGACGACCACGACTCCACCCAGGAGGTAGCCGAGCTGCAGGGCAATATAGGGAATCACCGGCGCCACCGCGTTTCGCAGCACATGCCCGCGTAACAGGGCCAGCGGCGCCAAACCCTTGGCCCTGGCCGTGATCATATAGGCGCGGTTACGGATATCGGCCACCGAGTCGTTGAGAATTGTTGTGGTATAGCCGAACATGGTAAGGGCTAGGGTGCAGACAGGCAGGATGAAATGAGCAGAGGTGCCGTAACCGGAAACAGGCAGCAGATCGAAGTATACCGAGACCACCAGGATACAGAGGATGCCGAGATAAAAATTCGGCATGGCAATACTGGCTATAATCACCCCGTCAAGCAGTCGGCGCAGCGGTTTCCACGGACAAAGACTGTAGATCGTTGAAATGAGAAAAGTCAAAACCAAGGAAACTGCAAGAGACATAAGCGCCAAAGAGAGCGTCGGCCGCAGTCGTATATTCAGTTCGTGGCTGACTTTCTGGTTGGTCTTGTAACTGACTCCAAGATCACCACGGACTATTCCGGCAAGCCACCACCCGTATTGCACCAACAGGGGCCTGTCCATGCCGTAGCGCTCGGTGATTATTGATTTCTCTTCAACCCCGCCGGTGTACTCTTCGGTGCCGACAAAGACCTTCCGGATGATCAGTTCGGCCGGATCCCCAGGTATCAGTCGTAAGAGGACAAAGGTGAGCAGAGTGGCTGCCATGACCACCAGGACAATGAGGCAAAGGCGCTGTAAGAGATAGCGGGGGCTCATATTTTTCTCGTTCCCCAGAAGTGGATCGTGGAGACAGCCTCTGCACTGTTCATGGTTCAATAGACATCTGGGTATTAAGCATGTAATCATGCGCCACCGGATTGAAAACAAACCCTTTAATCTTCCGTTGGGTAATGACATTGACTCCGTAATGGGAAACGGGAATAACCGGCATTTCTTCGAAAACAATGGCTTGAATCTTTCGGTACAGAGCCATACGCTCTTCCTGGTCGACTGTTTTACTGCCTTGTATAAGCAAAGACTCCACTTCCGGATTGTTATAACCCCAGGTATTGAAATCGCCGCCATTGCTATACAACCTGCGCATAAAATAATCGGGACCGGGAATCATTGCTGAAGCCATGGCAGATAACCTGATGTCACCCGGTTTCATTGCCCTGTCAATGGCCGCGGAATCCAGCACTCGTACCTGCACGGCAACTCCGACGTTCTGCCATTGCTGCTGGATGGCAATAGCCATTGGTTTCAAACCCGGCCGTTGTGGATAAGTATAGAGGGTGGTGGCAAGTTTGTGGCCATTTTTATCCAAGATACCATCACCGTTGCTGTCGGAATAGCCTGCCTCAGCAAACAATTGCTTGGCCTTTCCCGGATCAAAGGGATGGGGTTGTAATTCCTTGTTGGCAAAGAGCATCGACTCCTCATAAGCGCCGGCAGCCGGCTTGCCCATGCCGAATAGAACATATTCGACGATTTCCTGCCGATTGATTGCCCGGCTGAGGGCATTTCGCACCCTGACGTCGGCAAAGATGGTGCCCGGTAATTTGCCGAAATTGAGAAAATACACCCGGGCGGTATTGGCAATGGTGACATCGAGTCCTTTTTTTCGCAACAGGTCGAGATCTCCATAAGGTGCCTCGGCGGCCAGATCCACCGATCCCTTTTGAATTTCAAGAGATCTGGTGGAGGGATCGGGAATCGAGCGATACTGGATATGCTTGATCTTGGGTTGCTCGCCCCAATACTCAGCAAAGCGTGTCAACAGAACCTTTTGTTCGGCCTGTTTCCATTCCGCCAGCATATAGGGCCCGGTGCCTATCGGGAAAATAACCTCACCCTGCTCGTTTTTTCCCGATTGGGGATGAATGATGGCGGTATCGGGATATACCAAAGAAGCGGGCAGAGCCGGTGACATGGTAGTCGTTTCGATTTCGACGGTCAAATCGTCCATTGCCCGAACATCTTTGATTAAGGTCAGTTTGGCAATAGACGGATTAATCGCCATGGCCCTTTTCAGCGAGGATACGACAACCTCCGCCGTCAGCGGTGTACCGTTATGAAACCGAACGCCCTCTCGAAGGGTGAATTGCCAAAGGGTATCGCCGGTCATCTTCCATGTTGTCGCAAGCCCCGGCCTGAGGCTGAAATCGGCGACCGCATCAACCAGGGTCTCGGCAATCAGGGCTTTCTCTTTTACAAAGGTGCCGTTTTTGGCGGCATCGACCCCATCAATTTCCCACATTTCCGAAACGGTCAGGGTTTCATTGTTGGCATGGCCAGAAGCGGCTATGCCCCCAAGAAATCCCGCTGCTATGACAATGACCGCTGCAACATGCGCCAGCCTTCGAAATCGCATACTCACTCCCTGTTGTTGATTTTTCACCACAGCTCGGAATAACGACTATACCGGCTTTACTCCTTTGACTACGAATTGATGTTCACTATGGCGGGAGTAGCCGTACTTCAAATATCGCAGAGGCGAAAGCTTTCGCTGCAAGGACACCTTGGAGACATCGGCTTTGAAGCCCACGTCCCGCAGCATTTCAAGATCTGCTTCGGGACGTTCCCTGTGCCGCATCGGCAATTTTTCATCCAAGTCCTTCCCAGGCATCCTCGGATCTCTAAACTCGGTGACAACAACCAGCGGCATGGCGAGAAATCGCCATGCCTCCTGGAAAAGGGTTTTTTGCGTCATATATTTGAAATTGCCGTCGATGATGACAAGATGTCCTCCCGGTTTCAACAGCTCCTTCCAGGCACGTACTGCCTTCTCGGGATTCGGCAGTGTCCAGAGCACGTGACGGCTGACAATGGCGTCAAATGACTTTGGCGCAAAAGGTGGATTTTCGGCATCACCAACCTTGAACGTCACTTGTAAATCCTTGGCCTTGGCTTTTTCTCCGGCGCGTTTCAACATCTGGTCCGAGAGATCAATGCCGAAAACATCATGTCCCATCTCCGCCAGCAACAGCGCCAAGGCTCCCGTGCCTGTGCCGGCATCGAGGATCTTCAGATTTTTCTTCTTATCCAAGGCACCGGCAAGAATCTTAAGCCATGTCTGTTTCTCGACCTCGGAATGGATGCCATGCCCCGGAGAACAATCGTACGATCGTGCCCGAGCACTCCAACGCTTGGTAATGACGCCTTTAATTTCGCCTTCACAAATCATTTTCAATTCCTCCAAAGTTGCCTCGCTGTCGACTGCGAGATCAAATAATTACTAAAACAAGCAATGAATTTCTCAGGAGCTAATGAACGTTCAAGACTGTAAAAACGGCTGTGATGACCTTTTCATCGAATAAACCTTCGACTCCTTTGTTTGCATCGGTGTGCCTGACTTTGAACATCCAATTGCCTGGGCGCTGGAAAGCAAACTTCACCATTCCATCCCAGCCAATAGGAAGATCGACGCCATTACCTCCGTCTCCACCAACCGCCACGGTAACAGCACCTTCCGACAGCGCCTCGCCCTCATAAAGAACATGCAAGGAAACAACATCCCCGACATGATAATGTTGTCGCCACGCAAGCGGGACGATTTCCAACTCATGGCCGACAAGATGGCTTGCCACGTTCCCGCTAATTCCGGCGACGATGTTCTTGGCATATTGGTAATAGTGGCCGCTTCGCTTGACGTTGCTGAAATCTTTCTTCGGACCTTTATGCCATCCGGCCTCGGTGACCGTGTAAATCCCGGCGTCGTATTCCGCAGCGATTAGATGCTCGCCGCAGAACGTCGGTTGAAAGTCCATTGTTAAGGCGGTGTCCAGAGCCGTTATGACAAGGTCATGTCTTGCGGCATCCGGGGCGATGACCACCGCCCTGGCGTTCTTTGCATCAGCAACACCATCGATCTGCATATTGTGGCCAAAAAGCAAGGAGCAGGCAAATGCGCTGCCGCCTGAGCCGGACTTCTTTACATTTTCGAGCCAAATTTCGTGGCCGCGGACAACGTCCGGCGGCGTTGTAGTTATAAGAGTCATTTTCAATTCCTTTATCGAAAAATGATTATTCTGTTTCCTCCCGCGCTAGGGTTTAGCTCCGTATTACAGGAGGATGGCAATTTTTCAGAAAGTTAGGATCGGTTTTTCAGTGCTTTTACCGCAAGGGCATAAGTTACGTTTGAGCGGACGAACTGCTCAACTCAGCTTTAAAAGTCAACTTTAAAAGAGGCGTACGCACTGAGAGGCAGGCCTGGCGAATAGCTGAAATTGCCGTTCGAATAGCTCGTGCTTGAGGCATATTCTTCATCCAGGACATTTTGTATTTCGAGTGCAACGGTGTACTGGGCTTTAGCGCCGAACCGATAGAAGACGTTGGCATCGACTCTATCAAATGCATCACCTTTTACTGTATTGGCCCTATCCAGATCCGCTCCGGCTTCATAGTGATATCTGACCCACCCACCAACCCCCATGGGAGCGCTATATCCCAGTTCGATATTGACAATATCCTGGGGCACCCCCGGAAGGGATTTGCCGTCATAGCTCACCCCGGAAACTGTGTAGTCATCGTACTTCGCATCGATATATGCATAGTCGGCGCGCAAATAGCCATGTTCGAGAGCTTTAAATTCGCCCGTCACCTCAAACCCATCACGGGTGGTTTCCCCGGCATTTTCATATTCTAACGTTTTTGGATCCTGGATAAAATCATCGGTGGTTTGCAGACGGAAACCTACTAAGCGGGCATTGAACCAGGTGGTCGGCCGAACACCCATCCCCAGTTCATATTGGGTTCGTATCTGCGGATCCCAGGTTTCCTGAGTATATTGGGCTTGTTCGGCAAAACCGGACATCATGGCAAATCCCCTGCCGACATTGCCAAAGAACTCCAGACGATCCTCAAGGAGTGACAGTATCAACCCGCCTTTGGGGCTAAAAATATCGGTTTCCTCCATGGAAAACTCCTTATCGCCTAAGAGATGGTCGACTATGTCGCCGCTGAAATGATCGTAACGTCCCCCGACAAAAACCTTGAGTGGTTTGAATATTTGATAATTGATATCGGAATATAAACCGAGCGATTCGAAGGCGACGTTATAGTCAAGATATTTTTTTCCTTTATTGCGGCCGTTTCCGGCGGTCAGATTCCATCTTTGTCGATCTTCATCTTCCATCATGTAGTCGGTGCCAACCGTTAAACTGAGACGCCTCCCCCCTATATCGCTGACGGTATTGTAGCTCGCACCGGTACCGTAAGCCAGCCGGTCAAAGTCGCGAAGGTTGCCGATGTTTGATCCCAAAGCCTTCCCGACCTCGCTGTCAGCATAATATCTTTTAAAATTCTGATCATAACTAAAGGCATGGAGAAGGATTTTCGAATCCTTCGTAAGTTTATAATCGAGATCGACTTTGCCTGAGAGCAGATCTTTACTGCCGCCATTAGTATCGTTGACCGATTGCCTGGGGTTATCGTCAAATTGTTTTTTGTTCAGCCAACCCGGGGCATCCCAATCAGAATTAAATCCTCGCAGGCTAACCCTGGCTTTGAAATCGTCGGTGAAGCGGTGGGTAATTCGCGCCGCGGCGTTTTGCTTATCCCAATCCGAGTTATCCTGATATCCATCGGTGTGATAATTGAGCAGGGAATAGACATGGTCGGTTTTTCCGTCTTCGCTGGTAAATCCACCCAGATAATTCTGTTCATAGGTATTGAAAGAACCATACAGCAACTTCATGTGTTGACCTTCAACCTCTTTCAGGGTGTAAAAATGGAGAACACCAGCCGAGGCATAGTTGCCATAGAGGGGTGAAATGGGCCCTTTGATCACCTCAACCCTCTCCAATTCTTCAGGATTTACGATATTGGTATCGGCATAGCCATCGCCCTCATTCAGGGGGATGCCATCCAGATATATCGCCGCATCGGAGCCATGCGAACAACTCGTAAAACCACGCATCTGAAAGCTTGCCGCCGTTCCACCCTGCTTATATTGTTTCACCGATACTCCCGGCGTAAGGCCGACAATTTCCAGGGGTGTTTCATAGACCCGGTTGGAGATCTCCTCCTTGGTAATTACCGCCGAAGATGTGGCTGCCAGGTTTTTTTGGCTTAAATCGCCCCGCACAACTACGTCGTCTAATTGAAAAGCCTGTTTTTCTGGTTCAATGACTCCGCTTTGGGTGGGTTGCGGTGGTGAAGTGACGGTGTCGGCGGCTGAACAGAATGTCGTCCTCCCGGACAATGTTACCCCCAGACATACAATTGCCAGACACACTTTGGCCCCCTCAGGTTTCCATACAGCAAGCATACATTCACTCTCCTTTCGGTCTGATAAAATTAAGTATTGGCGACTGACAGGATCGTGTGGTAAAAAAAAAGAGGAGTGGCTGATCCGATTTCGCCGCACCGGGAAGGGGGCCGCACGCTCACCGGCCAAGGGAGAGCGGCCCCCTTCCATTCATGTGTTCTTCAAAATTTTTTTCTTGGTGTTTTTTCGATAGAGTCCTCCCCGATTTTACAGTCTCCTTTCTGGATAAATTCACTTAAACAAGGTGTATTTTGATGTCTATAATAATATAATAATTAATTTCGTGTCTTTTTAAGACAAAGCAAGCTGGATGAAATTAAGCACCCAACACTAGGATATATTTATATAAATATGTGCTTTTTCAAACCATTTAACACGTTTTTTTGAAACATATTACACAATGATACTAAAGATGCAACTGCAAAAAGCCTTCCCTAGGAGTTTTTAGGCCTGCATTTTCGTCAGCCAGGGGCGGCAGACCGGAGCGGATCGTCTCGGGCGTTCTCAACACGCACAAGGATTCGGATGCCGTGGTCCTTGAAACAGACCCCTTTACCTATGCCGATCAAGTATTGGCAAGCGAAGCCGATGACCTCACC
>JAZDOW010000041.1:0-40913 GCA_043798185.1 Pseudomonadota bacterium | reverse complement strand
TCGACTGCATTGAAACCACAAAGGTACAGACTGTCATGGGCAGCTATCGATGGTCCACCGAATCAGTGGCCAGAGACAGGCTGCTCTTGAAGTACTTGGGAGTGGATACCAAATAGTGTACGCTTTATCCGACTTTCAAGTTATTATGGCTCGGTTCTCACCGAGTGAACCCCCTGCAAAGATGTGGTTGAGTTACATTAGCAATCAAAATTTATTTTAGAAAAGTTATTCATGGACGCCATGATAAAAAAAAATCTCCTTTTATTCGCAGCCATTGCCGTTTTCGGTACCATCTTTTCCATGTCCCTGAGGATTCTTCCCGGCATTCAGGCTGTTGAGATTGATATACAGACAGATCACCCGGATCAACTCAAGATCTATTATTCAAATTCCGGTACATTCAGAGAGGAGGATACCTCGGCGCCCGTGCCGATAAGTGAACAAAGATCGAAGATACAGGTCTTGTTTACCGGCAGCTTTATTAAATATTTGCGTATTGATACGGGGGATCAAGCAGGGATTGCAAAAATTTATCAGATGAAGGTGTCCAGCTATCATCATCAACCGCTGGTGTTGGGACCAAACGAGATCAGTCGACTATTTGCCGCAGGTCCTGATACGTTAATGCAGGTCTTTCGCGATCATGTGCAGGTGATCGGTGCCGGAAGTGATCCTCATTTTTTCGGTAAAGAACAGTTATTCAAACCAATGTATTGGCACGCCGGTCTTATCGCCCTGGCGTTTGCTGTTTTGGTAACTCTTATCCTGTCACGACTCATGCGGCAGGTGACTGGCAATGGATCGCCTGCAAAGTCGCCGTCCGCAACCGTGGTTATGGAAAGGCTTGATGCCCTGGACGGACTGAGAGGACTGGCGGCTATTATGGTCATCGCCGATCACACATGCAGCTGGTTTAGAGGGGTTGGAGCGAGCGGGGTGTGGATATTTTTTGCCTTGAGCGGGTTTCTCCTGGCCAGGCCCTTTATCAGTAATCCACAGGCCGTTTTGTCGTGGACTTACATGTCGGGCTATTTTTATCGGCGTTTCATGCGTATTCTGCCAATGTATTATACCTACATATTTGCGGTCTATGTCATGAGCGGGCGCTTAAGTCTCGCCTTTATGCACGGCCTTTTTCTCGAGGGAGACGGGCATTTGTGGGCTCTTCCTCAGGAGGCACTCTTTTACCTTCTCTGGCCTATTGTCGCACTTGTACTGATATTGCCGCTGCGGAGATATCCGAAAATCACTCTTTTAATGCTGCTCATTGCAATGGTGGCCTGGAACGGTTTTGTCGGAAGCGAGATAATCTGGCTGCTGGGGATGGATCATATTAAGCTGAAACTTTTCTTCGGGGTTTTCCTGGCCGGAGTGTTCTTCTCCTTTCTCTATTCGTACTGCTCAGCAGGGGCCTGTGTGGATTCGCGCTTCAATCGGTTTGCCCGAGGTTTGGCTTCACCTCTCGGGTTTGCTGTCATTATTGTCTTTTTCCTGTTTTCAACAGGCCATATTATCGACAAACGCATTGTTTACACACATTATTATTATTATGGTTCCTACGGGTTTCTTGCAGGGGTTTTGATTATGTGCATCCTCTACGCCAAAGGGCGTGTCCTCGATAATTTCTTGAACCTTGCTCCGCTCAGGGAGCTTGGCACGGTGGGACTCAGCCTGTATCTTGTTCATCCGGTAGTGAAGAATCTGATTGATCGATTTTGTCTCACCTATTTTGACTACAAATTAAAGAATTTCTCGCTCTTTCTCGCGACCTTGGGGTGTAGTTACATTCTTGCCAGATACACTTTTACCCATATAGAACGGCCAGGTTTTCTCGAAAAATCCGGCAAATCTTGAAGAGTGGATGCTCCGTCATTGGGTGCCGGTTCTGTGGCATGGTTTTATTCAGCAAAACTCGGCAGTAAGGCTGTGCCGACCAGGGAGTTAAAGGCTCCTGTCTGAATAAGCGCCTGGGCCTTTTGGATATCGGGGGCAAAATAACGATCCTGATCATAAAAGGTCACGACGCTCCGGACTTGCGCCTTGGCACTTTCAAGCAATGGCGAAGATTTGAGAGGTGCTCGAAAATCGAGACCCTGGCAGGCAGCGAGCAGTTCGATTGCCAGGACGCCGGCGGTGTTCTCAGCCATTTCCGAAAGTCGTCTGGCGGCAAAGGTGGCCATGGAAACATGATCTTCCTGGTTGGCCGAGGTTGGCAGACTATCAACCGATGCCGGGTGGGCCAGGGATTTGTTTTCACTTGCCAGCGCCGCTGCGGTAACCTGGGCGATCATGAACCCGGAGTTGAGGCCACCCTTTTCCACGAGAAAAGGGGGAAGCTTCGACATATGGGAATCGATCAAGAGGGCCATCCGTCTCTCCGACAGGGCGCCGATTTCGGCGATAGCTAAAGCCAGGTTGTCGGCTGCCATGGCAATCGGTTCACCATGGAAATTGCCTCCCGACATGATGTCGTTTTCTTTGGTGAATACCAGGGGATTGTCGGAAACGGCATTGGCCTCGGTGGCGATCACTTCGGCGGCGTTGCGGATCTGGGTGAGACAAGCTCCCATTACCTGCGGTTGGCAACGGAGGGAATAGGGATCTTGTACTGCCTCGCAGTTCTTGTGGGAGATCTCGATTTCACTATGCGCCAGGAGATGACGATAGATGGCCGCAACATCAATTTGCGCCTTATGGCCGCGCACCTCGTGGATGAGGGGATGAAAAGGTCTGCGGCTGCCGAGTGCCGCCTCAACACACAGGCTGCCGGAAACCATGGCGGCGGCGAAGAGATCTTCGGCGGCAAAGAGGCCTTCGAGGGCAAAGGCGGTCGAGGCCTGGGTGCCGTTTAAAAGTGCCAGACCTTCCTTGGGTCCAAGGGTGATCGGACTCAATCCGGCGCACTCCAGGCCTTCCCGGCCGCTGATCAACCTGCCCTGATACGTTGCCTCACCTTCGCCGAGGAGGACGGTACTCATATGGGCGAGGGGGGCAAGATCCCCGGAGGCGCCCACCGAGCCCTTCCGGGGAACGCACGGATAGACTTCGGCGTTTACCAACTGCATAAGGGCCTCGATAACCTCAAGACGAATCCCGGAAAAGCCCCTGGCCAGGCTGTTGATTTTTAAAATCATCATCAGTCGTACTGTCGATTCCTGCATAAAAGACCCGACACCGGCGGCATGGGAAAGAACAATGGAACGTTGTAAATGTTCGAGTTCGTCGTCGGGAATAACGGTGTTGGCAAGGAGGCCAAAACCGGTATTGATGCCGTAGATTACCCGTCCCTGGTTTATAAGCGTCCTGACTGTTTGCACCGAACCATTGATCTTTGCCTTGCACCCCTCCGCCAGGCTGACCATTACCGGCCTATTGGCTATAAGGCGCAATTTTGCCAGGGTGAGTTTGCCGGGTTTGATGAGTAATCGTTTTGTCATATTGGCCTCTTGTTTCTTGAGCACAGTTTTTTTATATAGGTTTTTCAGCGATGTGAAGAAGAACCTGGAAATATTGTGAGGAATGGAGTATCATCGCTCGCTTTTCAACCCTTGTTGAAACAGCAAAACCATCTTATCTGTATCGCAGAAGCGCTTCATCGGCTACTCCCTCCAAGAAAAGGGAAAATAAGTACTTTCACGAAATTCATTGTGAAAAACAAGAAATAAATTTTTAAGGTACTTAAGGCCTGACGATGCTTTTGTGTCGTCCATTTCGCAGTCGATTTACGGAGTTGTGGGATTTGAAATAGTTTTGAGCCGTTACGAAATAAAATGGCCAACCATTCCTCTGCCTATTATTTATTTCCAAGAGAACACCATGTCAAAAAATTTGTATGTTGCCGGCACTGAGCCGCGTAGCGGGAAATCGGCTATCATTTTAGGTTTGATGGAGCTTTTAACGCGTAATGTTAAAAAGGTGTTGTTTTTTCGCCCGCTGGTCGATGCTGATCATCGTGCCGGCGTGCGGGATAATACCATCAGCCTTATCAAGAGCCAGTTCCATCTTTGCACAAGCTATGAGGAGATGTATGCCTTTACAGTAGCCGAGGCGAGCCAGCTTATCGCTATGGGTAAGACCGCTGAATTGCATGAAGGAATACTTAATAAATATAATGCCTTGGTTGAAAAGGCGGATTTTGTTCTCTGCGAGGGTATTGTGCGGGGAGGTGCGGCGGCATCGTTTGATTTCGATTTAAACGTGGAGATAAGCAATAACCTTGGGTGTCCCTTGTTGCTGGTGGCCGGCGCTAAAATGAAACCGGTTGATGAACTCATTGGATCCATTAAAGTATACCATGAATCTCTCGAAGAGCGTGGTTGTGATCTTATTGCCACGGTTGTCAATCGCCTAGATCCCGATTCCGTAGAGATAGTGAAGGAACGGCTGCAGTCCGAGCAAATATCAACCAGGCGACTGGTTTATGTGATTCCTAATAATGAGAACCTTGGCAGCCCCTCGGTAGGTGAGGTGGCGAGGCTGTTGAACGCCGAAATCTTATATGGTGAAAAGAATCTTACTCGCCATGTGCGAAGTTTTACCATTGCTGCAATGCAGTTGCGCAACCTGCTTGCAAGAATAGAATACGGAGCCCTGGTCATTACCCCTGGGGATCGTTCCGACGTAATTCTCGCCTGTCTTGCGGCGGTTCAGTCGAAGACCATGCAAAAAATCTCCGGCATTATGCTGACCGGCGGCCTGGTACCCGAGGCACCAATTCAAAAAGTGATCGAAGGTTTTCCGGATACAGTACCGATAATTGCGGTGCACGAGAATACCTTTCAAGCGGCCATCAGGGTAGATAATATGCATGCATTTATAACCCCGGACAACACCAAGAAAATCAACCATGCGCTGGCAGTTTTTGAAAAGTATATCAATATGGATGAGTTGAGTGACAAGATCATCAAAACAAAAACCACCATTGTTACCCCCAAGATGTTCGAATCACGTTTGCTGCAGCGTGCCAAGGTAAACAAGCAGCATATCGTCCTTCCGGAAGGCGAAACCGATCGGATTCTTAAGGCTGCGGAGATCTTGCTTCGTCGGGAGATTGTTGACATTACCCTGCTCGGTCGTGAGGATCGTATTTATGATCGGATCAGAAAACTTGGTGTGCATCTTGAGAAAGCAACCATCATTGATCCGAGAACTTCACCGAACTATGACGAATACGCGGATACCTATTTTCAGCTCAGAAAAGATAAAGGGGTCACGCTTGACAATGCCAGGGATATCATGGCAGATCTAAATTTTTTCGGCACCATGATGATTTATAAAGGCCATGCCGACGGCATGGTTTCCGGGGCAATGCACACTACCGCCGACACCATTCGGCCGGCATTCCAGTTTATCAAGACCAAGCCGGATTGTTCCATTGTTTCCAGCGTCATGCTCATGTGCTTAAATGACCGAGTTCTTGCCTATGGCGATTGTGCCGTGAATCCCGACCCCACCGCCGAGCAACTGGCGGAAATCGCCATTAGTTCGGCAAAGACCGCTGCACTGTTCGGCATCAAACCGTTGGTTGCGATGCTTTCCTATTCTTCCGGTAAATCAGGCAAGGGTGAACAGGTCGAAAAGGTCCGAAGTGCAACGGAAATAGCTCGAAAGAAGGCGGAAATTCTGTATCCAGGGCTGGAAATAGAGGGTCCCATCCAGTACGACGCAGCGGTTGATATGGAAGTTGCTAAAACCAAAATGCCGGACAGCAAAGTGGCAGGGCGGGCGACGGTATTTATTTTTCCCGATTTGAACACCGGCAATAACACCTATAAGGCGGTGCAAAGATCGGCAGGAGCAGTAGTCGTCGGTCCCATTCTCCAGGGGTTGAGAAAGCCGGTAAATGATTTGAGTCGTGGTTGTTTGGTGCCGGATATCGTTGATACGGTGGCGATTACCGCGGTTCAGGCCGCAGCTGAGAAGGTTCGTCATTAATCGTTGGTTGCTCTAACACTCCACGAGGGGTGTGGCGCCTTTCGCGGAGTATGCTCTAGTTTTCATGAACGAAAATAATCTGTAAGCTACTAAAGTAATACATAGAATCAACGGCCCAGGGCCGCAAATGAAGCCTCATCTCTTCGTTTGCGGCCTTTTTTTTTCTGGGGTATCTGTTCGGTTTGCTTGCAACCTGCCGGTTGTTTAGAAGAAAATTGCATAATATGTCATGTTGGGGTAGCTTTGAATATCACCAACTCTAAAAAGGAGAGAATATGATCTATAATTTCATAAGCTTTGCCGGGATTTTCATACTCATCGGTATAGCCTGGGTGTTTTCAACGAATAGAAAACGGATGAATTGGTCGGCGATTTTCTGGGGCGTGCTGATGCAGCTTCTTTTTGCCTTTTTTGTGTTTCGAGTACCGGCAGGTACTCGTTTATTCCTTTTTCTTAATGATGTCGTTGTGAAAATTCTTGATGCCTCAATGGCCGGTTCGCGTTTTGTCTTCGGCCCTCTGGCTGAGGGTCCCGGAGCACCTGGGTCGCTTGGATTCATCCTGGCGTTTCAAGGTCTGCCGACCATAATATTCTTCTCGGCGCTGATATCAGTTTTATATTATCTCAACATCATGCCTGCAATTATTCGTCTGTTTGCAACTGTGTTCACAAAATTAATGAAAATTTCCGGGGCCGAGTCACTGTGTGCAGCTTCGAATATCTTTGTGGGAGTGGAAGCTGCATTTACGATTAGACCATATCTCGCGGATATGACCCGCTCAGAGCTGTGTACTGTTTTAACCGCAGGTATGGCAACTGTGGCATCGAATGTTCTCGCTCTCTACGTTTTCACACTTAAGGGTCAATTCCCATCAATCGCCGGACATCTCATTTCTGCTTCAATTCTCTCCGCACCCGCAGCAATTGTCATGTCCAAAGTTCTGCTGCCGGAAGATGAGACGCCAAAAACTCTTGGTCTCAATGTTAAGCCACATTACGAGCGGGAAGGAAACCTGTTTGAGGCGATTATAAATGGGGCCAACTCCGGTTTACGGGTAATAGCCGGTATTGTCGCTTTGCTTCTGGCAGTGCTCGGCTTGGTGGCCTTATTTGATATGGGGTTGAGCGCTGTTGGTAATCAGTTGAACGTGCTTGCCGACTTGAATGTTGATTGGTCACTGAAAGGATTGCTCGGCTATCTGTTCTACCCTTTTAGTCTGATTATGGGTGTACCCCTAGAAAATGCATCAATTGTGGCAAAGATCGTTGGGGAGCGAATAGTTCTGACGGAGGTTACCGCATATATCGATCTCGCCAAGGCAGCCGGCCAAGGACTGGTCGGTCCGCGAGCGGCAGTGATCACAACCTATGCATTGTGCGGTTTTACTCACCTGGCATCGATGGCAATATTTGTCGGAGGTATTTCCGCTTTGGCACCGACTAAAACCACTATTTTGACAAAAATTGCCGTTCGAGCTCTTGTCGCGGCCACTTTTGCCTGCATGCTGACCGGCTGCATGGCGGGGATCTTTTACACGGATTCCTCGATACTTTTTGGAGGATGAAGGCGCGTTCCTGCACGAGGTGATCAGCTGAGACAAGTGTTTTGCTGATCACCTTCAGACAGGTCGATAACTCTTGAGCAAAGGCCCTTGAGGTGAATTATCGATAGGTGAGGCTTACTTCAGTTTTCCAGCCTTTTTATTGGCTACCAGTTCCCGCAGGTAATTGAGCCAGGACTCCATACCTTCGCCGGTTTTCGAGGAAAGGCTCATTGTTCTCAGTTTTGGATTGAGACGCAGGGCGTCGCCGACCGCCTCCGGTACCGGGAAGTCAAAGTAGGGAAGGAGATCGGTCTTAGTTACCAGAAAGGTGTGGGAGCTGGTAAATGCTTTTGGATATTTTGCGGGTTTATCAGGACCTTCCGGCACGGAAACCAGCACTACCCGTTCGTGTTCGCCAAGATCAAAGGTTGACGGGCAGACGAGATTGCCGACGTTTTCGATGAAAAGCAGGTCGATGTTTTCTCCGCCCGGTTCTTTTTGCAATCGATGAAAGCCCTTATGGGTCATGGCCGCGTCGAGATGGCAGGCTCCACCGGTGGTAAGTTGGATGACCGGTACCCCTTTGGCCCGGATACGCAGGGCATCACGCTCGGTTTCTATATCACCTTCGATGACGCCGATGCGGATCTCGCCCTTCAGGGCATCAATTGTTTGTTCCAGAAGGGTTGTTTTGCCGGAGCCGGGGCCACTTATCAAGTTGAGGGCCACCGCTCCGACTTCATTGAAGTGCTCGCGATTGGCCTTGGCCAGGGCATCATTTGCGGCAAAAAGGCTGGTGTGGACGTCAACCGTCTTGCTGTGGCTGTGACCGCTCTGGTGTGAGTGAGTGTGACCATGATCGTGGTCGTGATCGTGGTTGTGGTCGGAAGGGCTGGGGCAGCCGCAGGTATCACACATATCGTAACCTCATCTTAGTAATAGGGTATTGGTAATCGCGCCGCCATACCGACGCCTGTATTTTTAAGGTGTCTCCGAAAGAGCTCTTTTGCAAAGTTATCCGTCTCATTCCATTTCCACTTGAAGGAGTATGAGATCATCGCCACCCTCAGGGAAAAGCGTCGGTTCCTGGCAACTCGGGCAAACGTCGGGCCTCGGGCCGGAGGTGGTGACAACATTGGCACAGCCGATACAGGTATAACGAACCGTAGGTATGTTGATATGGAGTTCAGCACCACGCATAAAATCTTCTTCAGATGAAATGATATCAAAACCGAAGCGGAAAGAATCGACAACTACTCCGCACAACGGCCCGATCTCCATGGTTACGCTGATGATCTTCGTAGTCTTGTTTTCTACCGCAAGTTCTTTTAACTGTTGGACAAGACCCTGGACTAAAGAGATTTCATGCATGCTCAGAGGGCACCTGCTGGAGTTTTACGGACAACCTGAACGTCCAGTTCAGCCAGACGTGCCAGGATCATTTCTGCGACTTCAACCTTACGAGCGGCAACCACTTCAGAAAGTTCAACCGAATCATTCAAATCTTTTGGTATCACCGTAAAGAATTCTACACGTTCCGGGGCACAATCGCGGAGCTTGGAGATTGCGAGAATTTCGAGAAAACCAAGCTGATGGGGCGACATACGCATCTGAAAATTGCCGGCCTTGACATCTTTGAGATTATAAAAATGGAAGGAACCCGGCTCTCCCTCAATGTCGACCACGTCAATGACGAAGATCGGGTCACATTCTTCAAGAAAAGGGCCCATATATATACCGGCGGTGCCGACATCTTGGATTTCAACATTGTCGGGGAAAAGGTAGTGCTCTTGCAGGTAATGCACAACATGCACACCGAATCCTTCGTCACCGACAATATAATTGCCGACTCCGGCAATGCCTATTTTTTTCTGAACAGTTGTCATGGTATTCCTTGCGAACCGGTTAACAGATGCGTGGCAGGGGGAGGCCATGCAGGGGAGTGACTACCCTGGCACCGCCGATCGGGGTGTTGATAATAACGCGCCCCGCCTTCCCGGCCGTAAGTTTGCCAATAATTGCCGCTTCCCGGCCTTCGTCGGTCGCCTGAATTACCGCGAGGGCTTTTTCAGCTTGATCGCCACTGACGATCACCAAACATTTACCTTCATTGGCAAGATAGAGGGGTTCAAGTCCTAAGAGTTCGCAGGCGGCCCTTACCTGTGGACGTATCGGCAGTGCTTCGTCGCTCAGCTCTATGGAAAGCCCGCTACTCTCTGCTATCTCATTGAGGGTTGTGGCGACGCCGCCGCGGGTTGGGTCGCGGAGGGTGTGGACAGCTCCAGGCAACTGCAGGAGTAAGCTTTGCACCAGTCGGTGGAGTGGCATGGTGTCGCTGTGCAGATCACCCTGTACGGCAATACCGGCACGTCTGGTCATAATGGTAATGCCGTGGTCGCCGATGGTGCCGGAGATAATAACGGCATCGCCCACTTTTGCGTTTTTTGATGAAATGTCGATATGTTCCGGAACAAATCCGATACCCGAGGTGTTGATAAAAATCTTATCGCCTTTGCCCTTCGGGACGACCTTGGTGTCGCCGGTCACTACGGGGACATCTGCTTGGCGACAGGCAACACTGATGGAAATAATGATCCGCTCAAGTTCCTCCATGGCAAAGCCTTCCTCAAGGATGAGGCCGAGGCTTAAGCAATAGGGAACGGCGCCACGCATTGCCAAGTCATTGATGGTTCCGTGTACAGCAAGCTTACCGATATCGCCACCGGGAAAAAAGATCGGGTCAACCACATAACTGTCGGTGGTAAAGGCCAGACGACCGGGTTTGTTGTCGAGAATGGCGCTATCCTCAAGGCTATGCAAGGTGCGATTGTCGAGGTATTTGAGGAAGAGTTCGCTTATCAGTTGCTGGCTTGCGAGTCCGCCGCTGCCGTGATCGAGTAAGATGTGTTTTCCGGACATTCTCAGGGTATCCTCAAATTTATTTTCAATTTAATTGCTATAATTAACAGATTCTATGCAATAAGATTCCTGTTGAAGGCAGGAAATTTGCATATGAGAGAGGACCGCTTCTTCATGTTAACTCTACATCTTGACCGTATTTGTAATACGCGGCGCAGGTTCCTTCACTCGAAACCATACAGGGGCCGATGGGGTTGGCCGGGGTACAGCGACTGTTAAAAAGGGGGCATTCTCTTGGGGTATTCATACCTTTGAGAATGTTGCCGCACAGACATCCTTTGGGTTCCTGAGCTTCCGGCAGGGTGACTTTAAGGCGAACCTCGGCATCGAAGGCTGCGTACTTCTCACGAATTTTCAGGCCACTGAGAGGTATACGGCCAAGACCGCGCCAATCCATGTCGGCAGGCTCAAAGATTTCGGCAACCATTGTTGAGGCACGGTGATTGCATTCCCAGGCAACGGCGCGGTGATAGACGTTCTCAACCTTGATATCGTTATTGCCCACCTGTCGTGCAAGGAGAATGAGGCATTTCAGGAGATCGGCGGTTTCAAAGCCGCCGACGACACAGGCAAGATGGTATTTTTTCGCGAGCGGCTCCCAGGCTCCGGCACCGATAATTGAGGAAACATGGCCGGGACAAAGGAGACCGTCTATCCGCAGGGCCGGGTCGCTGAGGAGGGCTTCCATCGGCGCAGGCATGGTTTTTTGCGTTGAAAAGACAGCGAAATTATTAATATTATTGTTTTTAGCCGCGAGAATTGTTGCGGCAATCCCTGGAGTGGTCGTTTCAAAACCTACCCCTAAAAAAACAACCAGCTCATCGGGATTATTGACAGCCAGTTCAAGGGCATCCATCGGGGAATAGACTATTTCAACTTTTGCGCCACGTGAACTGGCCTCAGCGAGTGACCCATGGCTTCCTGGAACCCTGAAAAGATCGCCAAAGATTGCAACTCGCACGCCCGGACGATCTGCCATATCGATAAAGGCGTCCATATGCGAGGCAGAGGTGACGCAAACAGGACAACCGGGACCGGAGACGAGTTCCATGCCTTTCGGCAAAATGGAACGTATGCCATTCCGGAAAATGGCCATGGTGTGGGAGCCGCAGACTTCCATAACTCGTAACGGCTTGGTGACCGCTTTCCGCAATTCCTCGACGAGTGGCTTTGCCAAGTTGCTGTCACGGTATTCATCGAGATATTTCATGGGATATCCTGGTTAAGAAAGCAGTTCTTCCGGGGTATTTTCGGCCAGTTCACGGAGGAGGGCGATATTTTTCAAGGCCTCTTCTTCAATCAAGGAATGGATGGCAAATCCCGCGTGAATGATCACGTAATCGCCGACTGCCGGCCAATGGTCGACGATATCAAGGCGAATTTGTCTGCTTATTCCATCGGCGTCGACGGTGGCAATCTGGTTGGTGGTAAAATCATCGGGGTCACCCTCTACGCTGGTTACCCTCATGGGAATTGCGAGACACATGTCGCAGACCTCCTATTATTGTCTGACCAATGGAAACCGCTCCGTCGTTAACCGGCAGCAAATTCCCTGTAAAAACCTGAAGATTTACTGACTTAAGAGTGTGGAGAAGTCCTTCGAGTAATATGCTGTTTTGCATGCAGCCACCGGAAAGAACAATTTGTCTGATGCCGGTCTGCCGGGTGAGAATATCAAGGAGCCGTGTGATGCAGTCAATGAGTTGACTGTGAAAGTGCCATGCAATTTCGGCCGGCGGTTCGCCGCTTGCTATTCCAGCTAAAATCAGTTTAACAAATTCCGGACAACTAATCTCCCATTTTCCTTCAATTAGGCGGAGAAAAGCTGATAAGTCGCTGTGCGAATTAGGCAAAATATATTTTCTCCAAGACTTGCTCCGACCTTTTCGTGCCAGAGCTTCGAGTTCCATGGCGGCTTGACCCTCATAGCTGATTTTCTGACGGACGCCGAGCAGGGCGGCGACGCCGTCGAACAGCCTGCCGCAGCTTGAGGTGAGTGGGGAATTAAAGCCTCCTGCCAACATCGATAAGATGGTTGAAATGGTACCAGACTTCAGTTGTGAAAGTGCCGGCGGCAGATGATCGACAACAGCGTCGGCCCCGAAGGTAGCATAGAGGGCGGCAAGGGCCATCCGCCACGGCTCTGTTGCGGCGGCGTCTCCGCCCGGAAGATGGAGATGGCTGAGGTGGCCGAGGCGCTGGTAGGAAGTGAGTTCGGTGAGAAGGATCTCGCCACCCCATATCGTTCCGTCATCACCAAGGCCGGTGCCGTCAAAAACCACAGCCAGAACCGGGCCATCAAGATCATGTTCGGCCATGACCGCAACCGCATGGGCGTGGTGATGCTGGATTGGATAGAGCGGCAGATTCAGGTCGGCGGCATAGCGACTGCTCATGTAATCTGGATGCAGATCGCAGGCCACAGCCTCGGGTTTAAATTGCTGCAGCCGGCAGAGATGATCGATTGACTCAATATAAAAGTCATAGGATGCGAGATTGTCAAGATCGCCGATATGCTGACTCGGGAAGACGCTGCCCTCGCGACCTAGGCAAAAGGTATTTTTCATTCCAGCTCCACAACCAAGGATTTTCGGGAGCTGCCGGTTGATAAGGAGAGGCGAGGGGACAAAGCCGCGGGCCCGTCGCAGCATCAGGGGTTGCTCATCGACCATCTTTACGACCGAGTCATCGACCCTGGTGACGATTTCTCGATTGTGCAGGAGAAAATAATCGGCGATGGAGCCTAGTCGTTTCAAGGCATCGTCATTGGCGGTGCAGATCGGAGCGCCACTAGCATTTCCCGAGGTCATAACCAGCGCAGCAGGGCAGTCCGGCATCTGGAAAAGGAGATGGTGCAAAGGGGTATAGGGTAGCATTACGCCGATTTCATCGATGGCCGGTGCAAGATTGTCCGCGAGACAGCCGCTCGGTTTTTTCTGCAAAAGGACAATGGGATGCGCAGGTGAACTCAGCAGCATTGCCTCCTTAGAACTCACAAGGCATAAGGAATGGGCCACAGCGAGGTCGCGCACCATAATCGCCAATGGCTTGTCGGGTCGTCCCTTTCTCTCGCGCAGCAGGGCAACTGCGGAACTCGAACAGCCATTTACCGCAAGATGAAAGCCACCCAGCCCACGGAGAGCGACAATGCGTCCATCATGCAGCAAGGAGGCAGTGTCGGCAATTGGATTTGCGGAGGTGATTTTCTCACCACTGTGTGAGTGCAAACTGATTGATGGCCCGCAGGTAGGGCAAGCGTTCGGCTGGGCATGAAATCTTCTGTTCGTCGGATCGTGATATTCCTTTTGACAATAGCTGCAAAGAGCAAAGACTTGCATCGAAGTTTTTGGGCGATCATAAGGAATGGTATGAACGATAGTAAAGCGCGGACCACAGTTGGTGCAGTTAATGAATGGGTAGTGAAAACGCCTGTTCGTCGGATCTAAGAGTTCACGCAGGCAGTCATCACAGAGCGCAACGTCGGGCGGGATGGCGGTATTTGCGGAATTGCCTGCTTTGCTTGGAAGGATCGAAAATGATTTAATGGAACAAGATTCAGATAAATCTTTGGTCAGAACCTTGGAGATTTTCGAGAGAGGGGGGGCCTCAGAAGAAATTGCATCGATAAAACGATGAAGCCTGTCGCGTGATCCTATGGCGGTGATGACCACTCCGTTACCGGTGTTGGTCACTGTGCCGTAAATCCCCAAACGACAGGCTAAATTGTAGATGAAGGGTCGAAATCCTACGCCCTGAACCGTTCCTTGGACAAGAATTTCGACCCCTTGCTGCTTATGCTTTGTGCTTGAATTTAACACCGGTAAAGATAGAGGAAATAAGCCCCTCGGGTTCGTTTGTGTCATTCCATATACAGAGATAGATGTGGATGACTGCAAAGATAATAAACCACCACATGAGAATGTGGTGTATATACCGGGCAAATTGCTGACTACCGAAAATCATCACTCCCCAGCCGGCCCAGAATGAGGCCTCCGGGTAAAGCATGTAGAAACCGCTAAAGATCATGAAAATCGCAGCGAAAAAGGTGAAGAGGTAGGTAAGCCCGGCGAGAAGATTGTGGCCGAGTCTTTCGTCGTGTTTGTCGCTAATATAAGTATACTGTAACAGGGTCATGAACAGGTTGTTGATATTTCTGCCGGTAACCGGCAGTATATCGAGTATTCTCTCTTGGGCGTTGCCGAAGATGTAGAGAAACAGCCTTATCGCCACTGCTGCGGAAAAGGTATACGCTGCAATATAGTGAATGTAGCGCATGGTTGCCATGGGGAAGCTGAAGCTCCCTTCAATTAGGGTGTTAGTCCACGGATTGTTGATGTAAAACCCTGTCGTTACCAAAAATACAATAGACAGAGCAAACATCCAGTGGAAGAGCCGGAGCAGTATGCTCCAGCAATAATGTTTTTCGTATGTTGCCATTCTATTACCTCCTGCGGTTTGAGCCGGAAAGAAAAGTTTTGAGTGTTTGCGAAGAAGGCTTACATTGCTTTCACTTTCACTACTTCCTTACCTTCCGGATCGAGCATATGGACGGCACAAGCTATACAGGGATCGAACGAATGGATTGTACGAAGAACCTCGAGTGGTTTTTCCGGATCAGCAATCGGATTGCCGACAAGTGACGCTTCGTAGGGACCAGGCTGGTCTTTTTCATCCCGCGGGCCGGCATTCCAGGTCGAAGGAACGACACACTGATAGTTTTTAATTTTGCCGTTTTCGATAACGATCCAATGTGATAAAAGGCCACGTGGCGCCTCATGGACACCGACTCCGCGCTGCTCGCCCTTTGGATAGGACCAAGGACGGAATATCTCATAATCGCCGGAAGCAATATTATTGACCAGCAGATCCCAGTGCTTGAGACACAAGTCGGACATAATTCCAGCACGTACGGCACGGGCGGCATGACGACCGATGGTACCATGCAGGGCATCAGGACCTACTTTGGTGCCGGCAACGGCACTTACACGACCGAGGAAATCATTAACGCCCTTGACGGTCATTTCATGACCTTGGGCATAACCTACGACCATTTGTGCCAGTGGGCCAACCTGCATTGGTTTACCCTGGAAACGTGGGGCCTTAAGCCATGAATATTTTCCTTCATCCTGGAAGTCGGTGAACTTCGGATCGGTGGAGGATTCAAAAGGATGCTTCGACCAGTTGCCATCATACCATGCTCTGGCGATGGATTCCTGGACGTTTTCCTTGAAATAAGGATCGGCGTGAATACTTATGGGTTTGATGGTTTTTAGATCGCCACCAAACAAGGTTCCGCCGGGAAGATCGGCCTTGGTTCCTTTTACATCGAGGAACATATCCGGAGCTGCAAGGTAATTGGTGACGCCTGCGCCATAAGGAATCCAACCGGCATACAGTGCGCCGACGGCAACCACATCGGTCATGTAGACCATCTTGATGAAGGACTGCACTTCAAGAACGAGCTGCTTGATGAAGTAGAGGCGCTCCATGGTGACAGCGGTCTGATTCTCGGGATTCAGGTTGGTGGTAACGCCACCGACGACAAGATTTTGGACATGGGGGTTTTTGCCGCCGATGATCGCCAAGGCTTGGGTGGCCTTGCGCTGATAATCTAGGGCTTCAAGGTAATGGGAAACAGCCATGAGGTTGGCCTCGGGTGGCAGTTTCATTGCTGGATGTCCCCAGTATGCATTGGCGAAAGGACCGAGTTGGCCGCTTGCTACCAAAGCTTTCAACTTGTCTTTTACTGCGGAAAAGCGTTTGGGGCTATTTCCTGGCCAATCGGAAAGGCTATCCGCAAGTTTGGCGGTGGCTGTCGGATCGGCACTCAGAGCGGAAACCACATCAACCCAATCAAGGGCGGAAAGGGCGTAAAAATGGACTATATGGTCTTGGAGACAATGGATTGACTGCACCATGTTGCGGATCAGCTGGGCATTGAGAGGGATCTCGAGACCAAGAGCATTTTCAACGGCACGAACGGAAGCGAGGGCGTGGACCGTGGTGCAAACACCGCAGATGCGTTGAACGAAGGCCCATGCATCCCGGGGGTCACGGCCTTTAAGAATGTTCTCAAGACCGCGGTACATCTGGCCGGAGGACCATGCCTTGGTGACCTTGCCTCCGTCTACTTCGATATCTACTCTTAAGTGACCTTCGATCCGTGTTACCGGATCAACGGTGATTCTCTGAGCCATGTGTGAAACCTCCAAAAAGTGACTACCAGGTAAGGGAAAATGATAATTTTCCAGGCGCCGGTAAATGTTTTATCAATAGCCAATCATGCATTCAGGCAATAAATTACAAGTTTCTTATTCTTCGCTTTTGCCCTTAATCAACCGTTTTCCAATTCCCACTGCGGCATGGATACCGACTGCTGCGGCGGCTACACCGAGAACGGTCTTGCCAACTTGATCAGCACTGTCGATGATTCCGCTGGCGGGGATTTTTACCATTGGCAGTCTTTCGTAGAATGGAGTCATGGTGTCCCAGAAATTGGGTTCGGTACAACCGAGGCAGCCGTGACCGACGCTTACCGGCCAAACGTCAACGTCATTGAAGCGAACGGCCGGACAGTTGGCGAACGTTTCTGGGCCTTTGCAGCCGACTTTATACAGACAGTATCCGAGTTTGTGGTATTGGTCACCGTATTGCTCAACAAAACGACCCTCGTCAAAATGGGCTCGACGTTCGCAATGGTCATGAATTCTTCTGCCGTAAGCAAAGAGGGGACGGTTCAATTTATCAAGGGCAGGCAGTCTCTTGAAGGTCAGGTAATGGAGAATGGTGCCGAGGAAATTAATGGGGTTTGGCGGGCAACCGGGGATATTGACGATCGGTTTGCCACTCACCAGTGCCTGCACGCCAACCGCGCCGGTAGGATTCGGTGCTGCAGCCTGAACTCCGCCGAAGGCAGCGCAGGTGCCGATGGTGATGATAGCTGAGGCTTTGGGAGCAACTTTTGCCAGGATTTCCATGGCAGTTTTCCCAGCGATTTTGCAGTAAATTCCGCCATCCTTCGTGGGGATTGCACCCTCAACCACCAGAAGAAACCCAGGATGATTATTCACGGTGTCATCGAGATTGTGCTCGGCCTGATGGCCGGCAGCAGCCATGACGGTCTCATGATAATCAAGGGAAATTATGTCGAGAATCAGACGCGCCAGATCGGGGTGAGAGGAGCGCAGAAGGCTTTCAGTGCAGCCCGTGCATTCCTGGAAATGGAGCCAGATTACCCGTGGACGCTCAGCGGTTGCAGCCGCTTCGACGAGTTTCGGGATCATCGCCTCGGATAGCCCTAAAGCGGCTGCAGCCATTGTGCATCCCTTGAGGAATCCGCGCCGATCAAGCTGCGGTCCCAGAGTTTTGTTTACCGTGTCTGCCATATCAACCTCCTATTGCTGTGTGACAACAAATGTGCGCCGGTGCGCGGTTGCTCCGGCATAAACTATGCCGAAGAAGTGAATAAAATAATAAAAAGTGAAAGGGTAAAGCCGGCCGGCTTTGGTATTACTGAATATCAATTCCCGCTCCTGTATTGCTTGCTGATCGGCAATAGCAACAAGAGGCGGTAAGAAAATACTGGACTTGAAATGTTTAAACGGCAAACATATTCTGTTAAAGAAATGAAGCTGGATTCGGCGAAAAACGGTCCGGCTTATATTGGTATCTTGAGAAGACTTTTTTGCGAAATATTCCGACAACCCGTTGAGCCAATTGTGCGGAATAAACAGCGATGTAGGGTTTGGTGTCGCCATTGTGCAAAAAGTGCGTCATTGTTTGTCAGGGAAGCACAAAAATACTTGTGCAAACGGCTGTTACAGAATGCAACAGACCAAAAATTACCACCTTTGTAGTATCAGTGCAAGCGCAAATTCCGACTTTCTTGATGGTTGTTGTTGTTTTTAAAATAAATATCAACAGCGGTGCACAAGACGCACAAAGCCATGAATTTTCCCGCTGATAGCTTGAATACTATTTGCACAACCATCGGATCAAATCCGGTATCGCCTCGAATGATGGGGAATTTGCAATGTATGTTTCAAGCGAGAAGGGGAGCCAAAGGTCGATTGCTTTGACCTTCAGATCTAATCAGGCACACGGCCGGATGGAAGGGAGAAGTCTCCCTCGAAGGTGCAAGGAAAAACCAGGGTCTACTTCTTGAAACCAAAGATTCCGCCTTTGGTTGTTGAAGAGAATGCCGGTTTGCACTTGGGGGCAGGACGCTTTTCTTCTGGTAGTGTGGCTTGTCTGGAAGGGAGTTGGGGGGCGGTTGGGAGTCGAGGTGGAGCATCGGCAATAAAAATTTCGTTGTTAATCGGTTCCCCGGTAAAGGCTTCATTATAGAAGTTGTAAAAAAGTTCGGCCCTTTTGAAGTAGCTTTTTCGTTTGAGCCATTTTGGCCAACCATTAGCTCCCTTATTGTGGATAAGGAGGGCGAGATTCATAAACAGGCTCACCATCTCTTGGCGGAGGGAACGACGCAGGTTGAGATCGAGGCCGATGGTTCGATCAATCTCGTCGCGAATCTGTTTAGTCAATTGGAACAGCGCACTGCTCTTACGGAATTCGCTGAAAAGCTGCCAACGGCATTCCACCCAGGGGAGAAGGAGGAGTGCAAATAAAAAGAAATCGGGCTGACGGTGGATATTCTGGCTGATGGCCAGGGAATTGGCGCGGTCAATGGTCCTGAGAATATTTGAAAGTTTCGCATGTATTTGGTGTGAATTGTTACCATCCTTCTCCATAAGCTTCCGGTAAAAGGGGAAGAGATTGATGAAAATTCCAGATTCGGCAGCCAGGAGAAACCATGAATTTGCTGCCCCTCCGTAGAGGTCTTTGAGAAGTTCGTCGCGGAGTCTGGAGGGAGGGCAGAGAGACAGTTTATCACTGTGGGTACAGATAGCTTTCCATGTCTCGGATTCGATGGTAAAACTGTTTCTTGCCGCATGGCGGATGGCCCGCATCATCCGCACCGGGTCACGACCGATCCTCCGGCCGGGTTCACCGCCCATTCTGATCAGGCCGCGTTCGAGATCCTCGGTGCCGCCGACATAGTCGATAATTGTACCCTTCTCAATTTCATAAAAGAGCGAATTGATAGTAAGGTCGCGCCGCCTGGCATCCTCACTCAGGGTGCCAAAAGTGTTGTTGGGAGCAAGAACCTCTTCCGGGCCATCAATATCATACTCGCTGAGTGACCGTAGGGTGCTGATCTCGATTATTTTGCCGCCCTTAAAGAAGACCTGAACCAGACGAAAACGCCGTCCGATAGTGTTGCTGTTGGGGAAGAGCTTGCGCAACTGACCCGGTCGCGCATCGGTGCTGATATCAAAATCCTTGGGTGTTTTGCCGAGATACAGATCGCGAACTCCCCCTCCAACCAGATAACCGGCGAACCCGGCCTTGGCGAGTTTTCTCAGGATAAAAAGCGCTTCAGGATCAATGTGTTCCGGAATAATGGGATGTTCTGCGGGGGGGATAATACGAACGGAGATGGGAGACTCATCCTTAGTAAATTCTTCTTCGATAGAAAAATCCATTATATTTTCTCGTATCGATCAGGTCGCGGGAATGAAGCCAATACCTTCTTTGTAGACGGACTCCGCCTGTTGCTTGAACTGTTTGAAAATTTCAGCAACCGAGAGGATTGAGTTCATTTTGTAAGTGTTTTCACCGGAAAATATGAGACCGTCGCGGGTATTGCCATTGCGTGCCATCATCAACCTTTCATTAATGCAGTAATGATGGTCGCATTTCTTTAAGCATACTTGTGAGCATTTTTTGGTGGTAACATCCTCTCCGGCATTGACCGCCTGGACAAAAGGATTGTTAATGGCTCGACCAGGCATGCCGACAGGGGAAGAGGTGAGGACGATGTCTTCTTTTTTGGCATTGAGATATGCCTGTTTGTATTTATCGGAAATATCGCACTCTTTGCTGAGCACGAAACGGGAAGCTATTTGAATACCATCAGCTCCATATTGATCCATCATTTCCGCCATTTCATAACCATTGGTGAGGCCTCCGGCGGCAATAAGCGGTATTTTTTTAATAACTTCACGGATAGGTGGAAAAATTTCCCGCAGGGGGCGATCGGTACCAAGGTGGCCTCCGGCCTCTTTGGCCTCGACGATAATCGCTGCGGCCCCAAGTTTTTCGGCAAGTTTGGCAAGGGTAGGCGAACTTACAATCATAACTATCGGGGTATTACTTTCCCGGCCAATCTTAAAAATATCGCGGGAAAACCCGGCGCCGGTAATGATCATATCAATACCGGCATCAATGGAACTGACAACCAGTTGATAAAAATCTTTCATGGCATACATAATATTGACAGCCACGACTCCCTTGGTGGCGGCCTTAGCCTTTTTGATGTCGGCAGACAGTTCTTCCGGTGGCAGGCCGGAGCCTCCAATAACACCAATTCCACCACAATCGGCAACAGGAACCGCAAGTGAGGAAGTCGATACGCGAATGGACATGCCACCCTGAATTAAGGGGAATGTGGCAGTGAACGGGCCGATTTTCAGTGAAGGTAACTTCATGCGGGAAGAGCTCCTTGTGAGTGGGCATTAATGGTGAGAAACCAGATAATGCATCGCTTGCCAATATTTGTCAAGAACAGTGTGAGAGTTGGAGATGTTAACAAAATGTCGGGTAAAATGCTTGAGGGATGGCGGTTTCTTACCTAAGATCAAAAGATATTGCCAGGGGGATATCTTGACAAAACGGCAGCATTGCGGTTAAATTCTCAATTTTTTGTTTCTATAGATAGGGGTGTGCTGGAATTATTCTCTGCCGTGTCGTGGCTGTCCCCTCCATTGGTGTAAATGTTGTTATCTTCTTGTATCTTGGCAAAAATGTTTCCCACCTGTGCGGGATCGGCTACTTTTGTACTCCTTAAAAAGGAGTGTTTTCTACTTTCTTACTGTTGGAGACTGTTGTGAAAATTCAAGCCCTGAAAGGGTTTAAGGATATCGTGCCGGGAGAGGTTGAACTTTGGCAATATCTTGAGAAAAAGGCCCGGAATATTTTCGAACGTTTTAATTTCTCGGAAATTAGATTGCCTATTCTTGAAGAAACTGAGCTTTTTGCCCGCTCCATCGGCGAAGCGACCGATATTGTCGAAAAGGAAATGTACACCTTCGTTGACAAAAAGATCACCATGCGCCCTGAGGCAACAGCATCCCTGTTGCGTGCCTATATCGAGCACGGTATGTATGTTCAGAAACCGGTGCAGAGGCTTTTTACCATCGGGCCGATGTTTCGACACGAGCGTCCGCAAAAGGGAAGACTCAGGCAATTTCATCAGATGGACATCGAAGTGCTGGGGTCGGAAAATCCGCGCATTGATGCAGAACTCATGGCGATGGGGGCGATGTTTCTCGGCGAACTGGGAATATCGGTCAGTCTCGAAGTAAATTCTCTGGGATGTCCGGAATGCCGGCCCGGTTACCGGGCGCAGTTGATTGCCTATATTTCTGATCGTATCGATCATCTCTGTAGTGACTGCAGGAGGAGGAGCAGCACCAATCCGTTGCGTGTTCTTGACTGCAAGGTTCCTGGTTGTCGCGAACAAATGCAGAATGCTCCGGCCCTGCAAGATCATTTATGCGTGCTCTGTACCGACCATTTTGAGAAGGTTCAGGCCGGGCTTAAACAGCTGAATGTTGAGTATCGCCTCAATAAATTTATGGTTCGCGGCCTTGATTATTACTGCCGTACAACCTTTGAGTTTATTACCTCCGATCTTGGATCTCAGGCTGCAGTCGCTGCCGGCGGCCGCTATGACGGCCTTATCGAAAATCTTGGCGGGCCAAAAAATAGCCCGGGAATCGGTTTTGCCATGGGCATGGAGCGGTTGGTTCTCCTGCTGCAACAGCAGGAGAAACGATTTTTGGCCGCTGAAGAGGTGGATCTTTTCGTTGCTGGAATCGGCGAGCATGGCAGTCATGCCGGATTTGCTCTGGCCCATTCCCTGCGGGGGAAAAAATACCGGATCGCTATGGATCACGAAGGCCGGAGTTTAAAGAGCCAGATGAAACAGGCGAACAAGGCCGGAGCGAAGTTTGTCTTAATAATCGGCGATTCAGAGCTTGCGGCCGGTAAAGGGGTGCTGCGCAATATGGCAACGGAAAACCAGCAGGAAGTTGTATTGGCGGCGGCGGATATTGCCATGCACTTGCCTCAAAAGAGTCAGGGATAATATTTTTTTTCACTGCCAGGGATGGGTTTATTCGTTCAGGAGCTCAGATTCTCGGCAGCAATCTCAAAGCAAAATTTAACATATTGAGCACTTATGGAATCGATGGGAAGATTGAGCCGGACTCATTTTTGTAATGATCTCGGCCTCAAAAATGTAGGTGAGCAGGTAACGCTGATGGGTTGGGTTCTCCGTCGCCGTGACCACGGCGGAGTAATTTTCATTGATCTCCGCGATCGCCGGGGGATAACCCAGGTGGTATTTAACCCGGAAATTAATCCCGAGGTCCATGCCAAGGCACACCAGATTCGCAGTGAATGGGTTTTAGCGGTACAGGGTAGGGTTGAGGCCAGACCCGGCGATATGGCCAATCCAAAACTTGCCACCGGAGCGATAGAGATTCTCGTTTCCGAACTGCGTCTTCTCAACAGCAGCGAGACTCCGCCCTTTCCCCTCGACGAAGATGTCGAGGTGTCGGATAATCTTCGCCTGCAATACCGTTACCTTGATTTGCGACGACCGGAGATGGCAGCCAATCTGGTCATGCGCCACAAGGCGGTCATGACCGTCCGCAATTATCTCAACGATCACGATTTTCTCGATATCGAGACGCCGATGCTTACCCGTTCCACTCCCGAGGGTGCCCGCGACTATCTGGTTCCCAGCCGGGTCAATGCCGGGAAATTCTATGCTTTGCCCCAGTCTCCCCAGCTCTTTAAGCAGTTGCTGATGATTGCCGGCATGGACCGCTATTACCAGATTGTCAAATGCTTCCGTGACGAGGATCTGCGAGCTGATCGTCAGCCTGAATTTACCCAGATAGATATGGAACTCAGTTTCGTCGACGAAGAACAGATCATGGCCATCAACGAAGGGATGATTGCCCTCCTGTTTAAAGAAACCCTCGGCCTGGACCTTGCGCCACCCTTTCCGCGTCTGACTTTTGCCGAAGCCATGGACCGTTACGGCACGGACCGGCCGGATGTGCGCTTTGGTATGGAACTGGTTGATCTAACCGGCATTGCCGCAACCTGCGGCTTTAAGGTGTTCAGGGACATAGCCGACAAAAGCGGCACGGTTCGGGCGATCAACGCCAAGGGCTGTGGCGATTTTTCCCGCAAGGAACTTGATGTGCTGACCGAATATGTCGCCCAGTTCGGTGCCAAGGGGCTTGCCTGGGTTAAGGTCAAGGCCGGTGGGGAATGGCAGTCGCCGATCGGCAAATTTTTCACCGAGGAAGAGAGGGCGGCAATCGCTCAAGCCACCGACGCGGTGGAAGGGGATCTGCTGTTTTTTGGTGCCGACGTTAAAAAGGTGGTCTTGCAGGTACTTTCCGAGCTGCGGGTGGAACTCGCCAAACGTTTGGGGCTTCTGAAAAAGGATGATTTTCGCTTTACCTGGGTCACTGATTTTCCCCTCATGGAGTACGACGAGAAGGAAAAACGTTATCAGGCCCTGCACCATCCCTTTACCGCCCCCAAAGACGAAGACATTGCCAAGCTGGACAGCGACCCCGCAGCCGTCCTCAGCCGAGCTTATGACCTGGTGCTGAACGGCACGGAAATCGGCGGCGGATCCATCCGTATCCATCAAAAGCAGCTGCAGTCGAAGGTGCTTGAGGTCCTCGGCATCGGCGCCGAAGAGGCGACCGAGAAGTTCGGTTTTCTTCTGCGCGCTCTGGAACTCGGAGCCCCACCGCACGGCGGATTGGCCTTCGGACTCGATCGACTGCTGATGATCATCACCGGCAGCGACTCGATCCGTAATGTCATTGCCTTCCCGAAAACCCAGAAAGCCACCTGTCCTCTTACCGATGCACCAGCATCGGTTGCCCGTAAGCAACTCACCGAGCTGCATATTCGCCCGGACTGGAAAGAGTAAGGTGGTATCATCCTCCCTTGGAAAACCGCCCGGTTTTCCAAGGGAGGATTTGCTCAAGTCCTTTCCAATTTCTCCCGGTTGCCGGGACAAGGAAAGAAAATGGGAAAAACGAACGTAGAGAATGCAGTCGATATTTATGCACTTTTGTCGGGAAATATCCAGAAGGTCATAAAGGGCAAGGAGCAAATGATCAAGATGCTGCTTGCGGCGTTTTTCTGCGGCGGCCATGTCCTCTTGGAAGATGTCCCCGGAACGGGAAAAACCACCCTGGCAAAAGTTCTTGCCAAATCCATAGGGACGGGTTTCAAACGCATTCAGTTCACTCCGGACCTGTTACCCTCCGACATCATCGGCGTTTCCATCTATAACCATCATCAAGGTATTTTTACTTTTCATCAAGGGCCTCTCTTCACCAATATCTTATTGGCCGATGAAATAAACAGAGCCAGCCCCAGGACCCAGTCCGCTCTTCTGGAAGCCATGGGAGAAAAACAGATTACCGTCGAGGGAAAGAGAATGATCCTCGACAATCTCTTCTTTGTCATCGCAACAGAAAACCCGGTTGAGTCGCACGGCACATACCCTCTGCCGGAATCGCAGATGGATCGCTTTATGATTAAGCTTTCACCCGGCTATCTTGGGCGAGACGAAGAGGTGCTGGTTATCTCCGAGCAACTCATGGGCCATCCCCTCGATACACTCGAGGCGGTAATCCGCGAAGAAGATATTTCTCTTGTTATGGAGGCTGTGCTGTCTGTCAGAATTTCCGAGGAGTTGCGGTATTATATTACCGACATTGTGAGGATGACCAGGCAGAATGAACATGTTTCCCTGGGCGCAAGTGTCAGGGCTTCGCTGGCTCTGATGAAGATCGCCCAAGCCCAGGCCCTGTTTGATGGTAGAGGATTCGTCATTCCCGAGGATATTTGGGAGGCAGCGGTACCGGTAATTGGTCACAGGTTGCAGCTTGTGCCGCAGTCGAAATTTTCAGGAGTAACAGCCCAGGCGGTTATTGAAAAAATCCTTGGCGAGATAAAAACACCCGGATGACCTATCACCATTATGCCCTCTACAGATACACCGAGAGGCTCAAACAATGGTTTTCTTCCCGGTTCACCCATGTCGGTAAACTCTGTCTGCTGATGGCTGGAGTGGCCATCCTCTTTGGCATTGATATCCAAAGCACCATGATATACCAGATAGCGGGCATGGTTTTAAGCTTCGTTGCCCTGGCATTTCTCTTGTCTCGCTGGTTTCGTATTAATCTGAAAATACAAAGAGTTCTCCCAAAAACCTGTGTGGCGGAAAGCGAGTTGCGATACACAATTCAAATTGAGAACCGGGGAAGAAAAAAAATAACAGCCATTTTTTACCGTGAACATTTGGCAGACTCGCTGCCAACCTGGCAGGAATTCAACTCTAGGGCTGAGGAAGGAGAAGAAAAGCGCAACATTTTTGATCGAAAGATGGGGTACTATAGGTGGCTTTGGCTTATACAGAAAGGTCGGAGAATTTCGAGTTGCGACCAGGAATTGCCGACCCTTTCGCCGGGGAAATCCAGAGAGGTGGAAATTTCCCTCCTGCCCCAGAAGCGCGGGAATGTCCATGTGCAGGGTTTTATTCTAACCCGTATCGATCCCTTCGGTCTCTGCAAATATCAAGCGACATATGAAAGCCCGCAGAATCTTCTGGTCTTGCCTAAACTTTACCCGGTCCCCCAACTCTCTTTTTACGGTTCCCGAAAATATCACCAGGGAGGGATAACTGTTGCGCAAAATCGTGGAAACTCCAGCGAATTCCAGTCATTACGGGAGTACAACGCCGGCGATCCCATTAAACATATAGATTGGAAATCGACGGCTAGGGCCGGAAAAACCATCGTCAGGCAATATCGTGACGAATACTTTTCCAGATATGGTCTCGTCTTGGATGGCTTTACAGCAAAATCATACAGCTGGGTTTTCGAAGAGGCCGTCTCCGTTGCCGCCTCCATCATGACAAGTCAGGACTCAGAGAATTCTGTGCTCGACCTGCTTTTCGTCGGCAGTGAATGTGTTACCTGCTCCGTCGGTAGAGGACTTGCCGACCAGCGACGTTTGATGGAGATACTTGCCTCTGTCACCACCTGTTGCAATACATCCTTTGCCGAGATGACCGGCCTTATTAAAAGCCGCGCTTCGTTGCTTTCCGGAATTATCGTGATATTGATCGACCTTGACGAAGAACGCCAGGCTTTGATTGACTACCTGGCCGGAAATAAAATACCGATGAAGGTGATAGTAATGGTGGAAAATCGGCAGGAGTATACAGCAAAAAAAAGCAGGCTCCAGATAAAGGCACCTCTCAAAGAAATTGATCTTCACCATTTGCAGGAAGACCTCGCACGCCTATGAAAGTGCCACCGCTGATCATTGGCCTTACTCTCTTGTTCTGGGGAGAGGAAACCGACAATCTCCTTATCGGCGGGCTTCTCTGTCTGCTCATGGAAGGAAGTAATCTGATAAAAACCCGCTACATGCTCAGCGAGGAAGATTTTATCAAAATTTCCGACGTAACCTCCCTCTTTTTCCTCGCTTCGGTGGCCCTTGTTTTGCTCAACTTTGAGCCGATTAATTTTCTTCGGCTGACGGCAGGCTGGCTACCACTCAGTTTGTCACCATTGATCGCGGCCCAGCTCTACTCGACAGGCGATACGGTCGTTATCGGCACCAGATTGGGAAAGAAAAAAAAAGCCCATGCCTATAAACCGCTCGATTTTCGTTTCTATTACCTGACGATATGCATTTTTGCCGCAGCAACCGGCAACAGTCGCTCCCTCTGGTTTTATCCGGTACTGGGTGGGCTTTTCGCCTGGCTTCTTTTTCAGAACCGCGGACGTTCATTTTCCCCAATCCATTTTCTCCTGTTTTTTGCTCTTTCCTTGGGAGGTGGATATGCCACCATCAGGGGTATAGAATTTGTGCAGCAGCAGGTTCTCGAAAGGGCTCATAGCTTCTGGCACGGTTATTATCGTGAAAAATTAAGAGATCCTTTTAAGGCTCATGTGAATTTTGGTGAGATAGGAAAGTTGAAGATATCCGGGGAAATAGTTATGCGTGTTTCTACGTCGGAGAGTCCGCCAGCTCTCTTTAAGGAGGCAAGTTATACTACCTTCGCCGGAGGAAGTTGGTTTGGAAAACAAGATTTCGTCTTCCTTGCGCCTGTGGAGGACGGGCGCTGGGACCTTATCGATCCGCCCCATAAAGAAGGCAAGATGGTCAGTGTGCAGTACAATCTACCCAAGGAAAAAGGACTCTTGCCCTATCCCCAAGGGGGGTATCGCCTGCAAAGCAAAACGATTTTCGAGATGGAGAAAAATAAAAGCGGTGTTATCAAGGTGGTCGACGGCGCACCGGTTATCTCCTACGATCTTTGGTATCATCCGGCAATGCAGAGCACGACCGATCCGCCGGATGGCAAAAATCTCGTGGTCCCGGACAAAGAGAAGTATGCTCTTCAGGAGGTCGTAGAAAAAAATGAGACGTCGGAGACTGGTGATGCCGATAAAATTGCTGCCTTGAAACGATATTTCCAAAAGGATTTTCAATATTCTCTTAATTTTCTGGGGAAAGAGGAGTACGACACACCGCTTGGAAATTTTCTCTTGAAACGAAAGAGTGGTTTTTGTGAGTATTATGCGACTGCAACCGCACTTCTGCTAAGATCGATGGGTATCCCAAGTCGTTATGCGGTGGGTTATGCTGTATATGAAAAAAGCAGGCTTGAAGGAAAATATGTGGTGCGAAAACGCCATGCCCACGCTTGGGCAGAGGCCTTTGTCGATCATCAGTGGATTGTTGTGGATACCACACCTTCTAATTGGCTTGAAAAAGACCGGGAGCAAGTACCCTTTTATGAAGTACTTCAGGATGTATTTTATCTGATTCGTCATCATTACAGACTTTTTCGGATCGGCACCGGAGCTGAAAACACCTTGGCATATTCAATAATTGTCATAGTGTTGACGTCTTTTCTGGTGCTGCGAATCTATCGTCGTCTGAAAATCGAAAAGGCTGAGCGAGAAAAGAAAACCATAAAGATGCGATCGTTTGCGACAATCGTTTCTCCCTTTACGCCGGTCCTAGAGATAATCATGCAATCGGAGGTCAACAGAAGAGAAAAGGAGCGCTTTGTCGATTGGGTAGCCCGGATTTATCCTTGGACCGCTTTTAACCAACTGGAATTCAAGGAGCTCTATGGCCTGCATCTGAGAAGGCGATTTGACCCAGAAGGGCTGAGGATTGAAGAAACAGAGCGGTTGCGACAGGGTGCTGATAAAATCCTCAAAGAGATTCAAAAGATCTCAAGACAAAGAGGAGATTCACCTTCTGCGTAGCAGCACCCAGGCAAGAATTCCATAAAAGGCGGTACAAAGCCAGAGCTGATAGCAAAGCGGGAGAATTGTTGAAAATTCGGCACCCATCTGGTTTACGGTAATAAAAGCCTGAATGGCCGGGATAACGGGAAACAGTTGGCTTACCACAATAATAGGTGTGGGGATGGTGGAGATCGGCCAGATAAAGCCGGAGGCGAAGACCAGGGGCAGTGAGCTGATAAGGACCAAAAGGGTCGCCAGTTCGCGTCGCGGCAGCACGGCTCCCAGACAGATCCCGAGGAAAGTGGCACTGAGCAGAAATGGCAGCAAAAGGAGATGGAGCTCGGTGAGACTCGCGAGCCTCGGGATATCGTAGTAGGTGAAACCGAAGCCGAAATAGTACATTGCCAGCAGCCAGTAGATGGCGACAAAGATCCCGGTGCGCACCGCAAGAAGTTGTAGTGGCGCAATGCTTTGCCAGTAACATACCTGTCCGGAGTGCAGTTGCTCATTTTGCCCGCCGCCGAGAATGCCGACACCCATGATGAGCGTCTGATGGAGGATGAGGATAAAAACCGCCGGAATGACATAATTGACATAACCCATGGTTGGATTGAAGACCGGAACCGGATTAAGCCGGATCGCGCTATACTGTTCGGTCGCAAGCGCAGGTGCCTGGCCGGACATGATCATCCGGCTGATCTTGACTTCTATCGCCAAGGTATTGCCGGCGCCGGCCATTCCTTCCAGGACGGTGCCGTAGACCAGGAAATAACCGGCATCGCCGGCAAAGGACAAGGTGGGCCTGCGGCCAAGGAGAAGATCCCGGTAAAAATTTTCGGGAATTGCCAAAATCCCAGCCATCTTTCTGGCAACGAAGATTCTCTCCGCCTCTTCTATGCTATATGCCCTTGCGCTCAAGCGAACCTGGGGGGTGGCATCGACCATTCTCTCCAGGTGCCTGCTCAACTGACTGTTGTCGAGGTTGACCACCACCACCTCCTGATCTCTCGGCACCTGGCGGGTATACGGCAGGGGATAAAGAAAGGAATAGAGCAACACCCCGCCGAAAACCGTCAAGAGTATCGTCGGATTGGTGAAAACAGCCCGTACTTCATGCCGTAAGGTATCCCACCAACTCATGCACATATCCGGCTTTCCCTTGGGTTTGCGGCGAGTTTTCTGGCAAGATAGATGGAAAAAAGCAGCGGTAGGACGAACCCCCCGAGAGCTGCCAATTGAGGGATGGCCGATGGCAGCGGTGCGCCGTAATTTACCTGGCTGAACTGAATCTCGATATAATGGCTTACCGGTAGAAAACTCCGCCAGATTTTTGCCGGCAGGGTCATGTCGGTAATGGGAAAGGTCACTCCCATAAAGGCCAGGCCAGGTGCCGCATAGGCGGCGGCAAGACTCAGTCCCCTGGCAGCATCGAGAGTTAGGAAAAAGAATACCGAAGCGGCGGCCAGGCTGGCGCAGACCGTCAGTAATTGGGCAAAGAGCAGTAAAGTCCAGTTGCCGTGCATCGGCCAGTCTTGCTGCACGTACATGAACCAGAGAAAGAGCAGGCCGTGCAGCCAGAAGAGGATGGCAAGCAGTAGAAGTTTGGCAAAAAGAGCACGAACCGGGGTTGTACCCAGCCACTGCCTGATGCCCCCGCGGCGCAGTTCGGCCGCCAGAGAGAGGACGGTGGCGGCGACCATGAAGATCTGCCAGGCGGCGGGCAGCATGGCGGCAACAAGAAACTGGGCATAGTTGGTGCTGACATTGAAAAGCGGGGTAACCTGGGTGCCGACCGGCACAGCACTAGCGAGTGCCGGATCAAATACCGGGGATCCTGTTGCCAGATTTTTTCTCACCTCAATCTTGGTGACGAAGGTTCCCTGTGCCTGCAGCAGGGCGGTGTTGACGATCTTGCCGATCAAGAGAAACTGGGTATTGACAAAGGCGCTGACCTGGGGCGGGTGGCCAAGGAGGGTCATCTTTTCAAGATCTGCCGGGATTATCACCAAGGCGTAGATCTTTCCGGCCCGAAGGGCGGCGGCGCCCTGGCTCGGATCGATGTAGGCGTTATCTGCGGCAAGAGCCGAACTGGCATCGTAATGGCGGATAAGGGTGCGGGACATCGCGCTCTTATCGAGATCGACGATACCGATGGGCAGATCCCTGGCAATTCCCGCCGACATGATAGTCCAGAGAAGGAAGAAGATCAGGGGCGGAATCCAGCTGACCAGGCTCAAAAGCCAGGGGTCCTCCAGCAGTGCCCGCCATTCTCCGGCAACCAATCGGCCAAAAGGTTGAGGAGAGGTCATGGTTGTACCAGGATGCTCATGCCGGCTCGCAGTCCTTCAATGGGTTGGATCGGTCGTGCCTCAACCTCGAAGCTTCGCATGTCAAAGCCCTTGTTGCCATTTGTTGCCCGCCAGGTGGCGAAATCTCCCATGACTGCCACATGGCTGACGCGAAAGAGATGGCGACTGTTAGCTAAGGCTGGGATAGTCACATAAAATTCATGGCCTTTGGAAAATTCCGCGAGACGGTCTTCACGGACATGGAAGACCGCCCAGGCATCGTTCATATCCATGACGGTTACTACCGGAAATCCCTGCGGCGCCACCTCGCCGCTCTGCAGGAGGATCTGGGTGACCTCGCCATCATGCCAGCTTTCAATGCGGGTCTCGGCAGCGTAGACCTCAACCTCGGCGACCGCTCCTTCCGCCATTCGCACTTTGCCTGCCGCAGCCATTTTTTCTTCCTCGCGGGCACCTTCTTCCGCTAGCTTGAACATCTGAAAGGCTGCGTCAGCTGCATGGGTTGCCGCCTGGAAATGGGTGGAGGCCTCGTCGCGTTTCTGCAGGGCCACCACGCCATCGCGGTAAAGATTGTCGACGCGCCGAAAGGTTTTTTCCATCATCAGAGCGGCGCTTTTGGCTTGCTGCCACTGATCCTTGGCGGCTTCTATCTGCTGTTTTCTCGCCCCGGAATTCACCCCTTCGGCAACTGCCACCGCGGCATCCTTGCCGGCCATTGCCTGGGCCAGCTTGGCGTCGATTTCCGGACTGAGAATAGTGAAAATCAACTGACCTCGCTCTACTTGGGCGCCTTTTTTAACAAAGACCTCGCTTATTCGACCGGCCACCTTGGAGGCGATATTGTATTGTTGGGCCTCAATCTGCCCTTGCAGCTTTATCGGCTGTGGCTGGTAGGCATGCCAGAACGAATAACTCAGCCAGGACACCCCGGCAAGAATGATGGCGATGATCAGGAAAATTTTAAGAAAACGCATTGGGGTACCTCTTGTTTTCGGGAGTCGTAATGAATGAGCCTGGACCATTCAGCCTTTCGTTACACATCCCTATTTCGTTTATCGGGATTAGGGCAGCTGATAACTGAAAAAGGTTTCCATCCGGCCGCTGATGGCGAGGAGCTTTGCCAGGGCGAGGACATAGCCGTAAACTGCTCCCGCGCGCTGGGTTTTGATCCCGGCGAGAAACATCTCAGCATCGACGACATCAAGAGAGGTCGAAAGGCCTTGATCAAAGGATTTAACGCGCAGGCTGACGGTTTCTTCGGCCAGCTTCAGGCTTGAGCTCAAGCCCTGGTATTCTTCGAGAGCCTGCTCGGCCTGTCGATAGGTCTTCTCGACAAGTACGGAAAGATCGCTGCGAGTCTGGCGCTCTATATAGTCGAGCTGGCGGATGACACTTTTTGCCGCTTGAAGATTACCGGATCGTCCGGAACGTTCGAGCAGGGGTATCTTCATTCCGATACCGAGGACCCAATCGGGAAGCATCTTGCTCGCCAAGTCGTCCTCCTCGTAAAGACTGTAGTTGCCGAAGACGGCAACAGTCGGATAGTACTTACCTTCTTCGACAGCAACCAGGCCTGCAGCCTGATCGTGCTTGGCTTTGAGGATGTTCAGCCCAGGGGCGCTCTCGAGGGTATCTTCAAGAAAGGTTTGGAGAGGTGGCAGGGTGTCCTTGATAAAGAGGGTATCCACCGGGGCAATGAGTTCGCTCATTTTCAAAAGTCTGGTAAGCGCTATCCTGGTTATCTCCAGATCTCGGCCCGCTTTACGGTGCTCGACCTTGGCTTTGTCGTAGGCGGCTTCCGCCTGAATACGCTCGACTTTGGCGATCTGTCCCTGACGTTCCAGAAGAAGGGCATGTTCAAAATGTTTTGCCAACCCCTCTGCAACTTCGCCTTTGGTCTGGTACACTTGGCTTGCCAGCACAGCACCGAAATAATAGCGCGCCAGGTTTTCAAATTGTTCCTGGCCGGTCATTTCCAGTTTTTTGCCGGCTTCTTTTTCCTGGCCGGCGGCGATATCCTGGGCGGCATCAATCCGCCCGCCGGCATAAATCGGCCAAGATCCGCGAATACTGCTTGCCCGGTTGTTACGTTCGGCAATAGTCGAGGTCAGGGCTGTGTTGAGAGCTGCACCGGAAAGGCCATAGCTTCGACCGATCTGTTCAAGAAAAGGTGCGAGACGGTCGCCGGCAGGCATGCTTGACAAAATATCATTGGGGGAAAGGGTCACCTCGTCATCAAGGCGCATATAGCTTGCCGAAATTTCAATTTCCGGCAGATACAGATCCCTGGCAGCATCCCTCTTGTGTCTTGCCTGATCGAGGGTTTCCCGTGCTGCGGCCAGTGTGTCGCTGTCAGCGGTCATTTTTTGCCATGCCTTGGCAAAGCCGAGCAAAGTTTCTCCCGCCCGAGCTTGCAATGGCAGGGGGCAACAAACACCGATCGTAACGAGGTAAATGCAAAAAATCTTAATAGCTTTTTTCAAAATGTACACCTGGTGGAGCTGAACTTTACAGAAGGAGTAAACGAGACAAATATTCAAACGGATGTTTGAATATTTGCTGGAAATGTAAGTATCGTCGGTGAAAACTGCAAGTAAAAAAGTGTCAGTGAATATTGGGTCTTATAGATGGTTTTGTGGCCTTGGTCTGCAGGGGGGCACCGATTTTTGCCCGAAAAGTGATTATGAATATTCCGCCAAAGATGAAAAGAATAGCGATGAAGTGATTTATGGTCAGGCTTTCACCAAGGAAGAGAACGGCCAGGATGGTGCTGAAGGCCGGCATGAGATGGATGAAGGGTCCGGCAATATTTGCCCCCAGACTACTTACTGCCCTGTTCCAGAAAATAAAGGCGAGCACAGATGCAAAAACAGCTACATAAACAATGGTTGTGACCGTACCGGCGGTAACCGCCATGGTTTTGCCGGAAGCAATCTCCAGAAGATACAGGGGGAGCAGGGTAGTTAATCCGACCATGGCAATGGCCGTCTGGTAGGCTAAGGGGTGCAGACCTCGCGGGTACTTTTTCAGGTTGACGGAGTAAAAGGCCCAAATGCATGCAGCGATAAATACCAGGATATCGCCGCGGTTAAATTGCAGATGAAAAAGAGTCGTCAGGTCGCCGCGAGTAATAATGAGCATGACGCCGCAAAGAGAGCTGGCCACGCCAAAGCATTGTCGCAGGCTGAGGCACTCATTAAATCTTGCCCAGGAAATCAAAACAATGAAGATTGGTGTACAGGAATTCACCAGTGCGGCATTGATGGCGGTGGTGGTCTGCATCGCACAATAAATGAAGGTGTTGAAGCCGGCGACCCCGAGCAGGCCTTGAATGATCAGAAATTTTTTATGCCGTACGGCGAGTTCCTTTTGGGCAAGAAGATGGCGCAGACCAAAGAAGCTGAGGATCAGGAGGGCCAGAGCCCAGCGCCAGAAAGAAAGGGCGAAGGGCGGTATGGCGGCATGCATTCCCCTGCTGATGACGAAATTTCCGGACCAGAACAGAGTAGTGAGAACAAGAAGGAGATAAGGCATTAAGGGTTGCAGTCTCGTGGTTGAATGAGAAAGATGGCGATCATCCCCGACCGCCGTCCCGGCGTTTTTTCAGGACGACTTCGACATTGGGAAGATAGTGTTTGAACGCGTCGCCGTAGATCTCCCAGATGGTGATAAAGAGGGCGGCAACAATCGGGCCGAGAATAATGCCCAGGAGGCCGAACATCGAGATGCCGCCAAGGGTGCCGAAGAGCACAAAAAGATCATGCATTTCCGTATCCTTGCCAACTAGGCGTGGGCGGAGGACGTTGTCCAGGTTGCCGGCGACCGCGCCGCAGAGCACGGCGAGAATCGCCACCCCGGCAAAGTGTCCGGTCAGGGCAAGGATGATAAGGGCAGGGAGCCAGATGATCGCTGTGCCGAAGGCGGGAATGATCGACATTACCGCCATTACCGAACCCCAGAAAACCGGCCCTTGGATTCCCGCTATGGCAAAGGCGATTCCGCATATCGCCCCCTGCATAACACCGATGATCAGGGTTCCCTTTATAGTCGCCCGAGCAACCGAGGTAAAACGCTTCAATAATTTTTGTTCGTTGCTGTCGTCTAGAGGAAGAAAATAAAGAATCTTCTGCAGAAGCACGTCACCCATGGAAAGAAAATAGAACATCACGTAGAGCATGACGATCGACGAAAAGATGGCGTCAATGGTCAGTTTGGTAAAAGAAGAAAGCGAATCGATCAGGAAGGTTGAAACCGTGCCGACCATTTCGCCGGCCTTCTGGATGATGATGTCGCGGTACGGGAGAATCTCCTCGTAGTAGGGGACTTTTTCCAGCAGCGCCGTCAGGGTGGAAGGTTCTTTGATAAAGCCCTGGACCCAGGGGGTGACCGACTGACTGACACTGATTGCCTGGCTTACCACCAAGGTGATGAGCACAGCCAAAGGTGTGAGGACCAGCAGGACGATGCCGGCGACCGTCAGAATTGAGGCAAGAGTCTCTTTGCCGCGCAGTTTTGCTGTTAACCGGTGATGCAAGGGACTCACCATTGCCGAGAATAATCCGGCCATGAAGATAGCCATCAAAAATTGATGAATCATGGTGAGGAAAAGGGTGGAAATGATAAACACCAGACAGAGGAGGGTGGTCTTGCCGATTAGATCTTTATTCATGGGTATCACTTTATCTTGTCATTTCATCAAATAGAAGCCGATCATCTTGTCGTCGTGGCTGTAGCTCTCAATATCGGTGAATTCACCGGTTATTAATTTACCTTCGGTGCCCCTGATGATTATTTCCTTTTTGATCTGTGACTGTTTGGCATCGTCGAGGGTGAATTCGATAACAAGGTGCTGACCCACGGTTATCGGTCGGGTTGAAAGCCTTGTCATCTTTACCCCGGTGCGGGAGAGATCAAGGATGTGAATCGGATGTTTATTGCCATCCCGGTCGAAGAGTATTCCGGCAAGGCCGACTTCTTTCCGGAAAAATTTCCTTCGTTCCAGCTGGAAAACATTGGTGTTGCCATTGGTGCAATTGCTTTCCTTGCACTCCTTACAGCTCTTGTGGCCGCAATCACACGACGGGCATTTGAATTTCAGGGTGATACGAGCCGAGCTTTGCGAGCGGATGTAGGGGGTGGTGTCAATTTCACTCCCTTTGCCGCAGCGTGGGCAGAGAATGGTGACAAGATTGTTTTTGCCGATATAAATTTTCTGCATCGTTAGCAATCCTCCTGGATGTTTTCGAAGATTTCCGGTGGGTTTGGGGCTCTTTTTTCTTCAGCAATTGAAGGAGAAAAAATAATTAGATGCACTTCCCGGGGGCCATGTGCGCCATGCACCATTTGTGCTTCGATATCGGCGGTCTTGGAAGGGCCGGAGATAAAGACAAAGCTATCCAGTCGCTCCTTTTGCCCCAGCAAGGCGTAGGCCTCGCGGAGATCGGCCACAAGATCCTCCTTCCTGAGAAAGGCGACATGGATGGAGGGTACCAGGGAGGTGGAGCGCGGACAGCCCGGTTCGGTGAGTTGGATCAAGGTGGCCGAATCGGCAACCCCTATCTCCGGGGCGGTTATGCCGATAAAGGAGGCAAGGGTCTTTTCTCTCAGTTGCCGGTCGGGGCTAAAGCTTGTATGGACGGTAATGCCCTCCCGGTTGAAGCGTTTCCAGAGTTGCAACACCGCGAGATCCGGATGATCATGGTGAATGATGTGCTTGGTATGGGTAAACTCGGGATTTTTGGTCCTGACCAGATGGACGATAATGGCCGCCGCCTCGTCATGGCTCCGGGCGATATGGGTTTTTATGCCTAAGGCCAGGGCATTGGTCTCTAGAAGCGCAACAAGTTCGTCCTGTTGTTGTGGTGTTCGCTCCTTGATCTTCTGGAGGACGAGAGTCGTGTCGACTTCGGCAAAGAGAGCGGGGAAGAGTCTTTTCGGCCGTTCGGCATCGGGACTAAGACCGAGGCTGCTGCGGATGGTCCGCAAAAATGCGTTCTGGCTGTCCATCAGATGTTCTCCTCCTTCTTTTGCGCGACAGTTTCGGTCGGTCGGTTGGCAGCGTACTTTTCCTTCCAGAGCTCGGTGAAGGTACGGTTGGCAATGGGCGGCAGATCGCGGTCGGCGGTCCAGCCGCCGGCAAGTCCGGCCATCTTGCTGATCATTTTGTTTTTCCGCACGAAGGGGCGCTGGAGCAAGCGGCCCAGCCGCAGTGTCAATCGATAAAGATGAACATTACTGACCAGCAGTTTCCAGAGACTAAAAACATAGGCCTCGGCGGGACTATGCTGTCTGGTATTCCAGCGGTTGCTGCCGTAGGCAAGCTTATGGCGCAAAGCAGCCAGCATCCTCGGCAGGTCGTTTTCAACGGGACAGATATCCTTGCAGGCCCCGCAGAGGGTCTCTCCCTTGCAGAGATCGGCGTGTTTATTGATGCCGTCAAGCAGCGGGGTGACCACCGCGCCTATCGGCCCGCAATAGGTGGAATTGTAAGCATGACCGCCGATTTTGCCGTAGACCGGGCAGATATTCAGGCAGGCACCGCAGCGGATGCAGGCGAGCACCTCGCGGAACTCGGGATCGCCGAGGATTTTCGACCGGCCGTTATCGATAATCACCAGGTGAAATTCCTTCGGTCCGTCGGGATCGCCTGCGGCCGCCGGTCCGCCGAGAAAGCTGACGTAGGTCGAGAGTTTCTGCAGGGCCGCCCCCCGGGTGAGGAGCTGGATGGCCTCCCGATGTTCGTCGAGGGTCGCGACTACCCGCTCCATCCCCATAAGGGCGACAAGTACCGGCGGCATGGTTGTCGCCATACGGATATTGCCCTCATTGGAGACCAGGCTGATCTGGCCGGTCTCGGCGCAGGCGAGATTGCAGCCGGTAAGACCCATCTCGGCCCCGAGCATTTTTTCACGCAGGGCTGCACGAGCGGCCATGGTGAGGGTTGGTGGGTCGTTGGTGTAGTCGATGCCGAGTTTGTCCGTGAACAACTGACCGATCTGGTTGCGGTCAAGATGAATGCATGGGGCAATAATATGGGAAGGTTTGTCGCCCGCCAGCTGAATAATATATTCCCCGAGGTCGGTTTCGACGACTTCAATACCAGCTTCTTCAAGCGCCGGATCGATGCCTATTTCCATGGAGGTCATCGATTTACCCTTGACCACCCGCTTGACCTTATTCTTCTTGGCCACGGCCAGGGTATACTCGATGGCATCTTCTGCGGTTGCGGCAAAATGGACATGGCCACCCCGAGCCCGAATATTTTTCGCTAGCTCGGCGAGGATGATATCCAGATGGGCCAAGGTATTCATCCGCGAATCTTTTACTCGGTGGCGCATTTCCTGGTCTTCCATAGTGGCCCAGATTTCCATGGCGCCTTTACCAAAACGGTCCTGCAACCCGTGCAGGCTCTTTTGCAGACGTGGCGACCCAATACCGGCAATGGCAGCAGTACGATATGTTGAAGGGGGCGATGTGCTCATTTTTTACCTCCCGAAACTCCGGCAAGTATCTGGGCAATATGCAGGACCTTCACCTTTTCTTCTCGTCGTGACAGGCGGCCGAGGATATTCATCAAACAACTGATATCGCAGCCGACAACGGCCTCTGCGCCGGTGGCCAGGATATTGGTGATTTTTTCGTCGACCATGGCAACGCTTATTTCCGGATAATTGACGCTGAAGGTGCCGCCGAAGCCGCAGCAGGTATCGCTGTCTCGCATTTCAATAAGTTCAAGCCCTCGAACTGCTTCAAGGAGCATCCGAGGCTGGCGGGCAATGCCGAGCCCACGGTTGAGATGACAGGAATCGTGATAGGTGACCGTGCCGGGAAATTCGGCCATAACATCGGTGATCCCGAGGACATCGACCAGATATTCGGTGAATTCGAAGGTCTTGGCACCAATGGCTCTCGCTCTTTCCGCCATGACCGGCTCATCAGGAAAGAGTTCCGGATAATGATGACGGACCATATACACGCAGGAGCCGGAGGGGCAGACAATAGTATGGGCCTCTTCGAAGACCTCAATAAAATGCCGGGCAGCGGCTGCAGCCTCGCGTCGGTAGCCGCTGTTATAGGCGGGTTGTCCGCAGCAGGTCTGACCTTCCGGGTAGGAAAGCGGAATGGAGAGCCGATCGAAAACGGCAACCATAGCCTCACCCACTTCAGGAAACATGCTGTCAACCAGGCATTGGATAAAAAGGGAAACAGGTTCTCCAGTCATTATCTTTCCTTTGGGTTACAGAATTAAAGCAATGGTGGCGAGGGAAATCGCTATTTCCTTGAAGCAATTCGCATAATCTTCTAGAAAGGTCAACAGGATTGTAGTGTATGGCAGTGGTAAAAAACCCAAGTTAACCGACGAGAGGAAGAAAATGAAGAGAATTGTCAAAGTGTTTCTGGCCGTAGCCTTCCTGGCGACGACAACTCTAGCCAATGCAGCGCCGGTGCGGATTTCCATCAGCCAGTTTGTCGAACATCCGGCCCTGAATGCGGTGATGAAAGGCTTTAAGGATGATCTGCAGGAAAATGGCGTTGTTGTCGAATATAAGGATTACAATGCCAATGGCAATATGGGTACTGCCGGTCAGATAGCAACCCAGATCGCCGCCGATGCACCGGATCTCATCGTGGCCATTGCCACCCCGACTGCCCAGGCCTGTGCCAAAGCCTATGACAAAGCGCCGCAACTGGCGCATACTCCGATGCTCTTTACCGCCATTACCGATCCCCTGGCAGCTGGTCTGGTTAAGGATTATATGCACCCCGGCCCCAATATTACCGGGGTTTCCAACCAGATGCCGATGGAAAAACATCTTGAGATGCTGCGCCGGTTCCTGCCGAAACTTGCAAAACTCGGTGTTTTGTACAACAGCGGCGAGGTTAACTCGGTGTCGAATGTCAAGCGCCTGAAAGAGGCTGCGGCAAAGATGAATATCACCATTTTGGAGGGACCGGTTACCAACTCCGCCGATGTTTATCAGGCGGCGCAGAGTCTCATCGGTAAGGTTGATGCCCTGTTCGTGCCGACTGATAATACCGTGGTTTCGGCCTTGGAAGCGGTGATCAAAATCTGTGAGCGGACCCAATTGCCGCTTTTTAGTGCCGATACCGATTCGGTCAAGCGGGGGGCAATTGCCGCCATGGGTTTTGATTACTACCTGCACGGCAAGCAGACCGGCGCCATGGCCAGAAAGATTCTGGCGGGTGCCAAGCCCGAGTCCCTGCCGGTCGAGTTCCAAAAAAATCTTTCATTCCATATTAATCCCAAGGCAGCGGAGCGAATGGGGTTGAGTGTCGATAAGGCGATTCTTGACTCGGCCGATACTGTTTATTGAGATTTTTTTGGCAACACTCTCTCCTCTTTGACCAAAGAAGGGAGAGTGTCTGGAGATAGCTGGTTTGTTGCGGAGAAGATTCGGTTATCAGGGCAAATACGGTTTTTTCCACGCCTCCTGCTGCCGGTGGTTGAAATCGGCTAAGGCGTTATAAAATGCCCCGACCGCCAGTTCGGCGCAGTGATGGTGGTCGGTCTCAAGGGTTTCCAGGTAATGAATAACATTTTCCGGGGTGAGTTCCCACCCATCTGCAAGGGTTCGCCCCTCCATCAGGTACGAGACGGTGTTGCCGCAGGCTACGGTATTGGCACATCCTTCAACCTTAAAGGTGACCATCTGCACTTGCCCACCGCGGATTGATAAAAACATTTCTATGGTATCACCGCAATCGCCAATCCGCTTGCCGTAACCATCCGGCTTCTCAAGTAT
>JAZDOW010000021.1:0-15149 GCA_043798185.1 Pseudomonadota bacterium | reverse complement strand
GCCCAACTGGGAGTGGAGGGGGCGTTGTATTCTGCCCTTCGTTCTTTGCCTGAAAAGCCTATTGCTTATGCCCAATTGCATACTTCCTACGGACATCTCCCCGGCACGGATTTTCCCCTTGAGGTGTTGGAATGTGACTTCACCTGTCCGGGTGAAGATGGCGTTGAAGCTACCGACAAAGAAAATATTCCACCCGGAATTGTCCAGGCGGTGCAGGACGAGATGGCCGCACAGTATGGTGACTTTTCCACCGGTGATGTCTCGGAGCTCCTGGCCCTGCTATGGGCAAACAATAAAAAATATGTCCGTACCTCACCTCCGCCACGGATCGCTCGACTGCTTCGGCTATTCGCTCTGTGCCGCTCTCTTGGTGGGGTGTTTTTCGATGTGGAAAAGGGTGCCGGGGTAGCGGATGTGCCGGAGTCACGAGTGCTGTTCGGTGTTGCCAATCCACCGGACAGGGGCTTTCTTATCCAGATTTTCGAGGTCTTTCGCCGCCTGGGTTTGCAGGTCCATCGGGCGTATTGCCTTACTCTCCGTGACGAAGAGCAGCCATATCTTCTCGCGACCTTTTATGTGTCGACGGCGCAGGGGGCGTTGGTTGAGAAAAACTCACCCTCTTTTGCCGAGTTGCGAGCCGAGATGTATACCTCTCTCCTCATGCCGATGACCTCGCTCTCCTATGAGAGATTTGTCGTCGGTGGCATTGCCTCCGGTCCCGATGCAACGTTGATTCGAGCTTTTATTGGTTTCTGCCATACCAACCTAGCCCATGCCCATCCGGACAGTTTCGATTTGGAGGGAGTGTCGAGGGCCTTCCATAACCACCCGGAATTGACCTTGCAGTTGGTGCGTTTGTTCCATGTCCGCTTCGATCCTGAGTTGCCGAACCGCGACAGTGACTATAAAAACGCTCACCGTGCGACAACTGAGCTGGTCGAAAATTTCACCACCGGTCGCCGCTTTCTTGATCAATTCCGGCGCACCATTTTTCGCTGCTGTCTCCTCTTTATCACCCATACCCTGAAGACCAACTTCTTCATCGCCGAGAAGCGCGCCCTGGCCTTTCGCCTCGACCCAAACTATCTTGGCAAACTCGGCAGTGAATTTACCGGCGATCTGCCGATTGATAAACCTTTTCGCATCGCCTATTTTTCCAGCAGGTCGGGTTCGGCGTACCATATCGGCTTTTCCGATATCGCTCGGGGTGGCTGGCGAACAATTCTTACCCAGGGCCGTGACGATTACGTTACCGCTGCCAATTCCCTCTTTAAGGAGACCTATGTCCTGGCCCACACTCAGCATTTGAAAAACAAGGATATCTATGAGGGCGGCTCGAAGATGGTGGCGGTTCTGAAGGCGGAGGAGGGCATTGATGGGAAGCGATTACTGCATCAGCTGCATCTCCTCCAGTATGCTCTGATCAGCGGTTTTCTCGATCTCTTCATCACCACAGGTGGCAAGGCAGCCGACCCGCGGATCGTCGATTACTACGGCGAGGAAGAGCCGATTGAACTCGGACCGGACGAGAATATGCACGACTCGATGATCGAGCTGGTGGCCCGTGAGGCGGTGCGCCGTGGCTATATCCTCGGTGCCGGGATTATGTCGAGTAAAAAGGTGGGAATCAACCATAAGGAATACGGGGTGACCTCAACCGGAGTCATTCGTTTCGCCGAGGTTTCCCTGGCGACGCTCGGCATTGATATAACACGCGATTCGTTCAGAGTTATTTTTACCGGCGGTCCGAACGGCGATGTGGCCGGCAATTGTCTGGCCATCCTTCTCAATCGTTGCGCCAAGGTGCGGATTCCCCTCATTCTTGACGGCTCGGCGGCTCTTTTCGATCCGCAGGGTGCCGACCATGCGGCCCTGCGGGCTATCGTCTTGAAAGACGATGTCGCAGCCTTTAACCCGGCGGCCCTGCACCTTGGCGGCTTTCTCCTCTATCGCACCGTCACCAGGCGGCAAGGCATGCAGGAGCTGTTTAAAAAGGTCGTTCGGACACCGGAAGGTCTGGTGGAAGAGTGGATCTCCAACGATGAATTTTATAAAGAGTACAATGCTCTCATCTTCACCGTTCCGGCGGATCTCTTCATTCCGGCGGGAGGTCGGCCGGAAACGATCGATAGCACCAACTGGCGAAGCTTTTTTACGAAAGAGGGGGCACCGTCCTGCCGGGTTATTGTCGAGGGGGCAAATTCCTTTATCACCCCGGAGGCGCGAAAGGGTCTGCAGGAGGGCGGGATTATCCTCATGCGCGATGCCTCTGCCAATAAATGCGGCGTTATTTCATCATCATATGAGATCATTGCCAATCTTTTGCTGACCGAGGAGGAGTTTCTTGCAGGTAAGCCGGAGTATGTTGCGGATGTTGTAGGGATCCTCGAAAAACGGGCGGGGGAAGAGGCCATGACCATCCTCAACCGGCACCGCGAGGCGAACGGAAAACTTCTCTATACCGATATCTCCAATGATATCAGCAGAGAAATTAATGACTGCTACGCCCGCCTGTTTGCTTATTTTCGGGAGCATCCGGAGGTTTGTGACCAGCCCCTCTATCGCCAGGCCATTCTCGATCACCTGCCCGGAATGCTGACGAAGAGTGATAGTCCCTTCCGTGACAGGATCGGGCGATTGCCGGAAAAGATAAAATTCGCCATTCTCGCCAGCGAAATCGCCTCCTCAATGGTGTATCACGGCACCAGGGAAGAAGCTTAACTTTAGACAGAAGAGGAAGAACATGAACTCCACACAAACAAACAGCAGTCTGCATGAACGTCGCAATACCGTTATCGCCAAGGGCAATGTCAGCGGCACCGACCGGTATATCGTCCATGCCAAGGGCGCCATTCTCACCGATGTCGAAGGTAATGAGTATATCGATTTCGGTGGCGGCATTGCGGTGATGAACGTCGGCCACTCTCATCCGAAAGTGGTCCAGGCCATCAAGGATCAGGCAGAAAAATTCACTCACACCTGTTTCATGGTGACCCCCTACGAGGGACCGGTCCGGCTGGCGGAAAAACTCTGCGCCGCGGTTCCCGGAGATTTCCCGAAGGCGGCGATGTTTGCCAACAGCGGGGCAGAAGCGGTCGAAAATGCGATAAAAATCGCCCGTTATTACACTAAGAAACCGGCGATCATCGCCTTTGAAAACGGTTTTCACGGCCGGACCCTGATGTGTATGACCCTGACTTCGAAGGTCAAACCCTATAAACTCGGTCTTGGTCCCTTTGCTCCGGAGGTGTATCGGATGCCGTTTGCCAACTGCTACCGCTGCCCTTATAGTCTGCAATACCCTGGTTGCGGGGTTGCATGTGCCGATCGTCTGGAGGATTTCTTCGTCAATTATGTGCCGGCCGAGCAGACTGCGGCGATCATTTTTGAGCCGGTGCAGGGCGAGGGTGGTTTTGTCGCCCCGCCACCCGAGTATTTCAAGAAACTGCAGGCCATCTGCCAGGCCAACAACATTCTCCTCATCGCAGATGAGGTGCAGAGCGGCATCGGCCGCACCGGGACGATGTTTGCCATGGAGCAATACGGCGTCGCCGCCGATCTGACCACCGTCGCCAAGAGTCTGGCGGCCGGTATGCCGCTCAGCGCCGTGGTCGGTAGAAAGGAAATCATGGACAGCGTTCACGCCTCCGGTATCGGCGGCACCTATAACGGCAATCCCCTGGCCTGTGCCGCAGCTCTTGCGGTCTTTGATATTTTTGCCGAGGAAAATCTCCTGGAAAGGGGCAAAAAACTGGGTAACAGTCTGCAGGAAGCCCTGCGAGGTATGCAAAAAGAGCATGCAATTATCGGTGATGTACGCGGACTTGGGCCGATGATCGCCATGGAGCTGGTGAAAGATCGCACAACCAAGGAGCCGGCAGCAGCACAAACCAAGGCCTTGGTGAAATTTTGCTTTGATCGGGGACTGATCATCCTCGCCTGCGGTGCCTACGGCAACATCATCAGGTTTCTCATGCCGCTGGTGATAACCGATGAACAGCTTGAAAAGGGGCTTGCCATCGTCAGGGCTGGTCTCTCGGCAATATGAGCGTGCTTCACCCCCTATTACTTGGAGATACAATGAAAAAAGTTCGAATCTCAATCAACGGCACCTGGCATGAATGGATAGCCGAGCCGAAGACAGCCTTGCTCGATCTGCTGCGCGAGGATCTGCGGTTGACCGGTGCCAAGCAGTCCTGCGACCGTAAGGGCCAGTGTGGTGCATGTATGGTTATTGTCAACAAGAAGGCGGTGCGTTCCTGTCTTGCCCGCATCGCCGATCTTGACGGCGCAGAGGTTGTTACCGTCGAAGGCTTGGGCACACCGGAAAACCCCCACCTCATCCAGGAGGCATTTGTCCTCTCCGGGGCCATCCAGTGCGGCTTCTGCACTCCGGGGATGATCATGGCGGCAAAGGCCCTGCTTGATGGCAATGCCGCTCCGACCGAAGAGGAAATAATCAAGGCTTTGCGCGGCAATTTGTGCCGCTGCACCGGCTATACCAAGATCATCGAGGCGGTGCAGCTGGCCGGCCGCTTCATCCGTGGCGAACTGAGCCCGGAGAGTCTCAAACCTCTGCCGGATCAAGGTGGTTTGGGTGTTTCCCATCCCCGGCCCTCGGCAATGGCCAAGGCCTGCGGCACCGCCCATTTCACCGCCGATTTTCGCCTGCGGGGGGCGCTGGAACTGGCGGTGCTGCGGAGCACTGTTTCCCACGCCCGAATCGTTTCCATCGACAGTACCACTGCGACTACCATGCCCGGTGTCGTCGGAGTACTGACTGCCGCCGACATTAAAGGCACCAATACCCTGAAATACCTGGTGGCCGATCGACCGGTGCTCTGTCGCGAAAAGGTACGGTACATCGGCGATCCGATCCTGGCGGTGGCCGCCGAGACCAGGGCTCAGGCCGAGGCCGCCCTCGCCACGATCAAGGTGGAACTTGCGCCCTTGCCGGTGCTCGACAGCCCGAAGACCTCACTTGCCGAAGGTGCGGTCCAGCTTCATGACGACTTCCCCAATCTCTGTTACAACCAGCCGCAAATCAAAGGCGATGCCGCTGCCGCCCTGCGGGGATCGGCGGCGATCGTAGAGGCACAGTTCAAGACCCAGATCAACCACCAGGCCCCCCTTGAACCGGAGGCGACCATCGCCTACTGGGAGAAAGACGAGGATGCCGGGGAAGAGGATATAGCTGAGTTGAGCAGCTTGTCTGCTCAAACGAAACTTATGCCCTTGCGGTATAAACTGGTCGTTATCGGTCGGAGCATTAATATCCACTTCCACCTGGCCATGCTCCAGGCAGCCATCGGCTGGGAGAATATGAAGTATGTCGAGGCCTATTCCGGCGGCCAGTTCGGCATTAAAATCGATGTCATCTCGGAGGGTATTGCTGCGGCTGCGGCGCTCCATTTCCGCCGGGCGGTCCGTTATATCCCAAGCCTCGCCGAAAGCATGCAGATGACCTCGAAGCGCCATTCGTTTGCCCTTGATGTCAAACTGGCGGCGGATAAGGAAGGGTTTCTTACTGCCTACTGCAACGACTTCGTGGTCGATAAAGGTGCCTATTATTCGATCGGCCATGTTGTCGTCCATCGGGCTTTATTGATGCTGTCCGGTTCGTATAATATCCCCAACGTCGACGCCCGAGGCCGTCTCGTTTACACCAATAATCCCTGGGGCAGCGCCGCCCGGGGTGCCGGTCCGCCCCAGGCCAATTTCGCTTTGGAATGCGCCATGGACATGCTGGCCGAAAAGATGGGTATTGATCCCCTCGATTTTCGCCTGCGCAATTCCCTGAAGGCAGGACAGAGCAAGTCGACCGGTCGGACGGTTACCGAATGGCCGTTCCCGGAACTTTTGGAAGCGATGCGGCCGCATTACCAGCGGGCGGTGGGCGATGCAGCCCCTTTCCGTGAGGGCAAGGTCCGCCGCGGTGTCGGTCTTGCTGCCGGCGCCTTTGGCATCGGCGGCCCGGGCGATGTGTCGGTTGCCTCGGTCGAGCTTGACGACGACGGCGGTATCAGCGTCTATGCGGCGGCAGCCGATCCTGGTGAGGGCAACGATTCGATGCTCAGTCAGCTGACCGCCGAGTTTATGGGCCTTGCCATGGATCGTATCCGCCTCCATACCCGCGATACCGATAGTACCGCGGCCAGCGGCCCGGCGGCCGGCAGCAGGATAACCTATATGATCGGCAATGCCCTGATCGATGCCCTCACTCAGCTCAAAGCGGCGATGCTCGAGGTGGGGGCCAGAACCGGGGCCGAACTTGAGTCTGCCGGAAAAAGCAGGCGCTATCTTGGTCGCAAGATGAATGAGGATGCAGGTCCTCTTGATCCAAATACCGGGCAGGGGCCGTCCTTTGAGTCGCAGGTGCATGCCGTACAACTGGCGGAACTCGAGGTCGACACCGAGACCGGCAAGGTGAAGGTGCTGAAGATGACCACCGCCGTCGATGCCGGCCCGGTCATCAATCCCCAGAATCTTACCGGTCAGCTGGAAGGCGGCATGGATATGGGAGTTGGTTTTGCCCTCAGGGAAGAGTATATTGCCGGCAAGACTAAGGACTGGGTGACGTTTAAATTCCCGTCTATTAAGGAACACTTTAAAATGGAGACCATCATCCGTGAAACTCCAAGGCCAAAAGGTCCCCTCGGGGTTACCGGTATCGGCGAGATGTGTATGGTGCCGACCGCACCGGCGGTCATCAATGCCATCAACAATGCCGTAGGCGTCTGGATCTGCGACCTGCCGGCAACGCCCGACAAGGTGAAAGCCGCTCTGGCAACGAAGGCGTAGTCCGTAAGTGGCCGATTTCGCAACCGATATGCAACCTGTTGTCCGGAGCTTTGGGCAACGGCGGATCGTCTTTGATAGCGAGGGTTTTTTAAACGATTTCATCGATTGGGACGAAGAGATCTGCACCCTCTTGGCCGGGGAAAGTGGACTTGCCGAATTTTCCGACAAACACTGGCGGGTTGTCCGTTTTCTCCGCGAGTTTTATTCCGGCCACGGCAGGGCACCACTCAATAACCAGCTCAGGAAGGGTACGGGGATGTCTCTTCTTGAGCTGGAAAAGCTCTTTCCCGGCGGCATTAAAAATGGGGCGCGGCGGTTGGCCGGCCTGCCTAACCCGAAAACCTGCAGTTAAGAGGGATCAGGATGATCTATCTTGATAATGCCGCGACCTCCTTTCCAAAACCTGCTGACTGTTTGCGCCGGGCCCTTGAACGGTATCTTGACCTTGGCGCATCGCCCGGCCGCGGCGGGTATGATCGGGCAATACAGGCGGAGGCTGAGGTCTCGGCAGTACGGCAAAGGCTTGCCCGCTTCTTTGGGGCAGGGGAAAACGCCCAGGTCTGCTTTGCCGCCAATGCCACCGATGCCCTGAATACCTTGATCCTCGGTCTGGCCCGACCGGGTGACCATGTCATCAGCTCACGTCTCGAGCATAATTCCGTGCTGCGGCCCCTCCATCATCTCGAGCAGCAGGGTATCATCAGTCTCGATCTGCTGCCCTTTAACGGTAAGGGATTTATAGAACCGTCACAGGTTACCGCGCGCCTCGGCCCGGCAACTCGTTTGGTTATAATCACCCATGCCTCAAATGTTGTCGGCACCATTCAGCCGGTGGCCGAGATCGGTGCCATCTGCCGCCTGCATGGAGTTCCGCTCATTATCGATGCGGCGCAAACCGCCGGTTGTATCCCGATAAAGATGCGAGAATGGGGGGTACAGGGCCTTGCCTTCACTGGTCACAAATCCCTGCTCGGTCCGACCGGTATCGGCGGTCTGGTGCTTGCCCCGGATCTTCACCCGCTCCCAAGCCGCTTCGGCGGTACTGGTATCGATTCCGGCAATCCTTTGCAGCCGCTCCTTTATCCCAGCCGTCTTGAGGCCGGGACCATCAATCTTTTCGGTATTCTTGGCCTGTCGGAAAGCCTCGACTTTGTTGAAGGTCGTCTCGACTCGCTCTTCTCCAGCGAAATGCAGCTGTTAGGACAATTGCAGAGCGGGCTTCAACGATTATCGCGGGTGTGGCTTTATGGGGCTGACGATGCAATTAATCATCTGCCGGTTCTGGGTTGCACTGTCGATGGCATTGCTGCAGCTGATGTCGGTGCTATACTTGACGGTGATTTTGATATCGCCGTTCGCACCGGTCTGCTGTGCGCACCCCTGGTCCATAAAGATTTCGGTACCTTTGAGGGCGGTATGGTCCGTTTTAGCCTCGGCCCCTTTACCACCGAGAACGATATCGATACAGCCGTAAAAGCGATGACGACGATTGTCGGATGATGGTTTGAAGTCGGCTGATGGAGGTTGCTTTTTTCAAAAATTGATGTTGAATGTGCTTGCAGCTCCCACTTAATCAATGTTCCGAGACATACAATGAGAATTGCCACAGAGAATGATTTAAAAGATATAGTCGCTATATACAACTCAACTGTATCAACACGACAGTCTACGGCAGATACAACGGAAGCATCTGTAGAATCAAGGATGGAATGGTTTAGGCAACATGACCCCCGGAGGCGGCCCTTATTAGTTCATGAAGATAAAGGGAGAGTCGTCGCCTGGGTGAGCTTTCAGTCATTCTATGGTCGACCTGCTTATGATCATACAGCTGAAATCAGTATATATATTGCCCCAGAATACAGAAAGAAAGGGTTGGGGAGATCACTTTTGTCCGAATCCTTGGAATTGACAAAACAACTTGAAATAAAATCAGTAATTTGTTTTATTTTTTCCCATAATATTCCGAGTATAAGGTTATTCAAGTCCTTTGGGTTTGAAGAATGGGGTAAACTCCCCAATATAGCTGAAATGGATGACAAGGAATACAGTCTTTCCATCATCGGCAAACGGGTTAATAATTAAAGTAAGGAACTGAGCGTTTTCCAGGGAACTCGCCTGGAGAATTTGGAGTTATTGAGCAGCAGAGCCAGTCGGACCACTGTTCCTGTGGGAAACACTGAGATTACTTTAGGTGACCATGGCGATGAAAGCAAGATACCTGCAAGCACATCACACCGGCCTTCTGGCAAGTAGGCTTATCGAGAGCCAAAAGCTTCTTAGCTCTTGCACCCTCTGCCCCCGACAATGTGGCGTTGATCGTCTGGCAGGTGAACGGGGCTATTGCCGAATCGGGGCTTGGGCCGAGGTGGCGAGTTATGGCCCGCACTTTGGCGAAGAGAGCGTTTTGGTCGGCACTGGCGGTTCGGGGACGATCTTTTTCTGCGGCTGCAATCTGCTTTGCAGCTTCTGTCAAAACTATGCCATAAGCCATCGGGAAGACCGGGATTGCCAGGAGGTTGAGAGCCGGGAGCTGGCGGCGATCATGGTGGAACTGCAGGAGATGGGCTGCCATAACATCAATTTCGTCACCCCGAGTCATGTTGTGCCACAGATTCTCGCCGCCCTGCCGGAAGCCATTGCAACCGGGCTCCGGGTGCCGCTTGTCTATAACTGCAGTGGATATGATCAGGTTGAAACCCTGGAGCTGTTGGACGGAATTATCGATATCTATATGCCCGACGCAAAATTCTGGGAGCCTGAGTCCGGCAGGCGATACGCCGCCGCCGTCGATTATCCTGAGAAAATGCGGGCAGCGGTGGGGGAGATGCAGCGTCAGGCAGGCGATTTGCACATCGGCCAGGATGGACTTGCCGAGCGTGGCCTTCTGGTTCGCCACCTCCTTATGCCGGATGGTCTGGCGGAGGCGCAGGCAATTTTTAATTTTCTGGCGAAAGAAATCTCGCCGCACTGCTATGTGAATATCATGGACCAGTACCGGTCTTGCGGTGCATTGTCCGGTCGGGACGATACCTGCGACCGCATCACTCCGGCGGTGTATGAAGCAGCAATCAAGGCCGCCGAAGAAGCGGGTCTCAGCCGCCAGGACCAGCGCGACACCGCTGCGCTCATCCGTCGTCTTTTTTCTTTTTAGTGTGGGACGTTAACCATCAATTCAGAATACGTTTGCGGTTTTCCATGATCTGGCCCCAGGCATAGATAAAGAGCCCGAGGGAGCAGCCGGTAATGCCGCAGAGTTCCCATCCGTTCAACGACTCCCCGAGAAGCAGCCAGGCCAGAAGAGCGGTGCCGACAGGGACAAAAGACATAAAGATGGAGACGGTGATGGTGCCGATGCGGGCGATGGCGTAGGTCGAGCATATCAGGGCGGCGATATTGACAATGATTCCCTGATATACCGCCTGGCTGAGGATTTCCCCGATACCGGCCCTGCCGAGGGATGTAGGAAAGATGAACCACAGTGGCAGGAAAAGAACGGTATTGACCACCGGCACGGCAACCAGCACATCCCGCCACTCGAAGTGCCAGAGTCGCACGGCGATCATATGGGCGGTATAAAAAACTGCAGCGCTGAGCAGGAGGAGGATGCCGTAGAAATGGTCGGTTGAGAAGGTATCGCCTCCGGCCATGACGAAGTTGGCGATAAAGATCAGGGCAATCGCCGCGTAGCGCAGAACCGAGACGCGCTGCCGGAGGATAAACCAGGCAGCCGCCGCACCCAAAACGGGCAGCATACCGTTGACCAAGACGCCGGCATGGGCCGCCTTCAACTCTTTCAGGCCGTAAAAGCTGACCATGGTGTAGGGAAAGCCGATGCCGAGGGCCATGACTAGGTACTGGTGCAGTTTAAACCTTGACCAGCGATGGCGAATGACCAGCGGCGAGACGCAGAGCAGTGCCGTCGCATACCTGATCAGGGTAATATCCGCCGGCTGCAGGTTGGAGTGGACACCGTAGCGGGAGATGGTTATCCAGCCGGACCAGGCGCAAACAATGAAGACACAGGCAAGGTAGGCCCGAAGATTGGTCATTTGCGCCTTTGGCAGGCTTCGTCCTCCTGACGGTCCCCCTCTTGAATATGGTTTGAGGCGGAGAGTGCAGCGATCTTCAAGGCCTCGGAATAGGTCGGGAAATTGAAGATGTTATCGATGAAGACATCGATTTTCGCATTGTAGAGCAGAGCCATCTGGGCGATATGGATAACCTCCGTGGCTCCGCCGCCGATGATATGCACACCGAGAATCTCCCGGGTGTCGCGGTGGACGATCATCTTCAGCATACCCTCGCATTCGCCGGAGATCTGGCCGCGCGGCAGTTCGTGGTAGCGGCAGCGGCCGATGACGATCTTGTAATCCCGGGCTCTGGCCTCTTCCTCGGTTATGCCGACAAAGGAGATCTCTGGAATAGTGTAGACGCCGAAGGGAAAGATCTTCGGAAACGATTCCACCCGTGTTTTCAAGCCGTTCAGGGCGGCCAGGCGACCTTGGACAATGGAGGTGGAGGCCAGGCTCGGCCAGCCGATGACGTCGCCGACTGCATAGATGTTCGGCGCTGTAGTCTGGAAGAGCTCGTTGACTTCGATGTAGTGATGTTCATTCAGTTCCACACCGGCTTTCTCGATATCGAGACCGAGGGTGTTGGCCTCGCGGCCGAGGGCGAAAAAGAGACACTCGGCCTGAAAGGTTTTATCGCCGTCCAGGGTCACCTTGGCGCCCAGGTCGCACTTCTCAATCTTAAAGTTGCCGCAGTTGTTGATATAGTCGATATTGCCGCCGGGAAAATTCTTCTGCAGCTCGGCGATAATTTCATAGTCGAGAAATTTCAGTAGCTTGTCGCCACGATCGAGCAGAGTGACCTTCACCCCGAGGGCGGCGAAAATGGTGGCATATTCGGAACCGATGACCCCGCCGCCAAGGATAATCATGCTCCTTGGGATTTTTTTTATACTGAGAATAGAGGTCGAGTCGAGAATAGTCTCGTCATTAAAGGGGATATCGGGCGGATTGCGGGGGTGCGAGCCGGTGGCGATGATGAACCGTTCGCCGGTTGCTTCAATCTCTTTGCCTTCCGCCAGGCTCTTGACGACGATGGTGTGTTCGTCGACAAAGCGGGCCGCACCGCGGATCAGCTTGATTCCATTACGTTCGAGCTGGCAGGTGATGATCGCCTGTTCCTCGATGCGAACATTCTGCAGGCGATGTTTCAGCTTCTCCATGGAGATTTCCGCATCCCGGATGGAGGAAGAATCGTCCTCAAAAACCTTGCGTTTCAGGTGGTCGGTGAGGTAGAGAACAGCTTCCCGCAGGGTTTTACTGGGAAAGGTGCCGGTATTGACGCAGACGCCGCCGAGGGAGCCTTCCTTTTCCAGAACCAGGACTTTTTTGCCGGATTTAGCGGTAGTCATTGCTGCTGCCAGTCCCGCGGGACCGGTGCCGATAATGATGAAGTCGTAGTGATTTGCGGTCATGGGCGATTCCATATATTTATGGCAAACAAAGGGTTTTTCTCCGTTGGGTCGGGTAGCCGAAAAGCTTTTTCTATTCATACACCTCTACTAAGGATTTGCAAATCAATCTGTTAAAGAAAGGTGTCGAGATAGTGATCGAAACGGCAGGTTTATAACAGACCTTTCTCCTGGGCGAATTGGAGGTCATCCGGCAGGTCGATATCGCGCAGGGTCGGCAGAACGGCTATAGAAGCGCCAGTTGTATTCAGACGTTCGAGGGTCTGGGCAAAGACTGTGGGAGTCGACCAGACCATCTCTTCAAACAGCAAGGGATACAGCGCCCTGGCACCATCGCTTCGCAAACCGATGAGGTAATAACCACCGTCGTGGCTCGGGCCAATAACTGCCTTTGCGTTTAGCAGAGCGGCGAAGGCTTCGGTCAGCAAGGGCACACTGATGTCCGGGATATCGCTGCCGATGAGCACGGCACTCTCTGTCCCCTCGGCAAAAGTGTGGGTAAAGGCCTTCTGCATGCGCAGCCCGAGATCGCCTTGAGCCTGGACCACATAGGTAAGCGGCCCAAGCCAAGAGGCCATATCCTCTTTGCTGCCGCCGGAATAGTGAACAGTCGTCGGGATGCCGTATTCTTCAGCCAGGCTTTTTGCTTGCCTTATAATTCTTTCGGTCAATACCCATTGCAGCCTGGCGGCAGCCTCGGCCCCGAGGGCCGGTATAAGTCGGGTTTTGGTCCGACCAACCTCCGGGTACCTGGTAAAAAGTAAAAGACGGTTATTGCAGGTCATAATTGGCTGTCAAAGGGTTGAACGGAGGAGCCGCAAGTTTCTTGGCGGCCGAATCTTCGTTGTGGTTTTATTGGCTGCTTGAGTCTTGGGTTATGATGGTTACCCGATTGCGGCCATTTTTTTTCGACAGATACAGGCCCTTGTCGGCTGCTTGAATCAGCTCATGCTGGGTGATGCTGTCTTTCTGCAAGTATTGCACGCCACCGATGCTGATAGTGACCTTGATGGGGTGCCCGTTATAAACGGTGGTCACAGCCGAGGCACAGCGTCTCAACCTTTCGGCGAAGACTCTCATGCCGATGCGGTCCGTCTCCGGTAAAATAACGGTAAATTCCTCCCCGCCGTATCGGGAAATTATATCGCTGGGTCGTACTGCGCTGACAACGGCATTGGCGAGATTGATCAAAACCTGATCGCCGGCAGGATGGCCATGGGCATCGTTGACATCCTTGAAAAAATCGATATCGAACATGATAAGACCCAAGGGATGACCATACCGTTTGGTGCGGGCCATTTCCCGCTGAAGGTTTTCCTGAAAAAAACGGTGGTTATGGAGATTGGTTAGACCGTCGCGAAAAGCCATCAGCTCGAGTCTGCTGTTGGCCTCCCTGAGTTCCCTGGCGAAGAGTTCCGATTTGTCTTTTGCCTCTTTCAGGGCCAGCACCAGTTGTTCATAAGAGAAATTCAAACGACCGAGCTCATGGTTGGCCTCCTGCAGCAATTGCGAATACGGCCTTATCTGCCCAGGATCAATTTCAAAGATTTGCAGGACATCGATACTTTTCCGGGCGACTTCATCGAGAAGTTTGCGGCTCTGCTCCGGTTGAATGCCAAAAGATGCTAACATTCTCTCCTGGAGTATTTGGACGTAGTCGGCTGTTTGTGTGGTGTTGTTGCAGATGGTAGACAACAGGTCGGCGATTTTCAGCACCAGGGCATTCTGGTGATGCTTATCCGGAGCGAGATCGGGTTCATGATGGTAGCGTGTCGGAATGGTGATCGATTCGGGGATGTTCCAGTCTTCAAGAACCATACAGCCGACTTGTTGGTGATCGTACCGGAAAAGCTCTTTTTCCTTCAAGGCAAGGCTTTTGCCCTCATTGGCTATGGAGTGTCTCAAGATAGTGCAGTATTCCTTTCCCTTGGTAAGAAAGAGGACCAGAACCCCGATATCTTGCAGGAGACCGGCAACAAAGATATCATCATCTTTTTTATTGATGAGTTTCATCGTCAGTTCCGCCGCCACCGCAGCTGTCACCGATCGTCGCCAGAAGTAATCAAAATCAAAGGAAGAATTAGTTTCCCCACGAAGTTCTCCGATAATAACAAAGGAAAGAGCGATGTTCTTTATCAGGTTGGTGCCGAGGATGGAGAGTGCTCGATTAATGTTGCCTATTTTGTTGGGCAGGGCATAGATCGCCGAATTGGCAATGCGCAGCAGCTTGCCGGCAAGTGCCGGGTCGGCCGAGATTATCGTCTCAAGATCCTCCATCGAACATTCGGTGTTCTGAACAGTATTGAGAATCTTGACGGCGATAGCCGGTGGAGATGGCAGGTGGATCTGTTCCTTGATCAGGTCCTTCATTGCGTGGTTTTCCAATGTTGTGCCCTCTATCCAATAGTCCCTATGAACGGGATTCTGTACGATGCTCGTTGGGAGATGAGTCAGTTTCACTGAAAATTTCATCCCAAGAGATATGTAAATATTTTTTAAGTGACCCAAGGTGTTTGAGGAGTGTGAGTATAACTACATGCAGCATATCGTTTTTCAGAAGATTTGCAAAGGGCGGGGTTATGAATAACTGGCGTGGCTGTCAGTCCACAAGCGACCGGATTGCTAGGGGACTTGGTCGAAGAGATAGTGTCTTTGCCGGGTAAACATCGGCGGGAAGAGCTTCTCCCAGAACTGAGGCAGACAAGGTTTTCCTCGACGATACTGTTTAATCTTGTTGAAGAACTGAAAATTAATTGGTATCAATGCCGTCGTACGGAGGAGTGCCGGAGCGGCCGAACGGGACGGTCTCGAAAACCGTTGTGGAGGAAACTCCACCCAGGGTTCGAATCCCTGCTCCTCCGCCATA
>JAZDOW010000013.1:0-5519 GCA_043798185.1 Pseudomonadota bacterium | reverse complement strand
TTCAGTATCGCATTCATCGTTATCTTTCTTGCGACCGCAGCGACTGTCTTTCTTGGGTTTGGTCAGCCTACCCAGGATGAGCGGAGTTTCTTATTCAAGACCTTTATTGTCGAAATAGGTCTTGCCGTTTTCGCGCTCTTTTATGCCCTGTTCGGCATTAAAAGAGGTACGAACGGTGCCGGAGAGCTGGTAGAGACAGAAGCTCTTCCTGAGAGCTATGCCTTTTCCAAGATCCACACCGAAATCTCTGATACCGTAAGTAAGCTGGAAGCAGACAATGGACGTCTCGTCCAGTGGTATCTCTCAAAAGGGGACGGTGAGAGGTTGTTTGATGGCCTGTATTCCAGTCTTCTATATGCATCAAGCTCAGCAGTTACTGGGATAGTAGACCCGCGCTTCTACGGGAACTTGATGGAATGGGACTCAGTGAAGGAACAATTGAGAGTTCGGTTTTTTTCTGGGCCCTATAATGACGAGATCATCACAAGATCTTTTCCGCTCGAAGGTCCAGGGCAGGGCGTCGCCAGCGAAGCATTTGTGACAGGTAAGGTACAGATAAAGAATCGAATGGAGTCAGAGCTTAAGGAGAAGGGGGAGGCTCGGCTTAATGCAATGGTCTCCATCCCTATACCCGATTTAGAACCAACCGAAAACACCCGGCAAATCGTTATTCTGAATATTGACGCGGGTTTTGTACACGTCTTTCCTTCACTGGAAGAATGGCAGTCGAGCGAAATGAAACCTCGCATACAAGAATTGAGACGACTCATCTCAAGAGTAAACAGGCTGTACAGAACTCATATGGTGAGCGCCTAATCCTCGGTTCCAGCAGACGCGCGGAACAGCGTTGTTCTGCTTTGGAAGCATCGAATCCGCACGCTGCTGAACCGGCTCGTTCCTGGCGACTACGTTCGCCAGGAATCGCGGTGCTGACTGCGTCAAGCACCTTGTCCTGTCGCCTTGCGCCAGGGCTGAGTTCTGGGGACAGTATATCTATCTCAGAGAAAAAACACATAAGCCTGACATGATTTGCCATGGATAGAATTGCACGAGTGATAGTCACGAGTTTTCCCCATCATGTAATTCAGCGTGGGAAATTTGTTTCATTTCCTATCGATGAGCGATATTTATTGGCAACAGTCCGCTCTATCGAAATGAATCGGGTTGCCTAAAAATTGGTTCAATGCCAGGAAAATGCCCCATAGAGCAGCGCTCAAGCTCATCTCAAGAGAGAGAATGATCAAATGGTGAAGGTTGCCCCATTGCTTCAGTTGATTTTATAACTGGGCCGGATTTTTGAAACTCTTAACGTATCCTGTCTTCAGAACATAATGGTTCCATCTCCAAATCCAATTGACGAATGACGTATCGCGTCATATAATCATTCCATGATCAAATCCTTTAAATGCAAAAACACTGAAAACCTCTTCAACGACTACGACGTTAAGAGATTTCAATCAATTTCCAGAGCCGCCCGTATCAAACTGGAGATTTTGAACGCTACAGTATCGCTGGATAGTCTTAAGGTTCCACCGGGCAATCACCTTGAGGCGCTCAAAGGCGACCGGAAAGGACAGCACAGCATACGCATCAATGCGCAATGGAGTATTTGTTTCGTATGGAAAGACGGAAATCCACATGACGTGGAAATAGTGGATTACCACTGAGGAGAGAGAAAATGGCCGATAAACTGGGTCCCATTACCCCGGGTGACGTGCTGCTTGAAGAATTCCTGCTGCCGATGGAAATATCACAGATTCAACTGGCAAAAGATCTGAATGTTCCTGCGAACAGGATAAGTCAGATTATACACGGGAAACGGGAAATCAGTGCCGACACTGCTTTGAGACTCGGCAAGTATTTTGGCATCGAGCCTGAATTTTGGTTAAACCTGCAGGTCAGATACAATATGAAAATCGCTAAGGAAAAGGCTGGAAAGAAGATCGAGACGGAGGTCAAGGTTTACCGTCGGAAACCAAATGGCCTTGAAGCTTCAGCGTAAGTGATAAGCGACATCAGGGTTTTCTGTCGCGGACTAGCCTTACTATTAGGGGGAATGCCCGGGTCACGAAACTTAATTCCAACGAGAAAATGCACCGGGTGACATAACCTGTTGATTTTCGTGTTGATCCAAGCACTGACCCCGCTGAATCTCGAAGATGCTAAGCTGTTGTGTGTTAAAACTGACCGTTTGCAATAATGTGAGGAATAATATGGCGAAGATAGAAGGATTTAGAATCAAAAACTTTAGGTCCTTAAAGGATGTTACTCTTGGCCGATTGTGGAATCAACAACAGGCCGATCCTCTCACACCCATGACTGCGGTCATTGGAAAAAATGGTGTTGGGAAAAGCACTTTATTTGATGCATTCGGTTTCTTGGCAGATGCATTGAAATCAGGCGTTGAAGAGGCTTGTGACTCTCGCGGACGAGGAGGGTTTAAAAGAATTAGGGCACAAGGGCAACAAGAACCAATCGAATTTGAGGTGTATTACAAGGAAGATGGTAATGCTCGGCCCATTACTTATGAGATTGCAATTGCTATAGATAATTCCGGCCGTCCATTTGTGTTGAAAGAACGTCTTAGGCAAAGGCGCAAAGGCCAAAAGCATGGGTGGCCTTTTTCATTTCTTGTGTTGAATAGTGGAAAGGGGGTCGTTTGGAAAGGAGATCTTGAAGGTCGTCAAATCGATGAGGACCGAGGAGACTTTGATCTGTTAGACCTGATGGAATCTATTAAGTCAGGTGAAGCGAAGGAAGAGTCCAGAGAAACCGAGGTGGTCGAACTTGAGGACATCCGCAAGCTCGGTATTGCAACGCTGGGATCATTGAAACAACATCCGAGGATTTCGGCGTTTCGCAGGTTTATCGAAGGTTGGTACCTCAGCTACTTCACTCCGGATGCCGCTCGCAGCCTGCCACTCGTCGGGCCCCAAAAACATCTCAACATTTATGGCGATAATCTTGGTAATGTAGTGCAGTTCATGGAGCGGGAGCACCCAAAGCGTTTCCAAACGATTCTCAATCGGATTACTGAAAAAATTCCTGGCATCAAAAAGATTGATACGGAACCGACTAACGATGGTCGGTTGCTTCTTCGGTTCAATGACAAAGGCTTTCAGGACCCATTTTATTCTCAACAGATGTCTGATGGGACATTGAAGGTATTTGCTTATTTACTTTTGCTTGAAGATCCGACACCACCTCCGTTTTTATGCATAGAAGAACCGGAAAATGGCTTGTATCACAAGCTCCTGGAATCCTTAGCGAAGGAATTTCGTGAACACGCGACAGGCCGAAAAGGCGGGTCTCAGGTTTTCATCACCACCCATCAACCGTATTTGGTTGATGCCTTGGAACCTTCCGAAGTCTGGATATTGGAAAAGGGATTGGATGGTTTTTCAATTATCCGGAGGGCAAGCGAAGACGAGACAGTGAAGAACTTGGTTGAAGAGGGATTGCTTTTGGGCGGCCTCTGGTACAGCGATTATTTGGATGCGAGGTAATCAGATGCATTTTGAAATACTCGTTGAAGATCAGTCAGGGAAAAAAGCTCTCGATATTCTGATCCCCAAGCTCATTGGCCATGAGCACACATTCAAGGTTCATCCTTATAAAGGAGTTGGCCGGATTCCAAAAAACCTTGGCGGCAATGCCGATGCAAGCAAGCGCATCTTGTTAACTCAACTTCCTAAATTGCTGAGGGGCTATGGAAAAACATTTGCCAATTACCCGGAAGATTACCCTGCAGCGGTGATCTTGATTTGCGACTTGGATGCTAAATGCCTGAAAACCTTCCGCGAAGAATTATTTGAGGTCCTCAACGAATGTGATCCAAAGCCCGAAACTCGTTTTTGTGTTGCCATAGAGGAAGGAGAAGCTTGGTTTCTCGGTGATCTTCCCGCGCTCAAAAAAGCATATCCAAAAGCAAAAGATGCTGTTCTGAGCACATATGTTAATGATTCCATTTGTGGCACGTGGGAGAAACTTGCTGATGCAATTTTCCCAGGTGGCTCGGCGGCTCTCTCAACCAAGGGTTGGCAAGCTATCGGGGCTGAGAAGTCTCTATGGGCTGAAAAAATCACACCACATATGGATGTGAACAACAACGCATCACCTAGCTTTGGCTATCTCCGGACAAAAATCATGGAATTAGCTTTAATATCTAGCGATATGAAAAGTATTTCCAACAACAAAATGCATCGGTTGAACCGGTGATTTTCACGTTAAGTTAAGTTACTCACTCATATATCAATGCGACGCTCTCAAATTCTTCTGATCGGTTCGGCGGTACTGATAGTACTGCTTGTGCTCTCCGGTATACGACCCTTCGATCGCACGACTTGGGTGCTGGAGGTTTTTCCCATTTTGGTCGCACTGCCGGTTTTATGGGCTACCTATCATCGCTTTCCCTTGACCAATCTCCTTTACTTTTGCATCGCCATTCACGCTATAGTTCTTATGGTTGGCGGCTCATACTCCTATGCCAGAGTACCTCTGGGGTTTCATCTCGCTGATTTGTTAAACCTCAGCCGGAATCCCTACGACAAGATTGGCCACTTCTTCCAGGGGTTTGTTCCCGCGCTTGTTGCTCGGGAGATATTCCTTCGTGGTCAATATGTCCGGGGCAGAAAAATGGTCGCCTTCCTCGCCGTTTGTGTTGTACTGGCAATCAGTGCGACCTACGAGCTTGTAGAGTGGGGGGCTGCAGTTGCACTCGAACAAGGCGCCGATGAGTTCTTAGGAACACAGGGCGACCCATGGGACACTCAATCCGACATGCTTTTTGCGCTCATTGGTGGGGTATTTGCCATGTTGTTCTTCTCCCGCCTTCATGACCGTCAACTCGTTCGATTACCTGGTAACGGCTTTGTGTGAAGCTTGGACCGCAAGGCCCCTTCTCTACCCGAAATTTCGAGTATCTCTTTGGGTAACTCCTCCTGGCGCTTACGGATTGCGTAATTTTTTCTCGCGGGAAAACGTTAGGCATGAGCTGCCTCCACCAAGGCTCTACGTACGTGGCCATTGCCGGTTTTGGTAATGGCACCTTTCTTCACTCGCTCGCCGCTTGAATGTTCCGAGGGAATGAGACCTAAAAAAGCCATCAGTTTCCCAGGATCTTCAAAACGAGTAAGATCGCCAAGCTCCGCGGCTATCGTAGCTGCAACAATAAGAGAGATTCCCCGCATGGATTGAAGAGATTTAATCAGTTCATGCTGACGACTTTGTTTGGATTGCTGTCGGATCTGCTCAGTTAAGCGCTGAACACGATTGCTGCAATCTACAGTAGTATCAATATATTCTTGAAAAACAATCTGCTGAGCAGCATGTGGCATTGTTATCGTGGCCAACCAGTTGAAATGAGCCTTCGTCCACTTGTCTATCATTTTTCAAACGATTACCGCTTGGCTGTGGTATTTTTGACGGAGCAACAACCACACAATCCATGTCATTTTTGGTCAAATATCGATAGATGCCATATCCACAGGGGCCCGCTTCGTATGCAAATCGAAGCTCAG
>JAZDOW010000007.1:0-12324 GCA_043798185.1 Pseudomonadota bacterium | reverse complement strand
CTTTCCACAAGGAGATGTGCCGAAAATACGTTGAAAATAATCGGCCTCAAGGGAAAAGCTGAATATTGACTGTCATTATTAGTTAGATATGTTGCCTTTTATTTCTGAAACGCTACTGAGCTGACAAAACGGGATCAGTTGGCTCCAGTATAGGCCTTTGCCGTCACATAATGAAAAACATTATCATGCGGGAGATGGCAATCTGCACATTTGACAATGAATCCGTTCTTATTCATTCCTCCATGAACATCCTCCGCATGGGAGCGGGCGACCCCTTCCATTGAGTGACACGAGGAACAAAATTCACGCCCGGATGTGCGTTCGATCATTTCGGCAGTCCCAAGAGACAAAACAAGCCCTGCAATAATCCCGCAAAAAATGAAAAAAGAAATAATCTTTTTCATGGATCTCCCAAGAATCCTATGGAATATGGATGCAAAACGCAGTGAATTAATAATTATACCACATAAAAATTAAGCTACATTGATATAGGTCAATTTCTTTTTAAAAACATGGTATGATAAAATCATTTTCCACTACAATAATAGCCAAGATCTTCATCAGTTATGAAAACAATCCTCTTTGTCGATACCGGATCACCGGATAAACCTATGCTGGCAGCAGCAAGTGTCGATTCCATTGGCAAGAAAAATGTTCAGGCAAAAATCGCTTCATCAAAAGTAACCGTGGAGCATCTTGAAGTTTCAGAAATTATTGTAAATTACCGGTGCAGCCAGTCACCTTCGGTACTTCCCCTTAAGGATATTGTACCTTTTCATTATGATCTTGTTGTCTCATTTGACGAGAATGAACAGGAACTCTATCCAGCTTTGCCAGGTACCCCAGCAACTGTACAATGGCGAGTACCGGATGGTACCAACAGAAAGGAATGGGAGGATGTATTTTTACGAATCCAAAATCTTGTCCTGGATCTTATCAATCAGGGGTACCTGAGAGCTCTAATTCAATCGAAAAGAAATGGAGAGCTGATACTTGATAATCTCAGTGAGGGGATAATAGCACATGGCTGCGATCGTCGGTTCTTTTTTCTGAATAAAGCTGCTGAGAAAATTACCGGACTGAAACGGGGTGATGTAATCGGTAAAGATTGTCATGATATTTTTCCAGCGAGGATCTGTTCCACTCATTGCTCTTTTTGTGATGAACTTGCCAGTCCAATGTTTCCAATTGCCCCGTATCAAATTACGATGAGGAACTCAAGCGGTGAAGAAAAACACGTTGAAATGTCTGTTGTTCCAATAATTGACAGTTCACAGAAGCCCACGGGTGTTATAGCTGCTATGCGGGATATCAGCCGTGAATACGAATTACAAAAGCGCCTTGGTGAAATAACCAGTTTTTCGGGTATTATTGGTCGTGATCCCAAAATGCAGGATATTTTTAAAACAATCTCTCGGCTTGCAGAAAGTGATGTACCAGTATTGATTCAGGGTGAATCAGGGACAGGAAAGGAGTTGGTGGCTGCAGCAATTCATAATAATGGTAATCGCGCAAACTACCATTTCGTCTCAATCAATTGCGGTGCCCTGCCCGACGATTTGCTGGAGAGTGAATTATTCGGTTACGTCAAAGGTGCTTTTACAGGAGCAGTAAGAAATAAAAAAGGGCGATTTGAATTAGCCGACCATGGGACTATTTTCTTAGATGAAATTGGTGATATTTCCCCGGCAATGCAGGTGAAACTCCTCCGGGTACTTCAGGACGGAAGTTATCTCCCTTTGGGTAGTGAGGAAAACCAGAGAAAGGTTGATGTTCGTGTTATCGCCGCAACTCACAAAGATTTAAAACGTGAAATTGAAGCAGGTCGATTCCGTGAAGATCTTTTTTATAGACTCTGTGTTGTACCAATTACTTTACCGCCATTAAGAGAAAAATTAGCAGATATACCTCTACTGGTGAAACATTTCCTCAAACAGGCCTCAGAGGAAGAAAATCGAGCCAATCTTATTTTATCGCAGGAGACATTAAATATACTCATGGAGCATCATTGGCCTGGCAATATCAGGGAGTTACAAAACATTCTCAGGTATCTTGTCATAAAATGTCCAAATGACATTATCGAACCTCAATATCTTCCACCAGAGTTCAAAGAACGGCAAGTCTTCCCAGTGCAACCCAAATCTTTGGTCATGGGAAACAAAAAGCTCAATAGAGCCTCTGTTCTTCATGCCATCGAAAGTGCTAATGGCAACAAGGCTAACGCAGCAAGAATTCTCGGAGTTGGTAGAGCTACTCTGTATCGTTTTCTCGCTGCTGACGCTGTGCAAGAATTTCACAAAAACGAAAACAAATAGCCATTGGCAATGCCGGTGACATGTAACACAGTGAACCGATTAAAGCGGTATATTCAAAAAAAGTGTCCAAATCCTTGGGCGTTGGAAAAAAGTTCAATAGAGCTTCTACCCTTCAAAATGCCAGTGAAAGTACAAATGGCAACAAGGCGATACCCTTGTATCTCCCACTAAGACTCGTGTATCAATATCCTTAATTGATACACATCTCTTTTCTATTTTTGCAAGTCAAGACGTCACCCATATGTCTCATCTGTCTCATACGAAGATTTGTGTATCATCGTAGAGAATTGAGACACATTTTCATTTCTGTATCTGTAACCATATAATATTAAACAAAGTATTCTTGCAAAAATCAAAATATTCAGCGTGGCACTAACGTTTTCAATTAAGTGTCTCAGCGATCTCCTTATTTTGAAACACCTATTTTCATAAGAAGTCAGCTCTCACCTATTATAGCTACAAACAATAGTTACAATATCAACATGTTAGCAAATATCATAAGCGATGGACCGATATTTGCTTCTAGTATCGCATGACACATATAAACCAACACATAGAAAAATTGGTACAGAAAAGTCAGGACCTTATTGATTTGTCTGTTGTGGGATGTGAATTGGCAAAAGACGAAAGCTGCTTGTTACTTTTTGCCGTCGTTCAAGATTGTGCCTACAAAATTCTTCGCCAAGCAAAAGAGGAACTTGCTTTGCACAAAAGTCGAGGAACCACAGCTTATAAATAGCCAAACTTTTAAAAACTTTAACCCGATCGTTTCAGATTACTTTATCTGAAATTGATCCAAAGTAGGGAGGATAATTAATGACACAACCCAATGCCATTATGCCCATGCTATGAAATCGTCACTTTTAATGCAATTTTACCAGTTATATCGCCACGGATTTCAACAAATGACCGTCGGCCGGACTCTCTGGAAGATCATCTTCATCAAGCTGTTTTTCATGTTTGTCGTGCTGAAGCTGTTCTTTTTTCCGGATTTTTTAAAAACACAATTCTCAACAGATCAACAAAGGGCCGACCATGTACTTTTACAACTGACTGGTTCGGTGGGAAATAAATAATTAGGGAGGATGGAGTAATGGGTGAAATAGATCTGAGCATGGTTAACTGGGCCCGGGCGCAGTTTACCTTGACGGCGATGTACCACTGGCTGTTTGTCCCGATTACTTTGGGGCTATCGTTTCTTTGTGCCTTCTATGAAACGATTTATGTGCGTACCGGCAAGGAAGAATGGAAGCGGCTGACAAAATTTTGGATAACGTTGTTCGGTATTAATTTTGCTGTTGGTGTGGCAACCGGCATTATATTGGAATTTGAATTCGGTACCAATTGGTCGAACTACTCATGGATGGTTGGCGACATCTTCGGAGCACCTTTAGCAATTGAGGGTATTTTTGCCTTTTTCATCGAAGCAACCTTTTTCGCAGTCATGTTTTTCGGCTGGGAACGGACCTCCAAAGGTTTTCACCTTTTTTCCACCTGGATGGTGGCCATTGGTTCTAATCTCTCTGCCCTATGGATTCTTATTGCCAACGGCTGGATGCAATATCCCGTCGGAATGGCCTTTAATCCGGACAATGCCCGGTTTGAAATGCAGAATATCTGGGATGTCGTCTTGTCTCCGGTGGCGGTGGCCAAGTTTACCCACACCACCAGCTCCAGCTTTGTCGTCGGATCACTCTTTGTCATCGCGGTTTCCTCTTATTATCTATTAAAGGGAAGCCATATCGATATGGCAAGAAAATCGATCATCGTCGCGACGGTTTTTGGATTAATATCGAGCCTATTCACCGCCTTTACGGGGGATGAGTCGGCATATGTCAACGCCTACTCTCAGCCGATGAAGCTGGCTGCCTACGAGGGCTTGTACAAAGGTTCCAAGGGAGCTGATCTTATCGCCTTCGGCGTTTTGAACAGCGACAAAAAAATTAACGACGGCAAGGATCCTTTTGCCTTTGCGATCTCCATCCCCAAGGGGTTGGCGCTTTTTGCCAAGCGTGAACTGAATGGCTTCGTTCCCGGCATAGAGGATCTTGTGAATGGTAATAAGGCCGAGGGGATTATGTCGGTTGCCGAAAAAATTGCCAGGGGAAAGGCGGCAATTGCCGATCTGGCCGCCTATAAGGCGTCCGGCAAGGCAGGTGACGAACCGGTAAAAACTGCCGCTTTACAGCGATTCAAGATCAATCAAGAGTACCTTGGTTTCGGTTATTTGGATAAACCGGAAGAGGTGGTGCCACCGGTAGCCCCAACCTACTACTCCTTTCATTATATGGTGTATGTGGGGACTTTCCTGATTCTCCTGCTGATCCTCTTTCTGCGCGCAGCCTTTACCAATAGGCTGGTTCAGAGCCGATGGCTGCTGCGTCTCGGCGTAGCTTCTTTTTTCCTTGCTTATCTGGCATCGGAATTGGGCTGGGTGGTAGCCGAGATTGGCCGTCAGCCCTGGGCAATTCAGAATATGCTGCCGGTGAAGATGGCTGCAACCAATATTGGTGCCGGTCATGTGCAGGTAACCTTTGCATTGTTCTTTGTATTGTTTGCAGTGCTGTTACTGGCGGAAATAAAAATAATGCTCAAGCAAATCAACATAGGACCGGAGGGCGCGTGATATGATCGGAAAATTGGATATTATAACACTGCAGCAGATTTGGTGGATCCTCTGCTCGGTAGTAGGGTCCCTCTTTCTATTTCTAACCTTTGTCCAAGGCGGGCAGACCCTGCTCTGGCAGGTGGCAAAGGACGACCGGGAAAAATCCCTGGTAATCAATTCCCTTGGCAGAAAGTGGGAGTTGACTTTTACCACCCTGGTACTTTTTGGCGGGGCCTTGTTTGCCGCCTTCCCCAAATTTTATGCCACGAGTTTCGGTGGAGCGTACTGGGTATGGATACTCATTCTCTTTACCTTTATCGTACAGGCAGTGAGTTATGAGTATCGCTCAAAGCCGAACAACCTGCTGGGAGCCAAAGTTTATGAACTGTTTCTCTTTATCAATGGTTCGGTAGGAATCCTGCTGATCGGGGCAGCGGTGGGCACCTTTTTCACCGGCTCCAACTTCACCCTGAATGCTTTCAATCAGGTGACATGGACCAATCCTCTTCGCGGGCTTGAAGCGGCCTTTTCCCTGTTCAATCTTTCTCTTGGTTTCTTCTTGGTCTTCAATGCCCGAACCCTTGGTGCCATGTATCTCGTGAACAATATTGACTTTAATGGGGTACCGGAGTTCGAGAAACGGGTTAGGAAATCCTGCCTCACCAGTTTTCTTCTGTCCCTGCCATTCTTGCTGTATGTGGTGATGAGCCTTTTGTTGATTGATGGTTATACCGTGGACAAGAGTGGAATGGTCAGCATGGAGGCGTATAAATATCTCCATAACTTGCTGGCCATGCCCACTGTTCTTGTTCTGTTGCTGGTCGGTCTCATTTTAGTCATCCTCGGAACCACTCGAACCGGGCTGGCAAAGGCTACCACCGGCATCTGGTTCGGAGGATTGGGAACTGTGCTGGTCGGTTTAGCGGTATTTTTCACTGCCGGCTTCAACGGTACACCGTTTTATCCATCCAAGGTCGACCTGCAGTCAAGTCTGACTATTTATAATGCGTCGTCAAGCCACTACACCTTGACGGCTATGACCTATGTGGCTTTGGCTATACCCTTTGTCCTTGCCTATATAGCTTATGTGTGGTGGCAAATGGATTCACGGAAGATTGGCAGCCAGGACCTCGCTGATAAAAAAGCGTATTAATCTGCGACCAATGGCAATATCAAATTTAAGGAGCATATCATGACTGGAGTATTACTGATCGGCTGGATCATTCTCATCGCCGTTTCTTATAAGGCAGCGGTGGCGGTTCTGGACAAAACTAAGTGCCTGTAGCACGTCCTTATTGAACTCTGGCCGGAGGGTGGTTGCACACCCTCCGGTCAGACTTTTTTCAGGAGGGGAAACATGATATTCAAATGGGAAGATGATCTTTATTTAATTGGCGTTGCAGAAGTTGATAAACAGCACAAACAATTATTCAAAGGAGTTAATGGTCTTTTACAGGCATGCACCACAATAGAAGGCACAGCCAGCCGGCTGGCGAAAGAAAAAGCACTTGAAACACTCGATTTTCTCGGCCAATACACTGCAGAACACTTCCAATGCGAGGAAGAGTATATGGAACGTTACCGCAGTCCTCTGCGAGAGGTGAATATAGCTGAGCACAAGAAATTCTTACGGCAGTTTACCGAAATGAGAAATAAAATCGATAAGGACGGATTGTCTCGACAAACGATTATCAGACTTGAGGGATTTCTGTGCGGCTGGCTCACGAACCATATTACAAAGATAGATGTATCATTGCGTAAGGTATTGCCGCAGGAGATACCGGTTTCCTTTTCCTCGGCGGAGCCGGAAAAGCAGATGAATTTCTTTTTTCGTCTCTGGAAGGCTCTTCTGATTGGTGAATGGAAAAGTGGCAGATGGTGGTTGTTTGAGTAGTCCACCCTGTGCCCCCTAGAGAGTTCGACGAAAGAGCAGTGTGGCCGCTCCCATAGCTATCAGCGTGAAGACACTGAGGAACAGGAGATCATTTACCCGAACCATTATCAGGAACATCATACTGATCAGTGCCAAGGCCGTTAGCATCACTAAAACGAGCATCCGGGCCAGACGCAGCAGGCTAAAGGGATCGGGGATACCGGCAATCAGCGAACCGACGGTAAGTCAGTGTATACCGGAGAAGCTGGCGGTGAGGGCCGAAGAGCTGAATTGGTCGGTGTTGTCCTCAATGAGGGCGATGCGGGCATTTGTACCGGACAATATCCTGCGGGAGAAGCTCGGAGGAATATGCAGTACGGCATTGAGTCGGCCATTGCGAAGATCACGCAAGGCTTGACCCTGGTCACTTACGGGGTGGTGGTAAACGTTTTATCACCGGCCGCTACGGCACCCAGCATGGATTTCAGCTGCACGGCCGAGATACTGTGATCCTGATCAACCACTCCCACCTCGAGATGTTTGACATTTCCGCCAAAGGCATAACCAAGGACCAACAGCTGAACCAGTGGTAATAACATCGACACCACAATGAGGGTCGGGCTACGGCGAAAGCGGCGGAGGTCACGTTCGATAAGCGCCCAGATGCGCTGGAAGGAACCGTTCATGCCGTCACCTCCGCCGCCGTACAAACCGGCTGTCACCAGGCGACGGTGCCTGCAGGGCGTCTCGCAGCTGTCTGCCGGTATAGTGGACAAAAACATCATCGAGGGTAGTGCTCTGCACGGAAAGCGAGGCAATAGTCACATCATTTTGCCGGGCTGTATCGAGCAATGCAGCGGTCGTTCGGGGACCATTGTGGGAGGCAATACGAAAGACATGTTCTTCGGCCTTGACTTCGGCGACCTCGGGCAAGCTACCAAGGACATCGAACCATCCGGTCGGAATTGCGGCGAAACTCACCTCGATTACATTTTTCCCAGGGATAGAGGCCTTGAGCTTCATCGGAGAATCGAGGGCCACCAGGTGGCCGTGATCGATAATGGCGATTCGGTCACACCTTTATGAACCAGGAGTTCCTTGAGTCGTCCTTGAAGCTGCGCACTTACGCGCACCTCATCGGTTGTGACAATGCCGGTAAGCACATGGTACTGCGGCGGACGGGACAGCCAGTAAGATAGACCTGCGGCTGTTATCATAATAACGACAATAATAATCAATAGTCGATGTTACATGGCAATGGCTTCATTTTCTGACAATCTTGGCACAGACAAGCATACTGACACCGCTTTTTCTCAGCCCGTCATCCCGCCCGGAGAGATACTTTGCATTCACTTCCTTCGGACCGTAGTCGACAATTTCTCCAAAGCCTAAATCCTTAAGCCTCTCCATCATGTGCGCCGGGACAAAATCCGTTTTCCAGGGTTCTCCGGCTTTTTCTGCTCTTGCGGCTAAAACTTCCCTGGCCCTCTGTTCCCTTGGCGTTAGGTGTGAATAGGTCACAGCATAGTCGAAAATAACACCGCTTTCCGGTGGCAGAGATCCGATAAAGCGCAAGGTCTCGAAGATGGGGTCTTCTCCGAGATACATGGTCACCCCCAGCCATGAAAAAAAGGCCGGCTCGCTTGCCCTAAATCCCGCCTGCACGAGCCCCTCGGCAAGCGATACTTGTTCAAAATCGATAGGCACATAGGACAACCGAGCAGGTTCTAGGATGCCGGCGTCCCGCAGACATGCACGCTTCCATTGCTGGGTTTTCGGTAAATCGACCTCAAATATTCGACTACTGCCTATTTCCTGGCGCTTTAAGTCGTTGTTCCGGTATGCAAAGGTATCAAGTCCTGCGCCAAGAATAACATATTGACGCACACCGCGCTGTTCCGATCGAGTCCACTCATCCTCAGCCAATCTGCTGCGAATGATAACCGAGGTTCTAATCCCCTTAAGGAGGGGAGTGCTGTATTTCTCCAGATCATCACAAAGACTCTCCTCTCTCTGTTGCCCGAGAATTTTCAAGGCCAACGGGTCTTCAAAAACCAACGGCCTGTCAAGCAACTGATGAACTCCCCGCAGGGTTGCAACTCGCAGGGCAGTGGAACAAATATCCGGGGAGAAGTGCTTTTCCCGGTATTCATTTTTAGTATTTAAATTCATGACGGCCCTTTGGATGAAGGTTATGAATTGTTTATCGATACCGATGCCGACATGCAGAAACGGCTCTTTCCTGAAGGCTTCGCGTATCTTTTTCTCCAACTGATCATCGCCTCCCGAATAGGATGCTCGAAACAACATTCTCCAGCGACGCGCCAAATCCTCTATCGCCGGATTAGACGGAGCCATGCCCTCGTCCATCCGCTGTCTGATTTCGGCAATAAGCGTCGGCCATTCTTTCAGATGAGTTGCCAACCGTTTTCGAACATCTGCCAACTCACACGCCGACAGATGTCCAGCCAGCATGGCAATTCTGGCTTCGGCAAAAGACCGGGTCAGATATGCAACTATCTCCGGCGCTATATCGCCAAATGTCATGGAACTTTGTTCTTCTCGATGAATCTTTCTGAGTTTCATGGCAAGAATGGCGTTGTTTCCCGTCATTTCATTAAAGCATGTTATCCAGCGCCATGCCACCGACTGAGCTTCCGGACTTTCCGGAGGAGTGCCGCGTTCTATAAGGGCACGCACCTTGACCGAAAGCCGTGTCCATTCCTTATCAAGTCTGCCGGGCGCCTTCTTTGACAACAGTGTCTCCAGTTCTTCTTTAGACAGATGCTTTTCATACATCGTCATCATCTTCAATATCGTCAGCCAATCGGTAAGACCTGTTTCTTCCCCGCTTACCAGTTGCCCCTTCAACCGCAAGAGTCTTTGGTGCAGTTCGTCGGCACGCTCTGCCTGTTCTTTGAGGATCTCCGCCTGCCGACAGATAATCTCGATAACCGAAGCTCCCGGCTCAGAAAGAAAGGCTCCGATATCGGCCAGGGAACAGCCGAACTGTTTAAGTGCCTGAATGCGGTGCAACTTCTCCACGTCCTGCTGATTATAGAGTCTAAAGCCGCTATCCGAACGAACCGAAGGAGAAAGCAGACCGATATGGTCGTAATGGTGCAGGGTACGAACCGTCAATCCTGCATGTTTTGCCAATTCGCCAATCTTAAGCAGCATTTTAGTTACCTCCTTTCAAACAAACATAATCCCTTACCTAACGTCAGGGTCAAGGAGTATTTAAAAGCAATGTTACTCGTGAATAATTTAAGCTCGTTAGTGTCTGATTCCTTAAAAGCTGCCATAAAAAACCAAACGATGAGGTAATCGGCCACGATGTTGACCGGACTTTGATGATTCGCCGGCATACTTGCGTCCGATATTTGAATTCTCGGTGTTCTTTTTTTAAATTTGATCGCAAACATCCTGCTTTTCAATAGGAGGACTCTATTCTTCCATCCCCATTTCTTTTGCCTTAGAACATCGTAGGATACCTAGAAACGAGAATTCGAAGTGTATAAGCCGAGCCTGACATATTTTTTGAAACAAGGATTTTCCAACATATTTCTATTGCAGTGTGTCAGGATTTACTCTAGTGTTTCGGAATAGCAAGCAAAATACAGTACGACAGAGGAGGAGTTTTCACAAAGGTCGTTACTTTTCTTCCCTCTGAAGCTTGAGAGAAAGCACCGAGTATTCGCGTTGTTTTATCATTTTCCATTTTACTATTAATATAACAATAAGTGGAATTGCCACTGTCTATATGGAGCGTTGAGTGTTTGCTGCAATCGATATCACCCCCACATCTAAGGAGTAATTATGCGCAATCAAGCAGCTATACAAATGGATCGTTCCCGAGCTATGGTTTTCATGCTTGCGGGTTTATTGGCCTTAGTCAGCGGTTGCTCAGTTGCGCCCGCTACAACTGAAGCGAGGCCAGCTAATTGGGCAGTTCTGGTCCAAGCGAATCAAGGATTGCCCAATCTTCATCGTGTCAACGCAACCCTTTACCGATCAGCTCAGCCGACGAAAGAGGGCTTCGAATTCTTGGGAACACAGCCAAGCCTTTCAAACGGGGATCGTCCGATCCAGACTGTCGTCTCGCTTCGTGCTTTTAACGACGACGCGCCCCTTGTTTCGGCACCTTCGGTACTACGGCTTGAACAGATTCGTTTCAAGACTTGGCATCCAGAGGATGAAGATGTCGTGAAGTTCTTGCGCATTGCAACGACACCCGCATTACAACCCGTCCTTGTTCATTGCCAGCACGGCTCAGATCGTACCGGCACAATGGTGGCAATTTATCGGATCGCTTATGAAGGCTGGACGAAAGCGGAAGCCACCAACGAAATGGTAAAAGGAGGATTTGGCTTCCACCCGATGTGGCAAAACTTGCTGCGCTACATTGAAGACCTTGATGTCGACAAAATCAAGGCGCAGGTAGCGAAACAAGGTGCTTGGCAATAAGCCCCCCAACCTGAGCCTTCAGCGGACGCGCCAAAGGCGCGCTCCGCTCAGGCATTGGATAGGATGGAGCTATACTAAAAGGAAATATTGATGGATAACAAGAAACTATTAGAAATTGCGAATACTAAATTACTCAAGGTGACAAACAGGCCAGACATCATAATGTGCAAAGGACAAGGCATGTATCTTTCTGATACTAACGAAAATAAATACTTAGATTTTATTGGTGGCTGGGCTGTGAATTGCCTGGGTCATTCACCCAAAGTGATTTCCAATATTCTCGCCAAGCAATCCTGTACTTTGGTTAATGCAAGCCCCTCGTTTTACAATTTGCCTATGTTGGAATATGCAGAATTATTAGTCAATAATTGTTGCTTTGAGCGAGTCTTTTTCTCATCAACCGGTGCAGAGGCAAATGAAGGTGCAATAAAATTGGCAAGGAAATTTGGACATGTCTTTAAAGATGGTGCATCTGACATTATTACAACCCAACATGGTTTCCATGGCAGAACGATTACAACAATGTCTGCAACAGGAAAAGAACAATGGGAAACATTGTTTGAGCCAAAAACAAAAGGATTTTCAAAAGCAATATTTAATGATTTTGAGTCCGTCAAAAACTTAGCCACGAAAAAAACATGCGCTATTATGATCGAACCCATTCAGGGAGAGGGGGGCGTAAATGTTGCTACTATTGATTACATTCAAAAATTACGTGATTTTTGTGATAAGGAAAATATCCTCCTTGTTTTTGATGAAATTCAAACAGGGATGGGAAGGACTGGCAAACTATTTTGTTACGAACACTATGGCATAGCACCGGATATGATGACTCTTGGCAAGGGGATTGGTGGTGGCTTCCCTCTTTCTGCGTTACTTACAAAAGAGAAATTCAATATTTTTGATCCTGGTGACCAAGGTGGCATAGCCGTCAAGCTAATTACCTAACTATCTAACATTGCCGACAATGATTCATTTTCTCCAAAAGTTAGCGAAGATGCAAACACCTCTGGCGAATAGCTCTTTCCTTTTTTCTTTTCCAACACATGTTTCTTGCTGCT
>JAZDOW010000247.1:0-7603 GCA_043798185.1 Pseudomonadota bacterium | reverse complement strand
CTAAGTGTTCCTGGGTCAACCTGTCAGGGCAACAATCGAAATGGCTGGTGACACGACGGACAGACCGGGAATAAGCATCAATTGTTGACTTGCTTTTCCCTTGCAGTTTGAGCATCTTCAGATGGCGTTGGTAAAGGGATTCAAATCGTTTTACTTCTGTGATTTCCATGGTAAACTCCTTTTTGTTTTAAGTGCCTGTGATTAGACACTTGCAGGAGTTATACACTGAGTTGCTTTTTTCCGCCGCTTAACGGCTTCGTCCAACGCGCAAGGTAGGCGGTTCCCTGATGCGCGTCCAACGCGACACCCGTTTCAGCCGGGAGAAAACACCCTACAAGTCGAACATCGGAATCCAATTTCGTCACGAACGGGGCAAAGACATCCACGCACCAGGTTTCTATCTGCACATCGCGCAGGACGATTGTTTTCTCGGTGTCGGTCTTTGGCATCCGGACGCCCGGACCCTCGTTAAAATCCGCAAGGCCCTTGAAAAAAGGATCAGCGCCTGGCTTCTGGCCCGAGACGACAAGGATTTTCGAAGCCATTCGCCATCTGCGTCGCTTCCTACAATTTGATTCGTCCCCATGAAACACTCAGTCGCGGTGAAGACCGGATTTTCCGGCCGAAGACCCCGGCGCTATGGCAGCAAATGTGACGGATCACCGATGGACGTTCTCCGAGCTGCTTGCCTATCCGGCACTATGTCAATATTATGGGGACATCACCCAATATTTTCCATTGATAGTATATACCCACACCTCTCTTGAAAGGGTTAAAAAAAGTGGCTACAATTTTTTTGCAAGATTTTATTGAATCATGCCTCTGGCATATCAATTGCTTTTTTGTTATCATTTTCTAACACAATAAAATTAGGATGTTTTCTTCAAGGAGATATCACAAACTGAGAAGTGAATGAGTATGTTCGACCAATTTCTCAGAATTGAACTTTTACTGTTATTCACCTTGCAGTAGATCCACCTCGAATTTCGAAGCTTAATTGGATTGTTCCAACGATAATATTCATTATTTCAACACAACCAAATACTGAGTCCATCAGGAGGCAAAATGAAAAACTTAAAGTATGCTTACATTGCTTTATTTGTATTTTTTTCAGGGGTCGGTGCTGCCAATTGCGCTTCATCGGAACCTACAACTCTCCTACCGGAAAATCTGGCTGCAAAGGGCGAAATGGCCGCAAGTCAAAAAACCATTACGATTGATATTAAAGAAGATAAACCGGAGAAAGCGATAATAAAACTTAATGATTCCAATGGAGAGTATCAGAAAAAGGGCTGGACTGTTTTCAGCATTTTGACTTATACCAGGGATGGGGATTTCAAGGGCTTTTTTGTTACATACCAGAAAAGCTTAATTCTAGAGTGATATCCAATATTTTTGTCAAGCTATAATGCTTAACATGTTGGTACATCAACTACTTTTCGACAGGAAGCTTATATAAAGCCAGACAAGGAGGAATCTAATCATGTTTAAAAAAAACATATATTTTGGTCTTTTGTCTTTAACATTGATTATATCAGGATGTGCAGCACCTACACCTACTAGCACAGAAATACGAACAAACCCGCCAGGCGCTAATGTGACTATAGATGGCCTGAAAGAACCGGAAGTTACACCATTCCCTTATCAGTTTGATTTTTCAAAGAAAAATGATTACACATTAAGAATTACTAAAGATGGTTTTTTTGAACAGGAGTATATCGTCAAAAAAAGCAATCCTTCGCTCGATAAAGGTGCAGTAACCATCGATCTTTCTCCTAGCCCGCTATGGGAAGCAACGAGGACATCACCGGCAACCAACAATTGGGTGCAGATCCTTGTCGGTTCAAATTTGGACACCAAACAAGCCTGGCAAATCATGATTGACGCGGTTGTCAAACGTTCTTCAAATGTGAAGGAACTCAATTATGAGTCCGGGTACCTCCAGACCAAATACACAGTGAAAAAATTTGACACAAAAAATGGTGAATTCCTCCTCCGTTGCCAACTTATTGCCACTCTGCTTTCCTCAGAACCTTTAATTTATCGCATCAAGGATGTGGCTGAGTGGTCCGGAAACGGAGTGCAGTGGCATCCTTATAATAGAATATTCGCAGAACATGCCGACATGATAACTGAAATTGAGGATCGCTTGAAAAGTAACTAATGCCTTAGGAATTGGTTTCTTTTTTGATAAACATATTTCATTTAGGTCCTTGAGCTGCTTGCCGGGGTTATTTTTTTTCCGTGGAGTCGGGTTGTAATATCCCGGCTTTCCGGAACATTTTGATATTAAAATTTCAGCCGTTTCTCGATAGACTATGCTCAAAAATGAAACAATTTGTGCAACAGCTCTATCTTGATTCTCCATCATGATTATACATCGCATCCCCTTACCTCATATGGCTTGGATATGTTTGACGGTGCATTGCACATATTATTTCAAACCTCTTTAGAGAAAAACTGAATATGCAAAATATGGTTGTTTTTGTGATAATAGATTTATGGACTTGTTTTTTCCAAGGCCGGAGATTCTCATGGTAAATAGAAATTTCATCTTCATCTGCTTTCTCCTCACCTTCCTTTTCATTCTGTTTGATACAAGCTGCAATGCGGAATTTAAAAAGACCAAAATTGCCGTGCTTGATTTCGAACTGAAAGGTGACAACTTCAAAACGAAGGATATGGGAGGAATCGTTGCCGAATGGTTTACCACTTCCTTGGTTCAAGATGGCCGCTTTCAAGTTGTTGAACGTGCAATGCTCAAAAAAATAATTGACGAACAGAAACTTGGAATGTCCGGTTTAATCGACGAAAACAGTTCTTCTCAGCTTGGAAAGATATTAGGTGTAAAGACGATCATCTCAGGTTCAGTACTGCAGCTTCACAATGCCATTGAGGTCAACGCTAGGATCATAAATGTCAGTACTGGATCCATTGTGGCTGCTGAAAATCTCCGCAGTTCAAACACTGACAATCTCAAAGAAACCATCGAACGCCTCACCGGAAAGATAGTAAAGAATTTTCCTTTGACCGGTTATGTCGTTAAAAAACGCAACAACACTGTATTGATAGATCTTGGCACCACATCTAATCTGCAAATAGGCATGGAGTTCATCGTCTTTAAAGAAGGAGACGTTATCAAGCATCCCAAGACCGGAGAAGTTCTAGATGTCGAACAGATTCTCACGGGTAAGGTCAAAATTTCTCAAATTAGCGCCAATTTAGCAACTGCCAAAATTATTCAGGAGGAGCCGAAACAAGAGATCAGCTACGGCCAACTCGTTCAAAGTATACGTAAAAATGAATCACAATCAGAGAAAAAGCCTGAGTCGACTGTCGTAAAAAAAGAGGCTAAAAAGTCTATTCCAGCAGAGAAAAAGCCTGAGCCCACTATTGAACAAAACGAGGCTCCTGTTATCGAAAACGAGCCACAATCAGAGAAAAAGCCTGAACCTGCTATTGTAAAAAAAGAGGCTCCTGTTACCGATCTTCCCAAGAAAGAGGATGAAAAGCTCATTCCAGCAAAGGAACCCGCTGGATACCTTCGCTCTGAATTTTTGCCTGGAGAAAGAGATAATCTCGCTGTGGGTGGACAAGGCCCAGCAATGTTGCCACTACCAACCGGCACCTTTATGATGGGAAGCGATAAATTCTCAGAAAAACCCATACATTTTGTCAAAATTGATCGCCAGGTCTTTTTAATGGTTACAGAAGTGACCTTTGATGAGTATGGAAAATTCTGTACTGAAACCGGCGCTGCGGTTCCTGACGACTCACGATGGGGAAAAAAAGATCGTCCGGTGATCAACGTCAGTTGGCATGATGCCCAAGCTTATGCCGACTGGTTGACAAAGCAGACCGGTAACACATACAGGCTGCCATCTGAAGCAGAGTGGGAATGGGCATCAGGTACTGGAAATGGCACGATTTACACTTGGGGAAACGCCTTTAAACCTGATTTGGCTAATTGCAAAACCTGTAATTCCCAGAGTGCGACATCCCAGACCACTCCTACAAGAACCTTTCCCGCCAATAAATTTGGATTTCATGATATGGCTGGCAATGTTTGGGAATGGGTACAAGACTGTTGGATAGAAAACTACGTTAATGCCCCTGATGATCAGTCGCCGAGAAAATTTACCGGAAAATGCAGCAACTACACGCTTCGAGGTGGTGCTTGGAATTCTCCTGATAGACAAATAAGTACCACTTCAAGACTCGGTGTATCGGGTGATACCAAAAGTAATTATATTGGTTTTCGTTTGGTTAAAGATCCTGGGACAAATATCCAAACCAACACCCCCAAAGGTGCTACCTTGCCATCAGCATTGCCAAATTTGACCAGCAGTGATTCCACATCTAAACCAACAGTTGCACCTGAAACTGAAAAAACACTTGCCCCACCAGAAACTCAGAAATGATAATTGTGAAAATGCATATGATGAAATGATTGTGTGTCACTCATAGTGAGTGGTACGTATTGCTTATCTTTAGGTATTAGCGTTGCCAGAACTTTAACAACCAGGTGACAATTGTGAAACAATCTTCAGTTTTTTTTATAATCCTTTTCTCACTGTTCTTTTTGATTTCTAATGCCTCAGCGGGGAATCTATCTCTTATTGAAAAAAGATTGATCGAGCTCGATAAACTCAACAAGCAGGCTGTTGAGCACGTTGGCGAGTTACCCCAAAACGGCTCTGTGGAAATTGAGGCTAAGGTTCTGCCTGGTGTTCAAATTACCCCTGTAACTTCAAATAATGATCGGTTTGACTACACAAAAAAAACCGTTCTGGCCTTAGATGAAAAAGTTCCATTCACCTTGCAAATCAGTGCAAGTCGTTCGCAGCAACAGTGCTACCGAGTAGCTGCAATGCTAAGACGTACTGGTTATCCCGCCTTTACAGGCTCTTTTAAGTTGAAAGATCAAGGGCTTTGGCATCGAATCTTTGTTGGCTCTTTTGCGACAAAGGAAGAGGCAGAAAAAACGCAACAATCTCTCGAAAAAGACGAAATCAAAGACAGTTTAGTTAAAAATATGCCCTATGCAATTCAAATTGGTAAAAGCGGAACCTTGGAAAGTGTCAAAGAATTGCGAGAAAAGCTCTTAGCAATGCAATACATGCCATATACCAGTTATGCAAGAGATGTGACGACCAACACCCCATTAACTCGTCTGCTCATCGGTGCCTTTGAGACCCATGAAGACACTATGACTCTCCTGAATACCCTACGTGAGAAAGGATTGGAAGCAAAAGTGGTTAATCGTTAATCGGAGATCGGTTTTTAAAATTGTGACTTTTGAACTCCGAGGAGGAGTACATAGGTCTTGCCGCTGCTGTCAATAAATGATTCGTACCTTAGAAATTCGTTTGTTGTTTTTCATAAACGAATTTCGTGATGGCACTTATACCCCCTTGTGGGGTGTTAGTAATAATCAAAACAACATTCATCTCCTTGTCAACTCGTCATATATGGATAGGGAATGAGTGATTGTATTTCTTTAATGAAGTATCTGAGATTTTCCCTGGCACAATTTTTCCCTAACATTTTACCATTAAACCGCAAATCGATACCCGAAGCCTTGACAGCCGACCATTGAGGATGGTAATGTTATTGTGTGGCTGCTCGTTAAAAGAGTGAATTCTCTTGGGAAATAAGACGAGGCCCCGATTCTCAGATTTAGCAAGAAGGAGTATACATATCCTTACATCAGGCAAAAACTCTACCTGTTCATAGAGCAACAACAACTTTCCATTTATCTCTTCGCGGAGCAAGGCAACCATGAAAGCAAATCTCGGTGGCGCTTTTTTACTTCTCTTGGTATTTACGTTTTTGTCCGCTCTTCCTGCTTTTGGTAAACAAGCCAACACTGCAAAGCACACCTCCACTCCTCCACAACAAACCGGCAATGTCCCCGTCACGGACTTTGAACAAAAGTCGATCGTTGTAGAAGACCTCGCCGCAGAGGTTCACTCAGAGAGTGGCACAATTACCATAACGGCAAAAATAAGAAACGTCTCTATGGCAATGATCAGAGGATATGCCACAATTCATCTTTTGTCTAGTGAAGGAAAGAGGCTTCTTTCATATGAAGAAGAGATTAATGGTGGTGAAGCATTAGCTCAAGGTGCCACTACGGAACTCGAAATAACAGCCCGAGTCGGTAATGTGAAAAATGTTTCTTCGATAGCGGTTGATTTCACCAAGACATGAGAAAAACCCTAACTTGCAATCAGATTTGATCGATTATTTTTCAATGTTTTTTTCAGTACTATCTTAAAATATGTTCTCAATCTTCGGGAGAACAATCGCTCGCGTCAACGGTTGTTACTTGCACTCTTTGAGGTCGTCCACGATAGTTGATTGTACTCGCATCACTACCCTGACCAATGAGCTTTTTTGAAACATTAACATGAGCAGTTGCTGCGTCGCTGGCTTTGATTTCGACGGTTTCAGCCTTGAGCTGAAACGCATCAAGCTCCGTGCTATCCTGCAATATCATCGAGACATTTTTAGCAATCCCTGAGATGGCCATGGAACTTGCACCACGAAGATCGATTGCAAGTTTGTCATTCACAGTGGAATTACAGTTAACAACCAATTCACTGCTATCATCCGCAGTTATCGAAGCCAAGCTTTGAAGAGAGATGTCGGCAACAAAAGTGTTTGTCGTGCAATATGAGCCGGTTGTGGAAAGATGTAACTTGCCGTTTTTAACTACTGCGGATATCAGTGGATGAAGGTTTTCTTCCGCAGTGATGGTTAGTTCCTGTTTTTTGCCGCAAATAATGTTAACTTTGAAGATTCCGTCAACAATAATGTCCGTGAATTGTCCAACGGCCAATTGTTTTTTTGTTACGTTGCCATTACCCTGCAAACAGTTTCCACCGACAATCTTGCCCGTATTCACCTTATTGTTCTCACCAATATTTATCTCAGTGGCACCCATAAGAAATATCAGAATCATGCATGTCGAGGCAATTCCCACCAAATCAAATAATTGAATAGTTCTTTTTTTACTGAATAGCATTAAATGTTTTTTTGAGATCATTTTTAGACGCCTCATTTTTTGGGACATCACCATAGGTGCGGTAATAGACTGTCCGTGTTTCTCCGGAAACAGTATCTAATACAAAGGCTCCTACAACCCCGCTCTTGCTGTCAAGTTGTGTAGCCCAAGAGGAAATGGCATATCGCCCAAAGTTTAAAGTAGAATTATTATTGTGCTGGTAATCAGATGCAGCTCCCAGCAAGAAACTGATAACAGCCAGACTTACAACCCCCAGGGTAAAATAGAGAAATCTTTCCCGGAGTACCTTTTTAGTAGTATCCATAATGACTTTGACGAGCAGGAGAGGAGTCAATAAGCTGGGAATCCAGGTTTCCCAGCTTACCCTGATGGTAAAGCAATGAGAAAAGGATTACATTTGTTTTTTCGGCGCTTCTGCCGGCTTGCCGTCATCAGTCGAAACCTGTTTTTGGGCATCGGAAAAATCATCAACGGAGGCCCCATGGCCTTCAACCTCGACGAATTCGCCTGCCCCGGGGATTTTCGCGCCAATCAAATCTTCAATATCCTTGACATTCACTTTAAACTTAACAA
>JAZDOW010000257.1:0-8521 GCA_043798185.1 Pseudomonadota bacterium | reverse complement strand
AGGTCGTTTTTCAGCCCTGCCGGGGATCAGATTGCATGCGACGGCGGGGATTTTGCGTGATTCCACCCAAGACGAAATGCGGTTGTTTACCGACAGAGTGAGTACCTTTAAAAGGTTCAAAGGATACAAGCTGCTTTGGTCGGACATGGCTCGCGTCCGTGAACTTGAGATTCATAGGGTAGACCCAGTAACCGCAGGACCCATGACACAGGGGGCGAGACTTAATCGGTAAGAATGTTCATTCATTTATTGGGTATTGTGGATGTTCGCTTGAAAGGGTAATATTTTCAGGATGAGATTGGCAGGGCTTGGGGTGAAAGGTTTTTGGTAACTGCCCAAAAGACCAATGCTTATCGGCTTGTTCCGGCTGATAAAATGTGATTGAGAGACCTCATGCATCTCCCACCATATCAGCCCAGAATTATAGAGGAGGCCACCTTGATTTACTCCCTGTTCGCCAAATTTCTTGTCGTCTTTTGCCTTTTCTGTTCCTGGATTCCTTCGGCCTTCGGCACCGTTTCGCAGGTGCCTGAAGTCACCGCCCGTAGGGGCCATGAAGTGGGAGGTCAAGGAACGGAATTACCGGTAGTTGTTCTCACCCAGCCGGCTGGAGGTTGGACGACTAATCTTCAGATCGAGGTGAGCGGCACCTGCTCAGACGCTACAGCCGACCCCATTATTGCCAACATTAATGGCGTGCGCTATTACTTGCGAACCTTCAGTGGGGCTTTTTCGAAGAAATTTCCCGCATCCAAGGGAAATAATACCGTAATAGTCGAGTGCACCAACAAGGCGGGTACCACCCGGGCCAGCGCGATGGTCGATGCGGTCATCAACCCCATTCCGCTCAAAGTTGTTTTAACAAGTGATACCGATGGGGTGTACACCGATCTGCACATCTACGAGCCGGATCGGACGCATGTCTATTGGGCTGAGACCAAGTCGCCCTCGGGGGGGATTTTTTTTCTGAATAAGCAGGGAGATTCCTTTGATCAGCCGGGCTACGGACCTTACCTTTACGTGCATCCCGCACCTCCCGTTGGCGTATATCGGGTGGATGTCAACTATTGGCCCGGAAATGCCGTACAACACACTCTCGCCAATCTCGATATCATCACCAACGAGGGGCTGCCCAGCGAAAGCCGCAAACGGATACGAAAACCGTTGGCTCGACCGGGAGAAACCCAAACCCTTGCCTATTTCGTTTTCCGTGGAAATAATTTGCCACCCTTGATTTTTGTCCCAGGGCAAGATTCGGAAAACGATATGCCGGAGGAAATAAAGGAGTATAAAAAACAGGGAGAACCAAAACTTGAGGGCGAATACGCCTTTTTCCCTGCTGCGGATGAAAAAGCCCTTCGCGACTCGGTGACGCGGTTGGCACTGTTGCAGGCAAAAAAGGCCAGTCCCCTGTGGGAGGAAAAACAACGGGATTGTGCCGGACTTGTCAGGTTTGCCTATGGTCGCGCGCTGCAAAACCTTTCGCCGGCCGATAAACGGAAAATGGGCATCCCGGATATGCTCAATGTGCCTCCGGTTTCGGCCTTTGCTAAACGGGTTTTCCCGGATTCTGCAAATATCTGGCGAATAGGCTTTGACGGGGAGGGGGCTTTTCGTTACGGCTCCTTTGCCGATGCCGAGACCTTGATCGGATTTAATTTTCGCAAAAAAACCCGTGACGTCGACCTTGCCCGAGACGGTGATCTTCTCGTTTACCAGAAGGGGCTTGAAGAAAAAGAGCCGTATCATCTGATGATCTACGTACATAACCGCACGGAGAATCTCGCTGTGTACCATAATGGTGCCGGTGGCCGGGAGGCTCAAGTACGCGTCGTGCGAATACGGGACCTCATGACCTCACCCGACCCGGTGTGGATTCCCGAGTCCGATAACCCTTATTTTTTGGGAGTATACGAGTGGAATCGAATCGATCCGCAAAACGTAAAGGTATTATAGCAGCAATTTTTTTCGGCTTCTTATGCTGCGGACTTCTGGTGTTCTGGGCCTTGCGAGGGCTGCAACACGCAACCGTCAGCCAGGTAGCTCAACTTGTGCACAAAGATATTCCGATCCTCTCCCTTGATCTGGCTTTTACCGATCTTGAGGGAGAAGTCATTCCCGTTACAGAAACCCGTCTTCTGTCACATGTTGGCCCTGCGGCCGAAAAAATAGTAAGCGAAGCTCCTTGTCCGGAAATCATTGGCGGTGATGCTCCAAACGGTCAGACTGCTTTGGAGAAACGTCAACTGGGCGACAACTGCCCCAAGCAGGCTAAATGGTATGTAAAACGCCATCCACCGGCGCTCTCGCTTCATTTCATCAAGCCGGAAAAGTTTTTGCCCCTCTTTGCAACGGAAGGTCCGGTGAAATCGTTCTGGGAGAGTCGGTTCGTCCAGGGACTCCTGCGCGATCCCCTGCAAAGCGGCAGGGTCCGGGCCGAGGATCTTGGCCTTGCCGGGCTTGAAGGTGCGTTTCTTGAAAAACTGACCAAAGAGGCCCTGGCTGCGGATGCTATCTTGCACTATGACTTCATCCATGGCAACAAAGGCTTTGTTTTTTCCTTTGTCAGGAATAAATGTCCCTACGCCGCCAAGGCGCTGCCAATTATTGCCGCAAAACTTGTTCGGAGCGGATATCAGGTGCCGGGAATTGATGAACCGGTGTTTGAGATGCATGTGGGTTTGCAGCGGTTCTTTCTTTGCCAGTACAAGGAACGGGTGTATCTGGCAAATGGTCTTGAAGCCCTGTTAAATATCGTAGACCAGGAAACACCGCTCGAAGATGATGCTCCGAAAACCCCGATGGTCCTTTCTCTCAGGGGTGAAGCGTTTCTCGACAACCTCATTCCGACCATCGTCGGAAAACCCCGGTTTCATATGCATCTCGGCATTGATTTCTCAGATAACGCTCCCGGGTTCCTTCGTCTTGATTCCGGCAAATACGCAAACCATCTGCGAACGAAACTTTTTAAAGGTGTACCGGCCAGTATTCCGCAGGATATATTTGCCGCCGTTGTCACAAGCTTTCACCTTTCTGCAGAAATGACCGATGACACCTGGCTGGAACTTGCCGAGAATGGACCGGGCGAGACTGCTGCCGCCGGGCCGGAAGAGAGCGGTGTTGCCATTTTGTGGGATCTTGCCTCCGAAGAACAAGGTGTGACCGGCATGGGTGTGGCAATTGCCAATCAGGATGCCCCCGAAAAGGTAAAAAAGATGGATCGCTATTTTAAAAACGAGGAGTTGACTGAGGTATGTGGTGGGGGAACGGTATATCTTGCCGCTACCAATAAAAATCTCCTTCTTCGCATGTTGGAAAGTTGCGAGCATCGATCTATGAGTATTCTCGATTGGGAAAGGGGTCGGAAGTCAGATCTTTATGCCACCAGCCAATTGTCGATGTTCATGAATCCGGGAAGCGGTCTGCGTGAATTACTTCTTGCCGGTGGTGCGGCAGCAAGCGAGAACACCGATCTCCAACCAGAGTGGAAACAAGAAATGGAAAAGGCCAAAGCCAGGCTTTACCAAGAGGGAAAGGCCGTTTTTGGTCGACTGCCCATTTTAGGGTATGCGGGTAACGCCGCTTCGGGGGCGAAAACCATTGAACTGAAGGGATTCACTGTACAACAAGGAGTGTCGCCATGAAGGTCCGCCGTCCAAGTGTTTACCGCGTTTCGGGCTTTTTGTGCGTATTTTTCATTCTGCCTTTTTGCTTTCTGGCCGAGGTTTTTGCCGGGAGTCCGTTTTACCTTACGGTTGAAAGGAGCTTTTCCACTACCGAAAAACCGCAACTGCGCCTCGATTATACAGAGACCGACAAGCCGATACATCTTCGTGTGCTGCAGCCGAAAAATCTGGAAACCTTTCTCGACGGGCAACTGCAAATCAGTCGCAGCTACGAAGAGCCGACCTCGGAGCTGAACCCCGGTCACTATCTGGTGCAGGGATTAAATAAAACCAGATCGCCCTTAAAGGCTTTTCGGGCCATGCTCGATCCTGCATTTCGCTCGGGGTTTGCCGGAACCGCTCTGTCTGAAACCATTGTCGAGACGCCGAAGCGGATGCTGTTAACACCGCCGGAAGAGGTCATTCAGGGACCACCTTCAGGCTTTACCGTTGTTCGCGATTACTTTATCGATCTGCAGTATGGGGGAACGGCGACAAACGACCTCGGCTGGTGGTTTGCCTCTTCCACCTGGGATGAAGGCCGTTATCAAATCCGTACTCTCACCCTCGATCCTCTTCCCGACGGCGTGTACCTTGTGCAGGCGGTGCAGGGAAAAGCCGAAGGGCAATGCCTTATGCAGGTGAGCAGCCTCTCTGTTCAGGTGAAACAATCGACGGAACAGCTCGTCGTACGGGTGATCGATCGGCAACTGCATCCGATTGGCGGTGCGGCTGTCAGCTACCGCGACGGCCGAGGGCGTTGGATCCCCCTCAGTCAAAAAACCAATGCCTCAGGAGAAATTTCCTTTGTCAATCCTGAAGGGATTTTAGACGGCAAACTGGTCGTCAAGGTCGAGACACCGGATGGCCGTAAAGCTTTAACCGATACCGATTTTCTGCCGACGGTATCAAAAGACGATCCGGTTTTTATGATCACCGACCGGCCGATTTTTAAACCCGGTGAGACCTTGTTTTATAAGGGTATTATTCGCACCTTCGATCAAGGTCAACTGAAGGTCCCGGCCTTCAAAGATACCAATGCAAAAATTCATCTGGTGCGGACCGACGGCAAGACAACGGACGTCGACGAGACGGTTGCCCTCACCCCGTTTGGGTCCTTCAGCGGCGAGCTGCATCTTGATCCATTGCAAACACCCGGTTTGTATCGGCTGATAGCGGAAATTGAAAAGAAACCCTACGGTGGTGAATTCCGTGTGCGCGATTACGTGAAGCCGAAATTTTATCTGGAGCTCATCGATCGCAGCCCGCTTATCGTGCCGGGAGAGCAGTTTTCCGTAAAGTTTAAAGCCAGACGCTACAGCGGCGGCTCACCTGCTGCCGTCAAATATGAAGTATTTCTCTACCGCAAAAAATTTGAGGCACCAGAGTGGGTTGTCGAAGCGGGTGGCGGTCTTTCCGCCGGCACCGATTACTGGGGAGAGGTCCGCACCACATCGGCCCTGACCGAACCCCAGCGGATCTTCAGTTCCGCCGAAAGCCGCCTCGCAGGCGACAATGCCCTTGCCTCCAATACCTGGGACACCGCCCCGCAAATGGATGGATCTGGAGAAGAAACCTTCACCTTCGATCTCCCAAAAATGACCGGGGGAAAAGAATCAGTAAAGGAAGACTCGCCGGATGATGAATGGATTTATACCCTTATGGTCCGCGCTATGGACTCTGCCGGATCGACTGCCATACTTACGGAAAATATCTTTGTCACCCGGTCCGAAGCCCTGCCCCTGTTGCGGTTTTCCACCAATACCGCACGGGTGGGCGAGAAGGGCTTGGCGCTTCTGCTTCGCTCTACCTATGCGGATGGGAAACCGGCTCCGGGGGCTTCTGGAGTGGTTGATCTCTTTCTTGAGAAAGGAAAAGATACGTCGGAACCCATTGGTAAAATCCCTTTTGTTACCGATGAACAGGGGCAGTTTCAATATGCTCTTCCGGAATCCAGCCAAACCGGACGTATGCGAGCCGTCGCCACCCTTGAAACCCTTGATGGCAAAGGTATGCGCCATCCCGCCGCATCCGAACCGGCGCTTTTAGTGATCGGCGGCAATGACGGAGCGCCGGTTTTCGAGGCAGAGGGGCTGCAGCTTTATACCTCGAAAACGATACTCAGCGTCGGTGAAAAAGCCGAGGTGTTGGCGGTTCTTCCCGCCGGATGGGGGCAGCAGGAGAGTGGGACAGTGTGGGAGACCATAGCCGGTACCCGGGTGCACGAGACAAAAGCAACGGCTGTTCAGGGACGAAGCCGCTGGTTTTCCATCGAAGCCAAGCCGGAATACGGCACAGGTTTTTACCAGACAATCGGTATTCCGACCACAGGTGGTCACTATGATGAAAAGACCCTTGGCTTTCGAATCATTCCCGACAGCAAACGACTGCAAATTGGTATTAGCCCTGAAAAAGAAGAAGCCGCCCCTTTAAAACCCTTTCAGATAGCGTTTACTGTTAAGGATGCCAATGGTGCTCCGGCCCCCGACACCGAACTGGCCGTCACCATTGTCGACCGGGCGGTTTACGCCGTACAACAGGAGATAAGGCCTGGTATCTTCGATTTTTTCTATCCTCTGCCACGCCTGAATGTTGCCACCTTTTACTCCGATGAACTCCAGGGATACGGCTATGCCGATCTCCTGAAAAAGCCCAATTTCAAACTAGGTGCCCTGAAAAGCCAGAGCAAGATCACCAAAAAATCGATGCGTGACACAGCCGGCTGGTTTCCCCACGTAATGACCGATAAGGATGGTCTCGCCACTATCAGCGTTGATCTTCCGGCCAATGTCACCGAGTGGCTTATTACCGCTGTGGCGGCGGATACTCTCGGCCGGGTTGGAGAGGAAAAAAAGCAATTTCGAACCCACTCGGATGTTACCGTTGAGGTGCTGGCGCCGCAATTTCTCAGGAAAGGTGATACGGCCACCTTGAACGTTCAAAGTGTCAACCACCTGGAGAGGAGCGTGTTGGCCTCAACCACCATTGCCATCACCGGACCCGATGTGCCAAAAACCGAACCGATTGGGGAGAATCTTACCCTTAAGGCAAAAGGGGAACACTTACAACCATTGCAATTTACCGCCGCCGGTGATACCGGGGTGGCCGAAGTTGCTGTCGCACTGAAAACCGTCGAGAATTTGATGGTAGCGGGCAGTGAGGTCTTTGAACTGCCTTTGAAACCGGCAAGTATGCGGCAGGAATATGGCAGCATCCCGCAGAATGGTTCGTTTATTACGGCAATACCGGAAGCGGCTACAGTTCGAAGCCTTAGGGTCGATGTGTTGACCGGACTTCTTGGTGCTGCCATAAATTCGGCTGGAGTTCTGGTCGCATATCCGCACGGATGCATTGAACAGCTTGTTCATTCGACCGTTCCCAACCTCGTGCTCATGAATCTCGTCCGAACTGCCGGGATTTTGCCTGGGCAGCTGGGGCCTCTTGCACAAAGTTTGCTGCAGGCTGAGAAAAATGCGGCCTTAGGCATCAACAATATTATAAAAAAACAGAAAGCGGATGGTGGGTTCGGTCTTTGGCAAACGGACAGCGAGTCTTCTCTTTCAGTGACGCTGACCGCATTGTATGCTCTCAAGTTCGCAACCGATCTGAAAATCGAAGGCGCCGATATCGCCTTGAACCGGGGGTTGACCTGGCTGTCCAATAAAATGAATACTCAAGGTCGGAAAAATCGCAGAGACGTAGACCTTTCGCCCTATGAGCTTTCCCGTCTCGCCGAAATTGGTGCTCCTGTACAACCATGGGAGGAGCAGATTGCCTTGGTGAAGAGACTAGCGCAAACCTCGGCACCAGCCCCCATGCATCTCGTTTATGGGCTGCGGATAATTAAAGCTTACGAACATCAGGATTGGAACCGCTTTAATCAGGCGTTCAAAAATAACAAAATCCGCGAAAAACTCATCGGCAAGCTGAAGGAATTCCTTCAACCGGTAGAGTCGCTCAACCAAAGAATGTTGCAAACCAAAGACCAACAGTTTTTCGATCGGTTGGGTTTCGGCTACGGTCTCTCCTCTGTTGTGTCAGCGGTACTCGGTGTTCTTGACGATCAGAATGCACTTTCGCCCGAATTGAAAATGCAGCTTTCGCGCATCCTGCTCGATGATATGAAAAACGGGTATTGGACCTCCACCTTCGATACCGCCCAAGTGATTTTTGCGACCCGTGGCCTACTTGCCAAGGAAGCGGCCGCAGCGTCCGGTGAGAAGTCATCTCGAACCCTTACCGTCTCCTCGCGAGACGGCCATTCACTGGGAACGCTTGAAAGGATTCCCAAGGGATTCACCGGGGTTTTCGTAAACCCAGGACCATCCGGAGATCTGGCGGAAATCCACATTGAGGGACTTTTGCCGGGCGAAATTGTCTATTCCCACATGGCGGCCGATGTGCCGTTTGAGGCGGTCAAGCCGGCTGGCAACGGCATCACGGTTGCAAGGAAACTTTTTCGAGTGACCTCTTCCGGCCATGAGGAGTTACATCCTGACTCGCCCTTACACAAAGGGGATACTGTAGTAAGTGAAGTCACCATAAAACGGGATGCTGTTTCGGGGAATGGCTTTCCGCAAAGTCGCTTTGTTGTCGTGGAAGACGGCCTTCCTTCTTTTTCGCTGACAATCGATAATGATGAAAGCCTTCTGGAGGACGCTAAATTGAAGCCGGCAGCGGCCAATTATTGGTCGTCAATAAAGGACACTGAACGATATGCGGATAAGACCGTCCGCATAGCCGAAATTGCCCCTGGGAGCGAGCTTCAGGTCTGTCAGGTATGGCAGATAGCCTTTAGTGGTGAGGCCGCACTTCCACCTGCGCTGGCTTTTGATATGTACGATGAAAGCGTTCGG
>JAZDOW010000253.1:0-27693 GCA_043798185.1 Pseudomonadota bacterium | reverse complement strand
CCAACACATAGGATAGGGTATGAAGTGTGATTGCGAAGAATTTCAACCCAAGGGCTGCCGGACAACCGAAAAGTGCATTAAAAATTTTTGGCTTTTTGACAGCTTTAATAAAAGCCAGATGGAAGAACTCCAGCGTATTGGATTGCGAAAGTTCATAAAAAAAGGGTCGCCTGCTTTTATCCAAGGGGACCCTGGTGATGAAATGTTTCTTATTAAAACCGGAAGAATCAAACTTTGCAAAGTACATGAGGACGGTTCCGAAGTGACGCTGGATTTCAGGAAAGCAGGAGATTTTATCGGGGAAAACATTCTTTCAGGTCAAGAGGATTATCCTTTGAGTGCCTGGGCTCTTGAAGATACCGTAACCTGCGGTTTTGAAATAAAGAATTTCAATGAACTTGTATTAGCCAACCCCGATATCGGTTTGAAAGTGATTCAATCCATGGGTGCAAAAATGTCTTCCATGACAGACCGCCTTGAAAGCATGGCTGAAAACAGTCTTGAAAATCGTTTGTACAGTGTGCTTTCAAATGTGGCAAAAGAACACGGCACAAGAGTTGACGATGGATTGGCTATAAAATTTTCTCTCACCCACGAAGATCTCGGATTTCTAGTTGGTGCTCACCGGGTGAGTATCACCAAGGCCATGAGATCTCTTACCCATAGTGGGAAAGTCATTAAAAAAGGTAAAAATTTAATCTTGGCTCACTCTTTTTTATAAAATATGTAGCATCGGCTACAGAATGAATAGATGATTCCTTGTAGATAAGAGTAAGTTATTAACACTTTTATTAACTCTTACAAAAGGAATGAAAAATGTCAGTTAAATTTCCATCTTTGGGTAGCAAGGTTATAGCAAAAGTCATTGAAACAAAAAGTAATTGCACTATCGGGATGAAACCTGGTGATGAGTTTGAATTAAGTACGCATAAATGTGGTGATTTCTGCGGGCTTTTTTACAGCAACATTGCCGGCTGGGTCAAAACACTGCAGTTCGGCGGCACATTTCCTTTAAGCGAAGATCCTGATGTTCAGGTATGGGACTGCCCCAACCCCAATAACAGGGTGAAGATAGAGCTTAGAAGGGTTAAATAAAGCCGGAATCACCGTTGTGGGCCGAGGATATTTTGAATTTTTATTGAAAATAAATATTACTCTTCAAAATTCAAACAAGGATTATCCCTAACGAATATGGATAAGATTGTGTGAGCGACAAGCGAACCACAATCTTATCCGTTGGTTAGACAAGCCCGTTGACAGAATAAGGAATTATCTTTTTAAGAGTTCGCATTTTTTTGGCATTGCTGTGGAGAAACCCATAGTCTCGAACACGCGGAATCAAGAGGGGCTATTCTCCATACATTTCTGTGATGATTCGCCGTAACAGGGAGGTGTCATTGTTCGATAACTGATCAATTTTTTTCTTTAACCGTATTTTACTAATTGTTCGTATTTGGTCGACAGCAATTTCAAATTTTTTACCGACACAATTAAACTGTAGACGCGTTCTCCATGCTGGATGAATTTTCGAAGTTATCGGGCAAACGACAACTGTTTCAAGGTATTTGTTCATAGCGTCATCGCTGATTATAACGACAGGGCGAATTTTGCTAATTTCGCTACCGAGGGTTGGGTTTAAGTCTGCAAAATAGATTTCGTATCGTTTAGGCGTCAAAATCGTCTTCCTCCAATCCGTCTAGTAGTGTTTGGTCATACTCGCTCCAGTCTTCATCCTCACTCGCCATAGCTTTATAGGTGTCAACCCAGGAAAGTTTATCGTCTTGTTTTTTTCGGAGCAGAAGCCCTTGAGCGGTTTCTTCCAAGACCAGCGAATGAGTGAATCCGTATTTTTGCAATAGGGTTTTGGGCAAGCGGACACCCATGGAGTTGCCTATGTGCACAATCTTAATATCTCTGGAGCGTAACGTTTTATCCATGGCGGCACCTGAAAAGTCACAATTTAACGACGTTATTGTAATTACTGTAATTACATAATGCCACGGCCAACAAAATAAATCAAGATTTTTAAACAGCAAGATTTGCCGGGCAAGTTGCCCTTTGCGTTTAAATACCAACAGAAAAATGCACCAGGTGCGACCTGAAAGTCGCCTCTTTTATTGCTGGGATTTCCAGGGACAGTATATATAATTGACAATCATTACCTAATATTGATATGATTCCAGCATGGTAAGAATAGCACGTGCAGTAGCCCCTGGCTATCCACATCACATCACGCAGCGTGGCAACCGTCGTCAGCAGACATTTTTTCGCGACGACGATTACTTAGCTTATATCGAGTTGATGGCGGAATGGTGCCGTAACTATCGGGTCGAGATATGGGCTTGGTGCCTGATGCCAAATCATGTCCACCTTATCGCCGTGCCGCACACCGAAGAGGCTCTTTCTCGTGCCATTGGCGAAGCTCATCGTCGTTATACCCGGCGGATCAATTTTCGTGAAAGATGGCGAGGACATCTGTGGCAGGAAAGATTTGCTTCCTTTCCCATGGATGAGCAATATTTATTGGCAACAGCCAGGTATATCGAAATGAATCCGGTTGCGGCAGAGCTGGTACAAAATCCGCAAGATTACCGATGGAGCAGTACCCAAGCGCATCTTACCGAAGAGGACGATGGACTCGCACAAGTCTCGCCTTTGCTTGAGTTGGTTCCCGATTGGCGCAGTTTTTTGAAACTTGCACCGCCGGATGAAATTGATGTGATTCACCACCATGAACGTACCGGTCGACCTTTAGGGGAAGAAGGTTTTATTGAAATACTCGAAATCAAACTCGATCGAGTTTTAAGACCGCAAAGACCTGGACCTAAAAAATCCATCGATTATGTATCCCCCGAATATCCTCCGAACATCACGAACATTCCGAATATTGACAACTAATAAATGTACCGGACAAATCAGTGATTTTTATGTTATGCATGGATAGAGAATTATTGCTTCATGAGATTCCTTCGAATTCAATGGATTTGGCACAAGGTGAAATTATGAGAGAGAACACGTTAAGTCGAGACGACGTCCTTGGAATACTTAGGAAGCGGAAAGCGGATTTTGCAGATGTATATGGCGTCACAGCCATTGGCATCTTCGGTTCTTTTGCGAGGGGGCAGGCAAAAAAGGATAGTGATATCGATCTGGTCGTCAAAATGAAAAAGCCGGACCTTTTCTACATGGTTCATATCAAGGAAGAGTTGGAAGGTGAATGTAGGACTAGAGTAGACATCGTACATTACCGCGAGAAAATGAACGCCTTTTTAAAAAAACGCATAGACCAGGAGGCCGTCTATGTATGACCGCGATCTTGTCATTGAAATACTTGACCAGATATTAACCGCCTCAAACCGTATTGAACGAAGGTTTGTGGACATCTCAAAGCCTGATGATTTTCTTGTTTCCGAAAAGGGTGTTGATAAGTTGGATGCCATTTGTATGATGCTGATTGCTATCGGTGAGAATTTGAAAAATTTGGATAAAATCACCGGCGGGACGATCTTACCTCAATATCCTGAAATGGATTGGAAAGGTGCCAAGGGTATGCGCGATATCATCAGCCATCATTACTTTGATTGAGATGCCGAGGTGGTGTTCTCCATCTGCAAGGATCGTATACCCTGCTTGATTGAAACAGTTACAAAAATGAAGGATTCCCTGTAATGGCCATCGATCCCGATTTCCCATAATCCCCACATTGGGGATTCCGGCAGGATTCCTAGGACAGGTATACTTAATTCCAACCAGCGAATACACCGGATAAGACCGGTGATTTTTCATGTTCGGCACTAGTTTAGTTCGCATTGTCAGCCTTTATCATATCCCACATAATTAGATGTGATGATTCATCCAACTGTCTGAGTCAAGAAAGGGAATACAAATGGAAGAAAACACCTTAGCTAAAATTATCAGGAAACGATTATCGTTACAGGGAGATGAACTGGCGGCTGTTTTTGAGAATCCTAAGTACCAGCGATTATTTGAAAATGCTGCAAAAGGGTCGCGTTACCGCCTTGTAGCGGAAGTAGTAGCATCAAAAGGATGCCATTCAGGGCATGTGGTCGGACAGCGCATCGTTTTCGACTCCGCAGGTAACCTATTGACCCAGGAATCTCCCAATCGCGTTTGCGCCTTTTTGATGCCTAATCTAGCGGTTTTAATAAACGCATTTTTTGAGAATCTGATGAATGGCAGGGACCCCAACGAAGTGATGTTCAACCGGACAGGTTGTTTCGATGTCGGGCCCATGTGCGGTGGCTGGGGACATGTACAGATAGAGATGAAAGCCGAAGAAAAATAGTCGCACATAAGAACCAAAAAGAGCTGGCCGAACAAAGCTCTTGCAGCGGATCGAAAAATAGCACGGTGAGGTACAAGTCAATGAATTTGCTTGCATTAAACTGATCTCACAAGAAAGCTAGGGGGAACACCCAAAGGATCGTAGAATATCTCATGCTTGGAGCCCAACAGTCCGGTGCGGAAACCTTCTTGGAGATTGTGATTATCCCAATTCATCAAAATAATTGCCTTTTTCATATTATCAAGTTCAATAAGTGGCTGTAGCACCAATGAACCAGACGATCAGTTAATCCAAAAGAGATTCCTGAAACAGTCTGGAGACTACGAATATCTGTTAAAAATGTTTCAAGAAGATACAATCGATAATAAAGTTACCTTTCGTTAGTGCAGCAAGTCCGAATCGAACACAGTGTGATCTACGACCGCAACGGCATAGCTGTAGTCTTCGGATTGGAAGATGGGAAGAGTACCAGCCGTCTACTACAACAATTAGGCGTTCTCTGGATAGAACATGATGGGCCAGGTGATACATATTTCGTAACCTACCACCAATCATTTTTGGCGGATGCTAGGTTGCGTGGTGTAGTTTTCTCTGCAATGGCATCTTCTCGGATTTCGAAATACTCAAAAAAACAGGAAAGGGCAAATATCCAGGGAAGGTGGTATTCCTTCCTTGTAATTGATAATTAAAAATTGCATAAACACAGCGTACATCCGACGCCGGACAGCACCGTTAGATAATTTGGGTATCATTGCCCAACGCGACTGACGCTAATCGTTCTCTTGAAGAGGCGGTGCAAGAATTTGGTCATTTTTCTTTTCCAGGCACTGCAATAACTCCATTGCCACTGCCAAAACATATCAATAGAGGTCGCACAGTGAAAGATTGTTATATCAAAGCATTAGAGGCTCTAAAACTCCAGGCAAAAGCACTCTCCGGAAATGATGATTTTATGATTGACCAAGAATTACTTGAGCGCTCACAGTTAGAAATGGAGAAGAACGAACCTTACACTTCACAAATTTTAACTCGAATGATGGAAAGTACCGGTAATAATGTAACAATTGACACAATTAATGTTAATTGGCTTCAACAAGAGTTCAAAATATGACATTTCAGAGAACACAATACTGAATAATTTATGGAGGTGGAGGTATTGGCATGAAAAAGTTATTACCTGTCTTGATGGTAGTTTTTTTTATGCAAAACGCTATAGCTGCTGAAACTGATACCCTCAGGAATCAGAGACTTCCAGGAATTCCCTCCATGAATAAAATCATTGAGGCGAACAAGGCGGTAAAGAAAGAACAGCAGAAAAAACTTGACACCGAAGCATCAGCAAAGAAAATAATCGTTGAACTTACCGATCTTGAAAATGATCTCATAATGCGAATTCACAAGCAGGACCCGGTGGTCGACAATGGAAAAAATGTGGGATATCTCTGTGTTAAGGCTTTGACTGCCTCGGTCTTACAGATGATCGGAAGCAGTAAAGAGGAATCGAAGAACCATTACAAGGATCGTTGGGGAAAAGATTTGCATCCAGAGAAAGTCGATATTTCAAACCTGGTGGATAAGTTTTTTACGAGGAATGAAGATCAAGGTCGGATTGCCGTTAAACCGTCGAAGAGTGATGGGTTTCAAGTCGGTACAGAAAATTGTGGCAAAGGAGATCGGAATTGCCGTGGCAGTTCCATGGTCTCAATTCCCGTCTATGATGGGGAAACAGGACTTGTTCTTGTCTACAGGTCAATTGTGTATGGGCCATTGGCTGCCTCCGGGTGGATTTTTTTATACCGGTATGATCGATTATCAGGTCGTTTAACGTTAATAGTGAAACAAAATATCTGGATATCGTAAAAAACACTTCAAAATAGACGTTTCCTATGATGGGTGCTCACGAGGGAATAAAAAGATGGTGCCAGGTCTGGCATTTTGCACGACCACCGGCTTCACACGACCTCAGTGCTTGCGCGCTATGCCGGTGAGCCCAAGGGCAGCACCAAGAAAGGCGGCCCCGCCCTTCCGAGTCAATCCGCCGACCAGAAAGATTATAACGGCGAGAATTTCTGCTCGGGCCATTACTCCCTGCACCGCCGGTCTTTCAAAACCGGTGTGCTTAAAAAGCAGCAGGACTGTCGTAATGCCTATTGCCAGGGTAAAAATCGTATCTCTGGACAACCGAGTATCATGGGTTACCGGAGTGATCAATCCGGACATTCTCCGGAAAAAATGAAGAGTATATTCCATGGCCTGGGATTCCTGAAAGTTGAAAGCCCGATTGCCGGAGGCAGGGTATGCGGCCTGCCTCCGGCAATCAAGGGAGAGACGGATCTGCGTGCTCCGCAAGGGAGAGGCGCGGGCACGAGATCCGGGGGGAGGTTATTTCATGGTCACGGTTACCGGTACCTGCAATGCCATGGCTTTACTCAATTTTCTAAAAATATCGGTATTGTCGTAGTAGCCGGAAAACAGCTCCCGTCCTACACCGCTGGCAAAGGTGGCAACCGGCACACCGGTGTGGGAATAAGTGGTCCAACCGATTCCGGCCAGCTGATTGAGAATATGGGTAAGAGCCACGGTGAATGGTTCATAGGTACCATAGAGACTGTAAACGTTCTCCTGGGCAACGTGCTCGACTTCGTTACCGAGACTACGCCTGAAAGCCCGGCCAAGCATTTCCTTGTCGGCATCGTTCAACTCCTGGTATTTAATGCCGAAATACTTTTCCACATCGGCGGTCATATCTTCGAACTTAGCGTTCTCTTTGTTGTGATTTTTCTTGTAAGGTTTGAGAACCTCATCATTGAAAGCAACATAGGATCCTTTCTGCAGAGCAATTTTGTTAAAAAAGGTTGAATATTTTGTCCCGGAGAAACCGATGCTCATGCCGCCGGTTTCGTGGTCGCCGGTGACCACAATCAGCGTCTCATTCGAGTGGGCATCGGCGAATTTGACCGCCTGAACCACCGCATCATCAAAAGCCAGGGTGTCTTTGATGGCAGCCGAGGCATCATTGGCATGGCAGGCCCAGTCGATCTTGCCGCCCTCGACCATCATGAAGAATCCTTTGGGATTGTCTAAGAGTTCTATGCCCTTGCGGGTATAATCGGCGAGACTAAGATCGTCTTGAGCCCGGTCCATCTCATAGGAGAGTGCCGATTCGTCCTGGAGGACACTGTTGCAGGCAAGAACTTTGCCGATCCCGGGTTTCAATGCATCAAAAGCCGCTTTGCTGTTAACCACGGTGAAGCCATTTTTGCGGGCGAGGTCGAAGACATCGGTGTCACCATCCTTTTTACCCTTCTGAGTGAGGCCGCCACCACCGAAATAATCGAAAGAAGATTCGGCAAGCTGGACATCGATGTTGTACATCTCACCCCGAGAAGCAACTTTGGCGTAGGTAGCCGCCGGAGTGGCGTGGTCGAGAGAAACCGAGCTGACCACTCCGACTTTATATCCATCTTCTTTGGCAAATTCGGCGAGAGTCTTGTATTTTATTGTCTTTTTGGTGTCCATATTGATGACCCCGGACAGGGTTTTATGGCCGGTCATCATGGCAGTCATCGCTGAGGCTGAATCGGTGATAAACGAACCGGCGTCATAGGTGGTGGTGAGTCCGCTGGTGGGAAACTGGGTAAACGACAGGCGTGACGGCTTGATATCGGAACTGGCAGAAGTGCTCTTGAAAATCTCTGCAGCGTTTACCTGCGGCATAGCCATGCCGTCGCCGACAAAGAAAAATACATACTTGGCCTTGCCTTGGAAGCCTTGCTCAGCCACTCCTTTGGCTATAAGCGGATTATTGAAGAGCAGGGTGAGGGCAACCGTGCCGAGGGTGATGCCGAGGTAGGTCCGGTTCATTTTTATTACATCCTCCTTGAGAGCAAACTATTTTTATCAGTTGTTAAGGGAAGAAATACCCTTTTTAAAAGCTTTTTTCATTAGACGCATTGTACCGGGAGAAATGTTGGAGTTTGGTTAAAAGCTGGTTAGATCTTTATTGACAAGTCCCTCTCCAAGTCGGGACATTTTGCGGAGAAATTCTCCCTTCCTGTTCAAGATTGCTGCCGACCCATGTGAAATGAGGCTGGTTTTTAAAATTCTAGCAGAGAATATCGGCAATGTCGAAACCAAGAATAGAAATCCGGTGGCGGTCCAAAGACAAAAAAACTGTATTGAGGTCGAGAAAAAAGGTATGATGTTGGGAAGTTATTGTTATGTAGTCACTGCCGTGGAGAAAAAACTCCTTTAGTGCTACCCCCAATAAACGGAATAAGTCACTTATCAAAAAAGCTTCGCATAAAACGTGCAAATATTTTTTTGTGAGTGACTAAAAATATATCTAAAAAAACTAGAGGTAGAAAAAATGGCAATCAAGACAAGAAAGGGGTTTTTCCATATTATCCTCGCAGTATCATGCATTTTGTGGATGGAAAGCGCGGTTGCAGCGCAAAAAGTCGTAATCGGCACAGGGGCTACCGCAGCCGAAAATATTTTCTTTCGAATAAAAGAACCTCTTGAAAAAACCGGTGAGGCCAAATTGGTGATAATTGTCGGCGGTCCCGTGCAGGCCATCAAGGATCTGGAAATCGGCATGGTCGAGGCCGCAGTAGGCGGTGTTTCTTTTGCCGATTGGGTGACCATGCTGGAAAAATCGGGCACGGCTTCTCCAAACCGGAAAGCCTACAAAAGTCAGGTTATCGGTAAGGATATCATCCAGGTCATAACCAATAAAGATGTAGCGGTGACTGACCTTTCCAAGAACCAATTAGCCGGAATATTTAGCGGAAAAATCAAAAATTGGTCGGAGGTCGGGGGAGCCGACATGTCGATAACGGTTCTTCGCAATACGGACAGCCCCGGCACCCAATTCGTTTTCCAAAAAGAGATCCTCAACGGTGGAGCCTATTCCCCTGAGGTAATTGATCTCACTTCTGCAGGTGCTTTAAAAACACGTTTAAAAGATACACCGGGTGCTATTGCCTTGGTTACTCAAGGACAGATCGATGAAAAAGTCAACGTGGTGACCATCCCGAGGGTGGAACGCCCCATTACCCTGATAACAAAAGGAGCACCCTCGGATGGACTAGAAAAAGTATTGGATTATATTCGCGGCCCGGGTCAGCAATACATTGCCAAATAGCTTCTTTCGAATAGAGATCTCCATGCTCCGAAAACTGAGTAGGCAGAAAATTGTTTGACCAGAATTCCCAAAAAAGGTCGGGCGCAGGTTACGAGAAATAAAAAGAGGAACTATGCATCGCGTAATGATACATCCGGCATCCTATGAGAACTGCCGAGAGGCTGTTGAGCGGGCCTTTACTCTTTTCCCCCAGAATATTGCCGGCAAAAAAGTAGTGATCAAACCTAACGTGCTCAGGACGTCCAAAGCAGAAGAACATATAGTGACCAACCCTGCCCTCTTGCGAGCCGTCATTGAAAAGGTTGAGGAGATGTCGCCGCGTGAGATTGTTGTTGGCGACAACCCCGGTTTGTTTAATTACGGCGACAACGAAAACAGCTTTGAACAAACCGGCCTTATGGCCGCTGCAAAAGGGTATTACAAAAACTTTGGCGATACTACGCAGCACCTTGTCTTTAATCCTGATTTCATGCCTGAGGTAGGGGTTTCAAAAGAAATTATGGATGCCGATATTTTTATCAGTCTCCCAAAATTTAAAACCCATGGCCTTACCGTCATGACCGGAGCTATCAAAAACAGTTATGGCATCCTGCCGGGTGCCCAGAAAGCACGACTGCACCAAATCGCCGGCACGCCGGAGCGTTTCCATGAGGTCATCGTCGAAGTTTTTCGCCTGCGGGTTCCTGATCTTTTTATCATGGATGCCGTTGTCGGCATGGAGGGCAATGGCCCGGCTTCCCCTGAGTTACGAGAGATCGGCCTTATCCTTGCGGCCGATAATGGCGTGGCGATGGACGCGGTGGTTGCAACGATGATGGGAATAGACCCTTCCCGCCTGCGTTTCCTGCAGAAAGCCAAAGCCGAAGGTCTTGGAGATTTCGATTTGAAGACCATACAAATAGATGGGAAACTGCAGGTTCTCACCAATTTCAAGCTCCCGCCATTAGGTGGCGAGGCCATTGCCGGCAACCAGGCAATTCAGCAATTAATGAATGCCAAGGCCAGTGTCAAACCAAAAGCCGACCCGGACCTCTGCACTGCCTGTGGTGCCTGTATTGAACATTGTCCGGTATCTGCACTCAGCATGCAGGAAACCGTTCCTGTGGTCGATGCCGAGACCTGTATTGCATGTTTTTGCTGCCAGGAGATCTGCCCAGAAAAGGCAATGAGCCTCAATTGAGGGGAGGCTTTATAATGAGGCTGAGACCTCGTGCAAATTTCGCGCGAGGTCTCCCTGGGCAAAGTACTTTCACCCATAACTATCGACAGGTTCTTGGTCCCTCCTGGGGCTCACTCTATATACTTTAGCGCCTTGAAGTTTTGCGGATCTCCTTCTCATCCATCCACACAAGAACCCCAGATTCAATGTCAACCAAACTCAGGGTAAATTTATAATACACATCTTTGATATTTCGCGCCTTTTTGACGATCGACGAGATACTTCCCTCAATACGATAATCAGCCGCCTGCATCTGGCCAATTTTCTTCACAGAACCTTTTTTATAAAGGCCGCTGTCATTTTGCCGGGACAATTCTTCTGTCTGATTCTCCATCCCGGCAATATCAACTGCGAATTTTACAGCACCACTCTTGAGGAGCTGGGTCTTTATCGTATCGGTAATTGCCCGCGTGTCAATGTATTCATCCGTCTTGTTCTTTACCTCGGCAACAGTTACAAGAGGTGCTTTTGGCGATTCGGCAACTGGTTTCGATTGCAGTAAAGAGCGAGCCATAGTTTCAGCAATAGTCTGCAGGTCGGTTGAACCAAATTCATTGGTTACGTTTTCCACTGCCTCGGCATCGCCATACGTCACATTTCCCCTGGTCACCGTTGGAGATGTAGTGCTTTTGGGACAACCCGTTGCTCCCAATACAACGAAAAGAATGAGTGATAAAACCGGAAACGATTTAAGCAGACGTCTAATAATCATATGATTGCCTCGTGATTGAAATCTTACTTCTCTAAAATTATGCCCTTTTGAACATCTTTCAACATCTCTATTGTGCTCTATTTTTAGGACTCTGCAGCTGCAATCGGAAATCGGTTGCCTTGGTGGTCGGACCCACAACGGTAACAATCTGTTTTTGTTGCCCATGTACCAACAAAGGTTTCCAAGGCTCCTCTTGCCAAACGACAAAACCCGATGCGTCAAGCCACTTGAAACGATAAAACAATTGCTGGTTCCCTCTACTCCTGTTGGTAATTTCCATTTGGATATTAAGCAGACCATTCCTTTGTACTTCCTTCAGGTCTGTGACCTCCAGATAAAGCATTTTTCCAAATGACTCAAGTTTATCGTCAAAGGTCGAACACTTGGCGGAAGTGGGAACCATACTGAAAAGCATAAGCAATCCAGCGACACACAAGGTTCTTTGAAGAAACAATTCCATGCAGTTTTTCACGGCGTTAACTCCTTAGTATCAAATAAGATAAGAGTGAATTACTAATCCATTATCGGTTGTGTCAGAAATAAGGTGTCCCCAAGCAGACGCATGGGAATGACGGCATGTTTCCCAGCAACCTCAAATGTCGCTGATTTTTGACCGTATTGAGTTGCTATCTTCAGTGTATGTTGTCCACTGGGCAGAACAGCACGACCAATGAGAATGTGTGAAGGCAGGGTCCGCCATCCGCGCTCGTCCGCACCTTCTATAACTATTTCACCCACAGCTACCGCAAGTTGCAGGAGGGGATGCTGGTCCTTGACAACCTCATGGCTTACAGCCTTGGTAATTGCTCTGACTGCTCCTCTTAATATAATCCCCGGCATATCATCTTTCAAGGCGCGAAGCGCCATTGCGCTCAAGCTAGTGGCGGCATAGACCTCAATAGACCGCTGATTATCAATGTTGAGTCGGTTGGGAATGAAGACCGTCCTATCCGGTCGAATAACCGGAAAGGAGAAAGGAACTGCGTCCATGCCTCTTCTGCTGGGTACTGGTACGGGGAATTCAATCGATTGTCGAGCCGGTATCGAACCTACTTCGACAATAAAAAGCACATCAGTCTCATTGTGTTTGATGCTGTGCGCCCGACTCTCAAGGTTTGCCAGACCGTCTTCCAGCCATTTAATATCAGGTCGTAGCTCGATTGCCGTACGGTAACCAGGAGCTGCCAAACTTGGTTCGCCAAGGGATTCATAGACAAAGCCGGCGAGGTAGTGACTAAAAGCGCTTTGATAACTATTTTTTAGAGATGTAACCTCCGGATCATTAAGTGTTTCTACAGGATATCCCTTCAGGTCTTTTACCTCAGTTTTTATATCTTTTTCCTTCGTTTTCTCTTCTATCTTTTCTATTTGTCTTGAACGTAACTCGGCAATTATTGCTTCTCGCTCATGGGTTTTTTTTATCTCTATCCGAGCTGCATCAAAATCCCCAAGTTGGAGATGGTTCAAAGCCAACTTGGTCGAGAGCATGACTTTTTCGTAATCTTGTCCATCATAGCGACGTGTTTTGTCGTTTACGACAAAGCTTGCTACATCTCCAATAACCTTATCCGGATCGGCCTTCACTTCTGCCTCCCAAATTTTGATTTCCTCGTCGGCCATGAGCCAAGTGGTCTTACTGTCTTGAAATTTTCCTATGATATTCTCGAGTTGTCCCTTTTCTTCATAATAGAGAAGATCCTTATTGTCGCTTTGATTGTTTCTTTCCAGCTCAAGAAGTGCCTGATCCGGTCTGCCACTCGCCACCAGGTTCATTGTCTGAGTAAGCTCCCGGTCATAGTTTCTCATAGAACCACACCCAGACATTATGAGTGGCATTAGCACAGCTAAAAGCACAATTTGAAGTTTTTTTTGTGCATTTTCAAGCAAGCAAAAATCAATCATTTTGAACATCCCCACAAATAGTTGGCCAACATTTCCCCATTTTTTTCCGCGTTGGCAAAGGATTATGATTCCACCGATCTTATTCCAGCCATTTTTTTACAATGCTCTCCTCACCCGGTCACGATTGATAGCTGACCTGCATGATTGCCGACGCCATCTTTTTACCGATGCACATATATTTGCTCACACCTGTACGTTCAGCAAGCTGATCAAGACTTAAGCCCCTACTCTCCCGCACTGTTCTGAGATTTTCCGAAACTGCTTCAATCGACTGTTCCATATAACATCCATATTGACAATAATGTCAAGGGACCACCCCTTCTCCTTTCCGGGGTAGCGGAAGCAGGTTCCGGTTCCATCCCGCTCTTTTCCTTTATTCTTGCCATACTCTCCCTGCCGGAGGAGAAGAAGACCACCTCGAGGATTATCGGCCTTATCGTCGGTGCTTCATTGTCGGTGAACCGATAGAATGGCTGGATTATGTCGCAACTGTAACGATTTTTACCGGGGTGTTTTTACTAAAGCGGGGCTGAGAATCCTGGTTTCTCCAGTATTGCCGGCAGCTGCATAAAGACCGTTCTATACGATTTCTCCGAATTCTAGTTGATAACCACCGGCTTTTTCGAGTAATTCAAAGAAGAGACAACATAAAAAGCACAAAGGCTTTCTATCTTTTCTGTCTCTTACCTCAACAGCAGAAGCCATCGGATAAAAACTGAGATTATGCCATCAACCAAAGCAGCAGCGGAAAATGCGAAAAAGAGACGGGTTTCCTCCGGAATACCTGAATTGGACCGACTCCTCGGGGATCTTTTTATCGGTGACAACGTTCTCTGGTACGAGGATACCGGCAGTTTCTCGGCGGTCTTCTGCCTCCATTTCATCAGGGAATCTCTGGCTCGAAAAAAACCCCTTATCTATGTCACCTTTGATCGTTCCCCGAAAAATGTCGTCTCCTTTCTTGGGCCGCTGGCGGAAAGTCAGAATCTAACCATCCTTGACTGCTTTACCAACGGCAAGGGCGACAGGTCTGAGGTCTTCAATAAATTCTATGAAAAGGATGGCGCCCTCTGGCCTTATCAAGTCATCAAGGTCAACGACCCTACTAATCCAAATTTTGTTGGTGAAGCCATTTACGGCCTGCACAGCAATTTATCAGGGGATGTGCATTTCATTTTAGACAGTTTGACCGGAATGCAGGCACTCTGGGGCGGTGAAGAACAGGTGCTGCAGTTTTACGCCAAAACCTGCCCCCGGCTCTACGAGCTGGAAACCATCGCCTACTGGTTGATCGAAAAGGGTGCCCACACCAACCGTCTCAAAGCGAATATCAATAAGATAGCCCAGGTGGCCATTGATCTTTCGGTGCGACGCGGCAAATCGACCCTGAAAATCCTCAAGGCGGAAAAACGCAATTCAAAATTTCTCAATGAGCAGCACGAGTATCTCTGCGAGGAGTCGGATATTGTCTTTGAAGGCCAGAGACAGGTCAAAGGAAAGTTCGATCTCGGAGCAAAAATCAAGAGCATCCGCCTCATGCGCGGGTTCTCTCAGAAACAGCTGGCCGACCTTACCGGCGTGACGCCAAGCACAATCTCCCAGGTTGAAAAAAATCTCATTTACCCATCCTTGCCGGCCTTGTTCCGCATCGCCGAAAGCCTGTCCATTGAAATTGCCACCTTTTTCAAGGATCATGGCCTCGACAAGAATATCTTTGTCTACCCCGCCGAGCAGCGATCAACTGCTGTTCTCGACAACTTTGCCAAGGAGGACGCCGAAGCCCTGTGGCTGCTTCCCCCGGATATTGAAAGCCGGGTCGATGCACTCCTTATCAAGATCAAACCCGGCAAAAAACTGGCCGGCCACTTTTTTGCCCATAAAGGGGAGGAGCTGGGATATCTTGTCACCGGTCGTCTGGAAATGATCATCAACAACCATGTCCATCAGGTCAATCCTGGCGACACGGTTTTTCTACCGAAAGACATACCCGGCCAGTGGTGTAATACCTCGGAGGTCGTCACCGAACTTCTCTGGTTTAAGGTAAAAGGATAAATGAATTGACAGGAGACCGGCTACCGATTCAGCCTGGGCCGAATCGGCAGCCAATCGTGTTGGAGAGAATCCATTGCCGCAGCATTTGGCAATCGGAATTTGACCAAAATTACTGTGTAATTAACCTCGAAGAATGCTTATCGCGCTTTCGTTGTTTGCGTCGGTGATATAAGTAATGCCAGTCTCTTGTGCCGTTTCCCGGTTGGCGGCATAGACATCATTCCGACTTATCTGGGCAACGTTGAACTTACGTGCTCCGGCCAGCAACTGCTGAACACCGCAGGCGAGCTTGTCAGCCATCGTCCACATAGCTATTGCACCGTAGGGAATGTTGCGCATCTCTTCCTTGCCGACTTTTTTCTGGACATCAAAATACGACGCGAAAATCTGGTCGGGAGTATTACCGATATCGGTAACCGACTTCGGCAGGGAATCCCAGTTACCGCTGATTGCCGACCTTCTTTCGGGATTCAAGACACCTTCAATATTGGCACCAAGAAATCCTGGAATCATGATCCCACGGCCCATGCAGATCAACTTGGCATATGGCGCGCCAAGGGCCAAACCTTTAAAAATGCTATCTTCCAGGGCAAAACCTCCGGCAAAAGAGAGATCAACTACTTTTTTGCCGCCGGCAGCCAGGATACTCGCATATTCATAGGCCTTGGCATGGAGATTGATTGACGGAACGCCCCAGCTCTGCATCATATTCCAAGGACTCATGCCGGTGCCGCCACCGGAACCGTCAATGGTAAGAAGATCGAGGTTGGCATCGGTTGCAAACTTAATCGCCATGGCCAACTCTTCCATACCATAGGAACCGGTTTTGAGGGAGATACGCTCGAAACCGAGGCTACGCAAATAGTCGACGGATTTCATAAAGTCTTCACGTACCAGAGCAACACTGTCAAGATTCGTGCCTCCCAGACGGCTGTGGCGAGCAAAAGATTTGATGGCGCCTTTAGCAAAGGCCTCTCTCACCTCCGGCAGGGCCGGGTTCGGATCAACAACATAGCCACGCTCTTTCAGGAAGATGGCGTAATCGAGGCTGGTAACCTGGATTTCCCCACCGATATTTTTTGCGCCCTGGCCCCACTTCAATTCGATAATGCACTTATTGCCGTATTTTTCGGCAACATATTCGGCGACACCATTGCGGGTGTCCTCAACATTCATCTGGACAATAATCGCACCATACCCATCGAAATAGCGCAGATAGATATCAATGCGTCGATCAAGTTCCGGTGCGCTCTTAATGCGGCCGCCGGAAATCGACGATTCTTTGTCAACGCCGACGACATTCTCGCCGATAACGATGGGAATACCGGTGAGGGCGCAACCGACCGCGAAGGAATCCCAATATTTGGCAGCAATAAAGGTTGAGCCGAGGGCTCCGGTCATCAACGGCAGACGGGTTTTGGTCTTTTTCTTGCCGCCAAACTCGGTACTCAGATCGACATTAGGAAAAATACAGTCGTCCGGATTATGGGTCATTCCCTCGCTGAGACCGATCGAGCCATAGGCATAGCCCTGGATGCGCAGAGAATTATAGGAGACCCCTACATGGGTAGTGTTGTTGGCACCCGCAGTTACCAAACCAAAATCGCGAGGGTAGAGAAGTTTTCTACCAACCAGACTGGATTTCCAGGTTTCGCATTTGCCGGTGCAATCGGCGCGACATAAGGTACAGAGTCCTGATTCTGCTGGATTCCCCCTGTTGGCAGTTCCTAAAACATCATTCATCTTGTCAAAACGCATGCAGCAACCTCCGTTCATTTTTAAAGATTTTTCTATGGACAGAGCTTGCTTCGCTTACACTCATAAGCAAAAAAAAAAGCATCTGCCCCATTGAGAGGAAACAGACGCCTTTGTCTTGAAATCTGCGGACTCCACGCCGTTGTGGATCAAGCAGTTATTTATTATCTATTTTATTAGCCCCACTTACTATTCTTGTCAAGAAAAAATTAAAGTGCGGTGATTCGACGACATATTACCAATCCCACACGACCTACCCCCCTGCGCACTAGAGTTCCTCCGAAAGGACAAGCGCCTCAGCTATATCGAGCATCGATTTTCGGGTATCCATGCTCCTTTTACGAATCCAGCGATACGCCTCCTCACCATTCATATTCCTTCGGTGCATGAGGACCTCTTTGGCTCGTTCAATTATTTTTCGAGACTTTAATTCCTGCTCAATTACCCGAGTCCTAACGATAAGTTCGGTGTTGTGGATGGCCACAGCCGCCTGACTGGCCACTGCTGCCAACATATTGACATCAGTCTCAGAAAACACATGGGGTTTTATCGTAAAGCAATTCAGAACGCCGATCACCTTATCCTCCTTGCCCTGCAAAGGTACACCGACCATGGAAACCAGACCGAGTTTCCGGGCCATATCTTTTTCTTTAAACCTATCGTTTTCCAGAACATTATCAATTACCAGAGGTCGCTGGGTGGATACCACATAGCCTACAACTCCCTCGTGCAGTCTGAGGGCCCGGTCTTTAACATAATCGGAATCGATGGACTGAGTAGCTTTCAGGCGAACCAGGGGAGGATTTTCATTTTCATCCACAAGCCACAGAGAACAGATTTCAACTCCGGTGACCTTGGCTGTTACCATGACGATAAGCTTAAACAGATCCTCAAGGAAAATATCCGAAGTAATAGCCTGACCAATATTCATCAACGCCTTGATATAGTGATCATATGTATACTGATTCGACTTTTCCATTATTAATATTTTTATATTTATTTAGTTAACAAACCTGTGCACGGCTTCAAGTAAATGCTGCTGAAACCAGACTTCCAGCAAAAAACCAAGGAGCTGGATAGCTATTTTTCAATTTCTTCCCGTATATCTGTATAATGAGAGGCTTATACTTGGGAGCTCTGTTGCATAAACCACATCAACCCTTCTCTAGTGATGAGGTTATATTGCTGATCCGGATCGGTCTCGATTACCCCCATTCCCTCCATACTTTTCAATACCTGCTGCAATTCCGGCAGTTCCATATTCAACTGCCCTGCTATGGTAGTCGAAGGAACCAATTGCGGCCTACTCTCCCTTAAATTTTCTCGGAGAATGCTAAGGATCCGAAGTTTATGCTTTTTCATCGACATACCCCCCATCTTGAAAGTCTAGCTACTTGGCATCAACGGACACAAAACTAACGAGTAACAGCTTGTTTTTACGAAGCAATACTATTTACCGAAAACCCGAACCTTCATTGCTGTCAACACTCAAGCTGTGGTATCTCCATGCTTTATCCTGTTAATTATTTATTAGAAATCTACTCTTTGTGCAAACAAAATATCAATTAAAAATAATTTATTTATATTTAATTTCAGTTTCACTAATCTCGGCAAACAAATCGAATTCTTCCCAGTGAGGGTGTTTTGAAATATTTTGACTGAGGCCTACTCGCTGATGGAAGGCTTTTTTTCAAAGAGCCTCTCTGCCAATGATGTGGTATGTTTTTCAACTGTCGACACGATACTCTCAACACTTTTTCACCCACTGAACTCTCTATGAAAACAGCGAATTATCCTTTACAGTCTGAGGACTGGAAAATTTCCGAACCAAGAACTGTGTTTTCCAATCCCGTTATGCAGATGGTCGCAAGCCGAGTACGCTGCGGTCGAACCGGCAAAGATCAGGATTTTTACCGATTTGAATTCCCCTCCTGGGTCAACATCGTAGCAACCACCAACGCTGGGGATCTGGTTCTTGTTCGTCAATACCGCTTTGGCACCAATCGGGTTGAACTTGAGATTCCAGGAGGAGCGGTGAACATTGACGAAGACCCGCTTGCAGCCGGCCTCCGAGAACTGCTCGAAGAAACCGGATATGCCGGAAAAAATGGCCGCATTATCGGCAAGGTTTGCCCCAACCCGGCGATCCAGAGCAATACCTGTTATACGATCCTGGTGGAAAATGCGCAGCAGGTTGCAGCACCGGATCAAGACGACATGGAAGACATCAAGGTACTCACCTTACCCCGTGAAAAAGTCGATGCCCTTGTGATCAGCGGCGCCATTGATCACGGTTTGGTCCTCAACGGCTTAATGTTCTTTGCCATGGAAATGCAGCGAATTGCCGGCAAAGTTCAAGGCATGTAAGGTTCTATCTCCATGTTTTGATAAAAATTATTCTTGGCAAAAACTCCTTACTAGAAAGAAGTGCACAAGGTATCGCCCCGCCTTAAATCGGAAATGAATTGACATCTCTGCCATTTCCCGGTAATTCCTAAGGACTTTATCCCAGCGGCAGCGTTCTGCCGCTTTTTTTATCATTGCCTTCCCATCCTATTCATATCCTGCAAAGAGCGTTCATCATGAGTGAAGAAAATCAAACCCTCGTCCAGCGTAAAGAAAAAGCCGATTCCTTGGCGGAGTTAGGCGTCAAGCTGTATATAAACAGTTTCAAGCCTGCCAACGCAGTAGAAGAACTCTTGCCCAAAGGTGTCGGCCTGCAGGCCCAGGAAGCCGAACCGGGAGGAGCGATCTACAGCGTTGCCGGCAGGGTCATGGCCATGCGTAAGTTCGGCAAGGCGGCATTCTGTACCATCGCTGACGCCAGCGGTCAGATACAGGCTTATGTGAAACTGGACATTCTCGGGAGCGAAGTTTTCGAAACCTTTAAAAAATGGGATATCGGCGATATCGTCGGCGTTGAAGGCTCCCTGTTCAAGACCAAAGTTGGGGAACTGTCGATACAGGCGGCGAAAATCGTCATGATCTCCAAATCCCTGCGGCCCCTGCCCGACAAATGGCATGGCCTGACCGATGTCGAGACTCGGTACCGGCAGCGCTATGTCGATCTTATCGTCACCCCGGAGGCCAGGGTAACGTTCAGGAAACGGGTGGAAATTATCCGGTTGGTTCGGGAACATCTCAATGCCCGCAACTTCATGGAGGTCGAGACGCCGATGATGCAGCCAATTCCCGGCGGCGCCACAGCCAAGCCGTTCAAAACCCACCATAATGCTCTGAACATGGATCTTTATTTGCGTATTGCCCCGGAACTCTACCTCAAACGGCTTCTGGTCGGCGGCTTTGAGCGGGTTTTTGAGATCAACCGCAATTTCCGCAACGAAGGCTTGTCGACCCGGCATAACCCCGAGTTCACCATGCTCGAATTCTATCAGGCCTATGCCACTTATACCGACCTTATCACCCTCACCGAAGAGATGATTTCCGACATCTGTCTCAAGGTCAACGGCACGATGAGCATCACCTACCAGGGGACACCGGTTGACCTCACTCCTCCGTGGACCAAGCTCACCATGGATGAGGCCTTAACCCAGGTGGCCGGGATAGCTCCGGAAATACTTGCCGACGATGCAGCAGTGTTGACCCTTGCCAAAGAAAAAGGCATCAAGCTGGACGACTGTGCCGGTGCGGGTAAAGCGAAGACCGAGTTATTCGAACTCCTGGTCGAAGAAAAACTCATCAACCCGACCTTTATAACCAGTTATCCGACCGAGGTCTCGCCGCTGGCAAGGCGCAATGAAGAAGACCCGACGGTCACCGACCGCTTTGAACTTTTCATTACCGGCCGAGAACTGGCCAACGGCTTCAGTGAGTTGAACGATCCCCGCGACCAGCTGGCCCGTTTTGAAAAGCAGATCGCCGAACGTGGCGACGACGAGGAAATCCACCCGGAACTCGATGCCGACTACATTCGCGCCCTGGAATACGGTATGCCCTCGGCTGCCGGAGAAGGGATCGGCATTGACCGCTTGGTGATGCTGCTCGCCGACGCCCCATCCATCCGCGATGTCATCCTCTTCCCCCACCTGAAACCCGAACAAGGGTTGCACGCGGAAAAAAATGATCCTCCCGAAAATTAAAATAACAGGCGAAGTTTCATGATATTCGAATGGTTCATCGGCCTCAGGTATCTTAGGGCCAAACACCGGCATGGTTTTATTTCCCTGATCTCCCTTATTTCCGTGGGCGGAATCACCGTCGGAGTTATTGCTCTCATAGTTGTTTTGGCGGTTTTTTCCGGCTTTACCGATGGGTTGCGCGATCAGATTTTGGGCGTTAATTCCCACATCATCGTGCAACGGTTGGGAGGGTCGATCAAAGATTATGAACTCACCAGGGATCGTCTTCTCACCGTAAACGGGGTTGTCGGTGCCACCCCTTACCTATATGCCCAAACATTGCTCAGCAGTGCCAGCGGCGGCAATGGCGTGGTCCTGCGAGGCATTGATCCGGCGACGGCCAAAAACGTCATTAATCTCCCCAGCCAGATGATCTCCGGCTCGATCGATGATCTTGCCGGCGATCCGGAGGCTACCGGCATTCCCAACATTATTCTCGGGAAAAATCTGGCAAGCGACCTTCGGGTACGTGTCAATGATAAGGTAAAGCTCATCTCCCCCTCCGGCCCGCTGACCCCCATGGGTGTCATCCCAAAAATCAAGACCTGCCGGATATCGGGACTCTTCGAAACCGGCATGTATGAGTACGATGCCGGCCTGGCGTATATGTCCATAGCCGAGGTCCAGCGCTTTCTCGGTGTTGAAGATATTGTCCACGGCATCGAGGTGGCGGTAGATAAGGCGGAACTCAACAATGCCGATCAGATTGCCGTCCGAATCACCGAAAAACTCGGCATGGGCTTCATAGCTAAAGACTGGATGAAGATGAACCACAACCTCTATGCCGCCTTCAAATTGGAGAAGATCGGCATGTTCATCGCCGTTGCCTTGATCATCCTTGTTGCCGCCCTCAATATCATCAGCGCCCTGGTTATGGTTGTCATGGAAAAGAGCAAGGATATCGCCATCCTCAAATCCATGGGTGCGACCTCACAGGCGATTATGCGCATCTTTTTCCTGCAAGGAATGGTCATCGCCATTGCCGGAACGACACTGGGAGTTGTCGGCGGTCTCGGCCTCTGCGAGCTTCTGTCGCGCTATAAATTCATCGAACTGCCTTCCAACGTCTACCCTATGACTACCCTGCCGATCAAAGTCCTGCCCCTTGATGTCACCATCATTGCCGTCAGCTCCATCATCATCACCCTGTTGGCGACTCTTTATCCTTCGTGGAAGGCTTCGGCCGTCCAGCCTGCCGAGGTATTATCGTAATGGCTCTCTTTTCTGCCCGAAACATCACCAAAGCCTATGGCACAGGAGATACTACCCTCACTGTACTGAAGGGGATTTCACTTTCCATCGAACCAGGGGAGATGACCGGGGTGATCGGGGCCTCCGGTTCCGGCAAGACCACACTCCTGCAGATTCTCGGCACCCTCGATTTACCTACGGCCGGGGAGATTTTCTACCGGGACCAACCGCTGCTTGCCAAATCCGCCAGAGACCTGGCAAAATTTCGCAACGGTGCAATCGGCTTCATCTTTCAGTTTCACCACCTGCTTCCCGATTTCACCGCCCTGGAAAATGTCATGATTCCCGGTCTCATTGCCGGTAAAAGCCGACAGGAGATGATCGGACCGGCCGGCGACCTCCTTGAACAGGTGGAACTCGGTCATCGCACCAACCATAAGGTCCTGGAGTTGTCCGGCGGTGAACAGCAGCGGGCGGCACTGGCGCGGGCTCTTATCATGCAACCTGATTTGCTCTTTGCCGATGAACCGACCGGTAATCTCGACTCCAGGGCCGGAAACTTGGTTTTTGAGCTTCTTCACGGCCTCTGTCGAGAGCGAAAACTCAGCACGATCATGGTAACCCACAATACCATGCTGGCTGAAAGAATGGATCACTGCCTCACCCTGCGGGACGGAGTCTTGGAAAACAACCGATAGACTCCAACATTCTGAAGGCACTGGTTTCTCCAATCAGAGACTCGGTATTTCAAAATGCCTACAACCTTTTTCCACCGGCTCCTGCGTCCCACACCCTTCAAGGCCGGCCTGATCTGCCTTATCGCCTGCTGCCTGCTCTGGTATTCCTTCGGCTACGAAAAGCCATCTTTTTTTTCCGCCATTGATGCCAGGATCGTCGATGCCATGTTTCAGGTGCGGGGAGCACAGGAAACCACCGGCTCGGTGGTCATTGTCGACATTGACGAACGAAGCCTCAAAGAACATGGACAATGGCCATGGCCGAGAAATATCGTCGCCGACCTGACCAGAAAAATTTACCAGGCCGGACCGCTGGTCCTCGGTTTCGATATACTTTTTGCCGAAAAGGACCGCACTTCTCCCGCCGCATTATTCTCCAGTTACCAAGATATCCTCAGCGGTTGTCGCAACCTCGACACCGTCCTTAAGAATCTTGAAGACGGGGAAGGATTAAACCATGACCGCATGCTCGGCAACGCCATCGCTTCCGGTACCGGTGTTCTCGGCTATATGTTTCTCTTTCGCGAAGACTTCCTGAAAACCGGAGCTACGCCCTTCCCCTCCCTGAGTATCAGTCTCGATCGCCAAGATGTTAACTTTGCTGATTTGCAACTCATTCGTGCATACCGGCCTATTCTCAATATTCCAGAGGTCGCCACTGCCGCCTCGGAAGGTTTCATTAACGTTTTTCCGGATCAAAGCGGCACGGTGCGCAAGGTGCCGCTGTTTCTTATGCAGGGCGACATCCCCTACCCCTCTCTGGCCTTTGAAATGGTCCGCCTGGGCAAGGGAGAACCAGAAGCCCGCCTGCACCTCAGTGATATTGGTGACGAACAGAACCGAACACTGATCGGAGTTTCCCTTGGCAAGTCCTTTATCAAAACCGATGATCTCGGCCATTTGGCCGTCAATTTCCGCGGCCCTGCACATTCCTTCCTCTATCTGTCGGCCACCGATATCTTGAAGGGGGGCGGTACGGATATTCTCCGGGAAAAATATATCCTTATCGGTTCTTCCGCCTCGGGAATTATGGACCTTATCGCCACGCCTTTTTCCTCACGTGTGCCGGGTGTCGAAGTACACGCCAATGTCATCGACAATTTGCTCAAGGGAGATGCCATGGCGTGGGAGAACTACACGGAGATAGGGCTGACTTATTGCATTATTATTGTCGCAGGTCTCCTGCTGGTGGTCTTTCTCGTATATCTGGGCCCGTTTCTTGGGTTTGCTGCGGGTCTTGCCATCCTCGCAACCATTGTTATCGGTAACTATCGGTTGCTCTTTCTGCACCAGCAGCTTCTGGGAATTTCCTTTACCCTTACCTCACTTCTGGCCATCTTCATGACGGTTTCGTTGTTTAACTATTTTTTTGAGGGGCGAAAACGACTCTTTATCAGGCGAGCCTTCTCCCACTATGTCTCTCCTTTTGTGGTCAACGAACTGGTGAAAAACCCTGAAAAACTGAACCTCACGGTAGAGAGCCGAGAGGTAACCATCCTTTTCTGCGATATCAGAAACTTCACCTCCCTTTCGGAAGACATTCCGGCGACCGAACTCGGCCACTTTCTCAACCAGTTCTTTTCCCTCATGACTGATATTATTATCAAACATAACGGCATGGTGGACAAATATATCGGCGATGCAATCATGGCCATCTGGGGCACACCCCTCGATGATCGGCAACATGCCGCCAACGCCGTTCGGGCAGCACTGGAAATGGTTGCCGCAATCGATCCAGGTCGTTACCCTTTGCGCCTTGCCGGAAAAGCCATTGAAGTCGGCGTCGGCATCAACACCGGTTTTGTCAGCGCCGGTAATTTCGGCAGCAGCAACCGATTTGACTATACCGTGCTGGGTGATAACGTCAATCTCGCCTCAAGAATTGAGGGTTTGACCAAATTTTATCGTAACAGGATTCTCATATCCGAATTCACCGCCGGGGCACTCCCAGCCGAATTCAGCTATCGCTTCATCGACAAGGTTATGGTGAAGGGGCGGAACAAAGCGGTCGATCTCTTTGAACCACTGTCGCGAGTTGCTCTAGCCGGAAATACTGCAAACGACGAAGAACAACAGTACCGGGAGGCAATGGAATGCTATAAGGCCCGGCAGTTTGCCCAGGCCCTGGCTCTTTTCAACACATTAAATAAACAAAACCCGCAATGGATTTTTGAGATATATAAAGAGCGCTGCCGAATCTTTCTCGCCACCCCCCCACCTACTGACTGGCAGGGTGTGCACGATCACAACTGATCCGAGCCAACACCTGAAAAGAAAGGGTTACACGCTTGCCGCTGCAAAAGGAGAAGCTATTGGAAATGAAGAAAAAAAAGATCCTGGTTATTTACCATTCCCAGGGCGGCACCATGGAAATCATGGCTGGTCGTCTGGCAAAAGGGGCACAAAAAGAGCCGAACCTTGTCGTCACCATGAAAAAAGCTAGGGAGGCCAGCTTAGATGACCTTCTCAATTGTAATGGAATTGCCATCGGCTCGCCCGAATATTTCGGAACGATGGCCGGCATGATAAAAGATTTTTTTGACCGTACCTATGAGGCAGCAAAGGACAAAACAATTGGGCTCCCTTTTATTGTTTTTGTTTGTGCCGGCAATGACGGACGGGGTGCTATCACGCAAATCGAAAGACTTGCTGCCGGCTACAAATGGAAAAAGGTGCAGGAACATATCAGGGTTGTTGGACCGCCCAGCGAAGAAGATTTAGCTAATCTGGAAGAATTGGGCCAGACTCTAGCAGCCGGCATCGATTTCGGTATTTTTTAGCAACCACATTCTATTATTGACGGTCCGGGATTATCTGAGATTTGAAAAATATTCACCATTGTCCTTTCAGGCTAGGTAGTCTTGGTTTTCCAAAGATCGAGAGGACTTTTAGCTTCCTTAATGGTGATGCTTTGCACGGTATGGGTATAGATCATGGTGGTTTTCAGATCGCTGTGACCAAGCAACTCCTGAATCGTCCGAATATCGATGTTAGCCTGCAGCAAATGGCTGGCAAAACTGTGGCGAAAGGTATGCGCTGAGGCCCGCTTGCAAAGCCTAGTCTTGCCGACTGCTTCCCTGATGGCCTTCTGCAGTACGGTTTCATGCAGATGATACCGCTTATACTCACCAGTCTCCACCACACGCGTCAGATCCTGGGCGGGAAAAAGCCATTGCCAGACAAACTCCTTGGCAGCGTTTGGATATTTCTTGTCTAAAGCCGTCACGAGAAAGACACCAGTGTATTTACGAGCCAAATCATAACGGTGCAGGTCTTTAACCATTTCAAGCTGCTTTTTAAGTTCAGGAAGAAGAACCGTGGGAAGAGGAACGGTTCGATCCTTTTTCCCTTTCCCGTCATGAATGGTGATTTTTCCGGTGTCAAAATTAAGACATTGTATGCGAAGATTGAGACATTCGAACAAACGCAAGCCGCAGCCATAGAGCAGCTTCACCATAAGATCAAATGGCGGTGCAAGATGGGAGAGAATCGCTTCAATCTCTTCACGCGATAAAACCACGGGAATGTATGGCTTACGCTTTGCTCTAACCACCCCTTCAATCTTGCCGAATTCCTTATTCAATACGAACCGATAAAAAAACAGCAAGGCGTTGAAAGCTTGGTTTTGCGTCGAGGCCGCCACTTCCTTCTTAACGGCCAGCCAGGTCAGAAACTCTTTGACATCGGTTGCCGACAGAGATTCCGGCGGCTTGCTTCGGGTAAATGCTTGAAACTGCCTCAACCACTGTCGATAGGTTTTCAGAGTCTTGGGAGAATAGTGCCGCACCTGGATTTCTTCAACAAGACGAGTGAATTGAGCAAGCCAGGATGCACCGGTTATTGGCTGCAATTTTTCTGCAGTGCTTGCAGGTAATGCCGGAGGTGATTGAGATTCACGGTATGGCATCATTCTTCGTACAGGCACCGGCGGAACATCTCCAGCTACTAATTCAGGAAAGGTACTATTGCCTTGCACCAGCACCTTTGTCACGGATGCCTTCACCTCCTGGAGAATCAAGGCAGGAGGTGAAGCTAAAGGCCTGTCAACCGCACTGGCTTGACCAAGGCCCAAATATAGTTCGACCGCATGCGATGCCTGCTTCTGTTGTATCTCCGTTTGTCCTTTTTCCCGCAGCTTTTTCTGAAAGTCGGCAAGGCTTTCAGCCTTGTCAGCATCACGCCGATACTTTGCACAAAAATCAAGGTAGAACCGCAACCATTTTTTATAATGGATGCGAAGTTTTTCAGGAATATTCTTTGTCGCAAAGCACATCTCGAAACGCGCCAACACAGCACCTGAAACTTGTATCATTTGAAGTTCTCCAAAAACTGTTGTTCCTTCCATTGAGGATGATATGCAGAAAAGTGAAAAGTCGATCATAACAAATTTTTCGAGAACATTTTACGAAATATTGGTACATTACAAATATTTTACGGACTAATGAGGGAAAGGTCCTTGTTTGCCGGAACTGGAAATATACAAACGTCCCTGCACAAGCGGGGAGATATGCAGGTCAGCTGAGCACCTTGTTGG
>JAZDOW010000209.1:0-4848 GCA_043798185.1 Pseudomonadota bacterium | reverse complement strand
GATATACATGGCAGCGAGTGTGGCATAAAAATTATCATTTTGTCAATATATTTATGTATTTTATGGCACTATAAAGATTCCCAAAATTTTATGTGGTTGATATTACGGATTAATAATTTTTGCGGGAAATGAAAAATGCAGGTTCTATGGGAGTTTGAGAATCATTCGCAAAAAGTTGGGTTAACGTTCCTGCACTATTAACATCAGACTTCTAAGCTGTTGGTCGTAGGTTCGAATCCAGCCGGGCGCACCATGAAAAAACAAGGGGTTAAGTCGTAGCGACTTAACCCCTTTCTGCTTCGGTGCTACCTTCGAAATGAAAAAGCCCTCTTGGATTACCAAGAGGGCTTAAAGACGATGTGCAAGAGAGTGTCCCTACATTCTCTTTCTTCCTCTTGCCGTGTATAGTGTTAGAGGTAGTTCATCTATAATATTTCTATTTTTTACATTCTCACAACGCACGGAAATGGTTTGTTCCTTTGTAACAGTTGATGAAGATTTTTGACTGAACGCAGCCAACACAATAGTATCTTTGCGTTCTGCTAGACTCTTCATATTTTTGTCTCCTTTGTATTAATTATAAAGTTTGAAATAGGCAGAGCTTTTAACACCTTCGAACCTTTCAAGTGTAACATTTCCTTTCTTTAGGATATCTGCTGCTTCTTGCATTTTGTAGGGTTCTGAATAGACGACCTTTTTTATACCTGCTGTGGCAATTTTATTCGCGCACAAATTACAAGGTTGAGTGGTGACATAGAGAATGAGATTTGACCCGGTATTCCCAGTTCTTTTTGACAACTGAAGGATGGCCATTTCTTCACCGTGGAGTGCCTTGCAAAGGTCAAGGAGTTTTCCTGGGGTGTTTTTGCTTCCTGGTAAATGCTCCTCAAACACATTAGTAGCACATTTTGGACAAAGATAGCGATCTTTTATTTCAGATTGACAGCTTTGGCAAAACTTGACATACCGATCATTATATACCTTTTTACAATTCGGGCAGGTTGAAGATACATTGATTTTTTCACCACAAGTCGGGCAAAAAATCATCTTTTTCGCATATTCTTCTTGTAAATGATCTCTATAACATTTTTGGTAATCTTTATTAAAAATGCATTTATGGGTTCCCATTGGTACTTCGTTATATCCTGAAGCAACGATATTTGGGATTCTTATTGCAATACCTTCTTTCTCATCTTTATCTTTGTCGATATCATTTCTGTCATCTTCTTCAATAATAACTGCTCCAACCTTACGCTTCAAACAGCTCGATTTTTTACTAAGGGAATAGGCTATGGTCATACACAATTCGTTGACAGATGGAGATGTCTCAGGAGATCTTTTGCCGGCAATGTTGTTTTCGATCAATTCTATATATTTTCGGTAAATATTACGTACAAAGTCTTGTTTTAGGTGTGTGGTTGTGTCGGCAATTTCTTTCTCGTTGACAACTATGATATCTGACGCGTCATTGCATTTTTTGACTTGTTGGCCGTTTCCAGACTCTTCCCACTCGTCTTTTTTGTCTGCTTTTAGGAATTCAGCCGGATCAGAAAAGGGTTTACCTTCCCCAACCACTCGTTTTTCCCGAATATCTCTATCTGCGTTTATTGAAAAAAGGTAGAAATTTGGAATTTGCCTTAAAAGTCTGACCTCGTGGTCATTTTTTATTCCATCTATAATAATATGGGTATAAAGGTCGTGTTCATCCTTTAGTTTGTCGATTAAAATACTCGCCAAAATATCATTGCCATATTTTTCCCGAAGGCTATTCCCCTCAACTTGTTTGTCTTCCACTGTGGGGGTGAGATTGCCTTTGCCTTTGAGGGATTCATTTATTGCGTCAGATAACTTGCAATATTTATAAGGAGTTTCGGATAAATTTTGTATCGTTTCTGATATATACGAACACCCACTACCTATTGAACCTGTAAATCCAAGTATGATTGCACTACGGTCTATTGCCATATCTTCTTTACAACCCCTCTGTGACTAATCGCGGTGCTGTCCTGTGCGGTTCAGCACCATGAACGAGTTGGCATCTGTTTTCTAAATATCTACACAATGTCAAAAATATTCACAACGATATTTCAACCACTTAATCATAGTTCTAACCTGGTATAGTTGCAAGGTTATACGATTTCATACCAAGGCAGGCCCTGCCAACCTTTTGGGTGGCTTACTGCACAATTGATTTTATTACCTTTGATTTCAAACCAAGGTAATCCGGACCAACCATCTGGATGGCTTACTGTAGGGTAGATTTTGTATTCCTTGATTTCGTACCATGGCAAACCGCTCCACCCTTTAGGATGAGAAACTGTAGGATAGATTTTGTTATCTTTTATTTCATACCACGGTAGTCCATGAAACCCATCAGGGTGACTCACGGTCGTTCTGATTTTAGTCATATTCCAACTCCTTTTTGGAAACGTGCTTAAATATGCCGTAAAACACTTATGTAGGCAGGTCTTCTCATGGTGAAGGGGTGTCCTGATTTTTTTAAAAGTGCAGACCTTGTCAAAACAAGAGAATCCTCCAATTTATACGTATCAAAAGCTTCTAAAAAGAAATCTATTTCTCAAAATCATCGAGAAATTCCGAAGGTACATCACCGCTTGTCACCAACAGATTATCTCTTGCCCTGGTACAGGCAACATAGAGAAGGTGTCGTTCAGTGTTATATACCTCCGCCAGATCTGCATCATCTGATACCGTCTCGATGCGTTCCTGCAGCGGAACGATTTCGTCATCACAGGCCATCACCACAACGGCACGAAACTCAAGTCCCTTAGCAAGATGCATGGTTGCGATTGGAATCCGGCCCATCTTCGTTTCCATATGCTCATCCAGAATTGCAAAAGAACAACCGGCATCCTCCACCGCCGCACGGGCTCGCACAAGTTCCTTTTCTGATCGAACGAATATGCCGATTTCATGGGGTTTGATACCTTCTTCCATTCGGTTGGCAAGCCATCGGCCAACTGCTCGGATCTCCTCTTCCTGGTCGTCAAGTTTCCTAATCTCCGGGATTGGCCCATTGAATACCGAAATGGTTCCTCGACGTTCTTCCATATTTCCATCGACATCCGCCAAATCGGGTCCAAGCAGTCTATCTGCCTGCGCTCTGATTTGGTGCGAGGTTCGGTAATTGATACGCAATGTTTTTGATCTTCCACGGATATCCACCCCAAGGGATTTCCAGGAAAACGGCTGTTGAAAAATCCTCTGCCCGAGATCCCCGGCAAAAAAGAGACCATCCACCCGCCTTCGACCTAATGCAGCAAGAAACCTCAATTGCTGGACGTTTATATCCTGGGCCTCATCAACCACACAGAACTCAAAAGGGAGTTGATCAATCTCGCTGAACTTTGCCGTCAAAGTGCTGAACATTCCGCAACCGGTGACGAGATTTTCTTTCTGTAAATCGGAGTACACCCGTGCAAAGATTTCCCAAAGTATCTGTCTCTGCTGTTCCGGCAGACGGATCTTGCGCCCTAAGCGTACCACATCACGATATACCTCCCAGTCCGCCAATTGCCAAGCATCAACAACCTGCTGCCATTCGGTTTCAAGAAAATGCAGACTGAATCGGTGACCTCCCACCTTGGCAGCAGCCTCGGCTAGAAGTTGATGAATTTTTTCACTTGTGGCAAGCTGCGGTCGGCCGCAGTGGGAAGCATACAACCGCCTGGCGAGTGAATCCATTGCATACACATCTATTTGCTCAGCAAGTTGAGGTTCCGGGCCGAGTAAGCGACGGAGTTTTGTTCGCAGAAAATTCGCCAGGATTTCGGAAAATGTGGTCAGCAGCACCCGGCAGTCGGGATGGGTGCGAGCCAGGAATACCGCCCTATGCAAGGCGACAATGGTTTTTCCTGTCCCGGCCGATCCGGAAACCCTAGCCGGTCCACTGTAGTCCCGCTCCACCAGTTGTCGTTGTGCCGGATGTAGAAAGATGGTCCACTTTTCCCAAGGATAATCAAGGGCCTGCTGCAATTCTTCGATGTCCTTCAACACCCGGAAACGACGCTGCGCATCGGGATGATTAAATGGATCGATTCCTTCTTTAGCCAGTTGGGGTATCTGCGGCTTGACACCAACAGCCAGATTCAGCAAGGCCTCGGCTGCCTCGGCAGGCAGATGATCTGCCAGTTCAAGAAGCGAGTCCTCGTTGGCGGCCATGACATCAGCCAGCCATTCTTCCGGTACCCCATAACCAAGGAGAACTTCCGTGGTATAGCAGGCAAAAATTGCCGGTCGTACCGGTGGATGTAGATCGTCTTCCACGTATTTGCGAACCACAATCTCTTCAATCCGCTCCCGGATCTCCACCAACTGCGCTGCCCCGGTTTTCGGGTGGATCTCCATTTTACGGCGTCCCGCCCAATCGTAGGCCTTATCATGGTGAGCCACATAACAGAGCAAGAGGCTGGATTCTGTCCTGTGGACGATCATGCGCAGATCGTCATTTACCCTTACTGACCAGAAATTCTTATCTTTTACATTATCCAGTCGATGAAATTTCATACCCGGATTGGCCGGATTGAGTTGGAGGTCGAAGGCTGTGGTTTTAACGGCTTTCTGCTCATCGCCGGTGAGTTTGGTAAGGCTGTCGGTGAATGTGTCTGCTATTCGGAGGTTCATGGCGACACCACTTTTTGTAAGTTCAGAGCTTCTATCGAATCATCACCGAACCAGTGATTAAGGGTCCGAAAAGCAATTGGCGAAAGCTTTTGTGTGAAGAGAAGAGCCAAACGTTTCTTCGGTCGAGAACAAGCAACATAAAAGAGATTCCGGTTCCGCTCGAACGCTGATTGTCTTTTTGAGGGGATATTCGTCATATCTCCT
>JAZDOW010000200.1:0-3568 GCA_043798185.1 Pseudomonadota bacterium | reverse complement strand
GTATTCATGCTTGTTCTTGAAAAATCATGCATCCTCTGGGCTGCAAGGTAGTCCATGAAATAGCCGGATTGTTTGATATAGTGTCCAACTGTGGGTTTTGAATAATCCTTTGTTACGACACAGTAATGATTAAACTGTCTGCTAGTTTCAATGAAAAATGGATCGGTCAACAGTTCCCGGTGTTTCAGGTATCTCCGTAAGATAGCATGGTGAAGCTGAAAATCACCAACCATGCGTATGACACGGAGTTCTTGAGTTTGGGCCTGGTTCAGTGTCTGCGAGAAATCATCTTGCGGAATACCGAAGTATTCATGTACGAAATCAATGCCAAGCTGTTCAGAATAGTTAATCTGTCTTTTCCTGTCGGCAAAGTCTTCAAGCTTCCGCCAGCGATTACGATAAAAGGTCATGCTGCCTTTAGTGTAGCCAAGGCGAAGTAGTTCCTGTTCTAAATCCTGGAGCAGTTTGTGAAGCGTCTGTGATTGCATAAGCACTACCTCCTGATAGATGTTGGAGAAAAATCCCAAATCCATCATCGGAGACTATGCAAAGTAATTCAACTGAGAATAGCCAAATAACAACGCCTTATGCATTCCTCTTTGCATAGTAACTTGCTTTGCATAGGGTGCGGTAATTTCACCACTTTTGGCGAATATTTACCTGCACTACGCCTTGGACCAATGGGTGAAATGGTGGCGTGATCAGTCCGCCCGCGGCGAAGTCTATATCGTGAGGTATGCGGATGACTTTGTCATGGGCTTTCAACTGCAATCCGATGCGGAGCAATTTCAGGCAGGACTGAAAGAAAGATTGGCAAAGTTCGGCTTGGAAATGCACGAAGGGAAGACCCGACTGGTTGAATTCGGGCGGTTTGCCGTAAAGAATCGCCAGGAGCGTGGAGGGAAAAAGCCGGAAACATTCGACTTTCTCGGATTCACGCACATCTGTTCAAAGGATAAAAACGGACACTTCAAGATTTATCGCAAGACCATAACCAAACGACTCCGGGCCAAGATCAGAGTGGTTCGGGAAACGTTGCGTCGGAATCGGCATCGACCGGTTGCGGAGCAAGGCGCATGGTTGAAGGCGGTAATGCGGGGGCACTTCAATTATTATGGAGTCCCCGGTAATCGAAAAGCTCTGGATACCTTCCGAACGCAGATACAACACAGCTGGCTACATGCACTACGTGGGCGGAGCCAGAAAGCTCTGTCTCTTACCTGGGGGCGCATGAGGAAACTGATAAGGACTTGGTTACCCTCCGCAAAGGTAGTACATCCATACCCGAATCAACGTTTCTGCGTCTGACCCGAGGCAGGAGCCGTATGCAGTAATTCTGCAAGTACGGATCTGTGCGGGGGGTGCCGGGTAACCGGTATCCCTACCGCGTCACAGAAACAGGTTGTATTTATGATATAAAGAGTTAAAAGTTGGAGTGTTTTTCGACCTTAGAATGATATTTTGGGCTATGAAAATACAGTCCTAAGGATACATGCCATGCCAAGGGCAAGCAGGCACTACATGCCGGGCTATGTTTGGCACATTACCCATCGCTGCCATAAAAAGGAATTCCTTCTGAAATTCGGCAGAGACCGGCGTCGTTGGCTCTGGTGGCTATTTGAAGCAAAGAAGCGTTTCGGCTTGAGCGTGCTCAATTACACGGTCACCTCCAATCATCCATCTTCTTGTCAAGGATAACGGGGATAGAGATGTCATCCCCAAATCGATCCAGTTGGTGGTCGGGAGAACAGGGCAAGAATTTAATCAAAGAAAGAACCGGAAGGGAGCATATTGGGAGGATGGATATCATGCAACGGCAATTGAAACCGGTCGACATTTGGTTCAATATCTTGTTTACATAGATCTTAATATGGTTCGCGCAGGGGTTGTAAAGCACCCGGCCGAATGGCCGTTTTGTGGATACAACGAAATCCAGGAACCAAAGCAGAGATACGCCCTGATTGATTTCGATGGGTTGAAGGACCTTCTCAATTTCAAAGAGATGGGTGAACTTGCCGAATCTTATCGAGGGTGGATTGAAGAATCACTGAAAAAGGTGAGCCATCGTCGAGATGAGAAGTGGACGGAAAGCATTGCGGCGGGCAGTGAATCCTTTGTGACGGAAACTAAGGAACTCCTCGGCTTCAATGTGAGAGGGCGAGTGGTAACCGAAAGGGATGGGGTCTTTGAACTGAGAGAACCAATTATCCCTTACAATAGCATTTTGGGGCAAGAAAATGCGGTTCTAAGGACTCAAAATGGCTATCCATGGGAAGTTTTAGACAATATATCAGCATGATGGCTTGGTCCGACCCGCATGAATGACATGAATGAGACCGCATGAATGACGCATAAAAAATTTATAACAAAAGCAATACAGCCGATCGCTTTCGCTCCGGCTGATTTCTTCGTTAGCGACGAACGATGCCTCGCATTCGGATTGTTGGGGCAGAGGATAATAAGCAAGGTGTCCCGAATCCGGGCCGTGCGAGCATGTCCCGCACGGAATTTGATATCTGAGGATTCATCATGAAACAGGATAAAGACAAAGGAAAACATCTGATACGCAACAGTACGGCCGAGTTCCTGATCTTTGCCGGGCAAGCGGGTGAGCAGAGCATTGAGGCCCGGTATGAGGACGAAACGATTTGGCTGACCCAGAAGCTCATCGCAACACTGTTCAGTGTATCCATTCCAACAATAAACGAACATTTAAAAAATATCTTTGATTCAGGTGAACTGGACCCGGATTCAGTTATTAGGAAATTCCGAATAACTGCGGCAGACAGCAAATCCTACACCACAAAGCATTACAATCTCGACGCCATTATTTCGGTCGGTTACCGTGTATACTCCGTTCGGGCGACGCAGTTCCGCCAGTGGGCCACCCAGGTTCTTCGTGAATTTGCCATAAAAGGTTATGTGCTTGACAAAAAGCGGATGGAAAACGGGTCCTTTCTGGGTGAGGACTATTTTGAGCACCTGCTTGAAGAAATTCGGGAAATACGGCTCAGCGAGCGCCGCTTTTACCAGAAAATCAGCGACATTTATGCCACCAGCGTCGACTACAACAAGGACGCTCCGACAACCAAAGCGTTCTTTGCCAAGGTACAGAACAAACTGCATTTTGCTGTCCACGGCAACACCGCTGCCGAGCTGATTATACAGCGAGCCGACAGCACTAAAACCAATATGGGGCTGACTACATGGGAAAAGGCTCCGCACGGTAAGATTGTGAAATCCGATGTGTCGGTGACTAAAAACTATCTGGCCAAGGACGAGTTGGAATCACTGGGACGAATTGTCAACGCCTATCTGGATTTGGCTGAAGAACGGGCCAAACGAAAAATCCCGATGACCATGGAAGACTGGGCCAAGCGGCTGGATATGTTTTTGGAATTCGACGACCGTGAGATCCTGCAGGATTCCCAGGGTGAATTTTCCCTGCAAATTTCATGATACAAATCCAACAAGTTATAACTAATACTGGACAAACCCTTCCGTACAAGGTACATTCCCCAAAATTGTATCCAACACGAGAGGGTCATTATGAATTTATCCCAGGTTG
>JAZDOW010000195.1:0-16938 GCA_043798185.1 Pseudomonadota bacterium | reverse complement strand
CCGATCCTCGATTACACAGGCAATGCCGTCGGTGTTCTTGCCATACCAAAAGACATTGGCGATATCCTCTCCATCGCCAAAAAGACCGCCCTTACCTCAGCCGGTATTGGTTTTGCTGCCCTCATTTTTATTCAGATCTTTGTCTATTTTCTCTTTTCTAAACTCATCGATCGACCCATTCGAAAATTCACCCTGCTCCTTGAGTCGGCCAGTCGTGGCGATTTATCTCAGGATGTTGATATGACAGCAATTCTTCCCCTCAACTGTTCAGAGAAGATGCAATGCAGCAAAAAGGATTGCTCAATGTACGACAAGGAAGGGTATTGCTGGGAAGAAGCTGGATCCGCTGCTGCCGAGGTGCAGTGTCCGAAAATTGTCAGTGGTGAATATACTTCCTGCAGCGAGTGTAAAGGGGTTTTCCGAAATGCTGTAAAAGATGAGTTTGCTGAATTAACTGCCTATATGCACTCTTTTATCACCAATGTCAGAACCCTTATCAAGAAAATTAATTCCAACAGTGTTGACCTGAACAATTCATCCAAAGGCTTGGCGGAGATCTCCGAAAAGATGCATACCGGCGCGTCTGACTCTGCGAAACGGGCAGACTCCGTCGCTGCTGCGGCGGAAGAGATGAGCTCCACCATGACTTCTATTGCCGCCGCAACCGAGGAAGCTGCGGCTAATGTCAATGTTATGACAACCGCAACAGAAGAAATCAGTTCCACAGTCAGTGAAATCCAACGCTCAACCATTAATGCCAAGGGAATAACCGGAGAAGCTGTCATGCAGGCAGCGGATATTTCAGAAAAAGTCGATGCACTGGGAAGTGCCGCTCTCGATATAGGCAAGGTTACGGAAGCCATAGCTGAAATATCCGATCAGACAAATCTCCTGGCACTCAACGCCACCATCGAAGCAGCGCGCGCAGGTGATGCCGGGAAAGGCTTCGCTGTGGTAGCAAACGAAATCAAAGAACTTGCCAAACAAACTGCCGCCGCAACAGGTGAAATTAAAAAGCGGATCGACAGCATCCAGGCCTCAACCGACGTCACCGTCAAAGGGATAAAGAAAATCTCCGATATTATATCTGAAATTGACACCATTGTGTCTACAATAGCCGTTTCTCTTGATGAACAGAGTGCCACTATGAATGAATTGACGACCAACATTGTCCAGGCAGGAGAAGGAATCAGCGAAGTATCTGAAAATGTTGCTCAAAGTTCCACGGTGGCACAAAATATTTCAACAGATATTTCCAGGGTAAATACAGCGGTTGGTGAAATTTCCACCGACACCAGCAATGTACGCCGGAACGCTGAAGAACTTCGACTCCTGTCAAATAACTTGAAAGACCTTATTGAAAAATTTAAACTATAGAACTTTCAGTTCAGCCCGGCTGGAGCCTGACCTCTTGCCGGGCAACGCACCTCTCTCAAAAAGCTGTTCAAAATTCTCATCTCTCAACTGAAATATGAATATTATCAGTGAACGAGATTTCGCCAGAAACTAGAGTGGCAGTTTAACAAAAAATGTGGTTCCTTTGCCGACAGTCGATTCAAAACTGAGTTCTCCCTGGTGCTTATCGTGGATGATCGTCCGGGAGATAGCCAGCCCCTGGCCCGATCCCCGGCCGACCTCCTTGGTAGTGAAAAACGGATCAAAGACCCTCTGTTTAACACCTTCTGGAATGCCACCGCCGTTATCGGCTACTTGGATGGTTATCACTTTGTCGACACAGGACGTAACTATCCTGATTTTGCCCAGCTCGTTGTTCTCTTTTTTTAAATCGGCAATGGCGTGGGCCGCGTTCACCACCAGATTGATAATTACTTGACCGATATCGCCAGGATAGACCTGAACCGGTGGCAAGTCGGCAAAATCCGTCTCCAGTTCCGCCACGTATTTATAGGCGTTATGACAGACTATCAGACTGTTGCTGATAATTTCGTTAATATTGGCTGGATGCTTCGTTTCACTGGCACCCGCATGCGCAAAACCCTTGAGACCGAGCACCAACTTGCTTACCCGTTCCACTCCACCCATGGTTTGATCGAATGCTTTCGGGGTTTCATCATACAGATATTCAAGGTCTGCCTGGCTTTCCAGTTCTTCAATTTCACCAATGATTTCGTTGAACTGAGGTAATCCGTTGACAGCCTCCTTCAAACGGCCATAACCTCCGATCAGTTGCAGAAGATCATCAAAGCTGTCTTTGAGAAAAGACAGATTACTGCCGATAAATTGGATCGGAGTATTAATTTCATGGGCGATCCCGGCCGACAACTCACCGATCGATTCCAGCTTCATACTGTGAATACGGTTTGCCTCTTTCAATCGCTGTTCGGTAAGATTTCGAAAGGTCAGCATTGCACCAGTGATCTCATTATTGTCATCTCGGGTGGGACAAACGATGAAATCCGCAGAAAAGCTCGATCCGTTTTTATGCCAAAACACATCACCATCGACATGATGCGAAGAGCCATCTTCAAGCGCCGCAAAAACGGGGCAGAAATCCCAGGGATATTCACTGCCGTCATTTTGGCTGTGGTGAATGGTCTCATGTTTATGCCTGCCGATTAATTCCTCGGCTGACCAGCCAAGAGCAACCAATGCTGCGTTATTTGCCTGGATGATTTTGCCCTCTCGGTCGACCGTAACCACCGCACCATTCACCCAGTTGAGCATCATCAAATTCTGATAGTTGACCTGCTTTAGGGTCTCAAGCAGGCCATCGATCCTTTTCTGGAGCTTTGCCTGATCAGCAGTTGTTTCCTCGTCCATATTCCCCTTCGCCTCTTTCTCCTAGCTGCCCTGCTCACTTCGGATTATATTTCCAGTTCGGTCTGTAAATTTTCAGCGCATATCTCTCCCCATTCGCCAATCCTTCCCTGCAACCCTAACCCATCGATTACCCGCAAATTCAATTCCTGTTTCCGACCGACAATTTCATCGGGACGATGTTGGTAATAAAGAACATTGGCGACATGTACAGCCAAAGCCGGGGAAAAGGACGTCACCGGGTAACTCTCCAAGGACGATTGAAAACAAATGGCTTCTATGACCGCAGTGGAAAATCCCCAGAGCCCCATGAGGTATGCGCCCACACCACTTTGCCCACTGCCGAAGATCGATTGTTCGGCAGCCTGTAGGGTGACATTTTTCTCCCCGGCTAATGCAATAACCTGCAGGTATTGCGCGGGAAGAGAGGAAGCGAGGACGAGTTTACCGATATCATGCAGGATTCCGGCGAGAAAGGCATTGCTGACGAGGGTACTATCCCCACTCTGGCTGTCGGCAATGGATTTAGCAATCTTGCCGACAGCAAGGCTATGGAACCAGAGTTTATCAAGGGGCAGGATATCTGTTGGGGGCTTGGTTTGAGCAAATAATTCCAAACCGAGAACTAATACCTTTATAGTATCAAGCCCCAGCAATTGAACAGCCCGAGTCGGGCTATCGACCTTAGAATAAATGCCAAAAAATGCCGAATTTACCAGTTGCAGCACCTTGGCGCTCATAGCCATATCTTGTCCGATTATTTTTCCCAGCTCGTTTATTTCCACGTCAACCGAGTTGATAGTCTTTCGCAGTTTCTCGTAGGTAGCCGGCAAACTCGGCAATGTTCCAATCTGCGAGATGAGATCCTTAAGCTTGCCGTCACAAAGGATATCCTGGAGCGCAGCTGTCTGAATGAGAATAGCCTTCAGGGTACCCGGATCGCAGGGTTTCGCCAAAAACTGATGTACCACTCCGATGGTGCGCATGATCGACTCTTCGTCGGCTTGCCCCGTCAACATCACCCTGATAGTATGGGGATATTGCTGCTGTACTATTTCAAGGAGTTGCGCCCCATCCATGCCGGGCATTCGCATATCGGAAATCACTACGTCATAACGACTCTCGGCCATCATTTCCAGAGCTTCATGCCCGCTACCGACAAACTGGAGGTCATACTGATTTCGCAGAGATCTCAACGTTCGCCGCAACCCATCGAGAATATTCGGTTCGTCATCAACAAAAATTGCTTTTTTCTTGTCCATCGCCCCCCCTTTTGCAAACCATTTATCCGACTTCAGATTAGCCTCAACGCCACTACCTTAATCTGTTCTTTTCGCTGGAACAGGTTCTAAAAATCCGTCAAAATGATGCCATTCTCAATCAATAACTTTCAATTTACCGTCTCATCACGAATGGTCTTTAACGATTATCCGACTGCCACAATCCGGAGAGCTGGTCGATTTGAGCCATTGACAAATCTAAAAACTTAACACCGATACCGGGAATCTGACGACCTTTGCCCCACAAGACCACAGTACGGATTTGTGCCCGAACCGACGTGATGGTGCTCAACTCGGGAAAACGAAGAAAAATTTCCTGACCCTCTCGCCAGTGATGTGTGGTGACAATAAAACAGCCACCGGAAGAGATATCCAGGGTGATTGACCGTACCGGGCGTTTGCTTTGAGGGTGGCGGTAAAGCAGCACCGGCACAGATGCCCCGACCCTAACAAACGCCCTGATTTTCTGAGGCTTAGAGTTGCAGCATTGATCGTTGATAAAGTCGAACAGTGCATTGCCATCCTGTCGCAGGCCAATGTAAAAACAGCGGATTTCGTCGGTACTGCCATCGACCCGAACATGGGCTGTCGGAAATTTTTCTACCAGTCGATACACTTCTCTTTTATTTGCCTTTATCGCCTTCATTTTGGTGGGCAAATCGAGAATGAGACCATGATAAGTCTGGTTGGAGATTTCTTCACTTAAACAAAAGAAAGAAGCAGAGACGAAAACCTGAACAACGCAATCGGCCAAAGCGGCAAGATATTTTTCCCGAGAGATATCATCATCGACAAAAAGCAATACACGTATTCCTGTATCTCTTATTTTTCCAGGACTGAGGGGCAGTACACCGGAATTTTGCGTTTGTCTTCCTCTCTCAAAAATCATTTGCCTCGCCCTGTTGTCTTTACAACGGCTTACCGACTCTGATATTGCCAAAACCCACTCTTCTACCGATGATGGGTCTGATTGAGGATCTTTGCCCTACAAGCATCAATCACAGCCTCCAAGACTTTTCCAAATGAAGGCGATGTTTATAAACGAGGGTGGATGAAAAGATGTTTCTATCTTCTGAGTCTGTCACATAAAGAGTCCCCAATCAAGAGGATTTAGCTATAATTTATCAGCACAAAAGAAATTCTTTTCTTGTTTTTTAGAGAGAATTTCGTCAAGGTACTTATCCCGGCAATCGGGATTACGCAATTTTCTCAATGAACATAAGAGGCACAGCTCTGGATATTTTAAAACATGTCGGGATCATTCCGGACGGCAATCGTCGTTGGTCTGAAAAAAACGGATTGTCTTATCTTAACGGATACATGGTAGCCGCCCAAAAAATGCGATCGATCCTGGAACATTTGCTGCACACCCATCGGGTTCGATCGATCAGTATTTACGGATTGAGTAAAGAAAATTTACAGCGGGATCCGCGTGATCTTGAAACAGCCTGTCGGATCGAGGCCAGGTTTTGCAACGAGATCCTCCTGGAATTCGCCAAAACGTTTGCATGCAAAGTCATTCATGCCGGTCTGAAAGACGGTTTGCCGGATTATTTTGTGCAGGCAATTGAGAACATATGTTCCGCAACGCAGCATTATAAAAATCGGACGATCTATATGTTGATCAATTATAACCCCTGGGATGAACTGAACCAACGCTGTCCGCGTTCCCTGGATATTGAGTTGACGAATTTATGGGTACCGGAATATGTGGATTTGATCATTCGCTCCGCTGAAGCGATTGGCACCAGCAATTTCCTTCCTTTGCAGAGCGGCTATGCCACGTTTTTTTCGGCAGCTGCTTTCTTTCAGGACATCCAGAATTCGGACATCGATCGGGCGGTCGATCTGTTCAAAGCAACCCCGCGCATGTTCGGGAAATAGCTCATATATCAACATGAATAAATTTCTTCTCATTGTTACAGATGGTGCTGATTCGCAGATATCCGGCATTCAATATTTATTAAACAGTCTTTGGGTAAATGCAGCTTCAGGGTCCGCGGGTTGGTCGGTCCACATCCTGACTCCGGAACGGGTGACAGCTGAGTCTCTGCCGCAAGGCGCGTTTCCGGACGCACACATCAGATCTTTCCCTCTGGGGAAATATGTCGACAAATACTATATAAAATTTCTTTTACCTAAATTCATTGCCGCCCACTGCCATGAGCGCGATCTTATCCTTTATCTGGATTATGATCATATCTGCTGGAGTGATTTTCAACTACCGCCGCTTGCCGAAAACACTATTTATCTGAGTTCGGAAATTCACGCCCTTGAGACTATCTTAACGCAGTCGGCACTCGAATCCGCATTTCTTCTCGACCGCCTTTCCTTGCACTACAACACCTCACTCATCTATACGACAGCGGGGGTTCTCATGCAAATGGCTGATCAGTGGGCCGGATGTTATTCGGAATTGTCCGCATATATTTCCTCCCGCTATCTGGAGGAAGTTTCTTTCTCTTGTGCCGCCTTGCAATGCCATATTGTCCTCAAACCGATCCAAGCCAAAATCCAGAGCAATTGGGCAAATATTCATCAAGATGCCGGGCTGTTCCATTACGGCGGCGAACATAAATATTCAGGAGTAATTAAAGGGTTTTTGGCTGCAAATGGTATAAGCAAATGGTGTTCCGGCAATGATGCGCCCGGGATTTGCCAAGAAATGGAAATTTTTGAAAAAATTTGCGCTGCTTTTGTGGAATATCAACCGGCCGGCTGAAGAATCCCGTTTATCGGGGTTACGATGCCAGCTCATGAATTTGAATTTCCCCCTGCCCTGCAAGCTGTCTGGCCTCTTCGACGATTCGCCTATGGTGAGTAAAAAGAATCACCTGATTTCTCTCACCCAGGTCGGCAAGAATTTTTAAAGTTGCCCTGGACCTGGCGTCATCGAAGTTGATAAGAATGTCATCGACAATAAAGGGAATCGGCTCTCCCGTTTGCAGCCGCCAGGTAAGCGTTGCCAGCCGCAACGCCAGAAACATCTGGTCGCGGGTGCCGGAACTCATTTTGTCGACGGTGAGTCGGGAGCCATTTTCTCTGACACCCACGAGAACAGGTTGCCCGCCGTCATCGACATCGGTACGCAGCCCGGCAAAGGATGCGAGGGTCAGTTGCTGAAAGTAACCGGCGGCGATCTTTAAAACCGGATCCTGGTGCTCTTCCCGGTAGCGGTCAATTGCCTGTTGCAGTACCCTGGACGCCAGTTTCACCAAAGTATACCGGTCGGCAAACCGCCGTATCTTCGCCAGTTCTCGTTCCATTGCCTCGGCGAGTTCCGCTGCCCGAGCACTACCGTCCATCGCCGCAAGCCTGGTGCTTTCTTCGCCGACCGCCTGGGAAAGGCGGTTGATCTCAGGATTGAGCCTTTCTTTAATATCCCGGAGAAGAGCCTCCATAACACTCGGCAATTCATCGATATTCACCTCTGCCGCTTGGGCCGCAAGCTCCGCTAGCGGCACTCCGGACCCGATCTTAGCGAGGCTTTCCTCATGATCGACAATCTTTTCCCGCAACCGCTGATATTCGGCGAACCTGTCGATTATCAGCGGCAAATCCGCAGGGTTTTGACAATGCGAGAGAGCGAGAAGCTCAGCCATCTGCCCTTGTGCTGCCAGCAGTCCATTTTCGGTTACCCCAATCTCTTCCTGCAAGACACTCAGATCCTTGGTCAGTTCCGCATGCAATGCGCTATCTTTCTGCGCCTGATCGAGCAAGGTTCGCAGCTGAAGAATCGCCTGATCAAGGGGCAAGGTCGACAGGGTCGGAGCAACCTTGGCGACCTGGGTCTTCACCTCCATATCGAGCTCGGCTGCATCACGATCAATACCATCAATGCGTTTTTGCAAGTCCTCCGCCTCTTTTATTTTTTCAAAACACCGCTGCAGGGTTTCCAACAGATCCACGGCCTCAAGGGTGGTTAGATCCTCCTGTCCCAGACCGACAAGCGCCTTACGCCACTCTTTGCTCCATCCGGCCATGCTTTCTCCGGCGGCACGTAAATCTTCCGCCGCCTGACGCTGATCCTTTGCCGCTTTTTCCAATCGGTCCCGAAATTTTTCCCGCTCTTTTTCCCGGTTGGTAAGCCTCGCTAAAACATTCTCGGCGACGATGAGCACGGGTCCAAGCTCCTCACCGTCCGGAGCGGCTTCACCTATGTCTGTCAGTTCTTTTCGCATAGCTTCCTGCAGTTCTTTGCGGTGCTGCATCGCCCGCGACAACAGCTCTTCTTTCCTGCAGAGATCCACCACTTTAAACCGGAGTTTATCAATCTCCGTCAGCCAGCTACTCATTTCCCTTGGTGACAGCGGGACAATGTCAACCGACTGCCATACCTTGTGCCAACGCTGCTCCTGTTCTCCCGCTTTCAGCACCAGAGCCTGCTTTTCCCATTCATTGTCCGCCAGGGCCTCCTCCAGGGACTGAACCCGGCTACGCAGGGCCGCCATTCCCGCTACCCGGTCGGCCTCGCGGCGCAGCAGGTCGGCGATGTCGTCAGACTGTCCGACATACCCCTCATAGGTCTCGGCAAGCGGTTTCTCCGGTGCATAGTCAAGACTCTCCTCGGCCACATCTTCCCGGTCAAGCCATTGCCGCCGCAGGAGTCGCCAGCCCCGCTCGCGCAGGGCGCGGCTCCGGGTAAGATCTTCCTCACGGGGAACATCGCCTGTGTCGACTTTTCTTATTTCCGCCAGGACTTGCTGCAACTCCTTCTCCGAATTTTTGCGGGACTTTTCAATCTCCCGCCTGACTTCGTCGAGTTCCCCAAAAGATTTTTCAAACTGCTGCACGGTCGCCGCAAGGGGCAAAGCCAGTGTCACCAGAGCGGTCAAATCCCCGGTCCATAGACCTATTCGCTTGAGCTCGGCCTGGCACTCTTTTTTTTGCAAGATTATATCACTCCGGCTGCTCGCCAGTTGGCCGTCGAGATCACCAACTTTCTGTGCCGGTTTCAAGGCTAAAAGAAAATTACCGGTGTCAACGGCTGCCGGCAAAACCGCCAGACGTGACTCGACCCTCCGCAATTCCTCTTCCGCCACCCTTCCCTGCTTTTCTGCCGCCGCAACTTGTTGTTTTATTGCCTCATATTGAGAGGCTAAAGCCTGCACCGTCTTTTTTTTAGCAAGGACCGGTCGCAGAACCTCCACCTTCTCCAAGGGCAGGTCGGGCCGAATCTGTTGGAGCAGGCGGGCCGCCTCGGTGCGCAGACTGATGCGCATGCCGTTTCTTTCCGGCCTGTCTTTGCGACCCTTGCGGTATTCACCAAGACGCTGGTGAAAATCATCGACCCTTTCGGCCTGTTGCAGAAGCGCAGTATTCACCGAGATTCCCCGGCGTTTCTCATCGAGTTTTTCCAGACGGTCTCTATCGCGCTGCAGTCGTTGTGCCCCCTCCCGCAAATCCTGACTGACCTGCCGATACCTCTCGGCAAAGTCGGGACCGAGTGGAACCACCTCCCCCAAGGCCTGGAGACGTTCACCCTGGGACTTTAAGGCGGCCAGCTCGGGCACAGCCTGGCGCAATCGTTCCAGACGATGCAGCTCAACATTCTTGCGATCCCGCTCCTCTTCAAGCTCGGTCCGCTCAGCCAAGGCATTCTCGAGTGCTTTACGATGCTCTTTCCAGTCCTTGACGGAAAGACCGGCGGACCTTGCCTCCTTCTGCAACTCCTTGAACCTTTTGATTGCCGTGTTGATTGCCGGCAACTGACCGGTTGCCTTGAACAATTCGGCCGCTTCTTTTTCCAGTTGGCTAATAACCTCGCTGACCGATGAGAGCCCTGCTCCGGCGGCAAAAAGGGTTTGCCCCACCTCACCCTTCTGGGCAAGAATCTCTTCTCCGCCCTGAACTAAGGTGTCATGATCAATGCCATAGAGGGAGGCAAACATAGGTGCCTCAATACCATGCAAAAAAGGCGTCAAGGCTGCAGAATCCAGAGGATTACCCGCCTCATCGAGGACATCGCCCAACCGCTTTTTGCGACGCTGAAAGGAGATCTCCTGCCCGGCGTTGTTGCGCAGACAGCCGGCGACCAGGAGTTGCTCATAGGTATGGAGGAAATTATCCGGGGTCTGTTGCGGAAACCCGTACAAAAGCGCTTTAAGGGCGCGCAGCGAGCTGCTTTTCCCAGCTTCGTTCGGCCCGTAGATGAGGTGCAGACCCGGCGCTTTCGTGGTAAATTCCAGACTGCGGTCGGTAAAGGGCCCAAAGGCTTTAAGATCAAGGCGTACGAGTCTCATTCTGTCCCTCCGTGCAGCAAAAGTCTGGCGATCAGCAGTTCTCGCACCTCATTGCGCAGCTCGGCGTTTTTTTGCGGCGAAGGATCAAGAAAAGTCTCCTCATCACTGTCGATCTCAGGCGGCAGCTTACTCTTCAATATCGCCAGTTCCGGCACCAGGGTAAAGAGGGAATCGCCACCCAGTTCCAGATTGTGGACGGTCTGGAGCATGGCGGCAAGCGGCGTGTCGTCACCAAGGATTTCCTCAAGCTGCACTTTACGGCTGGTCTGAAACCGTACCTGCTCCAGCCACATATCGCCAAACCCGGTGGCAATCCCCCGGAACTCCTCGGTCCACTGCGCCGCCCGGGCAAGCAGACGACCATGAACGGAACAACTGCCGCTCAGTACCAGCCGCACGGCAAGGGTCCTGCCGTCCGCCCGGTCACGCTCTCGAACGAGACCCTGACGCACCGCGGTATAAACGCTTTCAATGGAGTCGCAACCAGACACATCCACCTGACACCTTGCCCAACGCAGCACATCAAGCGGGCGCTCCTGCACCTCGACAATACGCCCTTCCTCTATCGTTACCATGGTAACGCCCTTTGCCCCCTCCTCCCTGATATGGCGGCCCTGGATGTTGCCGGGAAAGACAATCCATGGCTCCAGGGCGACAATTTCCCGCTGGTGCACATGGCCGAGCGCCCAGTAGTCATAGCCTTTGGCCTGCAATTCACCGACGGTGCAGGGAGCATACGCCTCGTGGCCCTCACGCCCAGTGAGGGAGGTGTGCAGCAACCCGATATTGACAGAGCCTGGTTCGCTTTTCGGATACTGGGCAGCAAGGTTATCGGTGACGGCGCGGAGAGAATAGCTCTGGCCATGTATAACAACGCCCCATTCCTCCAGTTTTACCGACTGGGGTTTTCGCGCCGACAATATGGTGACATTTTCCGGCAGGGGCATTGCCTTGGTGATTTGACTGGCTGCATCATGGTTGCCGGAGACAATAAAAACCTTGATTCCGGCTTTGGCCAAACGCCCCATTCGCCCAACGAAATAGAGGCCGGTATTGTAGTCCTTCCAATCACCGTCGTAGAGGTCACCGGCAATGATAATGAAGGCAACCGCTTCATCAATAGCCAGATCGATCAACGCATCAAAGGCCCGCCGCGTTGCGCCACGAATCTCGGCAACCGGCGCATCGTCGTGTGCCTCAAGCCCCCGGAGCGGGCTGTCGAGATGGATATCCGCCGTATGGATGAATTTCAACATAATCTCTAATGCTCTTGTCGTTGGTTTTCTTAAAGGAGATGACGCAGCATGGGAAATTTCAGAAGAACAGCAGCCTGTCGCACTGCGTCCTGCGAGAGAAACTCAAAATCGCTGAAGTCAAAACCAGGTGCGACCGAACACCCGACCAGGGAATATTCGCCGCTGCTGTAGGCCGCCTGCCAGTTCCCGGCCTGAATGCAATGTTTATATTTCGGCATGTCGCCACGGCTCGAAAGACAAATCTCCCGCATCTCCAGTCCTTCCCCGCAAAGCTCAACGAGTATCAAAGGATCACCTTCATACAAATGCCAGATTTCATCATGCAGCACGCGATGAAACCTGCTGACCTGACCGGATACCAAAAGAAAATAGATATCGGTCAAACCACTGCGCATGGCCCCGGCATGGGGTGAATGCACCGAGGTGGCCGAACGGTATACTTCCTTATAATAGCCCCCTTCCGGATGCGGGGAGAGCTCCAGGGCGTCGATGAGTGTCAAAGCTCTGTTGTTCATGCTTTTTCCTTAAATGAAAAGGGGTAGGTTATGACTTACCGCAAAGCCAATGGTGGTATCAACACAAAAATCGAACAAACGCACAGAAGAACTCTGCATAGACTCATTCACCATGGCCGGCCAGCTTATATTTTCAGTCCCGTAGGCTATTTTGATTTTCATGCCATACATCCCAAGCAGTTCAAGAAATAAAAAAAGGGTTACAAGGAATCCCCCCTGTAACCCTTTTTTTGTCAACTGGTGCGAGAGGGGGGACTCGAACCCCCATACCTTTCGGCGCCAGATCCTAAGTCTGGTGCGTCTACCAATTTCGCCACCCTCGCAGGCGTAGTTAAAACAAGAACACTATTTTCAGCAGCAATGCTTATGAATAAATGATTGCCGCAGATCAACAACAAGTAATTCGCCAAGGCAAAACCGTCAAGCCCTGAGTGGCAACTGTCCCGATACTTGTAAAAAAAGTTGCTATAAATACCATTTTGAACAAAGGCTTACCATCTATTTTTCCATAGCCGATATTTTTCTTCTTATGTCGCAGCAACTCATCTGGCAATATGTCTCGCTTCGAGAGCTTGCGAAAACCACAGAGAGTGGCTATTGTGATCATCCAGAAATACACCATCAGAGCTATAACACTTAAAAATTAACACCTTACGAGGGCCCTATGCAATTTAGCAAAATATGTGTATGCTGCTTGGCAGTTCTTTTTATCGGTTCAGGCGTAAGTGCTCAAAGCATGCCGGAAACCGGGCAAGACAAAAGAGTCGAATGGAAAACAATGCAGACATGGCCTACCCCAGGAAAAACCCTGTCCATGGTCAACTCCCTCGACGGAAAGTACGTTTTTCTCTTAAACGACAAACAGCAGGTAGAGATCTTCAATAACCAGGGACAGCTCCAGGGAAGTATTCCGGTTGAAGCAGGTGTCACGTCGATCGATATCGCCCCCCAGGGAGAAACACTCTATCTGATAAATAGCACGACCCAATTTTTTACTTCCGTTGCCATCTCCTTTGTTGTCGATGTCGATATCACCGGTTCCCCCTTTAAAGGCCCGGCTGATGCACCTGTCACCATCGCCCTCTTTACCGACTTTGAATGTCCGTATTGTCGACAGGTAATCCCCCTCCTCGACGAAGTCATGGAAAAAAACCCGAAAAACGTCAAACTTGTTTTTAAAAACATGCCTCTGAAGTTTCATAAGCTGGCTGAACCTAGTGCCAAGGCTGCACTTGCTGCCGGTGAGCAGGGTAAATTTTGGCCTTTTCACGACCGGCTTTTTGCCGAGCAGAAGTTAACCGAGGACACTATCAAAAAAACTGCCGCCGACCTCAAACTCGATATTCCCCGGTTTGAAAAGGATATGGAATCACCAAAAATCGAGAGCCAGTTGCAAAAAGATATACTGGCCGCCCAGAACGCCGGTGTGACCGGAACACCGACGATTTTTATCAACGGCCGAACCCCACGCCAACGCACCCCCGAAGGATTCCAGGCGATAATTGACGACGAACTGCAGAAAGTCGGTAAAAAATAGCGTCTATGGAATCGCATCTCACTGAGCGGGAGCTCACCTTCGCCGACAATTCCAAGACCGGCTCCCTCTACGGTTCGCTTAATAAAAACCTGCAGGCGGTCGAAAAATGTTCCGGGGTTACCATCCATGCCAGGGGGACAAACCTGCGCATTGTCGGTATGCCCCATGCAGTGGAAATTGTCGCCGACCTTCTCACCCAGCTCTACGAGTTGGTCGGTCGGGGCTATCCGGTATACAGTTCCGATTTTGCCTTTGGCCTGAGAATCCTTGAAGCCACCCCCAAGGCACGACTGGACAAAATCTTCCTCGACAAGGTGTATGTGACGACACAGAATCGGGTTGTTTCTCCAAAAACCAGGAACCAAAAAATCTATATCGATGCCATCCGCGACAACGATATCGTTTTCGGCATCGGTCCGGCCGGCACGGGCAAGACCTATCTGGCCGTCGCCATGGCTGTGTCGGCACTGACCGCAGGCCAGGTCAAATCGATCATCCTCACCCGCCCGGCTGTTGAAGCCGGCGAAAAGCTCGGTTTTCTGCCGGGGGATCTTGCCCAGAAGGTTAACCCCTACCTGCGGCCTCTGCATGACGCCTTAAACGATATGCTCGGCCCGGAAAAGGCCCATGATCTCATCGAACAGGGAATCATCGAAATCGCCCCCCTCGCCTTCATGCGCGGGCGGACTCTCAGTAACGCCTTTATCATTCTCGACGAAGCCCAGAACACCACCCGGGAACAGATGAAGATGTTTCTCACCAGGATCGGCTTTGATTCCCAGGCGGTGATCACCGGTGATTCCACCCAGGTCGATCTGCCGCTTAAAAATCAATCCGGTTTGCTGCAGGCCAAAAAAATACTCGGCAATATCGAAGGCCTTAAATTCTGCTCTTTTTCAAAGGAGGACGTCGTCCGTCACCCTCTGGTGCAGCAGATTATCAACGCTTACGAAAAGCAATAAAGGTTTCCCCATGCCGACACGACTTACCAGCCATTACCATCGCAGCGGGCAGCGGATAAAAGCAAGAAGATTCATCCACCTTGCCGACCGGCTCCTGGCAGAGTGTGGAGTGAGTGACCATAACCTCAGCATCCTTCTCGTGGGTGACGAGGAAATCACCCAAATCAACAGCCAGTACCGCAACAAGAACCAACCGACCAATGTCCTCTCCTTCCCCTTTTCCGATGGCGCCGACGCCTCGCTTGCCGGACTGCCGATAAAGGAACTGGGCGACATCATCATCTCGGTTGATACTGCCGACCGCGAAGCCGTACTCTATAACCAGCCTTTTACGGAGCGCATGAACTGGTTGTTGGTTCACGGCCTCCTGCACCTGCTTGGCTATGACCATGAACGTTCGGCCAGCGATGAAATAAAAATGCAGGCCAGGGAAAATGAACTGCTCGGCAAGATAAATAATTACAGGAGAACCATAATGACCAGACTCGCCATTAACGTCGATCATGTTGCCACCATCAGACAGGCACGAGGCATAAGCGAACCGGATCCGGTTGCCGCCGCTGCAATCTGCGAGCTGGCCGGAGCCGCGGGAATCGTCGCCCATCTGCGTGAGGATCGCCGCCATATGCAGGACCGCGATATACTTTTGTTACGCCAGACGATAAAATCAAAACTCAATCTGGAAATGGGCGCCAATAAAGAGATTATCGCCATCGCCCTGGGCCTTAAGCCCGATCTCATTACCCTGGTGCCCGAAAAACGCGAAGAGCTGACAACCGAGGGAGGCCTTGATGTCCTTTCCCAAACCAAGAAGATTGCCAAGGTTATCGAAAAAATGACCAAGGCCTCGATTCCGGTCTCCCTCTTCCTCGATCCCGACCCCAAACAACTGGCTGTCGCCCATGAGATCGGCGCCACCTTTGTCGAACTGCATACCGGACGCTATTGCGACGCCACCAGTGAAGCCCAGTGCGAGCACGAATTCGAGCTCATCTCGGCAGCCGCCGAAGAAGGAGACCGAATGGGTCTGAGGATGTGTGCCGGACATGGCCTGAACTACCAGAACACCGCGCCCATCGCCGCCCTCGACACCATTGAGGAACTGTCCATCGGCCATGCAATCATTGCTCGCGCCGTCTTCACCGGCCTGGATAAAGCGGTGCGGGACATGCTGGCCATAGTCCGTCAGGCGAACATGCTGCTCTGATTGCACTCCTCACCTCCGTTTCCTTATTTTCTTGGCAAAATGGCGACGGATGAGGATTGACAATGAAGAGTGTGGTGTGGTAAAAGCAACCCAATCAGCATGCCTGGATGGTGGAACCGGTAGACACCCGAGACTTAAAATCTCGTGCTCCTTGTGGGCGTGCGAGTTCGATTCTCGCTCTAGGCACCACAGTAGAATGAGGAGATTCAGTAGAAATACTGAATCTCCTTTTTTCGTTTTATTACCCCATCGGTTATGTTATTTTCAGAAAGGTCCTGACACTTGCAAAACATACAATCAAACAGCAGGATTTTGCGGTCTCGTATATCATTTTTCTTGTATGGATTGCGGCTCCCGCATACTCATGAGTTTGGCGCAACATAGGATTAAGAATGCGAATCGGCAATCTCTTCACTGATGCAGTGCCACCCGCGGAAAGCGAGCGTTTCGACATACTTCACAGCCATAAGAATCTCGTAATTGAACGTATCGTCAGTTCGGCGGCAATCACTCCCCAAGAGTATGTACAAACTCAAGACGAATGGGTTCTTTTGGTTCAAGGAGAAGCCCTTCTGCAAGTAGCGGGCGAATCGATTTCACTCAAGTCGGGCGATTATCTCTTTCTGCCGGCCGGTGTACCACATACGGTCGAGCACACTTCGGAAGGTGCTCTGTGGTTGACTGTTCACCTTCATCCCGAGCAAACAACTTCGTCTACGCTAAGAGACAATAACTCATTAGTATGACATCACAATCCCCCATTAAGATTGGCGTTTACAGTTGGAAATACGATTCCTGGCAGGGGCTTGTCTATTCCGACCAAAAAGAAATCGAAGAACAAACTGGCAATGATTGGAGCGAGATCGTAGTGCCACAGAATGGGGATCTGCAATCTTTGGCCGCTATGTTGGCAGATCTCCAGGCACGGAATGTTGAAACCTTTCTTTTCGTGAACAATTTTCGAGGGGTCGGCACCGAGAATGATAGCAAGGATATATGATAACGATTTAATATCACATAACATATAACAACAATCACTTTCCGTTGTTCGAGTTATCGGTGAAGAACGTTCAGCTTACCAACATTGATTCGGGGTTACCCTTAAAGGGTCATAAAACCCATAAAAACATCTGGTAATCATCGCACGTTTATTACCGAGAG
>JAZDOW010000155.1:0-6486 GCA_043798185.1 Pseudomonadota bacterium | reverse complement strand
ACATGTAATAACAAGTTCCGATCGCCACCAATACTCGACGTTTTTCCGCATGATTAACTTGACCAACGGAAAAGGCAGAACAGAATATATGCAAAGGGCAATGACGTTCAATTTTCTTGCGCATACCGTAACGCTCGCAGTCCACAAGCCGTTTACGGAACTCTCCTCTTATTGTATATAGTTCTAAGACCTTTCCTCGCCCCGAACCGGACTACCGAACAACAACCAAAGAAGGAGACCAGCAATGAAAGATTGTATCTTTTGTAAAATCGTGGCAGGTGAAATTCCCGCAAAAAAACTCTATGAAGATGATGATGTCGTGGCCTTCTGGGATATCTCGCCACAGGCACCGGTCCATTTTCTGGTCATCCCCAAAAAGCATATCGCCGCCCCGGTTGATGTCCTGGAAGAAGATGACCGGCTTATCGGCAAACTCATTCGTATCGGCGGTCAATTGGCCAAGGAGAATGGCGTTGCCGACGGCTTCCGGGTGATCTTCAACAACGGTAAAAAAGCCGGGCAGGTTGTCTTCCATATTCATCTGCATATCATCGGCGGCCGGGAAAAACCCTGGCCGATGTGAGTTGACTCCTTTGCCGACAAAGACACTGAAAATGAGGATGAAGCGAATGGTCATGGACCGGTCACCGGCTGCCGGCTCCTTCCAGGTGGCGGCATGAATGAATTTGCCGTGGAAATAAGCGCCGCAATCGGCAAAGTTCTGCCGTCGGCCCTTCCCCCTCCGACCTTACTCCTGCTCTTTGCCGGCGGCTTTACCATGCTCTTTTTTGTGACCCTTGCCGGAACGGCCTACCTCGTCGCCCAAAACCGGCGAATGCGTGAAACAGAACGCAAGCTTGCCGCCGCTGCCCAGCGCAACACCAATCAGGAAATTCGTGCGGCAAAGCTTATAACCCTGCTGAAAAACGAGCGAAAACACGCGCTGGAAAAACTCAGCCTCCTCCAGGACGCCAGGGAGGAGTTGAGCTTGCGCTTCGCCAGTCTCGCCCAACAGATTTTTGACGAAAAAAGTGCCCGTTTCAGTGATTTGAACAAGGATCGACTCGATTCAATCCTCCTGCCCTTCAACCGCCAGCTGGTTGCCCTGAAGCAGGAGATAAACGAAATTTACCGCACCGACAGCCGCGAGCGGTTATCTCTGAAAAATGAGATTCTGCAATTACGCGATCTCAACCAGCAGATCAACCGCGAGGCGATGAACCTGACCCGCGCCCTGAAAAGCGACACCAAGGTCCAGGGCAACTGGGGAGAGCTGGTTCTGGGCAGGGTGCTGGAAAAATCCGGCCTCCGCCTCGGCCAGGAATACCATACCCAGGGCGGCTTCCGGGACGACGGCAACCGCCTTCTGAAGCCTGACGTGATCATCCATTTACCGGAGGGTCGGGATATCATCGTTGACTCCAAGGTTTCGCTGGTCAGCTGGGAACGCTATGTCAACTGCGATGACGAGGGTGAAAGGGCAAATCACCTGGCCGAGCTGGTTAAAGCAGTGCGTGATCATATCGCCACCCTCAGCGGCAAAAACTATCCGGGCCTGGCCGGCATTCGTTCCCTCGATTTCGTCCTGATGTTCATGCCCATCGAATCGGCCTTCTCCGCCATTTTTCAACTGGACGACGCCATCTTCACCGAGGCTCTGGCCGGCAATATCGTCATCGTTACCCCCACCACTCTTCTGGCGACGCTGCGAACCATTGAAAATATCTGGCAGTACGAACAGCAAAGCAAAAACTCCCTGGAAATTGCCAGGCGCGCCGGCCTGATGTATGACAAGTTTCGCAGCTTTGCCGAGGAGATGGAAAAGATCGGCAAACAACTGGCAACCTGCCACGCCACCTACGATGCCGCCTTCCTGAAACTGACCCGCGGCCGCGGCAACCTTGTCGCCCATGCCGAACAGCTGCGGGAGCTTGGCGTCCAGATTAAAAAAGAGCTGCCGAAATCGATCACCGATATTGCCGAATGCGAACCGGAAAGCGCCACGCTGGCTCCTCCTAGAGAGCCCCTTGAGTAGGGTGCATTTCATGCACCACTATCAGAGTTCATGGTGCATGAAATGCACCCTACTCTTGCAGTTGCCAAGTCAGGTAAAAAATGGTAGTTGGAACTGATATTTTGCTCCCCGGCCCAAACCATCCATAGTGGATGACCGGAACGACCACGACCCCCACTCTTGAGTTCGGAGGCGCCGATGCTCTTACACCATGATTTTATCGACATCGCCAAACAGTTCGGGAAAAAATCAGCAATCCACGACTTTACCACCAGCAGGGAACTCACCTATTCGAGATGCCTGATCGCCGGCCTGATACTCGCAAAAATATTCCGTAAACTCGAGCCTGGCTTCACCGGCATCATGATGCCGACTTCCGCCGGCTGTATCCTGGCCAAGATCGGGGTGCTGATGAGCGGTCGTATCCCGGTAATGATCAACTACTCGACCGGGGCGGAACATAACGCCACATACGCCCAGCAAAAGTGTGCCTTTAAAACCATCATCACCTCCAAGGCATTGCTGGAAAAGATTGAGTGCCCCCACGTTGACGGCATGATCTATATCGAAGACATTATGGCGGGCATCACCTCAATGCAGAAGCTCCTGGCCGCCGCCACCGCCGCCCTGCCCGCCGCGATTATCAAGAAACTGGTGCACGGAGGACAGGAAGACGACACCGCGGTAGTTCTTTTCACCAGCGGCAGCGAAAAAGATCCCAAGGCGGTACAGCTCACCCACAAGAACCTCCTGGCAAATATCGCCTCAGTGTCGCCGATCTTTAATTTCCGGAGTGAAGACGTGTTCATGTGCACCCTCCCCTATTTTCACGTCTTCGGCTTGATGACCACCTTCTGGCTGCCGATCCATCACGGCATGTCCATGCTCACCTACGCCAACCCCCTCGACTTTAAAAAGGTCTGCACCATCATCAGGGACCATAAAGCCACCTTCATTGTCGGCACTCCCGCGTTTTTCTGGGGCTATTTACGAAAATCAGAAGACGGCGATTTCGCCTCACTGCGTATTGCCATGACCGGTGCCGACAAATGCCCCGATGCCCTGCGCGAGGGCTTTAAGACCAAGCATAACATCACCCTTTACGAGGGCTACGGTGCAACCGAATGTTCACCGGTTATCTCTGTCAACACCCCGGAATTCAACCGGCCGGGCAGTGTCGGCAAACCGATCCCCGGCATGCAGGTGCGTATCGAAAACTACCAGACCGGCGATGAATGTCCTCTCGAGGAGGATGGCCGCATCCTGGTCAAGGGTGACAGTGTTATGAAGGGCTATTTCAATGACTTCGAACAGACCTCCCTGCATATCCGCCACGGCTGGTACGACACCGGCGACATGGGAAATCTTGATAAGGACGGCTATCTCTGGCATGTCGGCCGCCTGAAACGCTTTGTCAAAATCGGCGGAGAGATGGTCTCTTTGGTAAAAATCGAGGATATTCTGGAAAAATTCCTGCCCGAAGACAGCCATTGCTGCGTGGTCGAGATCCCCGACGCCATTAAGGGCGCGAGAATCGTCGCGGTAGTGACGACGCCGCTCGACGAAAAAGCGGTCCTGAAACAGATGGCCGTTCACCTGGCCCCCATCTCCCTGCCGAAGATCTTCCTGGTCTGGGAGAATCTGCCGAAGATGGGCAGCGGCAAGATCGATTTCCGCATCATCTCGGAAATGGCCAGGGAACAGTTGAGCCGCAAGAGCATCTCCTGACCCGAGCAATCGGAATAAACAGAACAGCGAAAACCGAGCCAAGGAGGCAACCGTCCCCGAGATGGCAGGACGCAGCACCACGAATACAGGACAGCCTCCTTCTCCGGATAGCGGCAGAACCTGGCAGAGTCTTTGCCGCTCCCAGGGAAGCGCCTTGCTGCAGTTTTCCCTTCTTTTCGCAGGTCTTGCCTGGTTAATCGTCCAGAGCGCCGACAGCATCGGCTACAACTGGCAATGGTACCGGGTGCCCCGCTATCTGTTTACCGCCACCGAAACCGGGATTATCGCCGGGCCCCTGCTGCAGGGGCTGAAAATCACCCTGTTCATTTCCCTAACCGGCCTATTTTTTTCTTTGATCATTGGTCTCCTGACCGCAGTCCTGCGGCTTTCACGTTCCTTTGTCGGTCGAGGTCTCGCCGTCCTTTATCTGGAGGTCAGCCGCAACACCCCGCTGCTGATCCAGATTTTTTTCATCTACTTCGTCCTTGGCCCGGTCCTGAATCTGGAACGCCTGCCTGCGGCGATTCTTGCCCTCAGTCTCTTTGAAGGGGCCTACGCCTCGGAAATTTTTCGCGCCGGTATCCAGTCGGTAGCCGCAGGGCAGCTCGAAGCAGCCCGCAGCCTTGGCCTTACCACCTTTGCCACCTACCGACATATCATCCTGCCCCAGGCCTTACGCACCGTCTTGCCGCCACTTACCAGCCAGGCAATATCCCTGGTGAAAGATTCGGCACTGGTCAGTACCATTGCCATCTATGACCTGACCATGCAGGGCCAGAAGATCATTGCCGAGTCGTATCTCACCTTTGAAATCTGGTTCACCGTCGCGGCAATGTACTTCTCCATCACCTTCCTTTTGTCCCTGGTGGTTGGCATTTTGGAAAAACGTCTTAAATTGCCCTGAGATAGTTCGTGCAAAAACACTCAATTTTCAACCTACAGGAGTTGCCCATGAAGCCCCATCATTTTATCCTCCACCTCTGCACCCTTGCTCTTTACCTCTTTTCTTTCAGTACCGCCGGTTATGCCGCATCGCTCCAACAGGATATCGCTGCCGGCAGCACCATTGAGTCGGTCAAGAAAAAGGGTGTTCTCAAAGTCGGCATGGATGTCTTTCAGCCCTGGGCCATGAAGGATAAAACCGGCAAGCTGATCGGCTTTGAGATTGATGTTGCCACCCGCCTCGCCGCCGACATGGGTGTTGAAGTCGAATTCGTTCCCACCGCCTGGTCGGGAATCATCCCGGCGCTGTTGACCGGCAAATTCGACGTCATCATCGGCGGTATGGGCATTACCGCACAACGGGCCCTGCAGGTCAACTTCTCCAACCCCTACGACTATTCGGGCATGAGCATTGTCGCCCATAAAAAACTGGCCGCCGGCTTCACCTCCCTGGAAAGCTTCAATCGTCCGGATGTGCAGATTGCCGTAAAACTCGGTACCACTGCCGCCGCCGCCGCGAAAAAATTTCTGCCGAAAGCGACTCTGAGAATGTTCGACACCGAGCCCCAGGCCTATCAGGAACTGCGTAACGGCAAGGTCCATGCCGTAGTCGGCTCAGCCCCCCGTCCCGCTTACGAGGCTGTGGAATACAGCGACTCCCTGTTTCTGCCTGTGCCGGGCACTTTCACCCAGGAGCCGATCGGTTTTGCCCTGCGTAAGGGCGACCCGGACACCCTGGCGTTTTTCAACAGCTGGATTACCATCGTCTCCCTTGAAGGTTGGCTGAAGGAACGCCACGACTATTGGTTTGGCACCAAAGACTGGGCAGGAATGGTTGAATAGGCCGGACGGTGGTGGTGTGGTGCCCTGCCAGTTGCCCGCCGCCACCGAACCGGCTGCGGCCTCACCAATGAACAGCGAAATTTCCGGTCGATCCCTTGCCATGCACGCGAAAAAGCCGGCAGTCACCGTTCTGGACCTTATAATCCTCGCGACCGTTCTGGGATTTTTCGCCTTCATTGGCTACCGGCTCTTTTTCGCGCTCAATTATAAATGGAACTGGTCGATCATCCCCACCTATCTGGTACGCTTCGACGCCGAACAGCAGCGCTGGACGACCAACATTCTCCTTGAAGGTTTTCTGACCACCGTCAAGCTCAGCCTGTGGGGGACATTACTGGCGGCACTGCTCGGCTTTGCCATCGGCCTTTGCCGGATCTCCAGGAAATTTTTCCTCCGGCTGGTCGGCAGAACCTATGTTGAAACGATCCGCAACACCCCGCCGCTGGTGCTGGTTTTTATCTTTTACTATTTTATCAGCGATCAGCTCCTGGCCTTTATCGGTGTTGAGGAGTTGTTTCGGGCCACGACCGGCACAACCCGTGCGCTTCTCAGCTTTTTCTTTGCCGAACCGAAACTGATCAACCAGTTTTTCTCAGGCGTGCTGACCCTGGCCCTTTTTCAGGGCGCCTATATCGCCGAGATCGTCCGCGCCGGAATCGAGGCCATCGACACCGGCCAGTGGGAGGCCGGCAAATCCCTTGGTCTCACCACCCGCCAGCTGCTGCGGCAAATCATCCTGCCCCAGGCGATACGCATCATGCTGCCACCGCTGGCGGGCGAATTTATCAATACCATTAAATGGTCGTCGATCGTCTCGATAATCTCCATCCAGGAACTGACCTTCCAGGGCTTGCAGGTCATGGCCTCAACCCAGGCGAGCATTGAGGTGTGGCTGACCATCTCGGCCATGTATCTCGTCCTTTGCCTCAGCCTCTCTCTTTTTGTCCGGCATCTGGAAA
>JAZDOW010000139.1:0-22185 GCA_043798185.1 Pseudomonadota bacterium | reverse complement strand
GTGGCGGTGGCAGCCAGGGTCGCCGCCAGCGGATGGCCCAGAGCGATAGCAGCGATCAGGATGCCGAACATCAGGATAGTGAGAACTTCGGGGGTCATAGTCGTTTTCTCCAGGCAAGCGGGTTAATTGGCAGAACGGAGGCTATGGAAGTCCTGCAGCAACTTCGAAACGCTCGCCAGTAAAAAGAGGATAAAACCGGCCGCCATGACAGTTTTGTACGGATAAATGGGTGGGGCCCAGGAAGAAGAGGCATGCTCCCATAGTGCCCAGGAAGTTGCGGCGTATTTGACCGACCAGATGGCCATAAGGCCCATGGTAGGTATAAAAATAACGAGATTGGTAATGATCCGCAGAATCGTGCGGTTTTTCGGTCGCAGCCTCGCCTCGAAGATATCGATGCAGACATGGGTGTTGGTTCTATGGGCATCACCAAGACCTAACATGTAATGCATGCCGTAGAGAAAGGTGGTCATCTCAAAACCCCAGGAGGTCGGGGCGTTAAATACATAGCGCACGATAACTTCGTAGATGACTGCGGTAATCAGCGGCAGGACGAGGTAGGAGCTGTATCTACCTGTTTTTTCGTTAAGGGCATCAATCGCCCTGGAGATTGTCTGCATGACGTATCCTTTGTGACAACAGAGGTGAATCGTGGGGGGCGGCGGGGGCTTAAGCCCCCGCCGTTGAAGTTACAAGTTATTGCATGCGTTTGCCATTGATGTAATCGTCGATTGGCCAGGGGGCCAAACCGCTTCTGACTTCACGCCACTCGGCGAAGTCCTTTTTGAACTGCTCCTGAGAGTCGAGAGTTACCTTGACATTAGGATATTTGGCTTTTAGCTCCTCAAGATAATCTTTAGTCATTTTCGCAAAGCTGGTGATGGCTGCTTCGTCCATTTTGACAAACTCAACCTTTTTCTTGAACAGTTTGATCGCCTCGATGTTCAACTGCTCCTGCCAGGCTGTGGACCACAGCTGGGTCTCCTTGGCGGCGATGTCGATGATATATTTCAGGTCGGCCGGTAGTTTGTCGTAGGCATCCTTGTTGAAGAACAGGGCGCATTGTACGGCCGGTTGATGGATGCCGGGTTCGATAACATACTTGGTGATTTCGTCAAAGCCCATTGGGTAGTTGATTGCCGGGGTGGAGAATTCGGCGGCATCGATAACGCCGCGCTCAAGTGCCAGATAAACCTCGCCGCCGGGCAGCGGGGTAACGGAGGCGCCGAGTTTGGTCATGATATCCATATACCAGCCGGGAGTACGGACGCGCATGCCTTTGAAATCTTCCATCGAAGTGGCCTTCTTATTGGAGAAGAAGCCCATTTCCTGTCCGCCTTGGCCGCCGGGCAGGGCAAAGAGATTATATTTGCCGTAGAGTTCCTGCATTTGCTCGAGGCCACCGCGCTCATAGAGCCAGATATTGTAGCCTTCGGCATCAAGCCCGAACGGAACGGAACCAAAAGAGACGAAATTCTGGTCCTTGCCCTGCCAGTAACCGGGCCAGTCGTGACCAACTTCGGCAGAGCCTTTACTTACTGCATCAAATGATTCCATGGCACCGACCAGCTCACCTGCGGAGAACACTTTGATTTCAAGGCGACCACCTGAAGCAAGTGCAACGGAGTCAGCGAAATGGAGAGCCATATCATAGAACAACAGACCTTTTGACCAAGGCATAACCATCTTCCACTTGAAGGTTTCTGTACTCGGTTTGATAGTCCTGAGTTCCTTTTTGATCGCTTCATGCCGTTTGTCTGTGCCGAATTTCTCGCGTTTATCTGCGGCCTGACCGGTCGAAACTGCAAGCGATAAAGTCAAGGCAAGAGCTCCCGTAGTGATCCAGTTTTTCCTCATGATTCCTCCTCCAAAGAAGTGGTTGTTTCCATGCGCCAGGTTATCTGGCGTAATCAATAAAATAAATATGCGATATCAATCTCATCGAAACGAGAATCGGCCCTGAGAAAATCGTTTCGATTGACTTTTATTTGCAAGGGACATGCCAAACTTAATTTGGTTCTGGCTGATCTTCTGTATTTTATTGAAAATAAAGGGGATTGCATTTTATTCATTTACTCCCGGCTTTAGCCTGCACGAAATTTCGAACGTTTTTTCGAATGGTGAATTTGGGAATACTTAGAAAACAGTATTGAAGATTGTCCTGGATTAATTCTTCGTCTTAGAAAATGGACACAGTTGAGGTCGGGCACAGAATGGCCGGTTTTTGAGGAAAGGGGCATACATGGTTTGATGAATAGACCATGCATTATTCCGATAATGCATGGTGACGCGAGGTATTAGGACTTGGTTTTATGATTGCAGGATAAAGATGATCGAACGATTGGACTGTTTTGGAATGAGTGGTTCCTGTCTGGTTTTTAAGACAATTTTTTTTGGCGAAGGCAAGGCAGGTCGGAAAACAGTTGCCGATACCAAGCATATCCATAGCAAAAACCATATGTGTAGACAATATGCGACAAAAAATGTATCAATGTGTATACACATTGAATATCGTCCAGCACATGGTTGAAGCAAAAATCTGAAGTCAATGCGGAATGGAAGGAGAAAATGATGGGAGATAGGGCATTGCATAACGAATTCCTGGCGATGCAGGAGCAACTTGAGCTCTTTCGTTTGATTTTTAATAATCTGCCAAGTGGAGCAATGGTTACCGACGGCGATGGGATTGTCACCCATCTCAATAAGCCCTATGCCGATTTTCTCGGTATTGATATGAAGAAGAGCATCGGCAGACATTGCACCGAGGTGGTCGAGAACACCCGTATGCATATTGTCGGGAAAACAGGAGTGCCGGAAATCAACCAGATTCAGACGATCAGGGGTCAGAATATCGTTGTGCATCGCATCCCGATAATCAGAAATGGTAGGGTCATCGCCGTTTTCGGACTGGTAATGTTCCAGGATACCGGAGAGTTGGTGAAACTCTCAAGAAAATTGCACTCCCTCGAGTCGAAGGTAAGGAGCTATGAAAAAGAACTGATGAACCTGCGGTCAACACGTTATACCATGGCGAGCATCATCGGTGTAAGCGCTGCCCTCAAGGGTTTGAAACAGCAGGCGCTCATGGCCGCAGCTAAAACATCGCCGGTGCTTATTACCGGCGAAAGTGGTACCGGCAAGGAACTTTTCGCCCAGGCAATCCATAACGCCGGACCAAGAAAGCTCGGGCCCTTCATCCAGATCAACTGTGCGGCTATACCCAAGGATCTTCTTGAGTCCGAACTCTTTGGTTATGATCGTGGCGCCTTCACCGGTGCCTTGGTCGGGGGCAAGCCAGGAAAATTCGAGATTGCCGATCAGGGTACCATCTTTCTCGATGAAATCGGTGACCTGCCTCTTGATATGCAACCCAAGCTTCTGCGGGTGTTGGAAGAAAAATGCTTTGAACGGATTGGCGGCAACAAGTTGATTCGTTCGGATTTCAGGCTCATTGCCGCGACTAATCAGGATCTTGATGGACTTATCGGCAGCGGCGTTTTTCGCAAGGATCTCTATTATCGGTTGAATGTCATTTCCCTGTCGATCCCACCGCTCAGGAAGAGGCCGGAGGATGTCTTGCCCCTGGTGCGCCATCTTTTGCCGACCCTTGCCCAAAAGGCCGGATGCCCGGCGGTGCGCATCAATTCCGAGGCCATGGCTGCCCTCGAAACCCATACCTGGCAGGGAAATGTTCGCGAGCTGTCAAATGTTCTCGAGCGGGCGATTATGGCTATGCAGGGTGATGAAATCAGGGCAGTTGATCTTCCGTTTATGCCAAGAGAGTTCCCGACAACACAGGAAATGACCACCATCGCCCCAATACGCGATATTCAAGCGCAGGCCGAAAAGGCCGCAATTCTTTCGGCCTTGGAAAAAACTGCCAACAACAAGGTCCAGGCTGCGGCGCTTTTAGGGATTCATAGAACCCTCCTCTATAAAAAAATGAAGAAGCATGGTCTGTCGTTACATGGTCGAGACGACGTGTAGCAAAAAAAGTATTGGTGTTGAAATTGCATGTTATAACCGGCGTATTCCCTTCGCGAAATACTATTCAGCCGGAAAAATACTCAAAATTAATATTTAGGCACAGAAAAGAGGTGCCGGGCAACAAAAAGGAGGAAAAAATGTTGGTAATAGAGAATTCAGTGGCGGTTATCACCGGTGGCGGCAGTGGTATTGGTCGCACCTTGGCAGAGTTGTGGCTGCGTCAGGGTGGCAAGGTAGTGATCGCCGATGTCGCTGAAGAAGCCTTAGGCGCGACTGAGGCTGAATTAAAAACCATCAGTCCGGATGTAACATCCATTGTCTGCAACGTAACTCAGGAAGCCGATTGTGAAAGGCTGGCCGACAAAGCTATTTCCACCTTTGGCGCCATTAATCTCGTGGCACCCTTCGCTGGGATAACCAGCGACGCGATGCTGCTGAAAACCGACAAGGAGTCCGGCAAAGTAATCGGCAAAATGTCGCTGGCCCAGTTCCAAAAGGTTATCGACATCAATCTAACCGGAGTGTTCCTGACAATTCGTGAGTGTGTGGAGAGGATGGTCAATAATCGCTGTAAGGGCCTTGTCTGTCTGGTTTCTTCAACCGGATCCTTAGGAACCGCCGGGCAGATCAATTATGCTTCCTCGAAGGCGGCGATGTCGGTCATGCCCAAGGTGCTGACTGCCGAGTTCTTTCGACGGGGCTTTGCCGATCGGATCCGCTGCATGGCTATTGCCCCCGGGTATGTCGGGACCTCCATGGTCAAGGCTATTGATGAAAAAGTCCTCGGCAAGATTCTTGAACAGGTGCCGGTAGGCCGACTTATCGAACCGGAGGAGGTGGTCAGTATGGTGGCCGAGTTATATCGTAACGAAGCTATGGCTGGAGAGACGGTCTTTATTCATGGCGGACTACGTTTGGGTTCGAAAGGGTAATTTTTATCTGCCCAGGCCATTGCTCGCATGTACGGGCTGGAGTGGCTGATTCCCTGCAAGGCAGGAAATAAAATGTTACCCTGTCTTGCAGGTATGGTCAAATTTCATTTATACTGAAGATGGTCAACATGCTCTGTGATCAGGAAGCCGGTCGTTTTCCATCCCTTAAATGACAAAACAAGGTGAACTAACAATGGACGTTTTTGTCGCCAGACAACCGATTTTTCAGGCAAATAAGAAACTGTTTGCCTATGAATTGCTTTTCCGCACCGGAATGTCTAATGCTTTTCCAGGTATCGATGGAGGAATAGCCACCTCCAGTCTTTTGTCTTCATCTTTTTTTACGGTGGGGATTGAGCGCATCTCCGGCGGAAAATTGGTTTTTATCAATTTTACCGAAGAGTTGTTGCTTCGAGGTACGCCGACGCTGTTCCCGAAGAATCATGTTGTTGTCGAAATTCTCGAGGATGTGCACCCGACAAGAGAAATTATCGCCGCCTGCCAGGCCCTGCACCAACAAGGGTACATTCTGGCCTTGGATGATTTTGTCTATCGTGACAACCTGCAGCCTTTGATTGACCTTGCTCAAATCATTAAGATCGACTTTCGTCTCACTCCGCAGGCAGAAGTAATTGCTATTCTTGCACAATTGAAGGAGGGCAAGTGTGAATTCTTGGCGGAAAAAATAGAGACCAACGAGGAATTCATGGCAGCGAAGGCCATGGGCTTCAAATATTTCCAGGGCTATTTCTTTGCCAAGCCGGAAGTGCTTAAAAATAAGGATATCTCTGCTTCCAAGCTGACGATTATGCAGCTGATCTGCGAGGTGAACCGGGCTGAATGCGATCTTAAGAAACTTGAGGAATATATCAATCAGGATGTGTCCATTTCCTACAAGCTTATCAATTATCTCAATTCCGCCTATTACGCGAGACTCCAACCGATTTCTTCCATCCGGCAGGCTATTGCCTACCTTGGGGAACGGGGCATCCGCATGTTTATCTCGCTTATCGCTGCAAGTCGATTGGTTGACAATAAGCCAGATGAACTTCTGAGAGCCGCGATTATCCGGGCAAATTTTCTTGAACAAATCGCCATCGAGCAGGCTATTGACAGTGGTGAACTTTTTATGCTGGGGCTCTTTTCCCTGCTGGACGCTATGCTCGACAATTCCATGGAGTATCTTGTTGGTCAACTGCCGTTGACGACCCAAATAAGCGAAGCCCTGGTGCAAAGAAGTGGACAACTTGCCAATTATCTGCAATTAATTGAAGCTTTTGAGGCAGGTAATTGGTCGGTGTTTGATAGCCGCCTTGCCGGTATGAATATTTCACCGATCAGGCTTCAGGAATTTTATCTTAATGCTGTGCATTTTGCAGATCTCTTCTAGCCGCTTCCGATAGTCACAGATTTCCGTTCACTTGATCTTTCAATCCTTGCTGAAAAGAATTCATCGAGCCTATGATCCTTCGTCAAATAAACATTGCATGATTAGCCTGCAATCCTTATTGCTTACTCATCATATGAGGAGGTGGTTGGAAGGGTGTCCGACCGACATGTCTTTGTTAATAATTTTGGTACTCATCATGAATGCGGTTAAATGTCTATTAAGCTTTGGTGTATTTTCCCTCTTGTTCCTGGTCCCGTCTGTTGTTAAGGCAACTCAGGTTGGTGGTGGATACAACCGGCAGTTTTTACAAAATAAGGATCTTCAGCAATATGAAATGTATGTTCGTGAACCACTGCCCTATAAGACTTTAATCGGAGGTGATTTTCTGGTCTCTTCAGGCGTCGAAATCGGCATGGGAATAGTACGCGAAGCCCATGTCGAACATTCCGAAGTTGGCAGGTTTTGCTTTATGCCACAGCTGGTTCTAAGACAAAATGACAGAATGCAATATTTTGTCGGTTTGGGTGCAGGTTTTATGGGTGGAACGGGGGAATTTACCAAGCATGGCCTCGGTGGGCCTTTTTTTCTGGCGTCGAAGCTGGGTGTGCGGTTCCCTCTCGGAAAAGATTGGGGCGTCGAATCCGACTATTATCACCAATCAAATGCCGGGATATATGACAAAAATGCCAGCCTCAACATGATGCAACTGGCTATTTATTATTCGTTTTGAGGATAATGGGTTCCGGGTGAACCCTCAGATCCAGCGATGTTTCCGGAAATAAAGAAGCTGGCCGAGGACGATGCTCAGAACCACCAGCACCACGATGGTAAAGGCCCATGGGTAATCGGCGCCGGGGATGCCGCCGACATTGATACCGAGCAGGCCGGTGAGAAAGCTTAAGGGAAGAAAAATCGTGGTGACCAGCGACAGCGTGTACATCCTTCTGTTCAACTGTTCCGACAGCAGACTGACCAGCTCCTCCTGGGCGACAATCGCCCGTTCGTGAATGGAATCGAGATCCTCGATAATGCGAATCAGGCTGTTACTGGTTTCGTGGAGATGCTTGCGGACTCTGTCACCCAACCAAGGGATGGTTTCAGACTGGAGGCGGGTAATGGCCTCTCGCTGAGGTGCAAGGTATCGACGCAGGAGGATAGCCTTGCGACGAATGGCGGAAATCTGCGAGCGCAATAAGCCTTTGTCCCTGAAATGTATTACCTGTTCTTCCAGGACTGCGGCCTGTTCTTCGATGATATCGACGGCGCGTTCAATATTTGTCGTTAGAAGTTCGGCGATCATTTCGATAAACTCACCGCTGGTGGAAGGCCCACGACCGGCGGCCAGGTTATCAGCGATTTCGGCTATCGTCAGCAGGTGGCGTTTCCGGGTGGAAATGATTCGCATGTCTTCGGCCCAGATTCGCACGGAGATCATGTCTTCATGATCCGATCCGGGATTGTGGTTGATGCCTCTCAGAGTCATAAGGAGACCTTTGCCGACAACTATTGATCGGGGTCTGGTTTCTTCGCTGAGAAGAGACTGGGATACCACTGGATCGAGGCCACAAGTATGTTCAATCCATCTTGCCGCAAGTGGGGCATCATAGGACAGGTGTATCCACAGGCGACCCTCCGCCGGTGTCCAGCGCTCCACTTCCTGCCATGTTAATGGCCGTCCGCCGCCCAGGCCGTCAAGAATAAAAGCGTGAATTAAACCATCGTCGTTCATGATGTTTCAAGTCCTTACCAGTTTTAGCCGACAGCTTCACTTATTTGCCGGAGCTGCCGAGCAAAGTGCTGTTGCGCTATGAGTGGCTCTTCGTTTTCGGATGGCTGCCGCCTTATGTAGCTGCCATCCGGCTGCATTTCCCAGGAAAAGGTGTTGTCTCTTTCATAAGCAACTAATATTGCTTCTATTTCATCTTTTATCTCCGGGCTTTCAACAGGCATAATGGTTTCCATCCGGGATTCGAGATTGCGTTTCATCCAGTCGGCGGAGCCAATAAGGAATATTGGGTCGCCACCGTTTTCAAAACGATAAACCCGGCTATGTTCGAGAAAGCGACCGACGATACTATAAACTCTAATTGTCTCCGATAGTCCCGGCGTGCCTGGCCGCAGACTGCACAGGCCACGGACATTGAGGGAAATCGGCACCCCGGCTTGACTGGCCAGATACAGTTCGCGGATGATCCGCCTGTCCTGCAGCTGGTTCATCTTGCATCTGATTCCCGACGGTTTGCCGGATTTATGGTTGATTGCTTCCTGACGGATAAGAGTGATAAAACGTTCACGCATGTTGTGGGGAGCAACAAGCAACATGTTATATTCCTGGGCCGCAATGGCACCGGTGAGTTCATTGAACAGCAGACTCACTTCCCAGCCAAGCTGGTCGTGGCAGCTGATTATCCCCAGATCGCCATACAAACGCGCTGTTCCGGGATGGTAGTTGCCTGTGCCGATATGGACGTAGCGCTTGATGCCGTCGTTTTCCTCGCGGACGATCATTGCCAGTTTGACGTGGGTTTTTAACTGTTCAACCCCATAAACTACGTGGGCACCGGCCTGTTCGAGGATTTTTCCCCAGGCGATGTTCGGAGCCTCATCGAAGCGGGCGGTGATTTCGACGAGGACGGCCACCTGCTTCCCCCGTTCCGCCGCTTCCATCAAGGCCTTAACGATGGGGGATTGGGTTGCGGTTCGGTATATGGTCAGTTTGATAGCCAGAACCTTCGGGTCGGTGGCGGCATGCTGCAGCAGTCGGAGTACTGAGGTGTCGAAGTCATGGTAGGGCAGATGGATAAGGATATCGTTTCGTTTTATTTCGGCGAAGAAAGCATTGTAGTCCTCGGGGTGGATGCTTTTTAATTTGTGATGGGTTATGGGAATGTGCGGATCATCGCGCAGGTCATTGCGTCCGTCGATCTTCAGTTCGAGGAGATCCCCATAGGCAAGGATGCCGTCGGCCACCATGATCTGGGAAGGATCGATATCCAGTTGTTCAACCAGCCAGGTCCTGAGCTCTGCCGGGGTGTCTTCGCTCACTTCAAGGCGTACTATTCCGGCAAACTTCCGGAAATTCAGCTCGGCTGTGACCATGCCGATGATACTGCCGGGTTCCATGTCTTCGGTATGCAATTCATCAAGACGGGCACGATCCCAGGGGTTGTCCTTGGCGGCACGGGTAACGCGGAAGAAATAGGTGGCAAAGGATGCCGCTCTCGGGAAGAGCAGGCGGAGGTTGTTGGCAATTATTTCTTCAAGGCGAACGAATCCACGATTGTCGGGCAGGGCCACCCATCGTTTGCGATTGGCCGGCATTTTCAGGCGGACGAAGCGGGATCGGCCGTCTCGTTGGGTTATAACAATGGCAATATTGAAACTGAGATTGCCGATGAAAGGGAAAGGATGCGCAGCATCGACGGCCAGAGGGGTAAGGATCGGTAACACGGAATCTTCGAAGTGTCTGGTAAGAAACTCCTTGTCTTCATTTTCCAATGTATCGTAGTCTTTGAAATGAATGCCCTGCGAATTGAGTGCCGGTTGGAGGATATCTGCGAAAAGGTCACGCAGTATTCGCATTTGCCGTTGCAATTCCTCCCAACAGAGCGCCAGTTCTTCACAGGGGGTGAGACCGTCGTAGCTCAGTTTTTGCGGTTTGGTCCGGTTTTTTTGATGTAATCCGCCCATCCTCTTCATGACAAATTCGTCGAGAATCATCCCCATTATTCCAGAGAATTTGAGCCGTTCGAGGAGGGGCTGGGCGGGGTCCTCGGCGATTGCCAGAACCCTCCTGGCAAAGGCGAGCCAGCTCAATTCACGGTTGATATAGGCATCGTGGGCATCGACATCGTGTGAGGAGTTCTCGTTCATGGCAGTTACAAGGGGAGCTGCAAGGGTTGGGTTGGTACTGACAATGTGGGTATTGCTGTTTTGCCGTCTCACAATAGTGATCGAAAAGGATATCACTCAAGTTGATGGTCGTTCATCTCAAAGTCTATGGTACCTCAGAAAGAAGGAGCTATGCAAGCAATAGCAGGCAGTTGGTAAAATGATCTTTGGTTATGGAAGAATTTGGCTAGAGAACCGGGTCCTTTGCATTTACCTACAACAAAAAAGATCTTGCCAAAAGTGGTGTGGCACGCTAGCTTTTCGAGCCCTAAGCATGATAAACGGGATTTTTTATAATACCCCTTGTGGGGCGGGGCACTTATACTGTTTATCGGACCCCGTATTGCTTGCTTTTCCGACGTTTGTTTCCCTGATCTGACACAGGTTTGGTGTCAGAAAACAGATTTTCCAAAAGAATATTTCGATGGTAAGTAAAATGCCTTCTTCGCCCGTTTCAGCAAGTCCTGTAACGCCAATAACTTGTATCTCTTGGTTGATATCTTTAACAGTCAGTGTTGCAGCTTTTCTTTCTCCCGCATTGTGGAATGGTTTTCCTCTGGTTTTTTTCGATACCGGCGGATACGTACGGCGGGTTCTGGCAATGGAGCTGACGCCCGGACGTTCGCTGTTCTATGGTCTGTTTCTCTGGCTATCATCATTTGGCTGGTGGTCCTTTTATGGACCGATTCTGGTGCACGTTATTTGCCTTGTATGGTTGATTCACCTGGTGCTTCGTTGCCATGATGTGCCCGCTGGGCCGCAAGCTACGGCATTTTTTTGTGTAGGCTTGAGCATATTAACCGGTATTTCCTGGTATGCCGACCAGTTAATGCCCGATATTTTGGTGCCGATGGCGGTTTTAGCGTTCTGGCTTTTAGGGTTTCGCCGGCAAAGGCTGGGGTGGTTCGAGTGTGCCGGATTGACGGTGATAGCCCAGCTGGCACTGCTGTCGCATATGTCTGGAATGGCCCTGGCCATCGGGCTGGCGCTGGTCATTTTGATTGCGAGGTTTGTTGTAAAAAAATGGGGTTTTTCTCTCACGGTAACCTGGCAGTGGCCGGTGGCGGTGGTGGCCGCCAGTCTGGTACTCATGCCGCTTCTCCATCTGGCCCTGGTAGGAAAGGCAACCTATACGCCAGGAGGTCCGGTCTATATTTTCGGGCGATTGGTCCAGGCTGGTATTGCCAAACGGTGGCTGGCGGAGCATTGTCCCGTCCCCGGCATCAAGCTGTGCGGTTTACAGGACCGAATTCCCAGTACCGGAGATGAATTTCTTTGGGGGGGAAAATCGGCATTTCGGACTCTCGGGGGATGGAGTGGTGCCGCCGACAAAGAATTGGGTTATCTGGTCAAGGCCTGCCTCAAAGCTTATCCGGGTACCGTTACCTGGACGGCCTTGCAAGCCACCGTTCAACAAATGGTCATGATTAAATCAGGCGATCAGCTATGGGAAATCCATAACGATACGAGAAATGTTTTTACCAACCTCATGCCATCCCCTGTTTCCAAGGCATTTAATGCAGCACGCCAACAACGAGGTCAAACAACTCAGCTGTTGATTGAGGGAATTAACAAGGTGCATGTACCGGTCGCCCACGTGTCTCTTTTTTGTCTTCTCCTGGTCATCTGTTGGGGTCTCCGGTTTGGAAGACATGACCTGGCGGCGGCGGCCCTATTCATTTTTATCGCCCTCATCGGCAATGCCTTTATTTGCGGGGCGCTTTCTAATCCCCATGATCGTTATCAAGGCCGATTGGTTTGGCTGGCCACGCTTGTTGTCGGGATGTCGGCTGTATGTTGGTGGCAGCTACGGGCAAAAAAATCCTAAAGCCGAAGGTTATAAGAAGGGAACCTTTTTAAGGAGACATGACTGTGAGTTCTTTGCTGTTAAGCGTTGACCTGGAGGATGTTCGTGACTGGGTCAAGGATGGCTCGCACTACCGGGAGGGGGTGCCGGAAAATACCAGGAACTACCTTGAGCAGTTCAGGCGATGGGGAATCAAGGCGACTTTTTTTGTGGTCGGTGAGGTGGCGCGGCGGTATCCGTGGTTAATTGGTGAAATTGTCGACGCAGGTCATGAGTTGGCCTGTCACGGGGATGTTCATTTACAGCTCGACAAACTTACACCCCAGGAGTTTCGAGTTGATATGCAGCGTAACCTGGCCGCCCTGGAGAATGCCGGAGGCAAGGGTATTACCGGGTTTAGAGCCCCGACCTTTTCTCTGACGGCGCGAACGGCCTGGGCCCATGGGGTGCTGGCTGATCTTGGGTTCACCTATTCGAGTTCCGTCCTGCCGGCCGACAATCCGCTCTATGGGTGGCCTGAATTCGGTAAAGACGCACGAAAAGTTGCTGGTGGGCTCTGGGAATTGCCGGTAACCCTGCATACCATTCCCGGATTAGCTGTGCCCATTGCCGGCGGTGTTTATTTCCGGGTTTTGCCCTTTTTTCTGACAGAATGGGCGGTCGGTAAAAGTTGCGCCAAGGGGCAGCCGGTGATCACCTATTTCCATCCCTATGATATTGATACCAGGCAAGAAAGATTCATGCACCCGGATCTCGGGAACAAGAAACACCTAAACATGCTCATGTATATCGGTCGGGCAAAGGTCCTCAAACGGCTGGATATTCTGCATCGTAAATATCCTTTTCAGGCATATGAGGAGTATGTCAAATATCTGCAGGCGGGTCTTTCGGGATCGACCGGTGGAGATTTTTTCTGATCAGGGCCAGCTGTTCGGCAAGAAGTCCGAGGAAAAAAAAGATCAAGCCGGTAACGAAGAGAAAAAGCGTGCCGACTGACACGCCTTCACCGCGCAGTAGAATCGGAATGCCCCATGCCGCACTGAAAAGCAGGAAAAAAAGGGCGGGAGGGAAAAAAAGACGCATTGGGTCAAACATCGTTACGACGTGAACTATCTCCAGGACGGTATCAAAAGCCGTTTTTATACTGATGGTCGATGTGCCGCTTGTCCGGGGGACGACGGTGATCGGGTGTTCGATCACCAGATGGCGCTGGTTGATAAAGATCAGGGTGATAATGTCGCTCAGTGCCATATTATCCGGGCAGAGGTGCATATAGCGTTTGACTAGGCTTGTTACATAGATCTTCATACCGGAGTTCAGGTCATGGATGGAGATAGGCATGAGCAGGCCGGCAATAAAACGGATCAACGCCTTGCCGGTTTTTCGGTAAAGACTTTCCTTGTGTTTTTTTCGGTTGCCGATGACCATGTCGGCATCATTTTTCCGCAGAGCATCGTACAGAGCGGTAACATCCTCGAGCCGATGTTGGCCATCGGCGTCAATGGTGATTACCAAGGGAGTTTTTGTTGCATTGACGCCTGACTTGATGGCTCCGCCGTAACCGCGATTTACCTTGTGGTGGATAGGGTTGAAAAAAGCCGGCTCGGTATATTTATTCAGAAGCTCCTTGGTTCCGTCCTTGGAGCCATCGTTGACGATAATCAATTGGCAACCGGTCTTTCGGCAGTAGTCGAGGAGCATCGGCAGGAAAGATGATAGAGCCAGCTCTTCATTATAGGCGGGGATGACAATGGTAAGGTCATTCATACGGGCTTGCGGGATGAATTTGGGTTGATGGTTATTGATAATGCAAAATACCTCTTCAAGAGTCCCATTGATCGGGGTGAGGACACCGGAAGACTCAGGGATCGGCAGTTTATTTTGTAAGTGAGGTTGCCGGCGGATCGTGTCTTGAATGCTTGCGAGTATATAAAGATGTGTGGCCGTGTCAAGTCAAAAACAATGGGGCTGTCTAAGTGCATTTCCCTCTTCAATCAGCTGTGGGTGGAGGGTGAGGTTTGCTGTTTATAACTCCATCCTCTTATTTGATTCTGCTGCGGAGAATCTCTACCAAATCCTCTTGTGGCAGTTGAGCAGGATTATTTTTGTTACCCGTTTGAGCCGCAATCTTTTCTGCGTCGCCTTTCCTTATTCCATAGTCACTGAGAGACGGAAAGGCTAGGTCATCGGAAAGTTTTTCCAGTTCGGCAATAAAATGGTCCTGATACCAGGAATCGGTATGACCGGTCTGGGTGGTGAAAATTCTCCCGAGCGTCGCGTACTTATAGAGTGCCGGATGTTCGGGCGCGGTGATTCGAAGTTTTTTCAGGGTGGATTGGTTGGATGGAGCCATCAGGCTGCCGCAAATCACCCCGTGGGGAATTTCGAACAATCCGCCGATCACTGTAGCAAAACCGTGAACAGTACCTAGGCCGGCGTTGGCCAGGACAAGGCCGGAGAGCAGAGCAGCGTAGGACAGGTTGCTTCGTGCCGCAAGATTGGTACCGTCACTTGTAACCGGTCGCAAAGCTCTACTTATCTTACGGATCCCTTCAAGAGCAATGGCATCGGTGAGGGGTGAGCCTCCGATGGAGAGATAGCCTTCAACGAGCTGAGTAAAACAATCCATGCTGCAGGATATGGTCAGCGATCTCGGACACGACAGGGTCAGAATCGGATCGACTAGGGCAAGGTCGGCAAAGTAACTGTCGTGACGCAGGGATTTTTTATAGCCTTTGCTGCCAACGGCACTGAGAACTGCGTTGCTGGTCGCCTCGCTGCCGGTGCCGGCCGTTGTCGGGATGGCGATGAACGGCAGTTTTTTGCCGCTGGGCCTCTGTGTCCCTACACCTTCGAGAAACCTGCTCACTGCACCACCTTCAACCAGCATTGCCGCAATTGCTTTTCCGGAATCGAGGGTGCTGCCACCGCCGATGCTTATGACCATGTCGATAGTTGAGTATTGCTTGTCGGTGACGATTGCGTCGATGGTTTCCGGCGAAGGTTCCTTGGCGATATGGAGCGTTTTTACCGGGGTGCCAAGGTTGGCGAGGATCTTCTGTAACGTTTCAAAATCCTTGCCGGCTTTAAAAGATGTGTCACCGAGGACAAGCAGGGGCCGTGAACCAAAGGAGAGCAGAGTCTTTTCAAGTTCTGCCAGTTTGCCGCAGCCGAAGACAATTCGTGATGGGGCGCCGAGGGTAAAAGGGGGAATCATTAATTGACCATCCTGAGCTTGATGTTTTGAGGTCTGCATAAGGGACCTGACGACAAAAGAATACGCCAAGACGAAGGGAACGGCAATTGGTATTCCCGAGAGGTACGGAGAGTGACAGCGAAAAAACTCTTGACTGACCCCACCAATTTTGCTAATTCCTGTTAAAAAGCGTTTCTACAATCAACACAAAATATTTCCTTCTCATGGCGAAAATGCACTTTCCTGTCGCAAGTACCATCGACCTTATTCAGAGTGTTGCACTTATCGTGAGTGTGGTGGTCGTGGTCCGAAAGGTCGAAGGCGGAGTGCCATGAGGGGATAAAAACCAAATAGTTTAGTTAGTTAACCCTCGTCGGCGCTTCGCCGGCGGGGGTTTTTTTTATTCCCTCGCCTCCGGTTGCCGGCATAACGGAACAACCTGTACCAGGAGGAGAAAAACATGTACCAATTAAACGGCGCCCAGCTCATCATCAAAATGCTTGAGCGGCAAGGAATCGACATTATTTCCGGTATCCCGGGAGGTGCAAATCTGCCGCTTTATGATGCCCTCCACAAGTCGCAAGTCATTAGGCATATCCTGTGTCGGCACGAGCAGGGTGCCGGTTTTGTTGCCCAGGGTATAGCCCGGTCAACCGGCAAGGCCGGTGTTTGTTTTGCCACCTCGGGTCCGGGGGCAACCAACATACTTACCGCCATTGCCGATGCCTATCTCGACTCCATCCCGCTCATCTGCATCACCGGGCAGGTTCCTATGTCGCTGATAGGTACCGATGCCTTTCAGGAGGTCGATACCTATGGCATGGCTATTCCCATCACCAAACATAACTATCTGGTACGCTCTGTTGATGAACTGTTGCGTATCGTCCCCATGGCTTTTGAGCTCGCACTTTCCGGCAGGCCGGGACCGGTGTTGATCGATGTACCGAAAGACGTACAGACCGCCACTATTGCCTTTTCCACGTGGCCTGAACCGGGACGCAGGCGTCAACCGGAGCAGGCGGATACAATTTTGCTTCGCGCAGCAGCTGAAATGATCAATAAGGCTTCGCGACCGATTCTCTGCCTTGGCGGCGGAATTATTCATGGTAATGCGGCGGTAGAAGCCCGGGCACTCATTGACCTCAGCTCGCTGCCGACAACCATGACCCTTATGGGTCTTGGTGCCTTGCCTACGGTGCACCCTCTCGCCCTCGGCATGCTTGGCATGCACGCCGCACGGTCAACCAATTTGGCTTTACAGGAGTGCGATCTGTTTATCGCTGCCGGAGCCAGATTCGATGATCGGGCGACGGGAAAACTCGTTGAGTTTTGCCCGGCGGCAACCGTAATCCACATGGATATCGATCCCAGTGAGGTGTCGAAATTGAAAAACGCTCATATCGGCCTGGTCGGTGATGTGAAAGAAACGCTCAGCTCTTTGTTACCGTTTATAAGGGCCAATGAGCGGTTGGAATGGCGTGATAAAATGGGAGTGTTGCGTCAGACCTATCCCATGACTTCTGCGGAGGCGGTTGTTCCGAATAAACCTTTCGGTGTGATTCTCGAGGTTGCAAGGCTTCTTGGCGATGATGGGCTTGTCGCCACCGATGTCGGCAAACATCAGATGTGGACCGCGCAAGTTTTTCCTTTTGCATGGCCGCGACAGCTCCTTACCTCCGGTGGCTTGGGGACCATGGGCTTCGGCTTACCGACCGCTATCGGGGCATCGCTTGCTTTTCCGGAAAAAACCGTTGTTCTTTTTACCGGCGACGGCAGTCTGCAGATGAATATTCAGGAATTGGCGACGGCGGTAGAGCAGCAGGCAAACGTGAAAATTATTGTCATGAATAACAATTCACTCGGGCTGGTTCGCCAGCAGCAGAATCTGTTTTACAGAAAACATTATTTTGCTTCGGATTTTCGTATAGACATCGATTTTCCTGCCATCGCCCGAGGTTTCGGTATGAAGGCCTATAACGTTACAGGTGACTACCACTTGTCGGAACTTCTTGCCCGGGTTCTTAGCGAACCCGGCCCCTGCCTGATCAATGTGCCGATTGCTAAAGATGAAGAGGTCTATCCGATAGTTCCGCCGGGAGCCGCAAACTCGCAAATGCTTGGAGGAAGTTATGCAGAAAAATGTTCCTGTTGAAATGAAAGAGAGCATTATATATCCATTGGCTACTGTTCTTGAGCTCTCCGTTAACAACCATCCCGGTGTGATGTCCCATATTTGCGGACTTTTTGCCCGTCGAGCATATAACCTGGAGGGGATCGTATGTATCCCCGTCGGTTCAGGTTCGACCAGTCGCATGTGGCTGCGGGTAAACGAGCATATAAAGCTTGACCAGGTAATCAAGCAGGTGAAGAAACTCCCGGATGTTCTCGATGTTGTGCGTCACGATGGTGAACACAAGATTTTTGCGGGACTTGAGGATTTCGGCAAACTCTAAAGCAATACCGCTCGTTTTTTCAGGCAGGTGCAGGTAAGCTTGGTGGAGAGGCAAGGATTATCGACCAGATGCAGTCGGTTTATGGCATTGAGCTGATCGGCACAACCCGTGGGTGGAGTTCATGAATGGAAATCTGAAGCATCAGCTGCTTTTCAAAGATCGCATCGGTATTGTTTTTGATATCGCCAGACTAATGACCTGGCAGGGCCTGAATATCGTCAACATGGAGGTGGAACAGAAGGATGGCTTTGCCAAGATCTCCATTGAAATCGAAAAAATAGGCTTTGGTATTGACAAGGAGGCTTTGTTTGCCTTGTTTTCAACCCTGCCCGGGATTGAAAATCAGATTGAATTGCTCAGCCTGCCCCAGGAAAAACGTCAGGAATGGTTTCGAACCTTATTCGACGGGATGAGTGAGGGGATAATCTCCGTCGATGCTCGGGGAATAATCAGCACGATAAACAGTGTCGCCTGCCGTACTCTCGGCGAGGTGTATGAGAATATTATCGGCCGACATATCAGCGAGATAAGCCCTAAGGACTCAATTCTTTTGGAATGTGTAGAAAAAAGAATACCGGTAAGTAGGAGGAAGTCGGCACTTTCCGGTACCGGGAGGGTCGAGTTTTTTGGTTCGGCAAAACCGATATACGATTCACAGGAAAATTTTGTAGGAGCTGTCCTGCTCATGAAAAATCTCAAGGAAGTCAAAGAGATGGTCGATGCGATATCAACCCCTTTGAACGTTTCTTTCGATGATTTCATCGGTCAGAGTCCGGTGATCAAAAACCTGATTACCTTTGCTCGAAAAATCGCCGAAACAGGGACCATCGTTTCACTCACTGGTGAAAGCGGGACCGGCAAAGAGGTGTTTGCCAGGGCAATTCACTTTGAAAGTGGTCGAAGCGGGCCGATTATTCCAATCAATTGTGCCGCGCTGCCGGAGGCACTCATAGAAAGCGAGCTTTTTGGCTATGTCGACGGGGCATTTACCGGTGCAAGGAAGACAGGTAAACCAGGTCTTTTCGAGGCGGCTCAGGATGGGACCATCTTTCTTGATGAGATCGGCGATATGCCGCCCGGCACCCAGGCTAAAATTCTTAGGGTCCTGCAGGACGGTCGTGTCCGACGTATTGGCGGTTTCGAAGAGATTCCGGTAAACACCAGGATCATTACCGCAACGAACAAAAATCTTCATGAAATGGTTCAAGCCAGAAAGTTCCGTGAGGATCTTTTCTATCGCATCAATGTGTTAACTATTCTCATTCCCCCCTTAAAGGAACGGTTGGTTGATATCCCCCTCCTAGCCGCAAGTTTTCTCCGCCAGTTTAACCAGAAACTCAGCAAGGCGGAGCAGACCATCAGTCGAGAGGCCATGGCTAAACTGTATGCATATTCATGGCCGGGCAACGTGAGGGAATTGAAAAATGTCATAGAACGGGCAGCGGTTTTAAGTGACATGACGATAATCGGTGTCGAGGCGATATTGCTTGGCCAGGAAACTTTGGGCACTGGGAATCGCAACAACGTCGGTCTCCTGCAAAGAGGTGACGGGACCAGGCCTTTAAAGGACTTGGTCGGCTACTATGAGACGGAAATTTTACTCGAAACTCTCAACGCTTCTGCAAGTATAAGGGAGGCGGCCAGACGGCTTGGGGTGTCCCACACCGCTCTCTTGAAAAAAATTGGCAAATACAAGATTTCTTCTGGTAATAAAAACAACCAATGGAACATTATCGTAACGGAGCCATAACAACATAGAATTTAAATGCAATATCTGCTGTTTTCCAAATTTGATGGCAGTAAAAGATACTGGATCAGGGTTAATCTCTATATTGCAGAATAAGTTTTTTTTATTTGCGCTATCTTTGTCAGGCACCTCTCTTGTTGAAATTATACATAATTATTCGATAAATTTTTATCACAAAAGGTAACTTCTCCACTTCTCGACTTGTTGGCAAGGGCTTTGCAAAGGCTCACCTAATTTATCAACTCCGGGGAGCCTTTATGAAACGATTCCTGAGATACATTAATGTTTATGAATTAGTTCGGCCAATTGGTCAATTGCTGGCCTTCTCGGTCGGCAGCGCGGCCCTCATGTCGGCCATTGTTGTGGCACTTGCCCTGGTTCTCGATCATACGGCCGTCGGCGTGCATCTCATGGACAAGCTTAATGTCACGGTGTTTACCTATACCCTTTCCAATCTGCCCCAAGTGGTGATCGACGGCTTGACCATCGGCTTTGTCTATGACGCCATATTGCTCTTGGATATACCATGGTGTACGGGGTCCTCCAGTTCATTAACTTTGCCTATAGTGAAATTTTTGCGGTCGGTGCTTTTGTCGGAGTGGAGCTGCTCATCTTCCTCCAGTCGGCAGGGGTGTTTCCGGTGCCTCACTGTTTATGGCCTATGCCTACCTGATTCTGGCAATTATCATGGGCATGCTGGCCGCCGGCGGCCTGGCTGTGGCGGTCGAACGCATTGCCTATCGGCCCCTGCGCGGGGCATCCCGTCTTGTTCCGTTGATCTCGGCCATCGGTGTCTCATTTTTGCTCCAGGATGTTATTCGTCTCGTTGAAGGCTTGACCACCGGGCAGTTCAACCGGATCATGCCGACGTTTGGCAACTTCGATGATCGTATCATATTCGGTAAGTTGAGCATGGGGGCTTCCAAACTCATTCTGGGGATCTCCATCAAATCGATTATCGTCATTGTCGCCGCCGTTCTCATGTTGGTCTGCCTCAATTATCTGGTGAATGTCACCCGGGTCGGCAAAGCGATTCGAGCAGTGGCCGAGGACATGCCGACCGCCAGTCTCATGGGGATCAACGTTAATCGGATCATTTTTGGTCGGCGGGCTTCTTGGTGGCGCGGCCGGTGTCCTGTATGCCCTGAAATTCACCAGGATCGATCCCTTTGTCGGCTTTTTTTCCTGGCCTTAAGGCGTTTACCGCAGCGGTACTCGGCGGAATCGGCAATATGACCGGGGCGCTGCTTGGTGGAATTATCCTTGGCATGCTGGAAACCTTTGCCGGATCGTACATGGGGATATTTACCATGGGTGCGGCAGGTTCGGAATACAAGGACATCTTTGCCTTCGGTATCCTCATTCTTGTGCTTATTTTCCGGCCACAAGGGTTGATGGGTAAAAATGTCGGCCAGAAAGCATAGGAGATACTCATGGTTTCGTCGTATTTCAAGGAATTGCTCGAGAAAATAAACCAGGGACCCTTGGCGTATATTTTAATTGTCATCCACGTCATCGCCGGCACTTATTTGGTGTATACCGAGCCGCGCTCGAATCTGGCCTTTCTCACCCTCATCACTTCGTTTCTGAGCCTGTACTTTTTCAGTGCCGATTGGCGCTTTAAGTTGTTCGTCGGCGCGCTTCTGGCGCTGGTGATCATTCCGGTGGTCGGGGTGAGGAATATCTTTTATCTGGAGGTCATTTTCCAGATCAGCGTCTTTGCCGCCCTGGCCCTTGGGCTGAACATCGTTGTCGGTTTTGCCGGGCTGCTCGATCTCGGCTATGTTGCCTTTTATGCGGTGGGTGCGTACCTCTGGGCATTTTTCGGGTCGCAGCAATTTTACGTATTACACTATGCGCCCGGGACCCAGCCGTCCGATCTGCCCTTTTTTCTGCCGGGTGATGCCTTCTATATGTTTCTTCTGGTCGGCGTGATCATCGCCGGCCTTACCGGGATTTTTCTCGGTCTGCCGGTACTCAGACTGAAGGGTAATTACCTGGCCATCGTCACCCTCGGTTTCGGGGAGGTTATCCGGGTTCTTGCCAACAACCTCGACAAGCCCCTCAACTTCACCAATGGTCCCCAGGGGATTACCCCAATCCAGCGTCCCTCCATGCCCGACTTTGCGGTTGACTGGTTCAATACCATTTTCAGCCCTATGATAGGGCACAAAGTGAGTCCGGCGGATATGTACAATCTGATGTTCTATATCTTCGCCCTTATGGTGATCATCGTCATCATCTTTGTAACCAGACGGCTGAACGACTCGAAAATCGGCCGAGCCTGGACGGCGGTACGCGAGGATGAAACCGCGGCCATCGCCCAGGGTATTCCCCTGGTGCGGATGAAGCTCACCGCTTTTGCCGTCGGCGCCTCCTTTGCCGGGGTGATGGGCGTGCTGCTCGCTGCCAGTCGGACCTTTATCAGTCCTGAATCCTTTTCCTTCATGCAGTCGATCGGGGTGCTGTCGATGGTTATCCTCGGCGGTTCCGGCAGTATTCCCGGGGTTATTCTCGGGGCGGCGGTGGTGACCATCCTCAACCTCCAGGTGCTCCAGGGCTTTTCCCTGTATCTCAATGAACTGCGGCAGAGCAATGCGGTTATTCCGATTATAAATTTTGCCTGGAAAGATCTATCGACTCAGCTCGATCCGGCGAAATATCAGAAACTGCTTTTTGGTCTCATTCTGATTTTGATGATGATATTCCGGCCCGCCGGTTTGATTCCTGCCAAACGGCGTAAACGCCAGGTGGTCCCGGAAGAGAGCAAGCCCCAATAAAT
>JAZDOW010000136.1:0-6007 GCA_043798185.1 Pseudomonadota bacterium | reverse complement strand
TCGATCGGTTGCTGGTCGAACAGCGCGCGTTGCTGCCCTCTCTGGAAAAATCCGTTTGAGCCGACGGGCCGGAAAGAGCCGGCATCAGAGGTTTGGACCTTGACCAGCCAGCGTAGTGTTTTGAGGCCGGTTTCAAGCATCGCGGCGTTGTTCATGCCGGGGCCGCTGAGGATCAGCGCGTGAGACAGCTTGGCATTCTCGTAGGAGACCACGTCTTCGAACCATTGCCAGTCTTCGGTTGCGGCATCTGCATAGCGCTGCATCAGTTTCGTCGTGAGCGATTCGCGAATCTGGTTCGCACGCCGGTCGCCGCTCAGCCGCCGAAGGTATTCGTCAATACCGATGAGCGTGAACGCCCACGCGCGCGGCGAAGTGAACCCGGCTGCAACGGAAAGGGCCTGTTCGAAGAGCTCCGCCGCCAGCATGTGGAAACTGCCGTGGCCCGCATGCCCTATGCAGAGCCCCAGCGCCCACAGGGCATGACCATGGCAATCCTCCGAAGCGACTTCCTCCAGCCAGCGACGGTCGAAGCTCATGAAATTGCGGAACCGGTGGCTCTTCGGGTCGAAGGCGTGGTTTAAAAACGCAGCATAGGTTGCGGCCAGCTCGCTGATGCGCGGCGAACTATGCCCCGACTGCTGAAGCATCAGCGTCAGCAGCAGCGCGCGGGCGTTATCGTCCGTGCAGTAGCCTTCGGCAAAATTCGGAACCGTGAAGCTGGTGTGCTGAAATATTCCGGTCGAATCGCTCATGCGATACAGATGGTCGAGCTTCAGAGTCGGCAGCTGACCGGGCTGCTCATCAAGGGTCTTGATGGGTGATGACTTTCGTCCCACGAAGCTGTGATCCTGGCCAGCCTGGTAGAAGGATTTCACATAAAGCTGCGCCACGCGGCTCCACACCATATCGCGCCCCATCTGATAGGCATTTTTACGCATCGAATGGCGCAGCGGCTCGTCGTGCAGCAGGTCGATGACGGCGCCCGCGATGGCCTCTGCGTCGCGGAATGGCACCAGTTTGCCGCGTTCCTTGGTCAGCAGTTCTGTCGCGTACCAGTAGGGCGTGGACACAACCGCGTTACCGGCGCCGAACGCATAGGCCAGCGTGCCCGAGGTTATCTGTGTTTCAATAAGGTAGGGTGTAAGGTAAATGTCCGCCGCTCCGATAAACCGCATCAGTTCCTCCTGCTCGACGAAGCGATTGAAGAATACAACGTGCTTCTGAACTCCAAGGTCCTTGGCCATCCGCTCAAGGCTTAATCGGTAAAGCTCACCCTCATCCCGCAGAAGATTGGGGTGCGTCTGGCCCACCACGATGTAAACCGTGTTAGGAAATTCCGTGATGATGCCCGGCAGCGCGCGCAGGGCGTACTCGATGCCCTTGTTTGGCGAAAGGAGCCCGAACGTGAGCAATACCTGTTTGCCCGCCACGCCGAACTCATCTTTAAAATAATTAGGGTCAGCAAAAGGCATGTCGGGGATACCGTGCGGAATGAGGTCTATCTTGTCCGCCGGCGCCTGATAGACATCGAGCAGAAACTCCCGGCCCTTTTCAGCCATAACCACCAGCCGCGTGGAAAGCCGGATCAATTCGCGCATCGCGCGCCGCTGATCAGGGTTAGGCTCGCGCAGAATTGTGTGAAGCGTGGTTACGATAGGCATTCGCAGCTCGTGCAGCAGTGCCAGCAGGTGACTGCCCGCCAACCCGCCGTAGATGCCAAACTCGTGCTCCACGCAGAGGACGTCCACATCCGTAATGTTGAGGAAATCCGCCGCGCGCAGGTAGGACGGCAACTCCTGTTCCGCGATCTCGAACCGCACCTCAGGTGGATACTCATAGCCGCCCTCGATGTCATTGACCGGAACGACCATGCACTGCGTAGTCGGAAACTCCAGAGCCACCGAACAACGCAAATCTGTTGTGAATGTTGCAATGCCGCACTTCCTCGGCAGATAATCGCCGAGGAATGCAATTTTGCGGGTGCCGGATGGTTTCTGCATTACTGGCACGGCCACGTCAAAGTCAGGGCGATACATTTTTTAGAGCGGTTCCGATGGTGTTCAACGCCTATGGCGCATGAAGGTGAGGTATGAAAGATGGCCAGAGATCCGTGAAAAAGGGGATCGGGATCAAGAAGCAGATACAGGGGGGCCGTTACCCTGTAGAGATGGGGCATGTTGTGCAGGCAGCCGGGGATTATTAGATACCTATCAAATGTAGCGTCAGATAAGGTTTGGCAGCCATGCATCGGATGGCTTCGGCGATGTTGTGATAGTCTGCCAGCCGGAGGAGACTGATGGCAAGATTCCGGAGTATCGCCATCATTCTGGGTCCGGTCTTGGCTCGGATTTGGGAGCGATCTTCATCAAAGGTGACATCACGGGCCCGCCGGGCAACCAGGCGGTAAACGGAGAAAACAAACATCAACCTGACGTATCGGAAGAAACCGGTCTACTCGACTAACATATCGTCAGTATTTTAGTGATCCGCGGGGAACAAAATTAGGCATTTAATTCTTTCGAAAGACGCTCAGATAAAAATATTTTGATGAGCGATTGATATGGAACATCTCTCTTATTGGCTATGAGTTTTAACTCATCAATCATGAGTTCGGGCAGGCGCAGAGAAATCGTTTTGAGCGAAGGCTTGATGTTGGGAAGTAACACTCTTCTTGCCTTCGACCAATCAACGTAGTCGGTGGAATCAGCGTTTGCCCAAAAATCACGTTCTTCGGTTTCCGTTTTAAACTTAGGTATTTTCTTCATGGTATTTATACGCATCCCTTTCCTTGCGATTCATGTCTCTGGCTGAAATGATCCTTATGAGGTTATTCCTCACAGTAAAGACGATAAAAAGATGTTTCCCTGAATCACTTTTCCCGAGAGTATAGAACCTTGCCTCATAACTGGAATGCTCAACATCCGGACTTGTGACGAGTGGGTGGTTAAAAAAAATCTGCTCACATTCCGATGCTGACACGCCATGCTTCTCCCAATTCTTGAGCAGGTTGCCGTCATCCCAGTCAAAGCCAACACATCTGGAGATTATTTCATCTGTATCCATGAGAATACGTATATTCCATACATATACATTTTGTCAACCAAAAAAATCGAACAGCCGTACGGGAGCTGGATTTTGAAGAAAACATCTATCATTTACTTCCGTTTGAAAGGGTGCATTGGCAGGCAAAACTCAAAAAACAACATTACAGGAAGTTGTCCTTGCCCCCCATCACGATCCAATAATGCTACATTTGATTCGGAAGTCAATGAATTTAAACTACGTGTTACACCAACGCTTTGTATTTGTTATCGGTAAATCGCGTCGTTATAAAATATCAATAATGCCATACTGTTGTACACCGTCGAAGCATCATCCTCAATCTGCCATAAACAGTATCTATTGCCGTTCGAAAGCCCCTACAATCTGATCATCTATCAGGTTTGATGAAAAGGTAATAAAGCCGCCCTTCGCGGTATGTTCCGCCGGCAAGTTCGCCGGCATGGTCGCCAACTCCCATATAAACATCACATCTGCCCGCGGCCCGGATAGCGCCTCCCGTATCCTGATCCAAAGCAAACCCTACAGGCCTGTCAAGATCAACCGAGACAAAGGTAAACATAGCCCTGGGGTAAATAGTCTTATCCGTGGCAATCGTTCTAAATGGAATTACAGGCTCATTGAGCGAACCTCTGGGATCGCCTTTTTCAGACCTGAAGAAAACAAATCGGGGATTTTTATTTACGTACATATCGACTTCATCAGGGTGGGCCTTAAAATAATCAATCATGGCTTTTAGGTTTATTTGCTTATCAGAAAGCTTCCCATCAGCTGTCATTTTTTGCACGATACCCTGGTATTCCCAGCCGTTATTAGCGGCATAGCCGACCGTTTCGATCTGCCCGCTTGACATACGAAGTTTGGCTGAACCTTGCACATGCGCTATATAAACCTCAAACGGGTCGCTGAGCCACACAAGCTCATTGCCGGCAAGGATATTGGATTTTTGTATATCTTCCCTCCTCAGGTATTGCTGGATCCGGCCATCCGGCCCCCTTCGGCCCAGAATCGTCCCATCAGGCCCTTTTAACAGATCGGCAGGCGGCTTATATAAAGGATACTTGAAACGGTCCGTGCGCATAGACGAACCGTCAAAAATCGGCGTATAATATCCCGTAAATAATACTGTCCCCTGATCATCACAGCCGACTGATATATACGTATCGAATCTTTCACGCAAAAACGCGTTCATCTGCTGGGGAGATAATCCCAAAGTAACAAGATTTTCCAGTTCCCGTAGGCTCCTTAACGCCTGTTCGTATGTAATGTCGCCATAAGGATAGAACTTTTTGCTGGATGGTTTTCCCATATAATTTAGACTGTTGGTGATTGCTTCCTTCAAGCGGTAAGTATCAGAGCAAGCCCGTGTGTAGTCAGGAATCTGGTTGGGATCGGTAATCTTTCTCAGTGCTCGTTCGCCTGGTGGCAAAAGACGATTATAATCTTTTTGGGGTTTTGGGTAGTCCGTAAGAACAAAAGAAGTACGTTTTTGGCAGCCCGCAAGAACTAAAAAAGCCATTACCAATAACAAGCTGAGGGAAATAATTCTAATTTTCATTTTAAAAATATAAGACAACTGAGTCTCGTATGTCAAAGGAAATTTGGCGGTAAAAAGAGGGATACTGAACTAAAAGTGCAGGAAGGATATGAGGAGACGACCATCATGTTGATCGTTTCCCCCGTCGTGAAAGCTATGTTAGGCATATTTCGGACAAACCTCACCGGTGCGCCTTAAATTTCCAAGGCGTTATGCCTGAACATAATCGTCTCACGAGTATTCGGGTTCCCGATAGAAGTGATCGTCATTTCGATCCGTATTCAACAAAATGCTCGCGCTAATCAGATTCAACAGTTGTATTTGAACAGAATGAACGAAAAAATACCGCTGGACCATGTCGGTAGCTACGAGTTTATGTGAAGCGGGTTATGGTCATTTACAGCACCGATCTGGAACCGAAGTGGCCTTGGACGAACGTCATTTACCTCTACCTGGAAAAGGTTTGATATCAGCTTATTTTTTGACATATGAAACCACTTGATCTATAAAGCCCTACGCACGGGATGAACATCTAAGCGAGCTCAGTATCAATACAGGAGGATCACATTAATGCAAAACAAAATAGGATTCGACAACGAAAAATACATCCATGAGCAGACAGCCAAGATCCTCGAAAGAGTTGAGCGGTTCGATAACAAGCTCTATCTCGAATTTGGGGGTAAATTGCTTTTTGATTATCATGCGGCACGTGTCCTGCCCGGTTACGATCCGAACGTAAAAATGCGACTGATCCAAAAGCTGAAAGACAAGGCCGACATCCTGCTCAGTATCTATGCAGGGGACATCGAGAGAAAGAAAATCCGGGCCGATTTCGGCATCACTTATGACTCCGATGCCCTCAAGCTGATCGATGATCTCAGGAACCGGGGCATCAATGTTTTAGGCGTCGTGATCACCCGTTTCGATCATCAGCCCGCAGCGCAACTCTTTAAGAACAAGTTAGAAAGGAGAAGCATTAAGGTTTTCACGCATCGCTTCACCAAAGGGTATCCTACGGACGTCGAAGCGATCGTGAGCGACGAAGGGTACGGCGCCAATACGTACATTGAAACCGATAAGCCTCTGGTGATCGTGACCGGCCCAGGCCCGGGAAGCGGCAAACTTGCCACCTGCCTGTCGCAGCTCTACCACGAATACCGGCGGGGCGCTAAAGCAGGTTACGCCAAGTTCGAAACCTTTCCCATCTGGAACCTGCCCCTGAGGCATCCCGTGAATGTTGCCTATGAAGCGGCGACCGCGGATATCCGGGATTTCAACCTGATCGACCCCTTTCATCTGGAGGCCTATGACGAAAGAGCGGTGAACTATAATCGGGACGCAGAGGTTTTCCCGGTCGTAAAACGGATTCTCGAAGAAATCACGGGCGGTCTTCCATTTTACAAGTCACCG
>JAZDOW010000128.1:0-4582 GCA_043798185.1 Pseudomonadota bacterium | reverse complement strand
TCGATCGTTTTTACCGCGGCCTTTGCTACACCGCCCCAGGTCTTGAGGGTGGCGAGATTGCCAGGAGCTGCAACATCCTGCAACCCAACAGTATGATAACCTCCACATGCAACACTTGACCAAGTAGTAAGTGCACCAACTTGAGTGGGACTGGACATATTAGTAGCATTGCCAAGTCCTAATTGACCATAATTATTATATCCCCAAGTCCATAGTTTACCAGCAGTATCAGTTGCTACAGTATGATAACCTCCACATGCAACACTTAACCAAGTAGTAAGTGCACCAACTTGATTGGGACTGGACATATTAGTAGCATTGCCAAGTCCTAATTGACCATAATTGTTACGTCCCCAAGTCCATAGTTTACCATCAGTATCAGTTGCTACAGTGTGATAAAATCCACATGCAACACTTGACCAAGTAGTAAGTGCACCAACTTGAGTGGGACTGGACATAGCAGTCGCATTGCCAAGTCCTAATTGACCATTGGTATTACGTCCCCATGTCCATAAAGTTTTAGCCATAATTTACCTCCAGGCTAACTCCGGCAATGAGGCAATAAGCTCCTCAACTGTAGGTGTAGCAGTAGAGATTATTGAATAACAACTTTCCCAAGTTCGATCTCGCAATTCGATACAACATTTACCTTCACTGGCATATTTCTCGTTTGTACTCACCGCGTAAGAGCACGCACTCATGATATTGTCATATCCCCGTGTTTTCGCGAAATCATCCAATCGTTTCTGCACTGCTTCAGTGTATCGCTGATATTTCTGTTCCTCTTTGATTCTGGTAGTATCGGCAATTTCCTGCGCGGTCATATTAATCACTGCCCATACAATTTCAGCAGGTTCTTTGGTCAAATCAAAACTATGCACTCCATAACGTTGAGTATTTTCATCAATCTCTGGCCTAATTTCTATAGCGTTTCTCCATCCAGTTTCACCAACTGGCGGGGGTGTATCCCATACTTGAACCACCTTTCCATCCTGAACCTTAATCCAATAAGCCATCGTCATACCTCCCTTCAACCTTGATAAACCGGCATTTACAGATATAATAAACTTCCTTTCTTAATTCTTCAAAAGGGCAAATTGTTGAGACCACAATATCGAACCCTTGGTTTTCGAGGACTTTTGCCAACCTTGCAATTCTCCGGTTATTTTCTTCTCTGTCTTCCTTACTAAAACCCAAATCAAGTGATATGGATGATCTCATATCGTCACCATCAAGATGAATTGTCGCAGGTGTTGTCAATTTCTTCGCTAACGTTGTTTTCCCCGACCCGCTATTTCCGTATATCCACCAAATCATTTATTATACCTTCTTACCAAATTATCTTGGACATACTTTCATATGTTGTTCGCCAATCCTTCGCCCAAATCCCCAATAAACCACATATAATCAACAAAACAGGCAGAGGTATCTTTATTGCAAAAAGTAAAGCAGCAATAATAAGAATTGTATACGCTGTATAACTGCTGGTTTTTATAAGACCGATAGCGGTTATAATTAACATGATCGCAAGAGCCGGTTTAACTCCATCAAAGAATAATGCCAATATATCTGGCTTAATAAAATGTATCCCTGCAAGCACAAGAATTAGTAATAGTAATGACGGTATCAATGCACCAAGAACCGCAACAACGGCACCTAAAAAACCATGCGTTAGATATCCTACTTGACATGCCATCTGTATCGCATCGCTTCCTGGCACAGCAGAAGAGATAGCCATAATTCTTGAAAAATCATTCTCACTGATCATAGTCGGAACAATTAACTGTTTTGTTAGTCCAATAGATGCCGGGCCACTTGTCGTCAAAAGATTGATCTGTAAGAAACATAAGAATAAATTCAGCATTGTGAATTGTCCCATAAGGGTTTATAATCTGAATACAACGGTAAGTTTTCTTCCGCCTGTAAATGATAAGCCAACGTAGGAATTGGCGAGAAACAATTTACTCCATTTATCCCGCGCCAAATCTTATTGATAGTCTGTTCTTCTGAACCGCAATCGGCAAACTGGTTAAATAAATGCCAGTATCGAAGAAACACCCATCTTGAAACAAAAAATGTTCCTGTCGTTGAACCAATCGTTCGCCAATATCTATTTTTACCTGGAACAATGAAGCATTGATCCAGACATTCTGATCTATATCTATCAGGATAATCAACAGGATGGATAGCTAATTCCCGCCCAGGAAGTTTATCTTTCGCCAAATAGTAAAAATCAATCATTTCCTGGATAGCGCCTAATTCATGCAGATAATCGTCCTCCACAAAATAGATGAGGTCGCTACAACTTTCTTTTGCGTAATCATAAACAGCATGTAAACTGGCGCTATTGCCAGTAGAATTATCTAATGATATAAATACATCGCAAGATTTTTGCAGTCCCTCTGCGATATGAGAATCAGAATGATCGTCAATAATTGCCAATTTGATTTCAGGACAATTTGCACCATGAATCGAGTTTCGCAATGACTTCAAGCACCTAATTAAAACATCGTTTTTGGGATGAATTCGGCTGCCCGCATGCACTTGAGATTCATATCGTGAGCACGTTCTTAAAATTATGTCTAACATTATCTTATGCCCGCAACCAATGTTAAGTTTCATACTACCAACCTCAAAACTGCGTTATGTTGTTGCAATCTTTCTTTAATCCGATCAAATGGTGCCTGCCAATGCCCAAATACAACTTGCCGGAACAAAGTGACACTATCATAATATGGCGTCCTTGAACCTTCAAAAACAAATAAATAATAAGGCAGAATCGGCTGAATAGACCATGTTTCAATACCCATTGCACCCGCAAGATGCACAATAGATGTACAAGATGATATTACCAAATCACATGATGCAATCGCTTCTTGAGTCTGCTCCCACGTATTCAATGGCACTTGACGAACCCAAGGTGGACAAAGTTCTGCTCCTTCATCACGTTGCAAGGAAATGAAATCTGCATCAGTATCTTTTACCGCATCAAACATCAACTGAGAAGGGAAATCACGATGCAAGTTATTCTCATAGACAGGGTTACCTCTCCAGCGCAACCCGATACATCGCCTACGGCCTTTAATGACCGTTGGTTTAGCAATGTAAGGCTCCCCGGATATGTCAGGCAATTCACTGCCCAGCGCAAGGATAGCAGTCATACCGCGCACGAGATAGTCATGATAACAACCAAAACTCGCTTCATATTGAATAATTGCCGACACACCCTCGACATCTTTCAAAAGACCACAAAGTTGCCCTGCACAGGAGACGACCACCTTACATCCTCGTGCTGCTATTTCTTTGGCATAACGCACCTGGTGAATTTGATCTCCCAGGCCGCCTTCAAGATAGAGGAGTACAATTCCCTTACTTTTCCCATCCCAATCAGGCGTAGGAACATCGGGTCGCGGCTTGCCAAATAGGGATTCCTTTCTGCCAATATTTAAAAGTTCATAGCCTTTTTGGATCTTACCTTGTCGCAAATAAAACCATCCTCTATTATATGTAGCACGGACATTTTTAGGATCGTCTCGCTCAATTTCCTGAGCCAATCTCCACGCCTCCGCGAAATCTCCTTGCAACGAAGCAGTCAGTTGTAAATCAAGCGGCTGAATCGGAAGTATAGTTTTTGGCCTCTCCAACCAAAATTCTGGTTGGCAGAATGAAAAATAATGCCTGCCCAAAATATCCTTAGCTTTTTCATTGTGCTGCCTGCCAAGAACCGGCTTTATATCATGCATCCCGCCATAACCATGAAGATTTTCATCGTCCTCGGATACTGTACTGCCATCAATAGCAGACAGGTCATATTCATAATCCGGTAAACCTAAAAAAGTGTGTATTCTACGAAGTTGTTCTTTTGGATTATCCATCAGATCGTCGTAATCCACAATGCAGAAACATTCTGGATATGTTTTATAGCCGCTTTCCAAAGAAATGTAGGCGGCCCTCAGATGCACCATCAAGTGGCCTTCCTGAATGAATTCATCTAAATCGACGGGTTTAGCAATCCGCACGAACGAAGCAGCGCAGTCTGGGACATTCCTTACCGTGGCTATGATTCTACAAGGATGTCCAATGACTTTTTCCATTGCACTCATGATTATAGGAATAGGCCAACCACGAGACTTATCTATGATGATCGGTTTTTCAATATCTTCATATTGTGCGTCAATAACGCCCCGCATCGCCTGTGCCAATTTATCTCGCTCAGGGTCTTGCTGGCCCAGCAAAGGCGCTGTTGTCCAAGTGTTAGCCATTCCATCCAAGATATGCACCAAACCGGATGTTGTTGAAACATGAGTCATCGGATTTTGATTAAGAATGGCCGCCAACACCGTACTGCCTGATCGTGGTATTCCTGATAGGAAATGGAGTTCTTTTTTCATACTACACCAATGTTGCGTAATTATTACTAATCCTGACATGGACTGTATTACCATCCATGGAATGACCGACTATCCTAACAACCCAATCTGTTGTTCCCGTTGGGGCCGCTGTTTGGATTTTGCCCGCCGTTGCTTCACTTAGATGAACCGGTGCGGAAATGGTGAATGTATCAAAGAGGCTATCTGCTCTG
>JAZDOW010000122.1:0-66091 GCA_043798185.1 Pseudomonadota bacterium | reverse complement strand
ATCGGCAAAAATTGGTTGACAGGCGCATCTGGTATGCTATCACTCGGTGAAGTAAGGATGAGTTCCAGCCAAATTTGCAAACGAAGAACTTCAAAAAAGAAATAGCCATGAATCAAGTCTCTCAACTCAGTTGGTGGTGCATCGCCTCTCCTTGGCGTAGCTGGCGCACATATCGATTCCGGAGTTGGTAGCATTTCAGGCTGAAACCCGCAGTAACAAAAGCCCCGCAAACCTTCTCCAGGTTTGACGGGGCTTTTTTCTTTTTACCGCTCTCGATAGAGAATCCACCCTCCCAAGTCTGGTGGAGGTTTTCAGGCCAACCCAGGAGAGGTACGGATGAACACCACACTTGCAGAAATATTGTCAGGGAAGAAGGCTTTTTGCCTTATTCAAAAGCAGGATAGCGAGGAGATCCTTGTTCTGGCTGGAGAACCCAGGCAATACGATTATCTTGCCGATATCCCGCGAAAAAACGGCTCGCCCGGGGATCGTCGGAAGTACGATACCATCAGTATTGTTCCCTTTTGTCAGGTAAAGGAGCGGGGTTTTCAGGCCCATGACCAGGAAGAAAAAATACGCTTGATATTCGTCGACCGTCAGGCAACAATTAACAAAAACGATCTGTTAAAACAGCTTCCCTGTCGAGATATTGAGCTTGCCGGTGATATCGCATATGACACAACAGTCGAAGAATACGCAGAAATTATACGAAGGGTGGTGACCGACGAGATCGGCGAGGGTGAGGGCGCCAACTTTGTCATTCCGCGCAATGGTTCGGGCCGGATTGGCGACTTCAGCCTCTTGTCGGCCTGCAGCCTTTTTTCTACCCTGGTGCGCGAGGATTACGGCACCTACTGGAAATATCTCTTCTCCGATGGCAGTCGTTATTTTATCGGTTCTACACCGGAGCGCCACCTGTTGGTGGAGAGGGGCCGGGTCAAAATGAATCCGATCAGCGGCACCTTTCGCAAGGATACCCGCTATGAATGCCGGGATCATTTCAAAGGAGAGCTGTTAAATTTTCTCACCGACCCCAAGGAGATCAACGAACTTTTCATGGTGGTCGATGAGGAACTGAAGATGATGGCTCGGATGTGCAGCAGTGGCGGGGCAATCGTCGGGCCGCTATTGAAGGAGATGTCCCAGCTCATTCATTCGGAGTATCTCCTCTCCGGGAAAAGTGACCGGGATATCATTGACCTCTTCCGCGAATCGATGTTTGCCGCCACGGTGGTCGGCAGTCCCGTTGAAAATGCTTGCCGGATTATTAAGAAATACAGCAAGACTTCCAGACGTTATTACGGCAGTGCCCTGATGTTGATTGGTCGGGACGCCGACGGCTCGGATTATCTCGACTCGCCGATTACCATCCGCACCCTGGAAATTGAAAACGACGGGGTTTTTCATTTCAGTACCGGGGCAACCCTGGTCAAGGACTCGGTGGCCGAGGAAGAGGTGCGCGAAACCATGGCAAAGGGCAGGGCCGTTCTTCGTAGCCTGCGGCCAACACCTGGCGATTCGGTGCCGTCGCCGGTACTGCCGGCACTTGCCAACGACGACGATATTGTCGAAACCCTGCACCAGCGCAATCAGGATTTATCGAATTTCTGGTTTTTCCAGCAGGATCAAACCGGCACCGGCAGGGCAAGGTTTGCCTCAATCACTCTGACCTTGATCGATAACGGTGACGACTTCATCTATATGCTTCGCCACCTTTGTAATTCTCTGGGGATGCAAACGACGGTCATGACCTGGAGCGACTACGAGATTGGCGGGGATAAAGCGGATATTACCCTTCTCGGGCCAGGGCCGGGTAATCCGAATAACAGTGGTGATGAGAAAATTCGCCGCAATATGGCGATTGCCCGAGGATTGCTGGCAAGTGGTAAAAAGTCACTGTTTGTCTGCCTCGGCCATCAGATTCTTTGTCGCTGTCTGGGCTATCCGGTGCGGCGTAAGGACAAGCCGTTGCAGGGTTCGCAACTTGAACTGGATCTTTTCGGCGTTCGGGAAAAGGTTGGTTTTTACAACACCTTCGCGGCGTGGCAGCCGCCCCTTGGTTCGGCCTATGAATGTGCCACCCTTGATGGGTTGGAGGAGATCGCCGCGGTGCGGAGTGATAATTTCATCGGCTACCAGTTCCATCCGGAATCGATTTTGACCAAAAACGGCCAGGCTATTCTCTGCCGATCCATTGAGCATCTCATGGCAGGCAGCATCCAGCCGAGCTAAATGCTGCTTCTTTGGAGAATACAAAAGGGGAGTGAGCGGTGGGTTCTCTGCCGTTCACTCGATTCCCAGGGTTTTCAGCTTTCGCCACAGTGTGGTCCTGGGAATGTCGAGAATTTTCGCGGTGAGCTTTTTGTTGTAGCCGGTACTTTCCATTACCTTGAGGATATAGCGACGTTCCATTTCGGCTAGAGGTGGCAGGCCGCCGCCCTCCAGAGTATCGAACTCGAGTTTCTGCAGGTCCCTCGGCAGGTCGGTTGGTCGCAATTCCTCGCCGTCGGCAAGGGCTATCGCTCGTTCGATGATATTCTCCAGTTCCCTTACATTGCCGGGGTAGCTGTAGCTCCCCAGGATCTGCTGGGCCTGCTCATGTATCCCGGTGATCTTTTTATGAAAGGCCAAGCTGTACTTCATGATAAAATGCTGGATGAGCAGGGGAATGTCTTCGCGTCGTTCGGAAAGGGGCGGCACGCCGATCGACACCACATTGAGGCGAAAGAAAAGGTCTTCACGAAAAGTGCCGGAGCTGACCTCGTGTTTCAAATCCTTGTTGGTTGCGGCGAGGATCCGGATGTCAAGTTCGATGGACTTGGTCCCTCCGACTCGAAAAATCTGCCGATCCTGGATAACGTGCAGGAGCTTGACCTGCATGGCAAGGGGCATCTCCCCTATTTCATCAAGGAAGACGATGCCGCCTGCCGCCGATTCCAGTAAGCCTACCTTTGTAGCTGTAGCGCCGGTAAACGCCCCCCGTTCGTGGCCAAAAAGCTCACTGTTGATGAGTTCGTCGGTAAAGCCGCCACAGTTGAAGGCGACAAAAGGAAAATCTCTTTTCCGGCTCAGTTGGTGGATTGCCTTGGCGACCAGGGCCTTTCCGGTGCCGCTGCCGCCCTGGATGAGAACATTACAGTCAACAGGAGCGACCTTGCGAATCAAACTGAACAATTCTTGAATCGCCGGACTGTTGCCGATGATCGACGCCAGGCCTGATTCACCCTTGAGGGCTTCGCGCAGGCGCAGGTTTTCATTTCGCAGGGTGATTTTGTCGCGAACATTCTGGGCGAGCAGACGGATCTCGGAGAGATTGACCGGTTTCGGGATATAATGGTAGGCGCCCTTGCGAATAGCCTCGATAGCAGTTTCGACGCTTTTATAGCCGGTTATTATGACGACCTCGGTTTCCGGGCGGAGGTTTTTGACCCGATCGAGAATCTCGAGACCGTCAATATCCGGCAACCGCATATCTAAAAAAACAATATCAAAGGGTTGCTGGACCATCCGTTCCAAAAAAGAACGGCCGATAATGAAGGCCTCAACTTCAAAATCCTCACCCGAAAGCGCTTGACTGAGTCTGCGGCAGACGATCTCCTCGTCATCAACAATGGCTAAACGTAACTTCATCCTGCACTCCATCCTTCAAAATCCTTGGGGACATACGGGAGCAGAACGGTAAACCGGGTTCCGCGGCCGACCTCACTGGATACCTCTATGCGACCGCCATGGCGTTTTATTATTGAGTAGGTCACGGCGAGGCCAAGGCCGGTTCCTTTGCCGACCTCTTTGGTCGAGAAAAACGGTTCAAATATTTTATCTTGAATCTCCACAGGGATTCCCGCCCCGGTATCTTCGACGGTAAAGCGGAGAAAACCGGACATCTCGGCAAAATCTACATGCAGGCCGATCTTGCCGTTAGGTGGTGTAGCCTGGATGGCATTGAGGAGCAGATTGGTAAAGACCTGCTGGAGATTTCTCAGGTTGCCGTTAATGACAGGGAGATCTTTGATCACCGAGGTCTCGAGCTGCAAGCCGCCAATAGTAAATTGATTTTTAATCAGCTTCATGGTGCTTGAGACAATACGGTTCGGAGAAACATGGGTGAAATTAGTTGTTTCTGTACGCGAGAAATCCAGGAGGTTTTTGACGATATCGGCCGCCCGTTCGGCCTGGCTCAGGATATCCTTCAGCATCTCGGAACAATTGTCATCCAATTGATCACCATATTCCTCACTGAAACTCTCGGCGGTTAAGGCGATGTTGTTGATGGGATTGTTCAGTTCATGGGCAATTCCGGCGGTAAAGGTGCCGATTGCCGCGATCTTGCGGGTCTGGAGCAAGTCCTCCTGGTTCGTTTCAAGTTCCAGGGCCATGCGGTTGAAGGCCTCGATAAGACCGGCGATTTCCTCAAGATACCCCCCGCTATACTGAATCGGGCTGAAATCTCCACGTCCGACTGAGCGGGTGGTCTTCATTACCACATCGAGTGGTTTTAAAAGCCCCCGTGAAATAAGGGAATAGACGAGAAACATTAACAGTAGAAGAAAACCGAGAACGGCGAACGGAATGGTCGAGGTCCTCAGGATCGTTGAGTGGATACGTTTGCGTTTGATATCACGAAAGTGATCGGCCGAATCGGTCAGAGACTTGCCGAGGGAGCGAAATGTATCGGGGGAGGATGTGTTTCCTTGACTGGTGTACTCAACCAGTTCTCGATAACTGGAGAGTGAATTTTGGAAGGATTGAAATGAAGGGGCACCGACCACACGGGAGAGGTCGCTGGAAAGGTCGATCAGCAGAGTGTCGATGCGATTGAGATACTCCTGGCTCTCGGTGAGACTGTTTTTGTCGCTGTAGATAAGGAAATTCTTTTCAAATCTACGTAACTCCAAAATATTATTTAATAAATCGTCATATTTCTCGCTGAGAACCATACGGGTTTTGAGGGTCGACAGATTCCAGAAGTTGAGCGCAGTGATGGCTCCGACTGCTACGAAGGTCAGGATAAAGACAACCAATATCTTGCCCTTGATCGAGTGCAGGTGCAGGCGTTCCACCCACCACTGGGACAGGTCTTTACCAAAGGTGCCAAAGGTTATTCCCATAGGACTCTCCTTTCTTGCCTACCTCACCGGCATTCTTATTTCATATTGAAACACAATTTCGCAAATATACTCGCATGTGTTTCATTATGAAATAGCTAATTTTTGCCGGTCCGATGGATAGTCGAGTATCTGGTTGAATATATAAGATATTTGTCAAATTCATAAAGTGGCATCCTCCTTGCTATATAAAGAACAACAAAGGAGGGAAATGGAAAAGATACTTGTTGCAGTTGATGGCAAACGCGGGGTGTGGGAGGCACTCTCCCATGCGTGTTCCTTGGCCAAGCGAATCGCGGTGAAGCTCAACATCCTCCTGGTAGTTGGCCCCGGCATCGAAAAGATGTCGCACAACGAAAGAGAGAGAGAAAAACAAATAAAGGTAAAACTTGAGCTCCTTATCGAAGCAGCCAAGGCCCAAGGCATTCAGATCAACTACTTCATCACGGAGGGAATCTATGAGGATGAGGTAATTCATTTTGTAAACCACAATAAAATCAGCCTGCTGGTATATGACGCAAATGATGGGGATACGCGAGCGGCAAACAGCGATTTGGTCTTTTTACGTTCTCTCAGGCACAGAATAGCATGCAGAGTGGAAGTGGTTTCCGCTAAGAAAATAAAGAATAAAAAAGGAGAGGTCTAGATGAGTTTTGCAATGAATCTGTATCTGCCCATCGCCGGCAACAGCGTTAACTGTGTGGCGATTCTCGGGCTGGGCGGAGTTGTCGGGTTACTGTCCGGCATCTTCGGAGTAGGAGGGGGCTTCTTGATGACCCCCTTGCTGATCATGATGGGTATTCCGCCGACGGTGGCGGCAGCATCGGATTCCAATCAGATCGTCGGTGCTTCAACCTCGGGAACGCTTGCCCATTTTCGCCTGGGTAATGTCGACATCAAGATGGGTCTGTTGCTCCTGGTCGGCGGTATTGTCGGCGGCAGCGTCGGTGTGCAGATCATCAAGATTCTTCGCCAGCTTGGCAATGCCGATTTCCTTATCAGTGTCACCTACGTGTTGATGCTGGGATTTGTCGGCGGATATATGTTCCTTGAAAGCCTGCAGTCCATGCGAAAAGCGGCGAAACCTTCGGAAAAGGAAGCAACTCCGAAGCGGGAATCCTACTATGCCAAGATGATACGCATCATGCCCTTTCAGATGGATTTTCCGCGATCGGGTATCCGTTTGTCCGTTCTCATGCCCCTGGTACTCGGCACCCTCGTTGGCGTACTGGCGGCGATCATGGGAGTCGGCGGCGGGTTCATTATGGTGCCGGTTATGGTCTACCTGCTGCGGATGCCGATGCATGTCGTAGTCGGGACCAGTCTTTTCCAGATCCTTTTCACCTGTGTCAATGTCACTATCATGCAGGCCTCGCAGAACCATACGGTTGATTTCATTCTGGCTCTCCTCCTCCTGATCGGCTCGGCCATCGGTGCCCAGGTGGGAGCAAAGGTCGGGAAAAAGCTTGGCGGCGAGCAGTTGAAGATTCTGCTGGCCTCACTGGTTCTTATCGTGATGTTTAAAATGCTCTATGACCTGCTGGCAAGGCCCGATGTACTGCTGGCCTATATGGGAGGACATTGAAATGGTAAATATTCTCTGCAAACCGTGGAAGGAGCTGGCCCTTCTGTGCATCGTCCTTATTCCATCTTTGGCCCTGGCCGACGGTCCGATGACCATATCGGCAACACCGAACACCATTCTCATGGGTGCCCGCTACGACGGCATCTCCCTGAAGGTCGCCGGGAGTGTGCCCGCCGGCAGTGATGTCGTCCTCCGCTTTACCGGAGCACCGGAAGATCTCCACCTCCGGGAGAAAGGTAAGGTTTTTGGCTTGTTATGGATGAATGTCGGCAAGGTGGCTCTGAAAAATGTTCCAAAAGTGTGTTTGATTGATTCATCGCGTTCTTTTGCAGATCTTGGAGCCATCGCTGAACCCTTTCGTCTGGAAAGCCTCGGAAGCAGCGTTGAAGTGGAAAAGGATGCGGCCGGAGGAGAGATTGATGTCATCCATGAACTTCTCCTCTTAAAAAAGAACGATCATCTGTACCATGAATCGGCCGGGGGAGTGGTTCTTGGTCCGGATAAGGGCGACAGCCGAACATTCACCGCCGACATAGCCGTTCCTTCGGCCCTTGCTCCCGGCCATTACAGCGTTGAGGCTGTAGCAGTGCGTGGCGGTGCCTTGGTAGGCAAGGCCTCTTCGGCGGTCGAAGCGTCATTGTCCGGTTTCCCGGGGTGGTTGGCAAAAATGGCCTTCGAAAGATCGTTGCTTTATGGGGTGTTGGCTACGGTAATTGCCATTGTCTCCGGCCTGGCAATAGGTCTGATATTTCAGAGTAAAGGAGCGCATTAATCGCGTAAACCATGAATGTTTAACGATATCAAAAAACTGCTCCTTTTCTGGCGACGTCGCAAACGGGTGTTGCCCTTCTCAGTGCTCTTTAAGAAATTTCAGAGCATTCTTGAGCGGAACAATCAGATTCTCGAACTGATGGCCGACATGGGTGACAAGCTGGGGGGTGAGTATGTTTTTGATCGTCGTTACATTGAGGATGTAGCGGAGAAGATCGGAGACCAGGTTTTTAAACTCATCTCCGATCTCAGTATTCTCACCCAGCGTAAAAATGTCGATCTTTTTACTGCATTTGAATACATCAGGCAGGGAATTCAGGGGGAATTGTCGGGACGCCATATCCTGCCTACCGGCAAACAAGTCCTGCCGCTTTCGGAACTTGGCTACGAGCTCAGTGAACAGGCAGGCGATAAAATGGCAAAGCTTGGCGATATCCACAATCGCCTGGGGTTGTCGACACCGGATGGTTTTGTTATAACAACCCAAGCTTTCTTTGAGTTCATGGAGCAAATGGGCTTGCTGGAAAAGGCGGCAGAGGTTGCCAGATACTGGGACAAAAATGACGATGCCGCATTGAAAAAGCATGCCGCGGAAATGCAGGATAGCATCCTGAAAACCCCTATGCCGCGGCATCTTTCCGCCCAGATATTTGCCCAGTATGACGCTCTTGTCCTGCGGGTCCGGCTAGCAGATATTCGCCTGGCAATTCGCAGCAGTGCTTGGGGCGAGGGTGGGGAGGCGAGTTTTGCCGGACAGTATGAATCTGTTCAGAATGTCTCCCGTGCTCAGCTCCTGGAAAGTTACCGCCAGGTAGTTGCCAGCGCCTATAGCTATAAGGCCTGGCGGTACCGCCTGCAAAAAGGTTTTCAGGAGCACGAGATTGCCATTGCCGTAGGGTGTCAGGTGATGGCTGATACCGTGATTGGTGGAGTTTTGCATACTTATGCTCCACAGGTGGCAGAAGGGGTGATGATCATTAACGCCGTTTGGGGGCACTGTTCTCCAGTGGTTGACGGCAGCATGTCGACGGACACGATAAGTGTCGATCGAGCCCCGCCATATACCCAGCGCTCCCTTGCTGTCGCCGATAAACCGCAACGCCTGGTCCTCGCCAAGGGCGAGGGCTTGGTGTGGCAAGATAATCCGCCGGAATTGCAGGGAACTCCATGTATGACCGGAAAACACCTGGCTATCCTGGCCCAGGCGGCGATGTCCATTGAACGCTATTATAAGCGACCACAGGAAATTGAGTGGGGTTTTGACAGTGAGGACAACCTCATCATTTTACAGACTCGTCCCCTCGGTCATTGGGGGGCACCGGCCATTCCAGAGACGGAACTGGGAGAGGCCACCAGAAATGCGGAAATAATCTTTGCCGATAAGGGCTTTGTCGCGCAACGCGGCGTGGCCGTCGGCAAGGTGTTTCTGGTAGAAAACGATGCCGATCTAGATGCCTTTCCCCATGGGGTCATTTTACTCTCCCGATACACCTCTCCGCGTTACTCGTCGATTATGCGCAAGGCCGTTGCCATTATCACCGATATCGGCTCACCCACCGGCCATATGGCCGCCTTGGCACGAGAGTTCAGGTTGCCGACGATTGTCGATACCCAGGTGGCAAGTTCGCTGCTTAAACACGGAGACGAAATAACTCTGGATGCGACACAGAACATTGTTTATCGTGGTAAGATAAGTGCTCTGGATCATTTTGATTTGACGGAAGAAGAAGTTTTCGAGGACTTCTACGAATATCGGTTACTCCGGCGTCTGCAAAAACATATCAGTCCCTTGCATCTTCTTGACGCCCAGGGCGAGAATTTTACTGCGCTCGCCTGTCAGACTTTTCATGATATCACCAGGTATATCCACGAAAAGGCGGTTGAAGAGCTGATTCACCTCAGTGAAAACCAGGGGGCGCAGTATTACTCGGCGCCCAAAAGGCTGGAAGGCGATATCCCCTTAGGTCTCATGGTCATTGATGCCGGTGGGGGAACACGATGTGCGGCGGATTCCCGGATAGTTACCCCGGAACAGATTCTTTCCTTACCGCTCAATGACTTCCTCAAGGGACTTGCCGAGCCGGGGATGTGGTGCACTGATCCCGTGGCCGTTGATCTAGGGAGTTTCATGGCGAGTTTTACCCGGACCTTTTCCTCTTCTCTCGCCAGTCCTAAAGAGGTCGGCAGAAATCTGGCGGTGGTTCTGGAAAATTATATGAACCTCAATATGCGGCTTGGCTATCATTTTACTATTATCGATGCCTATATCGCCGACCAGATCAACGACAATTCCATCTATTTCAGGTTTCTAGGCGGGGTGACGGAATTCATTCGCCGCTCGCGCAGAGCGAAGTTTATCGCCGCAGTGTTGGAACATTTTGATTTTCGAGTTGAAATCCATGGTGATTTGGTGATCGGCAGACTCAAGAAGCTTTCCAGGGCACGAATGTCTGAACGTATGCAGGTACTGGGCGGGCTTGTCGGCTACACCCGGCAACTGGATGCACGTATGCATACTGACAAGGATATTGCCAGTCATGTCCAGCTCTTTATCAATGCAATGCCATGCAAAAAGTAATAGGAGGAGTACAATGACAACAGCAACCGGTTCGGTGGGATCCCCACTTCGCATCCTTATTCTCGATGATGAACCCATTGTCTGCAAGCGATTGAAACCGGCTTTTCAAAAACTGGGTCATGAGGTCGAGATATTTACCGATAGCGCATCCGCTCTGGCTCGTTTAAAGGAGGCGACATTTAATATTGTTATTACCGATCTGAAAATGGAAGGAGTGGACGGCATGCAGGTTCTGGCCGAAGTTAAAAATGGTTCGGCAGATACCCATGTTATTATTATTACGGGGTTTGCCACCCTGGAAACTGCAAAAGAATCGTACCGCAAAGGTGCCTTCGATTTTGTTGCCAAGCCTTTCAAGCTTCGGGATATCCTTGATTGCATCAAAAGGATTGAGGAAAAGATACAAGCCGGAAAAGCCTAGGAGATTGGAACAACAACCCTGAATCGTGCCAAAATCTACGGAGACGTGCGAATGTGGTGGCAGCAATTGTTTGGGAGAAAGCCCAAGGCCGGTGGCGAAACAGGCGAGATCAATATCTGGCGTCTCCAGACTCTTTTCAATAATTTCCGCAGAATTCTGCATCTCAACAACGCCGTCCTCGAAGGGATGGCGCAGCTGGAACGGGCGCTGGGGGGCGAATATATTTTTGATCGCAGTTTCCTGGAGACCTCGATCCGGAACATTGCCTCCCATGTACACCATGTCACCTACAATCTTAACGCCCTGACCGACAACGGCTATATCGCCCTGTATGATCGTTACCAGGAAATCCACACCATCCTTGATGATATTCTCTCCGGCAATACCAGGGCTCTGGACTGTCCTCCGGTAGTAGCGCTTGCCGATATCGGTTGGGAGTTGGAACCGCTGGTCGGCATCGACATGGTGTGTCTGGCTGAGTTACGTCATCATCCTGGAATCCCGGTGGCAGAGGGTTTTGTCATCACAACCGAAGGCACCATGGCGCTTTGCGGCAGGACGGAAACCTATGGTGTCCGACCTGCCCATCACTTGGTCGATGAGGTAAGAGCCGGACTGATTGAACAGCTCGGTGTTTTACTCTCCAGTCAGAAAACCCATCGACTTGCTGTTGTTGTCACTCAGGTCGATGATCCCGATGAACCGGTCAAGGAGCTTGGCAGGTTTTCGATTGTCCCGGCTGGTCGACGTTTTGTCCTGACCATCGTCGAGGAAGGTTTGCCCTTAACGCCGGGAAATTCATCTATTGTCGACGACGATTCGCAAATGAAGCCGGAAAAAGGCGAGTCTATAACGGCTGCAACTGATGATTTTGCTCCTGATCTTTACCGTGTTTGTCTTGAACGAATCATCGGGACGGTGAGTGCAAGACTTCGCCAGGAAGATGTCCCGGAATGGGTTCGTTTTGCGGTCTTCGTTCGATGTTCCAAGCCGATAGCCATTGAGGGAACGGTTTTCACCCGAGATGATGCCGCAGAAGACTATGATATGCTGACAATTTCCGCGTCCTTGCCCGGGAAAAAAGAGACCGGCAACAGCTATTTGTTGAAACGGACATCTCCCTTCGACCTGGTCGACGCAAAGATCCCTCCCAGAACAAACGACAGCAGTTTAACCGATGCTCGCCTGGCAACTGAGGAACCACACAGTGTCAAAAGAATGGGTGCCGGATCGGCCCTGTTAAATATCGACGAAATGAAACTCCTTGCCGAGACTGGTATGATTATGGAACGGATGCTGGGCATCCCCATAGGTTTGCAGTGGCAGCAGCTGCAGGATACCACCTGGGTAATTACCCGTCTCTTTCTTCGCCGGATTATCGAGTATGAAATTCCTGGGGACGACCTGACCAAGGAACGGGAAAGTGCGAAAATCCTTTGTTCCGGGGGCCAAATAGTACAGGCAGGTATTGCCGCCGGCAGTGTCGTCCATGTCGGCGACGAGATGTCGCCCGCTGATTTTCCGGCCGGGGCCGTGGCTGTTGCCAGGAGTGCCTCGCCGCAATTGACGCCGATCCTGCAGCGAGCCGCTGCCATACTGACCGAATACGGCAGCCCGGCCGGACATCTGGCGACGGTAGCCAGGGAATTGCGTTTACCGGCGATATTCGGCGTGTCGGGAGTCCTTGGGCTGCTGGCATCCGGCACTGAGGTAACGGTGGATGCCGGAGAGGCGACGGTTTACCAAGGGATTCAGCCTAACCTGTTGCGTTATGGTGCAAGAGGCATGAATTTCTCACCAACCGATCCGGAATATCGAGTCCTGCGACAACTCCTCCGCTTCATCATGCCCCTTCATTTAGTCAATCCGGAGGCGCCGGATTTTTCCCCTCAAGGTTGCCGTAGCTTCCATGACATCATCCACTTCTGCCATGAACGGGCGGTGGATGAGCTGGCGCATTTCCAGGAGCGTCGCTCCGGCCTGGGGACGATCCGCACCCGAAGGATACTGCTCGATGTGCCGATGGATATCAGGGTGCTGGATATCGGCAACGGCATGAGCAAGATGGGTAACAATCATCAACCGACCGTTCAGGATGTAACCTCCGAGCCCTTTGCCGTTTTTCTTGCAGGACTGCAAAAACCTGAGGCATGGGTCACCGACCTTCCTTCCCTGGGTATGCGGGATATTCTTTCCAGCATGCCGCAAAGCATGGCCATGCTCTCGACTCCTCCGGAAAAATTAGGCGAAAATCTGGCGATCATCGGCGGCGACTATATGAACCTCAGCCTGCGTCTTGGTTACCATTTCAGCGTTGTTGACGCCCACCTCGGCAGTGACGAGCACCGGAATTATGTCTATTTCCGCTTTGCCGGCGGACTTGCCGACCCGGAACGACGCGGCCGGCGGGCGAAGTTCATCAGTGATGTGCTGAGAGCTATGGATTTCAAGGTCGATGTCAAGGGTGATCTGGTTGTCGGTCGTCTGAAGCTGGCCGAAAAGGATATCTTGCGCTCGGCACTTTTCACCCTCGGGGCCTTGACCGCCTTTTCCCGCCAGAGGGATACCGGATTGTACACCGATGCCGACGTCAAAGCCCTGTTTACGAGGTTTGCCGATGATTTTTTGTTAAGTGACGTATCCCGCTTGTCGGGATTAGGATAAAAAGATGCATTTATTCAAAACATTGCAGCAATATTTTCGCAACCGGCGGCAACGGCTTGAGGAAAATGCCCTGGAGGAATTAAAGGCTCGTTACCATGCTTTCCGCATTTTTCTTGAAAACAACGGCAGAGCACTGGAGCTTACCGCCGAAATTGATGGTCTCCTCTTTCGTGCCGAACAACCGGATATCCGCAAGGCCACCGAGGAACTGCTGGCCGTTACCGGCGAGTTGGTGGAAGGATTGAATTTGCTTTCCGGCTCTGCCCATGCCGGGCTCTATGGTTTCCACGGCCGAATGGCACAGGAGGTGCTCGCCCGACTCGATGATCTCAGAGATACTCTCAGTCCCTCGAATTATATCATTGATCTCAATGAACTTGATGAGAACGCCTCTTTGCAGGCCGGTGCAAAAGCTGCTAACCTTGCCCGTATGCGACACCTCGCCCTGCCGGTTCCGAACGGCTTTGTCTGCACTACTCCGGCAAATAAAAAGTTTCTGGGAACCGGAGAGCTGGCTGCTACCATTCGGCAGCTGCTCCGGCAAGTCGAATATGAGAAGTGGGATGTAAGTATTGCGGCAGAGAAAATCCGGGAGATGATCATGCAGTCCCCGTTGCCTGCGGAAATTGGTGCAGCGCTTGCTGCCGGTTACCAGCGGTTGGAGGACTCTGCGCGGGAAAGCGGCACCCTGACCGGACCTCTGGCTATCTCGGTTCGCAGCAGCGGGGTGTCGGAAGATGGGAGAGATCACTCCTTTGCCGGCCAATTTACCTCGATCCTCAATGTTATCGGAACCGAAGCCCTTTTCGCCGCTTACCGGGAGGTAATCGCCAGCGGTTTCAGTGCCAGGGCTATCTCCTACAGGTTGAATGCCGGTCTTTTCGCCGGTGATTTTGATCTTGCTGTCCTTTGTCAGGTAATGGTCGAACCGCATTGCGCCGGAGTAATGTTCACCTTTGATCCATCGCAGCCGGAAAACGGCCGGATGCTGATCAGCGCCGCTGCGGGGCTCGGCAGCATGGCGGTTGGCGGTGCTGCACCGGTCGATCTGTACACCCCGCCACGGGGAGGAGTTACCGCCACCACCTCCAATCTAAAAACATCCGGCAGTGTAGATGGGCAAAGGGCGGCCCTTCTCATGGAGGGGGCACAGATACCCCGAAAAACCATGCGCGAGGTGAGTGAACCACAAGGAGGTGTGCGGCTGGAACAGATCCCGGACGAAGAGGCTTTACTGCCCCTTTTGTCGGTTGAGGCTCTCAACGATTTAGTGCATTACGGCAAGATGATCGAGGGGGTGGACGGAGGCCCCCAGGATGTCGAATGGGCCTTGTTAAAAAATGGGAAGTTGGTTTTTCTTCAGGCTCGCCCTTTGCGTCTGACTGCGGGCAAGGGGCGTCGGCTGTTTCTCACCGGAATAGTGGAACCATTGACAACCGGGATCTGTGCCTCGACGGGCAAGGCCGTCGGACAGGTAAGGCTTGTCCATTCGATAACCGACCTGCAGCGATTTGATCAGGGACAGGCCGAAGATATCCGCAATTCCCCTGCGATCCTGGTCTTGCCGCACGGGATCGTCGATGCCGCACGGTATTTACAAAACAGTGCCGGTGCCATTATCCAGGTCGGTAATCCCACCGATCATCTGTCCTGTATTGCCAGGGAATATGGTATTCCCATGATTACCGGGGCGGAAAACGCCGGCTTATGCCTGCATGAAGGTCAATGGATAGTTCTTGATGCCGAACAGGGGATAGTTCTTGATGCCCCGGAATCAATCTGGGAGTCGGCAAGAGAGGCCCATGCCGAACGACACAGGAAAAAACGACTGGCGGGGGAGGAAAGGTCCGAACAACCAGATCTGACCTCCGATACCATAGCCCCTGAGCGTCGCCTGCTGCGGGAGATGATTGTTCCTCTTAACCTGACCGACACCTACGGCCCGACCTTTTCTCTCCAGGAATGTCGCTCGATTCACGACATTATTCGCTATACCCATGAAAAAGCGGTCCTGGCAATGTTCAGCGCCGGGGACATGGTTATGGAGGAGGCCGGAAATTTGCTGCGGCCGCTTTCGATCGGCATTCCGTTCTTTTTTCTGGTTATTGATGTGGGAGGCGGGGTGCGCCGGGAGAGCCGGAGTGGCTGGCGCAACCATCTGGCTCTCCATAGGCCGCTTGGCCTTGAAGATATTCTGTCGGTGCCGCTGACGGCATTCTGTGAGGGTCTCCTCACCCCGGGGCTCAGCTGGCATACCGCCCCGGATGACGAAGCCCTGCCGGAGATTTTCTCCAGGACAATGTTTGATAAACGGGGTGCTCGCCCGGCGGGATCGTTTAATTATGCCCTGGCGGCCCGCGATTACCTGAATCTCAATGCCAGGGTCGAATTTCATTTCGCCATGCTCGATTCCGTCTGCGGCCGGGATACCTACGCCAACTATATCCGCTTTCGTTTTAAGGGTGGAGGGGCTGGACTAGAGCGCGGTCACCGGCGGGCGATATTTCTCCGCCAAGTCCTGGAAAATAACGGGTTCTATACCACGGTGGTCGGTGACTTGATTACCGCCTCGCTGACCGGAGCATCAAAGGAAACCGTTTATGACCGGCTTATTATGCTTGGAAGGTTAATAGGTTACAGTAGATATCTTGACGGAGTGATGACTGATGATCAGACACCGTTTGACTTGGCCAAGGCTTTTCTGGCTGGACGATATGATCGAAAACCCGCCGGCGTTTGTTTATACGATGTATGAAAGAAGGTGAATGGACGATGTTAATTGAAAACAACGGACTTGAAAGAATGGGAGGCTTTTCGATCGGCACCCTTCGGAATAAGAGTGTGTTCTGCAAACGTAGAAACAAGGGATAGTGTTGATTCGTTACCAGAAGAGAGGTTGAAGCACCTCAACCAAAGTACCACTTTTGCTCAGCCGACAGGCTATCTGCCGCTGAAATCAAATACCGAAAGATTCCAGGAGTAAGGCAAGATTTTTTGCTGCTTCCCCGGTTTGTTCAAAATATCGGCTGCGCAGCTCACAGATCAATAACCCGTCGTAGTCATGGATAAATTCTGCAAACAAGGTGCTAAACGGGATGTTGCCCCAACCGACCGGCATATGAGAATCGCCTCTGCCAAAGGGTATCTGGTGGGTCTGGATCTTTTCGGTGGCATAGACCGAATGGCCGAAATTGTCATGGACATGGCAATGGGCGATAAATGGTGCAGCGCACCTTATCTCACCCAGTATCTCGAGGTTATAGAATTTCGCCGAGAGATGCAGATGGCCAAAATCGAGGGTCATCCGTACATTGTTGCGGTTAATTTGCCTGATCTGGGTCACCAGAACATGGGGAATTTCCGCATAACAGTAGGGTGAATGGTGCAGATAGGGGCGGGCGTTCTCCATGGCAATTATGGTCTCAGGAAAGGAGTCCGCTGCCTCCTGAAGAAGTTTTGCCTCATGCAGAAGAAGAGCTTGTTGCTGCTCGGATGTGAGAGAAAGTGGGCCCTTTACGGCAAATTGTTCCTCCGGCAGATAGCGGCCCGGGTGGTACACCATGCAGCGGGCACCGATTGCCGAAGTAAATTCCAGTGAAGCCAGGAGTACGTCATTGTGCATTTCGGGGCAGCGTTGATCCATAAGATTTAAAGGATTTGGGGCATGGGTACTGTAGGCAAAGGGAAAGTCGGCGAGAATCTTTTGTATTTCCGATATTCGTCGGCGATCAAGGCTGCCGTCTCGTACTGCATCGAGACCGTGTATCGATATCTCCGCCGCAGTCAAGCCGAACCCCTGAAAGGCGGTGAGGTCGCGCTGCAAAGCCTTTAAGCTGCCATCAACTCGTATTTCATTGATATTGCTGCCTATTTTCAACATGTGGCAAAAACCTCCCGACCGGCAACAAAGGTCTTCAATACTCTGGGGAAATCGTCGGAATGGTCAACCAGAACCATGTCCGCAGCCTTACCGACAGCAAGAGATCCGGTTTTATCGGCGATGCCCACTGCCCGGGCCGGGTTCAGACTGACCATCTTGACCGCCTCGTGCAACGGCAGGATGCCGAACTTTGTCAGGGTCCCTACGGCGTGGAGCAGGGTCATCGGCGAATAGTCGGAACAGAGGATGTCGCCGAATCCCGAGCGGATAGCCTCGCGGGCACTGAGATTCTTGGCCTGCGACTGGCCCCTGAGGACATTCGGAGAACCGAGGCAGACGCTGACACCGAGTTCATGAGCAGTGCGGACCGTCTCGATATTAACCGGAAATTCGGTCATACCGATATTCATTTCCTTCAGCCAGTGGATCTTTTCCCGCGAGTCATCGTCGTGGGAGGCTACGGCTATGTGTTGCTCCCGACATAATCTGAGCAGTTCGGCGATAATCGCCGGAGCATGGTTTTTTTTCGACTCAAGCTTACGTTCGATAATATGGTCCATCTCCAAATCGGTTTTGGCATACACCGGCCCATAGTAGTTTTTAAACGACAGGATGTCCCGGAACTGACCCTGGCCCGGTGAGTGGTCCATAAAGGAGAAGAGATTAATCTGTTCGTCCCGAATCAAATCCTCGAGAAACGGAACCGCTCCGAGGTCGGTGATTTCGAAACGGGCATGAATCTTGGTATTTATCTTCAGCTTATGCTGTAGCTTATTGATCTCTCTGATGATCCTCGCCGCTGTATTGTTATTGCGCAGCCCCACCTCCAGTTCGGCAAAGGAAAGCGAATGGTACATGGTGGTAATGCCGCAGGCGGCGATTTTCTTGTCCAGCTCATAGGCGGCGATATCCACCGGGAAAAAGGTGTTGGGGCGGGGTTCAATACCCTTTTCAATGGCATCGGAATGCATATCGACAAAGCCGGGAAAGAGGAAATTTCCGGCGGCGTTAATCTCTCTGCCGCCCTTAAGACCTCCCTCACGAATCAGAACGATCCGGCCATCTTCAACCTGCAGCGAGGCGTTTTCTCGTATTCCTTCCGGGGTAACCACATGGGCGTTGACTATAACAAAACTGTCCTGCATGTCATCTCCTGAGTAAATATTCTTCAACAAGGGTTGTCACCTGCTTGCTCCTGGTCAGCCGATGTGAAAGACCGAATCGGTTACCGATTGCAGAAGAGCCGCATCGTGAAATATGCCGATCATTGTCGTGCCTTCCTGACGCAACTCCGTGAGAATGTCGAGCACGATCCCAACCGAATCCTGGTCAAGGGAGGCGGTCGGCTCATCCAGCAGGAGGAGACGCGGCTTCCAGCTGACCGCCCGGGCGATATTGACCCGCTGTTGTTCGCCGCCGCTGAAGGTTGCCGGATACGCATCGAAGAGGTGGTCGGGAATACGTAACCGTTCGAGCAGACTGACGGCCCTTTTACGGGCAGCATCCCGGGTTACTCCGTTGCGGCTGACAATCGGCTCCATAACCACATCCAGGGCGGAAACCCGGGGGATGACTCTCAGAAACTGGCTTACATAGCCCATCTCCCGATGGCGAATATCGATTACCGTCTGGTCCGGCAGGGTGGCGAGATCAACCATGCCGTATGCCGCCGATTGGTAGCGGATTGCGCCGCTGCCGGCGAGGTAGGTACGGTACATACATTTTAACACCGTGCTCTTGCCCGCCCCGCTCGGCCCGGCAAGGCCAAGAAATCCTCCCGAGGGAACATGGAAGGAGACATCGCGGCAGGCCACGATTTTTTTATCACCAAGGATGTGCAGGGTGAAGGTTTTTGTAAGGTTTTCTACGGTAATCACTGAAGCTCCTTTCCTTTTCTACAATTGCGAGGCCACGAGAAGTTGGGTGTAGCGATGCTGCGGATCCTGGAGAATTTGGTCGGTCAGGCCGTCTTCGACGATATGGCCGGCTTTCATTACCATGGTCCGTTGACAAAGCAGATTGATAACCCCAAGATCATGGGAGACAACGAGCAAGGACAGATTAAATTCGCTGCGCAGATTTCTGATAAGATCGAGGACCCGGGCCTGGACGGAGAGATCAAGGCCGGTAGTGACCTCATCTAAAAAGAGGATCGTGGGGTTGTTCGACAGGGCCTTGGCAATCTGTACCCGTTGTTGCATCCCACCACTGAAATTTGCCGGTGGTTCATCCATCCGTTGTATGGGAATTTCCGTTTTTTCAAGGAGCTCCGAAGCTCTTTGGCGCATCTTGGCGATGTTCCGCCACCCGGCGCCGAGAAGCCGCTCGGCGATATTGCCGCCGGAACTGACTCCCATACGGAGGCCCAAGTGCGGATTCTGATAGACTATGCCCATCAAGGCATTTCGCATCTGCCTTTTTTGAAAGTGACTTAAGAGCAGCAGGTTTTTGCTGTAGTCGCCGTTTTCGGGAAACATCTCCGCCATCGGGTGTGAAGCGGCAGCGGAGCGGTGTACCTCCATGCTCCCCGTGCTGGCCTCCCATTCAAAATGCAGCAGACGCACCAAGGTGCTCTTGCCTGAGCCGCTTTCGCCTACCACGCCCAGCGCCTCACCCGGAAAGAGATCGAAGGAAAGATCGTTACAGGCCAATACCGAACCGCAATGCGGGCAGAGATTGGTATCATGCTCAGGGCCGGTTGCCGCAAGGCAGCGTTCACAACCGCTACCGAAGCGTTTGGTGAGACCGCGAATGCGAATCAACGGCTGCATTTTTCTCTCCTTTTGTCGCAATATCCGGAATCGGAACAAAAAAAACTACGCGTCCCTTGGCTATTGTCGATTACTTCATCGAGGAAACTATCGGTGGCACCACAGCGGGCACATGATTTGCCGGCAAAGTTCTCGGTCCTGAAAGTGTGGTCTTCAAATTCCAGAGGAATAACGGCGGTATGGGGTGGAATGGCATAAATCCTTTTTTCCCGCCCTGCTCCGAAGAGAAAGAGGGTGTCGGCCATGTGCAGTTTCGGCACGTCCCAGCGGGGGATGGGGCTGGGGTCGGTGATATAACGGCCGTTCACCGTCACCGGATAGCGGTAGCTGATGGTGATTTCGCCATAACGGACAATGTCCTCATACAGATACAGCCACATCCGGCTGTAGTCGGCCTCGGCATGCATGCGGCGGGTCTCCATTTCCGAAGGTTCCACCTCGCGTAGTGCTTCCGGATAGGGCACCTGGAGAACGAGGATCTGCTGGTCGGTCATACGCTGCTCGGGAATGCGGTGCCGGGTCTGGATGATCGTTGCCGTTGCGGTATCGGTCGTCACCGTGACGCCTGCGACCTTGGCCACGAATTTCTTGATATTTACCGCGTTGACACTGCCGTCACAGCCTTGGTCGATGACCTTGAGGATGTCATCCGGTTGGATAAGGGCGAGGGTAATCTGCAGCCCTCCCGTTCCCCAGCCGCGGGCAATCGGCATTTCCCGGGAACCGTAGGGTACTTGATAGCCGGGAATGGCGACGGCCTTGAGGATGGCGCGGCGAATTTCCTTCTTGGCACCTTCATCCATAAAACCAAAGGGATATCCGGCCCGGTGCTCCGAGTCGTTTTCCTGCCCGTCATTTCTTCTCGGCCATTCATGCAGCGGCATTTATATCCTCCTTGTGGTTTGCGGCGCGGGCCAGTTCCTGGGATTTCCTCAGACGATCAAGATCGGAGAGAAAATCTACGTAGTGCGGCAGTTTCCAGTGATTGCAAAAGCCCATGGCCTCAATGCCGTCGGTATGGTAAAGGACGAATTCCTGATCCTCGGCCGGACTTTTGGGATTTTTTGTGCGGGTCGAGCGATCAAGGATCGCCATGGAAATCGCCTTGATCTCGTTTTGGCCGAAGCAGAGGCCGTAACCCAGGCTGAACTTCGGCATTCCGTCGTTACCCTCCATGCGGGCTAAGACCTCGGCTTCGGTGACCTTCACCTCGCCGACAACATGGGGCTCGCCGCTGACCGGATGGCGGACCGTGAGCGGCAGATAGCCTACCCGCAATTCCCCAAGAGTCGGATGGATGTTGCCGTATCCGCGCATACTTGAATAGGCCAGGGCCAGCATACCGCCGGTCTCGCCCCGGGCCAAGGCCTGCAAAGAGGCACTGCGCGGGGCGGGAAAGGCAAGGGGATGCCGGGTTATGTCGGCAATGCTATCTTCCCTCTGGTCTGCTGCCGTGACATCCTCCAACAAGCCCTCCTGCCTGAGGATGCTGATCACCTTGGGAAAGGTCTGCGGGATCTCGATATCCTCGGGCAAATGGCGGAAGATCCGTTCTCGAAAAGCGTTGCGCCGTGCCTCGTCATCGCTCAGCAGGTCGAAGTCGATGAGTCGCAGGGTGTAATCACTTGTGGCACCGAGGATCTGTCCGCCGGGGATATCTTTAAAGGCTGAAGAAATCCTGCGGATTACCCGCATCTTTTCGGTGCCGGCCGGCAGTGAATATCCCAGTCGCTGCTGGGTAGCCCGAAAGGCGCGCAGCATAAAGGCTGCCTCGAAGGTGTCGCCGGCGGCCTGTTTCAGGGCGAGAGCCGCCAGCTCCGGCGCGTACAACGCCCCCTCGCTCATGACCCGGTCGACCGCCAGATACAGTTGCTCCCGGATCTGATCAACCATAAGCGGTGGCGAAGTACCCTTGGTCCGTTCATAAGCAAAGAGCCGGCAGGCCTCTTCAATCGCTTCATTACCGCCTTTAACTGCTACATATCCCATATCAATAGGCTCCAATCTGCGACGAACGGGGGATGCAGGCGATTCGCCCGTTACGCCGCCGGACAAAAAACATGGCATCCACACCAAGGGGAAATTCACTGTTCAAATTCTGTAGCCTGGACAATTCACCGGCAGCGAGTCCGCTTATCCGTAAAGAAATTTTATCATCGACCCCTGGGCCCGACAGGACAACACCGCCGTCGCCCTCGGAAAGCCCGTCTACCAGATAAAGAATGGTTGCTCCGCCATCCGGGTACTCCAGGCTGCCGACTTTGCACCCTGTCAAAGCGGCACTGTCGGCTAAATGGCCAACAATTACAAAATCGGCTTCTTCGCATGCCACCCGTCGGCATTCGGTGTGGCGGAGAAGATCTGATTCCAGGGCCGGGTCACCGACAACGGCAACACCCACCTCATTGTCAAGCAGGCAACGAAGGAGTTCGACCACGGCTGTCTCTTCTTTGTCGAATTCAGGGAGGCGGTAGACCTTGCCGGGATGGCTCATTGCGGCAAGGATGGTTCTGAAGGTAATATGATCGCGGATGATTTTCCTTGAATGCATGGCTAAGCTCCCGGCATAAGATCAAAATTTACCTTGGTGGCGGCTACTAGAGCAGCATTTTCCAGCCGTCTGGTTTTTTGCAGCTCGGCCTCTTCCAACAGGCAGGTCCGCACTCTTTCCTGGATGTCTGTGGATTGAGGATGGAGAAATACCGCAACGGCTGCAGCCCGAGCAAGGGCCCGACGGGGGGCTTCGCCGAGAACCATGCCGAGACCTTCACAACCGTCAAATATTACCCGGGCCTCCGTTACCAGGATTTCTCCCGGATAAAAGGCCGTCGCAAAACTGTCATGGACCGCCAGCATCATAAGCCCGGTGCGGGGAGGAGTGCTGATCGTCAGATCTACCTCGGCAAATAACTGTAACAACAGTTCCACCCTCTCTTCATCCATGGTATCGATCAAAGCCGTCAAATCAGTACCGTTCATTTTCTCACCTCAAAATTCTTGTATGGCAAAGCTATAGCCATGCTTTTCATATCCCAGCGATTCGTAAAAACGATGGGCTGCAACTCGATGACGATTGCTGTTCAGCACCATTTTGTAACATCTTTTTTCCCGGCACAAGTCACCGGCATAGGCCATCATTTGTTTGCCAACACCCTTGCCGCGCCGCCCTTCATCCACCACGACATCCTCAAGGATCGCCGATCTGGCGCCCCGGTGTGCAAGATTGTCCATGATCAACAGGGCAAAAGTCCCGATGATTTTGCTGTCGGCAAGCGCCACGTGAATCCCATAGTCAGGATAGCTCCTCAACCTGTCAAAAATGCGTCGGGCTTCTCCCAGACTGAGCACTGTTCCGTCATCCTGGCCAAGTTGGCTGTATAATGAGAGAATGGCAGGGAGATCGGCTTCCCGGGCCTCGCGTAGAACGATGTTCATGCAAACTCCGAAGTTGAAATTTTCGATCGATTATCAGGTGTACCGGGTTCTGATGGCGGCACTGACACGATCAATAATGGCAACTGTGATCACAATAATGATGAGAATAGTGGTGACGTCATGGTTCTCATAGCTGCGCAGCTTGTCAAAAAGGAAACAGCCAATCCCACCGGCTCCGGTGAAGCCGAGGATGGTGGCTGAACGAACATCCGACTCCAGACGATATAAACTCATGGAGACAAAAAACGGGGTGATCTGCGGTACTACCGCATAGCAGATCACCTTTATAAAGCCTGCGCCGGTGGCGGTCAGGGCATCGATGGGCTCCTGCTGCGCCGTCTCAATGCCTTCGGAAAAAAGCTTAATCAGTACTCCGGAGGTATGGATGCCGAGAGCCAGGATACCGGGCATCGGCCCGAGGCCTACGGCTGAGACAAAAAGTAGAGCCCAGATTATCTCATTGATCGAGCGACTGAGGTTGGCAAAAAATCGTACCGAGGCATAGATGCCGTTTTTCAGAAAGAGGGCCGATCCATGGTTACCGGGAATGATAATATTGAGGGTATTCCTGGAAGCAAAAAACGACAGGGGAAAGGCAATAAGCACCGAAAGGATAAGGGCTAAAAAGGCCATCTGCACGGTTTCCAGCATGGAGAGCAGATATTTCACCATGCTGCCTGCATGCAGGTTAGGTGGGTAAAATCCGCTGTCCTGGATCTTCGGGTTGCCGGCAATATAGGTGATCATATTGCCCCAGCCGTCTAAGAGCAGGGGGATACTCATTTCCGTTGCCCGCCAACACCATGCAACCAGGATCAGGCCTACGACCATGACCATAATGTTATAAGGATGGAACGGGTTGGTTCGGCGTTTTATTTCATCTATATGCATAATTTGGGACAATTCCTCGGGTCACTTGCAACTCCTTGTGAAAGGCAAGCAGTCGGCACCGGGGGCGCCGACTGCCCTTGGGCCTACTTCTTGGCCAGTTGCTTTTTGACTTCGATCTGCTCGCGAATGGGATTATAGGTTTTGTCGTCGACTTCGGTATAGCCCTGCAGTTTCAAATTCTTCAGACCCTCTTTGTCGTTATAGGATAGAAATGCCTCCTTCAGCGCCTTTTTCAGGGAGTCCGGCAGGTCTTTGCGGCAGGCCATGGGCGAGCCGGGAATGAGATCGGATGTCCAGACGATCTGGAAATCCGTGTCGGTCTGCCATGCTTTGCCATTGCCGCGGGAAAGATCGAGATCGTTGGTTGAGGCAATGTCAACCTTGCCGGCTTTAACCGCCAGAATGGAAGCCTCGTGACTGCCGGAATAGATAACCTTGGAAAAATACTTCTCCGGATCGATCTTCAAGGTTTTGACGAAATAAACGGTCGGAACCAAGGTGCCGCTGGTGGAGTTGGGGTCGGTGAAGGCCCAGACTTTACCCTTGGCCTGTTCCATATTGGTGATGGGTGAATCCTTTTTGGTTATAATTACCCCCTTATACCCCTTGGTGCCATCTTCAGCGACCTCCATGACCAGGGCCTCGGCACCGGCGCGATCGGCTGCTTCGACATAGGATTTCGGGCCGAAATAGGCGACATCCACATGTTTAAACTGCATGGCGGTAATAACTCCGGCATAGTCGGTTGAGACTTGGACTTTTATATCCAGGCCGAGTTTTTTCTCAAGGTATTTGGCAAGGTTGTCGAAGCGTTCGGTGATATTGTCGGACGATTCGGTGGGGATGAGTCCGAGGTTCAGCTGTTTCGGCCAATCGGCCGATGCGGCAAGGCTGCCTGCCGGAAGGCAGAGGGTCAAGACCAGGCTGATCAGTGCGTTGATAAATTTTTCCTTCATTTTTTTCACCTTTAGTTTGTCATATGATTGAAGTTTGATCTGTTTGCGACACTGGCAACAGATCATGGAGAACCGTGGAAAATGCTCCTCCGCCGGCTGTAACGGGATTGCAACATCAAGGGTGCGCCGCTGCCACCGTTTGCAGCGGCAACCGGGTGTAGGGCACGGAGAAACAGTCGTTTATGGGTGGCGCGGAATCATTTTTCTGATAAATTTGTGCAACTGTGTCAGCACATAGTCCATCCGGTGGGCCGTCATAAACAATGCGCCCGCCGTTGAGACCGATCACCCGGCTGCAGAATTCCCTGGCATAATCAAGCTGATGCAGATTGGAGACGACCGTGATGCCATATTTCTCATTGGCATTTTTCAGGGTCTCCATAACATTGCGGGCACTAACCGGATCGAGGGACGAGATAGGTTCGTCGGCCAGGATAATCTCGGGTCTCTGAGCAATGGCTCTGGCAATTGCCACCCGCTGTTTTTGACCACCGGAAAGCCGGTCGCAACGACTGAGTGCCTCCCGCTCAATGCCGACAACCTGCATGTATTCATATATTTCTTCATACTGTTCGCCGCTGTAGTGCTTGAATAATGCGGAAACCAGGGGCTTGCGATGCAACATGCCGCTGGCGATGTTGTCAAAAACGCTGAGGCGCGCAACCAGATTGAAGCCCTGGAAAATGACCCCGATTTTGGCGCGCAGTGCCTTCAGCTCATGGTGCCTGATTGTTCCGAGGTTTTTACCGAGAACCCGCAAGCGTCCGTCGATGATTGAAGTCGTGGCGTTGAGACCCATGAGAAAAGTTGATTTCCCTACACCCGATGGCCCAATGATGCTGAGAAATTCACCCTTCTTGATACTCAGATCGATGCCCTGGATAACCCTTTTGCGGCTATACCCGAGTGTCAGATTCTCCGCTTTGATATGTCCCATTCTTCTTTGCCTCCCCTACCGGTTATTTGATGTTTCCGAACTCCTCCGATTCGACTGCAAAAGTCCCGACTCATTTAACCTGTCTGGGTCGTGCTCAGTTTCGTGGTGCGGAAGGAGCTTCTTGATGCTTGATGCGTTCTTTAATACAAGGAGCAGATTAGGAATCCGTTCGTTTTCCATAATATTTAGGTGAGTGGTGTGCACGGAATGGCGGTTTTTGCCACGCCCATCATTTTCAGGACACATTTTCATTTTCGACCCGGAACGGCAAGTGGAACGAGATAGAGTGCCGTTTGTTCAGTGTCATTAGATTGAATTGGCTTGAACAGCTCTTAAGCAAAACAGATTAATCAGCTGAATCCACTTTCCAGAGCAGCACATTCTTTTACAATTATTTCTTGCGGTTGACAGGTGTTTCGTCCTCGCATCTGCTCAATTATTTGCAAATGGACGATATGTAATTTTCACTCAGAGGAGTTTAAACTTGCAATTGGACGCTATTTTTTTTACGATTGGTCGTGATGAAAAACGATAATTTATATCCCCGCTACCTCCGTTCTCGTGTTGTGGAAGCATTGACTGATACGCCTGTGGTGTTGATTCATGGGCCGCGGCAGTGCGGAAAGACGACCTTGGCTCGACTGATCGGGGATGAGGGGAAGTTTGTTTATTTCACTTTTGATGACGATGTGCAGCGGGCGGCAGCGCAGGCAGATCCGGTCGGTTATGTGGCGGATCTGCCGGAGCGGGCAGTGCTTGACGAAGTGCAGCGAGCACCGGAGTTGTTCACCTCTTTGAAGGCGGAGGTGGATAATCGGCGGGAGCCCGGCCGGTTCATCTTGACGGGCTCAGCAAATGTGCTGCTGGTGCCCAAGCTGGCCGATTCGCTGGCCGGCCGTATGGAAATCCTGCGGCTGCATCCTTTGTCTCAAGCAGAACTTGCCGGTGAAAATCCCAGTTTTCTGTCAAAGCTGTTCAAAGCCTCCTTCCGGGCAGGACCATCCGGACAGCGACTGGGCATGGTGCTGGCCGAGAGAGTGGCGGCCGGAGGCTATCCGTCCTCACTGGCGCGAGTCACACCACGACGGCGGGTGGCATGGTATCGGGATTATGCCGACACGTTGATTCAGCGCGATATCCGTGACCTGGCGCGCATCAGCGCCTTGGAGGCTTTGCCGCGTCTGTTGGCTCTGGCTGCCGGGCAGACGGCGTGTCTGGTAAATATATCCGAACTCTCTGCCCCTTTTCAGATGAGCCGGCCCACTATTCGTGAATATATGACGCTGCTGTCGCGGATCTTTTTGCTGGAAGAACTGCCCCCTTGGCACAGCAATCGGATGAAACGTCTCATCAAGACGCCCAAGCTGCATCTGGGTGATACCGGACTGGCCTGTACGCTGCTTGGCCTGGATGCGGAAATGTTGTGGAAGGATCGTGCTGTCTTCGGGCGACTTCTGGAGACCTTCATCTATCAAGAGTTGCGACGGCATGCAAGCTGGCAGGAGGAGACGATAATCTTCAGCCATTTCCGAGATAAGGACAAGGTCGAAATAGATGTAGTTCTGGAATCCGGCGGCCGTGTGGCCGGCGTTGAAGTGAAGGCCGCTGCAACGGTAACGAGTGATGATTTCAAGGGATTGCGCAAACTTCAGGATGCAGTTCAGGGAAGGTTCGCCTCCGGGGTGGTGTTATATGACGGTGGGTCAGTTGTGCCATTTGGGAGCAATCTGTATGCCGTCCCCATATCCTGTCTTTGGCAGACAAACTGATGTCTTGCAGCGAAGACTTCCTGGCAAATGGATTCAGGAAACATCTTCACAAAGCCTCATTAGGGAATTCAGGGGACATGAATTCAGGGGACATCATACTTAATTCGAACTAGAAAAATCACCGGGTAAACCGGTTGTTTTCATGCTAGGTATCTCCACGCATAGCCGTTCCAAGCACTAGCACGATTGGCACCTTCGCATGATCGCTTGGCGCATCTACGTCCGCTTTCGCCGTGCCACCGGGCGGCAGCGTTTTAGCCCGCTATCGGGGCCCCATCAGCCTCACCATATATGGCCTACTCCTTAGATCGGTCACGCTGGTCCGCACAATTGCGGTTGGAAACGCCACACCAACGGACGTGGCGAGAGCCGACTTTGAAGAAGGTCCGGCGCACAAGAATGGCAATTATCTGTAATAAGCCCATCCTTTCAGAACACATTTTTAACATATTCCGAATATGGAGCTTCTACTCTGCAATGAGCAGCATTATCGATGCTGCACCAGCATCGCCAGCAAGATCAACCTCAACTCCGTGGCGTTCAATGAACCAAGCTTTTCATAAGGATACTATGAACACAACACCGAAAACCGCCGTCCTGATCCCCTGCTATAACGAGGAAGCCACCGTTGCCAAGGTGGTCAAAGATTTCCGCCAGAGTCTTCCTGAGGCCCGGATATTTGTATACGACAACAATTCAACCGACCGAACCGTTGAGGTCGCCAAAAATGCCGGGGCTGTGGTGCGGACCGAACCCCTGCAAGGTAAAGGCAATGTGGTGCGACGGATGTTTGCCGATATTGAGGCGGAGGTGTATGTCTTAGTCGACGGCGATGCAACCTATGATGCAGCCGCTAGCCCGGGGATGATCAAGCTTCTGATCGATAATCAACTGGATATGGTGAATGGCGCCCGGGTAACCGACATCAAGGAGGCTTATCGACTCGGCCATCGCTTCGGCAACCGGCTCCTCAGCTCCATCGTCGCCATGACCTTCGGCAATCGCTTGAAGGATATGCTGTCGGGCTACCGGATTTTTTCCCGCCGCTACGTGAAAAGTTTTCCCTCTCTTGCCGTAGGATTTGAAATCGAAACGGAGCTTACGGTTCATGCCCTGCATCTTCGCATGCCTATTGCCGAGGTGGAAACAGCCTATAAAGACCGTCCAGCCGGATCACTCAGCAAACTCAGCACCTATCGCGACGGTTTGCGCATCCTCTGGAAGATATTCGTCTTTATCAAGGAGGAAAAGCCCATGGCCTTCTTTTCATCGATTGCCCTTTTCTTTTGCTTTTCTTCGGTAGCACTGATGTTTCCCATCATGGTTGAATTCATCGAGACGGGGCTTGTGCCCCGTCTGCCGACCGCTGTTTTGTCGATGAGTATGATGATTATCGGTTTTCTAGGTTTTGCCTGCGGCCTGATCCTCGATACGGTTTCTCGCGGCCGAAGCGAAATGAAAAGGATGCGTTACCTGAGCACACCGGCAACGCTCAGCGGGCATCCTCAAGGCCAATACCACTACGCATACTGGGATTGATTCCGGCCTCCCAGGTTTGATCCCAGATCCGCCACCATTCGATGATTGCCATAACAACTACCAGGGGAGCAAGCCAGACGATTCGACTCTGATAGCGGTCGTGGGGGCCGGACAATGCCCCGCAGATAAAGGCGTTGCCGATGAGAGCGAAAAAGATGAAGCCGGCCAGACAGGCGAGACCCTGACGCTTGGCATACAGCCCCCAGCCGATACAGACCAACAAACCGAAGGTCGAAAGCAGGGCGATGGGAATATGCACCCGGTTCATGGCATCAAACAACGGCTGAGTGATTTGCTCTTGCTGCTGACGAGCAGCGTTGAATGCCAGGGAGACGGCCGGGGTGATAGAGTTACTGAAAGTCCCCCGTGCTGCTCCGTGGAATTTATCGAGTCCGTCACCGGTCGCGACCATGACCATCTGCTCGGCAGTGGCAACCAGGGAGGTCCAAAGTGTAGCACCGGGATAGCTTTTAATACACTCCTTGACCAGAAAACTCAGTTCGCCGTCAGCCTCTCCGCTCCAGCCACCGATATCCATAAACGGCGACGAGCCATTCCACAGAAAATCATCGCCGGTATTCGGTAGGCGTTCCTTCAGGTCGCACAGTTTGATGCCCTGGACCGGGCAATGCTCAGCTAACCAGCGTTGGGCAATGTTATCCTGAACCAGTCGACCAAAAATGAAGGCAGGTCCGCCAGGGGTATATCCCCCTTTGCCGAATAAAAGAAAGTGGATAAGCGGCATCAAGACCAGACTTGCAATAACGATGGCCGCAGGTGGCAGAGGGGTCAGCGGCAGCCGGCGCCAGAGCCAAATTTTTTTACAGAACCAGGCGACAGTGAGGATTCCGGCAAGACCAATGGCCAGCGCCATGCTCGTCATATGCGACATCAAGCCTAAGAGGAGGACAAGCGCTAATCCTATCCGTTCACCCCTTCCGAGCTTTTCCCAGCAATAGCCAAAAAGCCACAGACCGAGAACCATCAGGGGCAGCAACAGATCAGGCATCAACTGGCTGGCGTACCAGGATACGCTGGTAAAAAATCCCAACCCGGCGCAGATAAGGGTAGTGGCCAACGGACCGGCCGGCAAACCGTGGCAGCGGAGCATGAGATGGACCAACCACACAGTGAGAAGCGATTGAACCGACACCGGACCGAAAAAAGACCACCAGCCAAGTGAAGCCGCCCAGAGAAAGACGCCATAAAAGAAGGACCGGCCGAAGCCGAGTGTCATCTCCAACACCCGCCCCACATAGCCGCCACTGTCAAAAAATACAATGGCAAAGCCATTCCACAAGGCAGGGGCGAGGAACACTGCGAGGCTTGCCGTGAGACAAAGGCACCAAGCCAGACTCTTTACGGCAATATCCCCGATAAAAAAAGAAGGAGAAGATATGGATGAAGAAACGTGCGTCATAGGAATTCCTTTTGCTGATTATATGGTTTTGGGCAATCTACAGAGCGGGATGCTCCTTCTTTTGTCCTGTTAAGAGAGCAACGAGATTTTCGCTCCAGCGATCTGCGCCCGCATCATCCATGGCAAGATTTCGGTCGCTGAGGTCGCCGGCGAAGGAAACGACCACCTCCCAAAGTTCTGCCACCGGGCGTGGCAGTCCAATGGCGATGGTTCTTGAAAAGAGCTGTTGTTGATTGAGAGCCTGCGGTTTCTGCAAGGCAACGGTGTAGAAGGAAGATGGATTTATTTCGGCGGGACCCCAGTAGGCGTCATCCTGCAAAATCGTCCTGACGTGCAGTAGGCTGGCACCGGTCATTTCCACCAGATACAGGCTGCTGGTTCCAGGTGTTCCGACCGGTTCACGCTCGACCCGAAAGGCATCGAGGATATCCTGTCGGGTCAGTCCGCCTGATCGCCACTTCTCCCAGACCGACCCGACACTGACAAAGGCCGCATCAATCCGCAATTTTTGCACAGCAGCCCGAGCAGCGATGAGGGCCATGGCATGAGGAGACTGGTCACTTTTCACCTCCGTTACCTTCTCGTGGAGTTCCTGCTGATAACGGTTCATGATATTCGTCACTACCGTGTTCATGCTCTCGTTGCCCTTAATTTTATCCGGCGAATTGACAACAAGTTGAAACTGACTGTCAATTATCGTCTTGCTTGCCAGATCGAAGAACAGATCGTACCTGCCGATATACTCAGCTTGGGCGCCAACATGAATGATGGTTGTATCCTTGACGCGAATGGATTTCTCCAGGGTGGTATGGCTGTGCCCGCCGAGAATCAGGTCAATGCCGCTTGTTTGTTCGGCGACGGCGATATCATCGGTCAGGCCCATATGACTGTTCAGCACCAGCACATCGACTTCCTGCCGGTATCTGGCAACAATCCGTTTGGCGATTCCGACAAAGTCGAAATCCATCTCCAACGCGGGTAGATCCGGATAAACAGGCCCATTGTGCTGCCCACCGTCAATCCCATAGGGTCTGGCTGTGAGGCCGAAAAAGCCTATCCTGACACATCCCACGGTCAAGACGGTAAAGTCGGTGAAACCAGCGGGAATGTCGCGTAAGGGACTGTCGATCCGGCGATTGATTCGAGTGTTGGTTGACAGCACCGCCGCCTTGGGATCATTACTGAAGAGGAGTAATTCTTTGATGCCCCAGGCAAAATCGTGGTTGCCAAGAGTACGGACATCATAGCCCATGGCCTGAACGACCTCTCGTGTTGAACGGCCACGCGAGAGTTCTTCGGCTATCGAACCTTTTTCATAATCGTCACCGCTATTGGTGAACACGGTGAAAGGATTGTCTTTTTTGACGGACTCATAGTAGCCCCGAACCCGGCTCATTGGGCTTGTCCCGTTTACGTCCAGATTATAATTGGCATGCATATCGGAGATATGCACAAATGAGACCTTCTGCACTGCCGAACGGACGTCACACGTTGGCCATCTTTCCTGAGGCGGGGCAGGCCCATCCGCCTTTGCCGGTGAAAGGTGCAGGGTGACAACCGTCGCGAGACCTGTTATAAAAAAAAGCAACCGGACACAACACAGAGAAGGCAATACCGCAAGAATTGAAACGAGAAATTCCATGATGATCTCCGCAAAGAGTTGCCCTCATCGGCTGGAAATCGGAGCGGCGCCACATGGCATGATGGAAGAAACTTCAGTGAATTTCTCCATTCACCAACGATTGAGGTTACTACATCATGGACTACTAATATTTGGTTGCTGTCAGTGATTGTTAAAAGTTGTGTTAGAATCTGTACTAATGAACGTTTCTCCCCGTGACTGCAACAAATCCGCAATTATATAAAGAGACAGTTACGTGGAAAACAGACTTTTTTGGACACGATGCATCAACCATGCAATCTTCTCCTTGAACCTCATTGCTATTCTCCTTGGCTTTGGTTTGTCGGCAAGCATATATTGCCAAGAAATGTCCTGAAGCTCTATTGTTCCAGGTTATTGCCATATGTTTGTAATATTGGAGAGTTTTGCAAGAGGTGCCATGAAGAGAATTACCATCAAAAATCCCGAGCCACCGAGTGTTTTCAGGTCAAAAGACGGCCAACGCCAAGTCATGGAACTCTATGACAGATTGCTTGGACAGTGGCCTGTCGAGCATGAATTGCTGGAGATTCCCACCCGTCACGGCAATACCTTTGTTATTGCCTCTGGAGATCTTGGTGCCGATCCACTTATTCTTCTGCATGGAGCCGGGTCCAATTCCCTGATGTGGATCGATGATGTTCAGGCATACAGCAAATATTATCGGGTATATGCTGTAGATCTGATAGGTGAGGCCGGCAAAAGCGCAACCAATAGACCGCCCTTGCTGGGACCAGCCTATGCGGAATGGCTTGCTGACATCTATGATGATTTAAAAATAGACAATGCTACAATAGTTGGCATATCCCAAGGTGGATGGACCGCCCTCAAGTTTGCAACGGAAAGGCCGGAGCGAGTTGACCGGCTTATCTTGATCTGCCCTGGTGGAATAATTTATGACAACATACCCTTTGTCCTATGTGCATTCACTCTCACAACCATGGGGTCGTGGGGGATTAGGTGCATTGTGAAAAAACTCTTTGGCGATCAACCGGTGGAGCAATCGATACTTGAGGCAATGACTTTAACAATCAAAAATTTCAAATTTCGATTGGCGATTCCCCCTCTTTACACAAACGAAGAACTCACAGCCCTGACCATGCCGACCCTTTTTATTGGAGGGACGAAAGACGCACTTCGCAATTCAGTAAAAATCGCCGATCGTTTGCGTCGGCTGGTGCCAAACTTGACTGTCGATCTTATAGAAGGTGGAGGACACGCAATAAACGACACCACCTGCACCATCCTTCCCTTTTTGTTAACTGGCAAACACCTTGACTTGCGGAACTAGTTTCAATAGCGAGGGAGAGGATCGGTTGACTTCAACCTCTACGCTCACCGGCTCGATTGAGGTGACGCCGGAGTGCGCTAGCTGTTCCAGTCCGGAGGTTGTGGTCTGAAGGAGGTTTGTCAGCTGGCTGGAGATTTCGTTTGAGTATTCATGAACCTTGCCGGCAATAGTGCGGTTCATTGCGGCATCGTTGCTTACCTCGGCAATACTTATCGAGACGTTACGGGTGTTTTCCGAAGTGCGACCGGCCAGGTCGGCGATAGTATCGGTTACCGATTTCTGGTTGGCAACTGCCCTGCTGATGTTACCGGTTCGTTCACTCAGCGCCTGCATTCGCCGATCGATTTCCTCAATATGGGCCAACAGCACTAAGCGTGCTTCCTCAATGGCTTCGACCTTGTTCATGGCATCATCGGTAGCCTGCTCCGTTTTCAGTGATAATTCTTTCACTTCACTGGCCACCACGGCAAAGCCCCTACCGGCCTCTCCGGCTCGAGCTGCTTCAATTGTCGCATTGAGGGCCAGCAGCTTGGTCTGGTCGGTTATCTCCTCGACTGTGGCGATTATGGTACCGATCGCCTTGACCGAGTTGTTCAGCTCATTGATATAATGTCTTGATCTGCTATTGCTATCGACGATTGAGGTAACAATGCCGTTCTGGTCCTGGATCTGCACATCGATGTCCTGAAAGTTGGTCTGCAGAAAAACGGTTGACTCTGAGACGTCGTCGGTGTGTCTGGCTGTTTCGCCCGCCCGCAGTGATACGCTTTCCGCCCGATTTTCCGTAGAACCGGCCAGTTCCTGCATGGAATTTGCTGTGGTTACCAGCTCCTTTGCGCGATTTTCAAGCTTGTCCACAACGCCGGTAATAGTCACGAACATCTCTTCAATGAGCACCTTTTCCTGGGCCTTTCGCTCGTTTTCATTTCTAATTTTCAGCAGTGCCTCGCGAAAATTATTGACCGCTCCGGATAAAATACCGATCTGGTCGCGTCGCTGCCGGTAGGGGATATCCGGAGATTTACCGGAATTGATGGCATCAATGGTGTCTGTGAGTTTATAAAGGGGTTTTTCGACTATATATCGCACCAAAAAGAAGAGGGCAATCATGTTGGCGAAAACAGCAAGCCCTCCCATTATGAGAGAGAATTGCCGCTGCTGGAGACGAAACGCGGTAAGCTCCTGCTCCATTGTCCTGATCTCTTCAACATGCTGGAGGATTTCGTTACGGGTGTTTTCCGCAGCAAGGCCGGCGTCGGCCATTTTGGCACCAAGGGCCCTGATTTTGAGCTTTAAGGCAGCGCCGTTTGATTCGGTTACGACATTATCGATTGTCGTTCGCAAATGTGCGCCGTCTTCAATGGGAGTGTTGCCGGCAAGAATCAGATGTTCGACTGCGTCTTGGAAATTGCCATTCGCATCAAAGATGCCCAATGACAACCTCAGTTGGTCATTTCCCGTCTGGATGATATAACTGCTCCTAGCAAGATCCCTTCGTTCATCGCGATTAAAAAGATGGCTATACGCATCCCGCCCCTCGAGAAGTTGCCGGTCGGTCACCTGAAAAGCTTCTTCAACCGCCATAATGATAGAGGCTTTTGGATCTGACTTGAGAAAATGAGGGAGGGAGAGGAATTCGTCCTGCAGTTTAACTATCGCCATACGCAGGTTGGTGCTCAGGTTTTCCCTGATGGTGAGAACCTCATTGACTTTTTGTGCTACGGTGTCACTCGACTGCAAATGTACATAGAGGAGTGCGCCGATGAACAGATTGGATACCAGAGTTACGCCTACGAGAATCTTTATGCCAACGGTGGCCAGTCGGGTTCGTGCTTTTTTGATGAATGACATTATTAATCCAGGGTTTGAAAAACAAAAATCGGAAAATTGCTATGTTTCAGGATGTTGAACCAGCATGCGACAATAAATGAGATGATTTGTAAGCGGGGTAAAATTATCAGCCCGGTTCATTCCGTTTGCCCGGTTCAGGCGTCCGACGGTCGCGGACAATGACCGATCCCGGAATCTCTTTGGCCCTTTTTTTCAGGTCGGTGGCAATTGAGGACACCTCGGCAAACGAATTAATGCGGTGAATTTCCGTACTGACAATGCCGATTGACAACGAAAGTAAGCCAAATTTCTGTTGGTTTCCCTGGCGATCCTGGCTCGTATATGACCCGTCGCGACACTCTGTGGGGGAGTGAAAGAGGCAAAGTTTTTCGGTGAAGCGGTCGATGAGGTATTGGCAGACCGCCAGCGAATTTTTCGGTCTGGTGACCAGAATGAAGTCATCGCCGCCGATGTGCCCGGCAAAACCGATAGGCTGTCCCTCCCATTTAGCCAAAGCCTCGAGCATCAGGTTGCCTACCGCTTTGATGACTCGGTCGCCCATCTCAAAACCATGCCGATCATTAAAGGGTTTAAAACTGTCCAGATCGATATAACAGACATCGAAATGGATCGACTGGGATAGCATTTTAGCGATTTTCCGCTGGATGTATTCGTTGCCGGGCAGGCCGGTTAAAGGATTGGCGCCACGGGCCAGCATCATGCTGTTTTCGGTGACGGCATTGAGGATGGAGCTGACCGCGACGGTGCCGATATATTTGCCGCTGCGAGTGATACAGATGTCATCATAGATCGACATCTTGTGACGCAAATGAACCTTCCGGGCCACGTCTTCCACCGATAAAGAATGGGGAACTTGCAGGAAATTTTCTTCGACGATTTCTTCAATCTTCTTGTAGTAGTTGAGGTTGAGGCCATAGCCAAAACGACCGACCATGTGCGTCTCCATGAACCGGTGCCGACTAAGGAGTCCGCAAAGTTGGCCTCGGTCTACCACCGGCAGACATAACAAATCAGGATTGTCGTTAAACCTGTTGAGAGCCTCAAGGATGCGGTCGGTGGCGGCAAGAGGGTCAACGTAGGCGGCAATGTCTCCGACGCAAATTACTTCATCAAAGAGGTCGGTTCCCGATTGTTGCGGCGGACCTTGCAAGGGAATATCCAAACAATCGTAGGTGATGAGTTCTGCCGCAGGCCTGGCGAGAAGATATCCCTGCACCAGATCAATGCCTATCTCCCGGCAGATCTGCAAATCCCTGTCGGTTTCGATGCCTTCGGCGATGACATCTATGCCTATGCGGTGGCAGACTGTGGCGATCGAATCGATTAAATTGAAGTTGATACTGCATTTCGCACTTTCCTTGAAAAAGTGCCGATCGATTTTCACAAAATCCGGTTCAAGGACGGAGAGCATTTTCAGTCCACCGTAACCGGCCCCAAAGTCGTCTATGGCAATGCGAAAACCTTTTTTGCGGTAATGATCTATTGCTTGGCGGAACAGCTTATAGTTGGACACCGCTTCGTGTTCGGTGATTTCCAGGACGATATTGTGGATCGGGATGTTGTACTTATTTGCCAGCACCCCTGTCGTTCCGGCACTGTGGTCGGGGTGGAGCAGACTGGTCGGGCATATATTGATAAACAGCAGGGCATTTTTATCATTCAGTCCCTGGTGCGCTGCCAAGGCCATGGCATTTTGCCGGCAGCGCATATCGAGAGGGAAGATTTTGTCACACATTCCTGCCTGGAGAAAAAGGTTTTCAATGTCATCAAAAGGGTTGAGCCCGACGGTTCGACACAGCGCCTCGTAGGCGAAGATCTTCCTCTGTTGCAGGTTGATGATCGACTGGAAATGGCAGGTAAGATGATTCTTGTCGAGGAGTGCAGTGATCGCCTCGTTAATTATCCGTCTGTGTGCCGGAGGTTCTTCCAGCTTGTTCGAGTTGCTAGGAGGCAATTGATCGGTGAGTTGCATAACAAACATAGTCATCCTTGGTAGGGGGAAATATAAAAGTATTGAATTATTGAATGGTTATCTTCGGCCGGTTACTTCCGCTTTATTCCCGAACAAAATACCGCCGACGACTGCGGTGGCTGGTGCGACGAGGACAACACCGAAACTGCCCACCAGGGTATGGAGGATTTCGGCCGCCACATAGGTGAGATTGAGAATGTTGATGATCGGTGTTCCCTGGGCCATGAACACCAGAAGGAGAGCCGTATAGCCACCGGAATAGGCAAGCAGCAATGTGGTGGTCATGGTGCCTATGACCGCCCTGCCGACCTTCATCCCCGAGGCGATGAGCGCCGTTCGGGAAAGGCTGGGGTCGGCAAGATGCACTTCCTCTATCGAAGCGGCAACGTCCATGGCAACGTCCATGACTGCACCGGAAGAGGCAATGAAGATGCCGGCGAAGAAGATCTTGGTCAGATCGAGGAATTCGTAGCCGGAGTACAGCAAGGTTTCGGAAAACGGTCGAACCGCGCCGTGGATATGAAAGGCGTACCCAAAGACCACCGCAAGAATACAGGTACTACCGATGCCGACGGCGGCCCCAAGAAAAGCTGCACTCCCCTTGCGGGTCAGGCCTCCGACCAGAAAGATTATTGCCGCGGTTATAATCATGGTGACGCCGAGAGACAGGAACACCGGGTCATAACCTTTCAGGAACAACGGCAGCAATACCTTCCAGACCATGACGATGCTGAAGGTAAAGGACACCAGGGCCTTGGCCCCGGTCATTCCTGCAAATATCAGGAGAACGCAGGCAAAAAGGGCAAAGAGCAGTATTTCGGTATAAAGACGGTAATGGTCTATGAGGTTGGCATAGGCGATCTTTCCCGTCGCCGGGTCGATATCGAGGCCGACCAGGGCGGTATCGCCCGGCTGAAAGAACTTGTCCATTTCCAACTTGCCGATGAGGGTATTGGAACCATCGACCTCAGTTCCGGCATACTGGCCATCCAACACTCTGATTTTTATCAACTGTGCCCCCTCGCTAATAAAGCCAATCTGCTTCACCCCGTTATTATCGACGCTCTGAACTTCTGCTCTGACCATTTCTCCGTACACATTCGGCCTTTCAAAACCGGTGTGCATAAAGATCAGGAACCCAGTCAAGCATCCTACCGCCAAGGTAAAGGCCGTATCCCTGGATAACCTTGTACCATGCGCTGCCGGTGCAATCAGTTCGGACATTCTATGTAAAAGGAATTGACCTTGAAGAGCATGCTTTTAAGGTCATCACATGTTTTTAAATCGGTGGATTGTTTTTCCATCTGGTATATCTCCTGCTTCAATTTCTCAACATTTTATACTGTTTGGGTGTGCATGGCTGGTGTTCCTCAAAGTATGTGGTTGCCTATAAATAAACTCTCATTGAGTCTTCTGTTTACAAGAGAAATGTTGGAGTTTAGTTAAAAGCCGGTTACATCTCAATTATCCTGTATTTTCGATGTGAGATGACCATCCAACCACCACATTCGGGTCGATATAGTGCGGACCCGGGATCAACAGGGTTACCAACAACATGTATAAGGCACTCAGGGCACCCATTTTCTGATATGCCGATATCTTGCCGAAGCCGCGAAAATCGGCGCACAGGGTCTCCGACACGATACGCCAGAGCTGAGTGAGGAAAATAGCAAAGAGAAGAGCCTCGGTAAAATAGCCATCAAGAAAACAACAGGCTGCCGACCAAGGCCCCGCAGGTGGAGATGACACAGGTGATCGCCTGGATTGGGATGAGTCTTTCCCCGTCGAGGCGCCCTTTATAGTTCGCCTTTTTGGTCGCTCCCTGGAAGATGAAATTTCTCCGGGCAAAGAGGCGTTGCAATAGCCAATGACAATCTTTGACCGGTTTTCAAATCATTGGTAATAGAAAGCGAATTTCATCAACAGTCCCTTGCACACTCTGCCTTGGCAAGATCTGCGCAGGGGACGTTTCCGTATTTTTTCCTTTCCTTGTTGTTGAAAATCGGTCAATGGTGGTAGGTAACGGACGATGATGGAAGACTTTCCGGGGCGAAGTGATCCCGGTGTCTAAGGTACTTACCCCTTCCCTGTGGGGGGTGGTGTGTTTGTCATACTCTCAGCGGAGCTAGAGTGGAAGATCAGAAAATTACCAAAATACTTATTTCTGAGGAAGAGGTGCGCGAGACGGTTGCCCGCCTTGGAGCAGATATAACCGCCTTTTACCGTGGGATTGAAAAGGAACTGATGGTGATCGGCCTGTTGCGGGGTTCATTTATTTTCATGGCCGATCTGGTTCGGCAAATCAAGATTCCCCTGGTAGTCGATTTCATGACCGTCTCCAGTTACGGTGACGGCACAATAAGCAGCGGCGATGTCAAGGTTGTCATGGATCTTGACTCGTCCATTGAGGGACGTGATGTTCTCCTTGTCGAGGACATTGTCGATACCGGCCGAACTTTCAGCAAGGTGATTCGGATGATGGGCAATCGAAATCCCCGTTCCCTGAAAGTCTGCACCTTTTTAAATAAGCCGACGGCCAGGCTAGTCGATATTGATATCGATTTCTGTGGGGTGGATATACCCAACGAATTTGCGGTTGGCTATGGTCTAGATTATGCCCAAGGCTATCGTAATCTTCCGTATGTCGGGGTTCTTCAACCGGATTGAGTGGCCGGTTATCCTAGCCCACCAGGTGAATCAGTACCGTGCTCAACCACGGGAAATAGGTGATGATCATCAGGGTGACGAACAAGAGGCCGAGGAAGGGCAGGGTGGCAAAGCAGAGTTCGGAGATCGGCTTTTCAAAGCGGTAGGAGGCGAGGAAGAGATTTAAACCCACCGGGGGGGTGCAGTAGCCGATCTGCAGGTTGGTAAGAAAGATGATCCCCAGATGGATGGGATCTACACCATAGCCCTCGGCGATCGGCAGAATGATGGGGACGATAAGGACCAAGGCGGAGAAGATATCGAGCATTGCCCCGACGATAAGCAGGAAGACGTTAAGAAGCAGCAGAAAGGAATATTTGTTGTCGATAAAACCCCTGATAAATTCAAAGAGTCGTGTCGGTACCTGTTGGTCGATGAGATAATTGGTGGAGGCCATGGAGGTGGCGATGATGACCAGTATCCCGCCGAACAGAACCATGGATTTGCTCATTACCGCCGGTAGCCGTTTGAGCGGGATGTCACGGTGAATAAATACCTCAACCACCAGGACATAGAGGGCGGTAACCGCCGCTGCCTCGCCGGGCACAAAGAGCCCGCCATAGATCCCCCCGAGGAGGATAACCGGCAATGGCAGTTCCCAGGCGATGACTCGTAATCCATGGAGAATCTCTTTCCCGCTGTAGGCTGGTCGTGCGGGCCGCACCGGGCTTTTGATCACCGCATAGCCGATGAGCAGCAGGAGCATGAGGGCTCCGGGCAGGATTCCGGCTAAAAATAGGTGGTCGATCCGAGTTTCGGCAATGACCCCGAAAAGGATAAGCGGCAGGCTGGGAGGAAAGAGCAGGCCAAGACTCCCGGAGGAGGTGATGAGGCCCATGGAGAATCGCTCCTGGTAACCATCTTTTAAGAGGGCCGGCAACAGCAGGCCGCCGAGGGCAAAGATGGTTACCCCGGAAGCTCCGGTAAAAGCGGTGAACACGGCGCAGACGATGAGGGAGATAACCGCCAGGCCGCCGGGCAGCCAACTGAGGAAGATTTGCGAAAATTGCAGCATCCGCCCTGGGGCCTTGCTCTCCGACAACAGAATGCCGACGAAAATAAAGAGCGGCAGGGAGACGAGGAGCGGGGTGTCAGCAAGCCGCACCATTTCAATGATTACCACGGAAATATCGATATCCACCGAATAAAAAGACAGCAGGGCCAATGCCCCAATGACCAGAAACAGTGGCGATCGCAACAGGGCCAGAGCAAGGATGAAGATTTTTAGGATGCTCATGATAGCCCTATGTCATGGTGTTGGTCTTTTCTCAACAAGGCTCGCACCTGCATACTTAGAAGCAGGCAGGATTTGCAGGCGATGAGGGTGAAGGCGATGGGGAAAATGCCGTTCCAAAACCACAGCGGCAGGGAGAGCGGGCCTTCGCCGCCGGCTTCGATTTCCCCAGTGAGAAAACGCCATCCGGCCCAGGTCAGTCCAGTTGCCGCAAGGGTGCTGAACAACTGAGTGAGAAGCGAGATCCATGGATCAAGGGCCGGGGGAATCCGTTTGCCGAAGATGTCGAGGGCGATATGTTGGCCTTGGGAGGTGGCAGAGACGGCACCAAGGAGTCCGCACCACAATACCAGATAGCGGAGGAGCGGGTCGATCCACAGCAGACCGCCGGAATAGACGGTACGGAGGAAGATTTGCAGGCAGGCAAGGATGATCATCGCTGCCAAGAGGAGGCAGAGCACCTTTTCCTCAACAGCATCAAGGAAGGTCAACAGCTTGTTGTTTGAGTATAAAGTTTCGGGTTGGGTCAATTGCTCCGGCCCTCTGCCGCCTTTTTGCGATATGTCGTGAGAAGATCGATTGTCTGGTCGTAAATCGCCTTGGACAGGGAGTCAGGGATGAGACTTTTTACTGCCAGCTCCCTTTTTTCACGCAATATCTTGGTGGTATTCTCGTCAAATTTATCAAATTTCGTGCCACGGTCGAGCATTACCTGGCGCGACTCACTATTGCTGGCCCGGGTTTTCTCAAGAAGGATCGGAAAGTGCACGGCCGCTGCTGCGAATATCACCTGTTGCTGGGCCTCGGTAAGGGCAGCGAATTTTTTTGCATCAAGGGCAAAGACTCCGTAGGCATAACCGTAAGGCACATTGATGACGTATTTGGCCTTGGTGAACCATTGCAGAACGATGGCGCCGTACAGAGAATTGTAGACCGTTTCGATCAGGCCGCTTTGCAGGGATGAGAGAACATCCGGAATTGACAGCTGAACGGGTGTAATACCCAGGGCCTTGAGGTAGTTTTCGGAAATCGGGTCGCCGGAGGGGCTCCAGTTCTTCGATTGTTGCAGCTTTTCGAGGGTATTGATGGGCTGTGTCGACATGGCGTAGATGAAACCCACCTCGGTTAGGGCGATGAACTCCAGTTCCTTTTCCCGGAAGCGCACCTTGAAGGTTGGGATCAAACCTTCTTTTACAAAATCAACCTCTTCGTAGGATTCAAAGAGTGAGGGGATGGCCATAACCCTGAAGTCCGGGACAGTTGCGGCCATTCCGGTCATGGTGAAACCGCCGCCGTTCAATTGCCCCACCCGCATCTTGCGGAACATTGCCTGGTCGTCACCCATAACACCTCCGGGATAAACGCGGAAGCCGACCTCACCACCGGTTTTTTCGCTCACTTCCTTGGCAAAATTTTCGAACTGTTCCACCCAGACCGAACCGGCCGGGGCGAGACTGGCAATTTTGAAGAGATGTTTGGGGGCAGCCTGGAGCCATTGGCAGTTGCCGAGGAGAAGGAAGGTGGTGCACAGAATAAAGGTGGCTATTTTTTGCATGGGACCTCCGGAAAATTCGGAACTACAGGGTGAGTGAATTATTCTTGGAAATAGTTTTCTTCCAGCAACCTCTTGGCCTGGTTCACAGCGATATGATTGCTGAGGCCGAATTCCGGCGCGCTGTCCAGGGGGAAGGCAAGAACTTCCTGGAGCAGCCGGTCGTGGAGATCACGGTTCATAGTCGTCCGGGCAAGGGTCGCGGCGTAGGTGGTCTGGGTCATGAGAAACCGTCTTTTGGAGATGGCCAGTGCCTTTTCAAAGTGTTCGGTACTGAGATCAGGGCGGCCTCCGAGCATCTCCGGTTTGGCGGCATGATAGGCACCGAAAAAAAGATGGATGCTGCCGTCCTGGAAAGTTTCGTCTAGCACCAGGAGTCTGGCCATGATCTTTTCAATCAGAACGATATCGGCTATTGCCTCCGGGGAACCTTTTTGTCTGAGAATCCAGGTGAGCCAGCCGGAGGCACCCCAAAAGGCATAGGGGACATCTGCGAAAGTCAGTTTTGCAAGATGCTTATCGAGGTTGGAATCGTCTCCCTTGCCGTCAATGGGTAACAAGGGTTGGAGTAGCCTTTGGCCGTAATATCGGGCCTTAATGGCAATGGCATCGATTCTTTGGTCCATGCCGCCGCATTCTTCAAGGGCGGTGGCGTAGGCACTGTAGGATTGCGTTGAGGTCAGCAGCAGATCCTGATTTTCAGGAGAAGAGACAAGCATGCTGTCGAGCATCAGCAGATAAGCCGGGGCGCCTTCGCAGACCAATGTTATATCTTGTTGTTGTTGGAGGTTGCCGATCGCCGGGTTGATCAGTGTGTTGGTAAGGATACTTGTACAGGAGGACAGGCCGCAGCAGAGGCAAACAAATACTATCAAGGGAAATAAAGAAGGAAAGGGTCGGACAGACATATTGATCTCCCTTTGGCAGGGCTGGGTGAATGAAAAGGTGCGGTGGGGCTGACAATTGCCTCTGGTCGGCACTATAACATACTTTGTGCCCTTTTATGGCATAAAGTTATTTTTCGGCAGTATTTCTATCTGAGAAAGTCACACCTTAGAGCGTTCGTCTTCTCGGGTAAGGGGCTGGCAAAAATTGTAATTGGCAAGAGGAAGTCTGGCAACCAGAACTTCATTGTGTCGTCATCTCGCAGAGACCAACAGGAAGGTGTTTGTTGATGGGAAAGAATGGGCCCATTGCCGAAACTGACTTTCGGCAATGGGCCAAGGAAGAAGAAAATATTTTACTGCTATGGTTAGAGAACTTTAGGGCCGGGCTGGTTTATAGATTCATTGGTTTTCGGGGGAGCATTAGTCGCATCTCCAGTGGCATTGGGTGATTGTTGGGCTTCAACTTCTGCCTGATTTTGGGGAGGAGCTTCAGCTGTTTGGCCAGGTGCCTGGACGGAATTTTCGGTCTGCAGGTTTTCCTTAATATTTGTACCGGCATTCACAGTTCCTTGTGTCGCCTTAAGCATTTCCTGGGTGGCAACGACAAGTTGCTGGGTTACCAGTACCATATCGTTGGTGGCCTCAACCATTCTTTGCACTGCGGCGGAGAGGTCCTCTTCAGGCTCTTGTACGTCCTGGGGTTGGGGGTCAGCAAGGCAAGGAGTGTCCATTTGCTGAGGTTGTTGGAGATTGGCTTCATCCTCCGGCATCGGTTGTCTTACGAAGACATGGCCACAAGGCATCATGATAAATGCTTCATTGGCATCAAGCTCTTCTGTATCCATCACCTGGCACGGGGGGATCTGGCCATTTAAGCAGGGAGCGTTTGCCGGAATCGGATGCTTAACAAACATGCGACCGCAGGGCAAAATCACGATATTCTGTTCATCCGGTTGAATAAGTTCGACAGCACCTGGGGTTTCACGCATTATGTTGCATGGTTGTTGTTTCTGTTCTTCGGCAACTTCGCCTGATTTTTGTTCCTCAATCACCACCGGTGGCTGCGGGCCGACTTCGCTCATCTGTTGCGGAGGCTGAGGGCTGATTTTGTTTGCCTCCTGCACTGGTGGTGGGGGTGCAATCTGTTGCACCGGTTGCGGGGTGTCAACCACAGGAGCTGCAGGCGGTGTTTTGGTTTCCGGTGGTTGAGCCACCTGTACCGGTGGGGTCGGCTGGCTTGGTTTTTCTACGGTACTGTGAACGGCCTGTTCCTTTTTGTTTTCGGTCTTCTTGGTATTGTCAGGGCCGCAACCATAAACAAGAAGGTAGCATGCAATCAAGGCTATAAAAGCGTATTTCATTGTTTCAATCTCCCATTAAAATAATAATTGCCGAGCCTGTTGGAATTGTCTTCCTATTGAAGTTGATAGGAATACTATCATAAATTCGCTGTCGTTTTTAGTGATTTTCCGACCGTTCTTGATATAATTGCTAAAATAGTAGTGATCTCAGTGAGATCAAGTATAACTATTTTTTAATTATAGATCAAGGCCATGGCCTCAATCGTCGTTTTCAGCCGCTGGATAAGCTCGGGCGGCGAGAGCACTCTGGCCATGGCGCCATACTGGAGAATTTTCATCACCAGCTCGCGGTCATCACTGACCGGCAACGTGATCACCACTCCCTCGTCTATCTTTTTAACGGTTTGGTCCCTATGCCAGTACTGGTGAGCAACAAGGTCGGCTGCGGTGGAGGTAAAAAGAATTTCCGCCTGGTAGCGCGGGGCACCCTGGAAGATGCCGAACGTCTGCAGGAGGTGATCCCGGTCAAAATGAAGGTCCGGTGGCAGAGAGTGGCAGGTCAGAGTGGCCCTTTGTATCCTGGCGATATGAAAAAGCCGATCGGCCCGCCGGAGATTGCAGAAAGCGAACAGATACCAGCGACCCTGATGGTTGATGAGCTGCAGCGGCGCTACGGTTCTTGTATTTTCTTCGCCGCTGATCGGTCTGTAGACGAGGGCGAGGAGTCGCCTTTTCACCACCGCTTCGATTATGGTCGCAAAAATTTGATGATCGATGGATTCGACTTCAATCCATTGGAAATGGAGGGATTCGACCAATTTCCCATATTCGGGAGAGACCATTGCCGCCAGCCGCTGTTCAAGATGTCGCACCTCCGGAAGGTCGCGAAGTCCGGCTTCTTCGGCGAGCTTATTGAGCATGGCCAGCAGGAAAACGATGCGTGGGCTTTCTTGAAAAGGCAGATGAAAATCGGCTTCGGTATAATAATAGCCGTTTTTCTTCGAGTCAAAGGCGAGCGGGGCGAGGAGGCGGTCGCGCAAGTAGCTGATATCCCGTTTAGCTGTGGCGGTGGAGACCTCGAAGCTTGCGGCAAGCGATCTTGAGTTGGGAAAGTTGCCCCGGCGAGTTTCCTGGTGGAAAAAGAAAATTCGCTCAAGAAAGCTCATGTCTCACTACTTCGCGTGTCGGCGATGTTTTACTGGAAGGATTTTCAGCTGTTCACGGTATTTAGCAACGGTTCTACGGGCAATTTTGATGTTTTCCTCGGCGAGTTTTTCAGAAATGGAATTATCACTAAGTGGCGCGTCCTTGTCTTCCTCCTGAATCATTTTTCTGATCAGGGTTTTGATCGATTCAGCGGCCATGTCATCTTCACCCTCACGGGAAATGGCAGTCGAGAAGAAGTACTTCAATTCATATATGCCCAGAGGGGTATGGACATATTTATTGGAAGTGACCCGGCTGACCGTCGATTCGTGCATTTCAATATCATCGGCGACGTCTTTGAGAATCAACGGTTTCAGATAGGCGGCACCCCGTTCGAAAAAGTCGGACTGAAAGTGAAGAATACTCTCCATAACCTTATAAATGGTGCGTTGTCGCTGATACAGGGATTTTATAAACCAATCGGCGTTTTTCAGTTTATCCTGGATGTAGTGGCGTGATTCTTTGGCCAGGCTTTTGTCGGTTTTTAACAAGTCCTGGTAAAGTGACGACAATTTTAGGCGAGGAATATCATCATCATTTAACTGAACGACATATTCACCATCTATCTTGCGGATATACACATCGGGGACGATATAATTAGTGGTATCCGTGGCATAGGGCAGACCGGGAAACGGGGTCAGTTCAGTGATGATAAGATTGATGGCCCGTTCCAGTTCCGGTTTCTTGCGTCCGGTTTCTTTAGCCAGTGCTTTGTAGTTGCGGGTCTCCAGTAACGGCAGGTGGTGCAGAACTATTTCCGCCGCAAGGCTCTTACCCTTGCCCAGTCGTTCGAGTTGCAGAAAGAGGGACTCGCTGACATTTCGAGCACCGATTCCGGGAGGATCGAGTTCCTGGATGACTTCGAGAATATACTCGGCATCGTCACGCTCACATCCTGTCTCGGCCATAACCTTTTCCAGTTCCACCTCAAGAAAGCCGTAACGATTGAGGTTGCCGACAATAAACCGGGCAATTTCCCATTCTGCCTCATCGAGATTGCTGTGCGCTAACTGCCAGTGTAGGTAAGCTGAAAGCCCTGGTTTTTCGGAGATAAAATCAAATTGTGAGGGGGCGTCGGCGGGAGGGGTTTCGTGGGAAAAGGAAAAATTTGAGTCAAAATTATTCGAGTAATCTTCCCAGTTTATTTCCGATAGACCGTCTGAAACCTTGACGCTCTCGGTAATTTCCGGCTCCAAGGAGACTGTTTTTTCCTCAGTTGTTGAGGAGAGAGAAAAAGATGGTTCAAGCGTTTCCGGTACGGAAAAATCTTCTTCAAGAGCAGGATTTTGTTCAATCTCCGCCTGGAGTGCGTCAGACAGCTCAAGCCTGTTGAGTTGCAAAAGTTTAATGGCCTGACGCAGCTGCTGCGTCATTACCAGTTTTTGAGAGAGCTTAAGTTGTTGTCTGAGTTCGAGGGCCATAAAAAATCACATTCGGAAGTTTTCCCCGAGGTACATTTTTCGAGCGACTTCACTCTCGATAATATCGTCGGCGACACCGCTGGTAAGCACCTGCCCTGCGTTCATGATATAGGCAAAGTCACAAACTTGCAGGGTTTCTCGGACGTTATGGTCGGAGATCAGGATGCCCAGGCCCTTTTCCTTTAATTTGAAAATGATCTTTTGCAGATCAATTACCGCCAGCGGGTCGATTCCGGCAAAGGGTTCATCAAGGAGGATAAATTTCGGTTTGGTCGACAGCGCCCGCATAATCTCCACCCTTCGGCGTTCACCGCCGGACAGTGCGTGTCCTTTGTTGTGGCGGAGACGTTCAATACCGAGGTCTTCCATCAATTCGTCAATGCGGTTGTTTATTTCATTTTTTGGGAGCCCAAGCGGTTCCAGAATAATTCTGACGTTTTCCTCGACGGTCAATTTTTTGAAAACCGATGGTTCCTGGGCCAGATAGGTAATACCCTTGAGGGCTCTTTTATGGATAGGAAGATCGGTTATGGCTTCTCCTGCAAAAAGGATACTTCCACGGTCCGGGCGAATAAAGCCGGCGATGCAATAAAAGGTTGTTGTCTTGCCGGCGCCGTTTGGCCCGAGGAGGCCGACAACAACGCCCGGCTGAACCTGCAGACTGACGCCGTCGACAACGGTCCTGGCACCGTAGCGTTTGACAATGTTTCGTGTTTCCAGTATCGACATGGGTTGCGCTATTTCTGGAGGATGGTCATGTTTACCCGGGAAGGTTTCGTCTTGCCTTTCTCGGTATCGCCTGCCTTTGTCACCTTGCTGTCGCCTATAACTTCGGACCGGCCCTCGTCCAGATAGTAGATGATTTTATCACCGCTAACCATATTCTGGCCCTGCCATGCCTTGGCGTTATCGGTGAGTATAACCTGTCTCTCTTTGGAGAGGTAGATCATTTTTTTTGACGTCCCCAGCCATTCCCCCCGGGTGACTTCAACATTGCCGATGCAGATCAATTTCTCGACTTGCTGGGAGGCTTTCTTCTCGGATGGCGGGGGTGATTTCTTTTTATCTTTTGGCTTGGTTGCTGCACTATCGGCTGTAGTGTAATAGACGGTCATCTCATCGGAACGAATGCGCACATCGCCCTGTTTGGCATCGACATCCCCTGTGAAAACGACGGAATTGCTCTTTTCGGTCGAGGTCATACGATTGGATTCGATGTGAATGGGGGCCTCGGAGGCAAAGGTGTCCACCGATTGGCTGACGATTGTGAAGAAAACGATAGAGAGTATGCTAAGCAGCAATGATCGGTGAAGCAACTGCATTTTGATCCTCCGCTGGTAAAAATAATATTCATGGCTTGGTTTTTAACCGAGCCCATCGTAGCGTAAAGGTCCGGAAATGTAAAGTGATGGTATGGGGTGGCAAAACAAAGAGTACTTTACTTACCGCATATGAGCCAGTACAATATGGTCAGATTTTAGGCTTTGTAATGGGGCCTTAGTCGGTTGAAATTACGACAAAATATAAGTATTTATGAGGTAATAGGAAGGGGCCATGGTAAAAACCGTCAAGGAGAGTATTGAAAAAGCAAAGGTTCTCATTGAAGCTTTGCCCTATATGCAGGAATTCAGGCATAAAACCATTGTCATCAAGTACGGTGGCCATGCCATGGTTGATGAACATCTGAAAAGGCAATTTGCCCTTGATGTCATTCTTCTTAAACAAATCGGAATCAACCCGGTCATCGTGCACGGTGGCGGTCCTCAGATCAACAGCCTGCTCGACCGTCTTGGAATAAAGCCCAGTTATGTCCAAGGGATGCGCGTCACCGATGGAGAGACAATGGACGTGGTCGAAATGGTGCTGGTCGGTCAGGTCAACAAACAGATCGTCGGACTGATCAACCATTGCGGTGGCAAGGCCGTTGGGCTTTCCGGTCGGGATGGAGATTTGGTCTGCGCCAAAAAACTCAAGATGAAAGGTAAAAAGGGCGATGAGCCGATGGTTGATGCCCCTCCGGAGCTCATTGATGTCGGCCGGGTAGGACAGGTTACCAAAATTAATATCGGGGTCCTTGAAAGTCTCAGCAGCAACGACTTCATCCCGGTCATTGCCCCGGTGGGTGTGGGAGAAGACGGCCAGGCCTTTAATATCAATGCCGACCTGGTGGCCGGAGCTATAGCCGGGGCGTTGGCCGCGGAAAAATTGATACTCTTGACCGATGTTCCCGGTGTAAAAAACAAGGCTGGCGAGCTGATGACCACCCTGCTTCAAGGGGAACTCGAAGGGTTGATTGACGATGGCACCATCGCCGGAGGTATGATTCCAAAGGTGCGTTGCTGCAAAGAGGCTCTACGCCGTGGCGTCGCTAAGACCAATATTGTCGACGGCAGAGTGGAGCATTCAATATTGTTGGAGATGTTTACCCGGGAAGGGGTGGGGACGGAGATATTCTGATGAACAGGTGCACTAACAAGGAATGGAAGGAGCGGGGCGACAAAGTATTCATTGGTACCTATACCCGGTATCCTGCGGCGATGGTGAAAGGTGCCGGCTGTCGGCTCACCGACGCCGACGGCAAGGAATACCTGGACTTTTTGGCGGGTATTGCAGTGTGTGCCTTGGGGCACTGCCATCCGGCGGTGACCGAGGCCATCCGTCGCCAGGCCGGTCAGCTTGTCCATGTCTCCAATCTGTATTACACCGAACCGCAGATTCGACTTGCCGAGCTGCTGACCGCCAATTCCTTCGGTGAAAGGATTTTTCTTGCCAACAGCGGTGCCGAGGCCAATGAGGCGGCGATAAAGCTGGCGCGGATTTATTCGGAAGAGGGTCGTTACCAGGTGATCAGCCTTTCCGGTTCTTTCCATGGCCGGACCCTAGCCACAGTGGCGGCAACCGGTCAACCGAAATTCCACAAAGGATTCGAGCCATTGCCCGATGGTTTTCTGCACGCCCCCTTCGGCAATTTGGATGCGCTTGCGGCGATGATCACCGACAAGACCTGCGCCATTCTCTGCGAACCCCTGCAAGGCGAGGGTGGAGTACGGCCGCTGGACAGAGAATATCTCCAGGGCATCAGGAAATTGTGCGACCAACACCGGCTCCTGCTAATTTTTGATGAGATTCAGACAGGTCTTGGGCGGACCGGCACCCTCTTTGCCTACGAGCAGCTGGGGGTCACGCCGGATATTTTGACACTGGCCAAAGCCCTCGGCAATGGTCTGCCGATCGGGGCGATGCTGACTAAAGCCGATATTGCCGCAGCCTTCACACCCGGCACCCACGCCTCTACTTTCGGCGGCAATCCGGTGGCTTCGGCCGCAGCCGTTGCCGTGCTTCAGATCATGCTGACTGATGGCTTTCTCCCCGAGGTACAGCGCAAGGGCGACTATTTCCGGGGACAACTGCTTAAGCTCGCCGAGCGCTTTCCCGCGATTATCGGCTCTGTTCGGGGCATGGGCTTACTGCTTGGCGCGGTGCTCACCGAACAGGGGGTGAAGCATGGTTCGACAATTGTCTCCGTGATGTTCGAACGGGGTTTTCTCATGAACTTTGCCGGCAATGTGGCCTTGCGTTTTGTGCCGCCGCTGATTGTTTCAACCGAAGAGATTGATAGTCTTGTTAAGGCGCTGGGTGAGGTGTTGGCCGATTTGTAAAGCTGGTACGGCTTCATCGATATGGTTTTTGCGGCATGGTGTTTCCAATAAAAATGGGGGAGAGCCAGGGAGATGCTGGGAAAATGTTTTGCAAATAGCCGCTCTTTTATGTAATGATAACATCTTTCTCCCCAGAATATAGAAGGTTTTGGCTGGTGTGGGGAGGTAATTGAAGGGGTTTTGCCCCACTTTGGTTAGAGGTGTACAAAGTGCCGAAGCATTTCAGGTCATTACAGGAATTCACAAAAATTGAGTTGCTTGGTCTCATTGACCGGGCAATTGAACTCAAAAACGAAAAGAAGGCCGGCAAGATTCATCAACAGCTGATGGGAAAAACCATCGGTCTGATTTTTGAAAAACCGTCGACCAGAACCCGGGTCTCTTTTGAGGCAGCGATGTACGGTCTCGGCGGGCAGGTTATTTTCCTGTCCGGCCGTGATACCCAGCTGGCCAGGTCGGAACCGCTCAAGGACATGTCCCGGGTCATGTCCCGCTATGTTGACGGCATGGTGGTCCGAACCTTTGGCCAGGAAGTGGTTGAAGAGCTGGCAGCCTTTGCCACCGTTCCGGTAATCAACGCCTTGACCGATTTGCATCATCCTTGCCAGGTGTTGAGCGATCTTATGACTGTTATGGAGAAAAAGGGGATGTTGGAGCCCTTGCGGATTTCCTGGGTTGGAGATGGCAATAACATGGCCAACTCCTGGATTCAAGCAGCCGGGATTATCGGTTTCGAACTGACCCTGGCTTGTCCAAAAGGATACGAACCGGATGGGGAAATTCTCGCGGCAAGCCGAAAAATAGCCGAGAAACCAATCACCCTCATCCATGACCCTGGCGCGGCGGTTCATGGTGCTGACGTAATTAATGTCGATGTCTGGGCCTCCATGGGTAAAGAGGATGAACAGGAAGAAAGATTAAGTGTTTTCAGTGAGTTCCAGCTCAACAATGTGTTGCTCGCTAAGGCTCCGGCCGAGTGTATCGTGTTGCATTGTCTGCCCGCCCATCGCGGCGAGGAGATAACCGATGAGGTTCTCGAATCGACCCGGTGTGTTGCCTTTGATCAGGCGGAAAACAAGATGCATATTCACAAGGCGATTCTTGAAAGCTTGATTTGTTAAAACTGATCATCTTCATAAAAAAATTCAAAAGAATATTTATAGCTTGAGGTTTCTTCATGAGTGTAAGCAAGATTGTTCTCGCCTATTCAGGCGGTCTCGATACATCGGTAATTTTAAAATGGCTGGCTGAAGAATATCAATGCTCGGTTATTGCCTACTCGGCCGATATCGGGCAGGAAGAGGACTGGGCTGCGGTTACTCAAAAAGGCCTTGCCACCGGTGCTGAAAAAGTCATCGTTTCCGACCTGAAAAAGGTGTTTGTCGAAGAGTACATTTTCCCGGCCTTCCGGGCCAATGCCATCTATGAAGGTTCGTATCTGCTCGGCACCTCGCTGGCCAGACCCTTAATCGCCAAGGAGCAGGTACGTATCGCTCTTGCCGAAGGTGCCGACGCGGTAAGCCATGGCGCAACGGGAAAAGGCAACGATCAGGTCCGTTTCGAACTCGCTTACATCGCTCTTGCGCCAAACCTGAAAATCATAGCTCCCTGGCGGATATGGGCTCTCAATTCGCGACAGAAACTGGTGGAGTTTGCAAAAGAACACAGTATCCCCGTGCCGGTGACCAAAGAGAAACCCTACAGCTCCGATGAAAACCTCCTGCATATCAGCTTTGAAGGTGGAATCCTCGAAGATCCTTGGAATGAGCCGGAGGAGGCGATGTTTAAACTGACTGTCGCCCCGGAAAAGGCCCCCGACAAAGCCACCTATTTGGAGATAACGTTTGCAAACGGCAATCCGGTGGCGCTGGACGGTGTCACCATGGAACCGCTGGCCTTGTTCACCGAGCTCAACAGGTTGGGAGGTGCAAACGGCATTGGTCGTCTCGACCTGGTGGAGAATCGCTTTGTCGGCATGAAGTCGCATGGCGTGTATGAGACCCCGGGTGGAACCATCCTGCGCATTGCCCATCGTGATCTTGAGACCATTACATTGGATCGTGAAGTTTTGCGCATTCGCGATTCTTTGACACCGCGATATGCCGAGCTGATTTACAACGGTTTCTGGTTTTCACCGGAAAGAGAGTTGTTGCAGAAGACCATGGATGAAACACAAAAAACGGTGGGCGGCATTGTCCGTCTGAAACTCTACAAAGGTAATTGCACCCCGGTCGGGCGGAAGTCTGACCAGTCGCTCTATCAGGTTAATTTTGCCACCTTTGAAGAGGACAATGTCTACGACCAGGGTGACGCTACCGGTTTCATTCGACTGCATGGCCTGCGCCTGAAAATCAACGCATTGCAGGGCAGATGCAGCAAATAGGATTTCTATGACTGAGGAGAAAAAGAGCGGATCGGAAAAGATGTGGGGCGGGCGGTTTGCTGAAGGGACCGCGGCTTCGGTGGAGGCCTTTACCGCCTCCATCCACTACGACTCCAGGCTCTATAAATATGACATTGCCGGCAGCAAGGCTCATGCCGCCATGCTGGCTGTAAGTGGTATACTGTCCCGTGAAGAACTTGTGGCAATAACCGACGGTCTTACGGCGATTGGGGCGGAAATATCCCAGGGAACCTTTCAATTTAAACAGGAGCTGGAAGATATTCATATGAATATCGAAAAGGCCCTGGTTGAACGTATCGGTCCTGCCGGAGCAAAGTTGCACAGCGCCCGCAGCAGAAACGATCAAGTTGCCCTGGATTTCAAGCTCTATCTCCGAGATCAGTGCGACGAAGTTATACGCCTGCTGGACGGAATTCGAAGGGCTTTTGTTATCCTCGCCAGAAAATACCTCGGTGAGGTTATGCCGGGGTATACCCATTTGCAGCGGGCGCAACCGGTACAGATAGCCCATCACATGCTGGCCTACTACGAAATGTTCGGGAGGGACCGGGAACGGATGGTTGATTGTCGCAAACGCCTCAATCTCTCGCCTCTCGGTTGTGCGGCCCTGGCCGGTACCGGGTTGCCGATTGATAGAGAGCAGGTCGCCGCCGACCTCGGCTTTGCCGGTGTTACTGCAAACTCCATGGATACCTCGGGTGATCGGGACTTTGCCATCGAGTTTACCAGTTGCTGCACAATGACCCAGTTGCATCTCTCCAGATTGTCGGAGGAACTTGTCCTTTGGTCAAGCCAGGAATTCGACTTCGTAAATATTTCCGATAAATTCTGCACCGGATCATCAATCATGCCGCAGAAGAAAAATCCAGATATTCCCGAGTTGATCAGAGGCAAGAGCGGGCGGGTTGTCGGCAGCCTTATGACCCTGATAACCCTGATGAAAGGCCTGCCTCTTACCTATAATCGGGATCTTCAGGAGGACAAGGAACCGGTTTTTGATGCCGTCGATACGGTCACGGCATGTCTTGCCATTATGACAGAATTGCTTGAAAATCTTAATTTCAAGACGGGCAGGATGGCAGCTGCTGCTAAAAAGGGCTGCATGACGGCAACCGATCTTGCCGACTATCTGGTTCTGAAAAATGTGCCCTTTCGCGAGGCGCATGGTATTGTCGGCAGAGCCGTCGCTTATTGTCTTGAAAAAGGTTGTGAGCTGCCGGACCTGAATATTCAGGAGCTGGGGCAATTTTCCGAAGTGATCGGCAAAGACGTTTATGAAGTGTTGAGTATCGAGGGATCGGTCAACAGCCGGATATCTACCGGCGGAACCGGCATTCTGAGAGTTGAGGAAGCATTGGTGGCGGCGGAAAAACAACTGGGGATTGGATGATGAAAAACAGAGGCTTTGTGCAGGTCATGACCGTTTTCTTTCTTGGCGCATCATTTCTTCTGGCTGGTGGGTGCGGCGTTAAAAACAAACCGCTGCCCCCTGAAAGCGTTGTCCCACAGGCAATTGAAGATCTGCGTTATACGGTGGGTGAGAAAGGAGTACAACTCACCTGGTCATATCCGGTTAAAAGTATTAAAGGATCGACACTCGACGATATTTCTTCTTTTCAATTGTTTCTTGCGGAAATACCTCTTGAGAATTATTGCGGCAGCTGTCCGATACCCTATGTGGAGCCGGTGAAAGTGAATGGCGGATCACCGCTGGACGGCAAGATAAGAAGGAAGTTTGTCTACGATTACAATCAGGTACGTTCCGGCTATAAGTATTTTTTCAAGGTCCGTTCCAGTAACAGTTGGCTTGCCGACAGTGCCGATTCCAATGTTGTAACGTTTGTCTGGTTCGACCCGGCAGCACCATCCGAGAAAGTGACGGTGGTTCCCGGAGATCGTCAGATTTCGCTTGCTTGGCAGCCGGTAGCCCTGAAGACTGCCAACAAGGATATGGCGATTAAGTACCAGGTGTTGCGAAGTTTAGACGGCAAGGAATTCACCAAGATCGGCGAACCGCTTGCCGCTACCAGCTATATTGATCCCCAGGTCATCAACGGCCAGAAATATTTCTATTCCGTCCAGACATTGACTGAGTTTAACAAGGAATTGGCGGAAGGCGGGATAAGCCAAAAAGCTGAGACTACGCCGATTGACCTGTCTCCACCGGAACCGCCGAGCGGAGTGAGCGCGGTACAGACCGCTGAGGGCATTAAAGTCTTTTGGGATCGCAGCAAGGCTGATGATCTCGCTGGGTACAAGGTTTATCGTCGTGCGGCTGATCGGGATAGCTATGAGATGGTTGGCCAGGTGGAGCCGACATATACTCTCTTTGTTGACAGCAAGGCAGATGCTAGCGTACGATATTACTATGCGATTACGGCCTTTGACAAGGCAACACCCGCCAATGAGAGCAGCAAATCAAAAGAAGTTACCATCAGGAATTAGAAGAACTTAACCATTGTGGTGTTGCAAGCAGATGCCCTCCCGCCGCAATGGATGCGGTAGGAGGGCTCTTTTGTCTTGGTGGTTTTAAAAAGTTGAGCATTTTTATCGGGCTCTCAGATTGAAAATACGCATAAATCATATACAATGAAAAAGATAAGGAGTGAAAGAGATGGTAGATTTTCCCATTCCTTTTGAGAAAATGAACGGAACCGGCAACGATTTCGTGATTATTGATAACCGTAGCTTGCGAATTCCCCCGGAGGAGCAGGCGGATTTGGCACGAAAAATATGTCGCCGGATGTTCTCTGTTGGTGCGGACGGCTTGTTTTTTATTGAGGAATCGACTGTCGCCGATTTTGCCTGGAACTTTTATAATGCAGACGGCTCAGTGGCTGAAATGTGCGGCAACGGCTCACGATGCGTGGCGCGGTTCGCCTATCGGCATGGGATTGCCGGCAAGCAAATGAAGATTGCCACCCTGGCAGGAATTATTGAGGCGGAGATTGGCGACGAAGAGGCAGAGGTAAGAGTCAAAATGACGGTTCCCCAGGACTTTCGCCTAGGACTTTCAGTTTCCCTAGGAGATGAAGAAAGAGCGGTCGGTTATGTCGATACCGGCGTCCCCCACGCGGTTATTTTCGTTGATGATGACGATGTTCCCGTCAAAACCTGGGGACGGGTGGTTCGCTTCCACCAGCTCTTCGAACCGAAGGGGACCAACGCCAACTTTGTCCGGGTATTGCCCGATGGTCGACTGAAGGTACGTACCTATGAACGTGGAGTCGAGGCCGAAACCATGGCCTGCGGCACCGGTTGTGTTGCCTCGGCGCTGTTTGCGGCGATGCAGAAGGGAATGGAATCACCCATCGAAGTCATTACCTCCGGCGGGGAAATGCTGACGATATTATTTGATATATTCGATGGGCCGGTGGCGGACAACGTATTCCTGCAGGGATCGACAAGACTTGTTTATACAGGAAACTTGACCGCTGAAGCGCTGCTCTGAGAGATCGTGCAGATAATCATGGTGCAAAATTAGGATTGGGAGGAGTCATGAAAAAATTTCACGGAGCGCTTGTTGCACTAGTAACCCCATTTGTTGACGGCCGATTGGACGAACAGGGGTTGATTGACCTCATAGAAATGCAAATAGCCGGAGGTACCCACGGCATCGTCCCTTGCGGCACCACCGGAGAATCTGCAACGATTGGATTCGATGAACATAAACGGGTTATTGATCTGACCGTCAAGACGGTCGCTGGCCGAGTGCCGGTGGTCGCCGGAACCGGAGCAAACAATACCCTTGAGGCAATAGAACTCACCGAGAGTGCCAAGGAAAGCGGGGCTGATGCGGTATTGTCAGTCGTGCCCTACTACAATAAACCCAGCCAGGAAGGCATGTATCTGCATTTCCGGGAGATTGCCGAAAAGGTCGATATCCCGATGTTTCTCTACAATGTGCCTGGCCGGACGGTGGTGAACATGTTGCCGGAGACCGTCGCCCGCTTGGCGGAAATCGATAATATCATCGGCATCAAAGAGGCCTCCGGCAGTCTGGAGCAGATCTCCGATGTTATCCGTCGTTGTCCCAAGGACTTTATCGTCTTGTCCGGTGATGACTTTACCTCGATGCCGACCATTTTTATCGGTGGCAAAGGGGTGATCTCGGTAATCTCCAACGTATATCCGCAAGGCATGTCGGAGATGGTGGGGGCGGCGCTTGCCGGCGATATTAAAAAGGCCAATGAGCTGCATTATCGGATGTTTGAGCTGATGAAACTGATGTTTGTCGAGCCGAATCCAGTTCCCGCCAAGAAGGCTCTGGAAGTGATGGGTAAAATTCGTAGCGGTTTGCCGCGGTTGCCCCTCGCCCCGATGGGCAGTGCGAATATGGAAAAATTACAGGCAGCGATGCGGAACATCGGCCTTATATAACTCTTCCATCCCCGGTGGACGGGATAAGTACCTTGACGAAATTCGTTTATAAAAAAGAAACGAATTGCAGCGGGTACTCAAGATGATCTGAAGGGTAATTCAGGTATAAGGAGCAGAGATGATAAAGGTAATAATTGCCGGAGCGGCGGGGCGAATGGGGCAGCGTGTAGCGGATATGGTCAACCGCCATCCACAGCTGCAATATGTTGCAGGCTTTGAGGCGTTGGGTCACCCTTCTATCGGTAAAGACGCGGGTCTTCTTGCACTAGGTGCGGAAAACGGGGTAATTATCGGCGAAGGTATTGAGTCGGCCATTGATAAAGGCGATGTTATTGTTGATTTCACCTTTCATAAAGCGACCATGGAATTTGCCAGGGTGGCGGCAAGACATGGCCGGGCAATGGTTATCGGTACCACCGGACTCACCCCCGAGAATCTGCTTGAACTGAAGGAACTAGCGAAGAAATTTCCCTGTGTACAGGCTCCCAATATGTCGGTATGCGTCAATGTCTTGTTTAAACTGGTAAAAAAGGCAGCACAGATTCTCGGCGATGACTATGACATCGAAATCATAGAGGCGCACCACAACAAGAAAAAGGACGCGCCCAGCGGCACAGCTTTGAAGCTTGCAGAGATGGCGGCAGAAGGAGTCGGCAGAAACTTGGCTGAGGTGGTGGTGTTCGAGCGCAACGGTATTATCGGCGAGAGAAGGCCAAAGGAGATCGGCATTCAGAGTATCCGGGCCGCCGATATCGTCGGCGAACATAGTGTCTATTTCGCCGGCCCAGGAGAACGTATCGAGCTGGTGCATAGGGCGCACAGTCGTGATCATTTCGCTCGTGGCGCTGCCACCGCTGCCGCCTGGATTGTCGGCAAGGAGCCTGGGATGTATTCGATGTCCGATGTCCTTGACTTAAAGGATTTTTAATACCCTGGTCACTCATAAAATATTTTTACATGTTTTTTATGAAGAATTTTCCATGAAGTGACCCATCCCCAAGGGAGCAAGGGGTAATGATTGAAGAAGTAAAGGCAATTGTTGGGCTGGGTTCAAATCTCGGTAATGGCCGGGCAATTTTACGTGAGGCTTGGGACACCCTCGGGATGGTACCGGGAGTTCGCCTTGATGGTCTGTCGAGCCCGTACATGACTGCGCCGGTAAGCATGACCAGCCGGCACTGGTTTACTAATGCCGTGGGGCGTTTGCAGGTTTCTCTCTTGCCCCTCGCATTGCTTGAGGTGCTGTTGGCGATAGAAAAAAAATTCGGTCGGACAAGGGACAGTGAAAGCTTTGGTTATCAAGACCGCAGTCTTGACCTTGATTTGCTGTATTACGGCAACAGGGTGATCGACATGCCTGAGTTGACCTTGCCGCATCCGCGAATAGGCGACCGGCTTTTTGTGCTTGCGCCCTTTGCGGAGCTTGAACCGAGCTTCAGGGATTGTGTCAGTGGTATGACAATTTCCGAAATGGAAATGCTGTTATTGCAGAAAATCCTGGTCGGCGAATCGAAAAAGCAGGAAATGGTCTCCGGGAGTTGGGACGAATAGGTGGTGTCTTCTCCTCCTCACGCCGGGGAATGCTCATCTCATCGTGTCCGCCGGTATAAGAGAATTGAAAAAGCGAGGTCGGTTTGAGTCCATTACGGATAATCATCCTTATCATTCTTTTCTATATCGCCTACCGGCTGATCTTTGGTGGGCGAAAATCCGCCGCTCCGGCGAAGAAAAGGGACGGTCATCAGCCATCGGATATGGAGCTCAACGATACTCTTGTAGAGGATCCGGTTTGCAAAAAACTCGTACCAAGCCGTCAGGCTGTCCTGTTTGAATGGCGGGGGGAAAAAATATATTTTTGCAGCCAGGAGTGTTGTAATACTTTCAGAACCAGACAAGGAGAATCAAAATGAAGTTTTTTATCGATACCGCCAATTTAGAAGAAATTAAAAAAGGCGTGGAAATGGGCATGGTTGATGGCGTCACTACCAATCCTTCATTGATAGCCAGAGAAAGCAAGCCATTTGAAGAGATCATCACCGAAATCTGCAAGATAGTCGATGGACCGGTAAGTGCCGAGGTAGTGAGCCTCAAAGCCGAGGGAATGCTGAGTGAAGCGCGCACATTGGCAAAGCTTGCTGAGAATATTGTCATCAAAATACCGATGATAGTAGAAGGGCTCAAGGCAGTTAAAACACTGACTGCCGAAGGAATTAAAACCAATGTGACCCTGGTGTTCTCGGCTGCGCAGGCGTTGTTGGCTGCGAAAGCCGGTGCCACCTATGTCAGCCCCTTCGTCGGTCGTCTTGATGATATCGGCAATCCAGGCATGGATCTGATCAGTGATATCGTCACCATCTACGACAACTATGGCTACCAGAGTGAGATCATCGTGGCAAGTATCAGGAGTCTTCAGCACGTGCTGGATGCAGCGCTTATCGGCGCGGATATTGCGACAATTCCCTTCAAGGTTATTGCCCAACTTGCCAAACACCCACTTACCGACATAGGAATCGAACAATTTCTTGCAGACTGGGACAAGCGAAAGAAATAAATGACTGTCAAGCGAAGAATCTCTTCACCTTTAGGTGTTGCAAGGATTTTTATCCTTGTCATCTTGACCTTGCTGGTGCCCTCCTCGGGCGTGTGGGCTGGGTCGATGTATATCTGCCGTGAGAAATCGGGGGCAATGAACTTTACCAATGCTCCGGTTGGCGCCAATTGTCGAGAATATTCCCTGAATCAGAATAACGGAATTCGTATAACAACGACGGATGGAGGGTCTTCCGATTCTACAGCCTACGATCATGACATTCGACGCGTAGGCCGCCGCTACCAGATTGAACCTATCCTTATCAAGGCGATCATACAAACTGAATCCGCTTTTAACCATCGGGCGGTGTCACGGCGTGGAGCCCAGGGTCTGATGCAGTTGATGCCGGATACAGCCCGCGAACTGCACGTTGCAAACCCCTTTAATGCGCTGGAAAACATTGACGGTGGTACACGCTATCTTCGCCAACTCCTTGATAGTTTTAATGGCGATCTGAAACTTTCCCTGGCAGCCTATAATGCCGGGCCGGGCTTAGTTGCCCGCACCGGCGGAATACCGCAAATTCTCGAAACACAGCAATACGTGACCAAGGTTATACGACAGTATAAGGAATATAAACGCCTGAACGGCAATGGTTTTCTTCTGGTGAGGGAGTGAAGCAGGTCGATGGTATCGAAACTGCATACAGATAATGGAACTGCCCCCTTTTGCCCTTGACGGAAAACCGCCAAATAAGGTATAAACCATTGCTACGCCGGAGTGGTGAAACTGGTAGACGCACTGGACTCAAAATCCAGCGGGAGCAATCCCATGTCGGTTCGATTCCGACCTTCGGCACCAAGTAAAAATCAAGGCTTTATCCCAATAATACAGGGATAAAGCCTTTTCTATTTCGTTCTCTGAAAATAAAATCTCTTGCTATCTTTTGTTGTTTAGTGCTATTTTTTTCTATAACAGTGGAACAAAAATGGAACGAATGACATGGCGCGAATCATAAAGAGGAAAAAAAAGAATGGCTGGAGTTTTACAGCTACCGTCCGTATAAAGGGATATCCGTCTGCAAGCCGAACATTTGACACCAAGGGAGAGGCTTCCGTATGGGCTGCCAAAACTGAAGGGGAAATAAAAGCCAGCAAGTATAACGATCCTCGTTTGGCCATGCATATCACCTTTGGACAAGCCGTTGACAGATATTTAGACACAATCTCCTGCAACAAAGCGATCAATACTCACATGCGGGAAAAGGCTTCGGCTGCCCGATTAAAGGAACAAATTGGAACAGAAACACCTTTCGGTTCCATTTCTACTGCTACTGTGGCCCAATACCGGGATCTCAGAATGAAGAGAGTCTCAGCATATTCTGTCCGGCTGGAGTTGGCTTTATTATCACATCTCTTCACCAAGGCAAAAAAGGAATGGGGAATTCCGGTTGAAAATCCTGTTCTTGAAATCGATCGTCCTGCACCACCCAGAGGAAGAACACGTTTTTTAACGGAAGAAGAAGCTTCCAAATTGCTGGAAGCCAGTCGTAAATCAAGAAATGAAGCCTTCTACTATTATATCCTGACACTTCTGCATACCGGAATGCGGGCGTCTGAAGCGGCTGGTCTTCACTGGAATCAAGTCGATTTAGCGCATCGGGTAATCTACCTTTCAGATACAAAAAACAAAGATCCACGCTGGGTACCATTGACCAAAGTACTCGTGGAAGAATTGTCAAAATTGAGAGAAATTACCATGGGCGAAGATGGAACCCTGGTTTTTTTGAAAGGCAGACCAATGGAGTCTGAGCGGGTCAAAGCCAGACCGGGGATAAAATTCAGGGAAGCCTTCGATATGGTGAGAAAACGAGCAGGATTGCCGGATATACATCTGCACGATCTTCGTCATACAGCTGCAAGTCATTTGATCATGTCAGGAGTTGACATCCGTACACTTGCCGATATTCTCGGACACAGAACCTTACAGATGGTACAGCGTTATACGCATTTACTCCATAACCATAAACTGGATGCCATCGATAAAATTGGCTTATTGGGTCAAGGCAAAAATTAATTAAGCCGTAAAAACGAATTAATCTGGGTAAATTCTATATGAGAATGGCAAAAATACTAAGAGGTATCGGCCGATTTTTGTATTTTATCCTTGTGCTTGCATACCCACTCATAGAAAAGGTAGGGATTGCCTATTGCCTTTTCCAGTTTGTCTTGATGCTCGTCTACTGGGATACGCCAGACAGACACCCTGGATATCGTTTTATTGGAGCATTCATTCTGCTCACAGTACTGTTTGTTATGGTTGCGTATGAGGATGAAGAAAAAAAGATTAACCGAGGCTCAGTTCAGAAAAATCATCGGTGAGCTGAAAATTGGTCGGCAAACTACTGATATAGCCAGAGGCGTGCTGGTCGAGGGGAAATCCCAGTCACAATATGCAGCTGAACTTGGAATATCCAAAGGGGCTGTTTCCCAAGCTGTGAGCCGTGTATTTTCAGCTTTGAACAAACCTGCTAGAAATTTTGCTGAGCCTCTCAATATTGATCTAGACCTGATAGACGAGGATCCTAATCAGCCCCGCAAAGACAACAATCCTGGCTTTTCTGAAGAAAGCTTGAATCAACTGGCAGAAACCATCCGCTCTCGGGGTGTAAAATCTCCTGTTTCCATCCGCAATAATCCTAATGATCCCGGTCGTTATATTATCAATCATGGAGCACGCCGGTATCGTGCCGCCAGTATCGCCGGCTACACAGCCATTCCTGCCTTCATTGATGACAATTATGATGAGATCGACCAGATAATCGAGAATCTGCAGCGTAATGAACTGACTGCGTTTGAGATTGCTGAATTCATCGGCCGGGAAGTCAATAGAGGGAAGAAAATGAAGGATATTGCCAAGGAGATCGGCAAATCACCAACCTTCATCACCCACCATTACGCGCTTCTCAACCTTCCTCCTGCAATAGCCGAAGCCTATAACAATGGCAGAGCAAATGACGTTACCGTAATCAACGATCTTGTGACCGCGAATAAAAAAAATCCCCAGGAAGTAGTTTTCTGGCTGGCTGACGAGACCCAGGAAATCACACGGTCCTCGGTCCGGCTGCTTCGTGAATTTCTGGATGTAAAGGGAGCCTTCGAGGATTCCAGTGAAGAAGAAAAGAGTGATGATAAAGACCGTAACGAATCGATTCGGAAATCGCTGGAAAGGAAAGTTAAGAAAGCCCTTCATGTGCAAGTAAAACATGAGGGTAGGCTCGCCCGCCTGATCCTCTCACACATGCCCCTGACTGATGGATACACATGGTTGAAATATGAAGATGACGAACAAGAGGTCGAGGCCGATCTTTCACTGTTGCAGCTTGTGGCGATTATTGAAGATTAAAGAGGACTGCCAGTTATGAAGCTGAGATTGATAGTGATGAATGGCCAACGGATTGTTGAAGCCGAAGAAAATGGCGATTGGAAGTGCCAGGAAGTGAGTAAAGCTGGAAAACTGAAACCAAGGATATACAATCTTTATCTATCACAGCAACCCGATAAATCCAAGCGCTATGATGGGATAATTGTCCATTCTACAGACAGTTATATCTACCAAAAGGTAGGCGAGATATTCATTATCCATTCCCGATCCGATTTTTATGACACGCCACCTGAAATCGGAACAAAAAAGGGCATTATTTATGATGCCCATGGTAAGGTCTGAGTTTCCATAACAATGAAAACTTTAGCTTGAAGGAGAGCGTCCTTCATATGAATCTTATTCAGGATCAACCTCTGCCAACTGTTTTGAATAACCGGATAAGAAATTTCAATATACACAGAAGCGGTTTGCCCGTCTGGGATATCTTTGAGTGCGGTGAAATCGAATTCTTTGTTTTCTTGCCTTATGTCAATTCTGATTATATCAGCGTTCAGTGAACTGATACGAAATTTTGAACACCCTCTATCGTTTCACGAAAATTAGTTTGTTTTTTTCTTATTATGATGGCCTCGCAAGAAAGCTATGTCATTTGAAAGACTTTTAGTAAGCAAATTAATTTCATTAACTTTAGTTTCAAAGCGGTCGGCATCTTTCTTGATTTCAGCATCTTGTTTTCTTAATTCTTCGCTAACCATCCTCGTCTTCGTTTCTATGTCATCATTGTTTTGCTTTAAATTGTTTTGAATACAAGCGATTTTAATCTTAATATCAGCCAATTCTGTGTTGTACTTTGTGTCGTTGTTAATCCTAAAATACCATTGCATGAAAACACCTGACATCAAGCTAACCACAATGGCGATAATCATTAAAACTTGAGTCCTTTTGGCCTGAAAATATTGTAATAATTTGGGATCAGTGCCTTTTTCAGAAAACACGGAACAAATTAATGGTTTAAGCTTTTTACCGTCATTTCGTTCTTGATTGGCATATTTACCAATTCGTGGGTGATTGCAAGACTCCTTACCTTCTTTATCTGTGCTGCAATTAAGGCAAATATTGTGATCTTTGACATATCTGACTATGCTTATAATATCCAAAAATTGTCTAAATAGGAATCGTACAGACATTACGATAGCACAATGAGAAAGATAGGCGCACTTAGATGCAAAACTTACTCAGTTGCAATACCTTATCTACCGTCAACTGAGATAAAGGTTTATCATCGTTTTCTTTGTTTATGGCATCGTTTATAAGTCCAATTGTATTGTGGACTTTATTTCCTGAAAACAATTTAAACTGAGAGGTTGGTTTTGGGTTCCAGCAAAGGTATTCTCTATTCTCTTTCCAATATTCATAATCCTTTAGTAATTCTTTCAAACGTTCGTCCATTTTTATGTCTCCTATAAATATTAATTAGTTATTGAATCGAGAAACGATGATCTGTCAAATCCATTTGCTAAAGTAAGAATTGCAGCAACATTTGAACTGTACCGGTCTTCATCCTTTTCGAGTGCACAATTTATTAGAGTTTGTGGTTGGTTAATTCCATCAAAGAGAACAATTTTGTCATCAATTATCTTTCGAGCTATTTCGGCATCTTTTTCACATTCCTTTATGATATTAGAACAATTGATGCATTCGAGAAAAATATAAGCAAATGTCTTAGACGCCACAAAGATAGAGTAACAATTGCTGGCTTCCTGATAGCAGGCTTCGCTGGTTTTTGAAAATTTGTAACTATTTAGCACTTATTTAAGTTTCTGCAGATTCCATGAATGCCGGCCATTTACCTTGGAACAGTAAACGTAGTGCTTCAGTCGCAGATACATCCTGTTTCCTGCAGGTCGTCAGGTAGCTTCTTATGCGACAGA
>JAZDOW010000114.1:0-4909 GCA_043798185.1 Pseudomonadota bacterium | reverse complement strand
GCTGCATTGGATCAGAATTTTCAATCGATTTGCCCATTACCAAAGCAAAGACCACAAAATTCTTTCGTTAAAACGCTGCTGCGCATGGTTGCTTAGAGGCAGCAGGATTTATGATATATAAATTCACAGGAAACTTCAGTTTAAAAGAAAGTACCATGATTAAGGAGGTTATCGGTACCGGGCGGCAGCGCTACCTCGGTCATACCGATAATTTGATGGTGGTGGTAATCGACTTTGACGACGGGCCGGGTATGGCTCCCGATCCGCCGCATTCCCATCCGCACGAGCAGGTTTCCTATGTGGTGGAAGGAGAATTGATTGTCCATATCGGCGATGAATCGACCCAACTTGGGCCGGGTGATATTTTCGCCGTGCCGCCCGATATTCCCCACACCATCCAGCTGCTCAGTCAACATGTCCGCCTGGTGGATACCTTTACCCCGTTGCGGCAGGATTTTCTTAAGTAAGAGTTCACAATTAACACCCCACAAGGGGGCATAAGTGCCTTAGAAATTCATTCTCAAAAAACAAGAAATGAATTTCTAAGGCACTAAGGAGAATTGCCATGGAAGTACGACATCCGGTGCATCCGGAACATATGATGATGTTTGATACCGAAGAGCTCCGCAATCATTTCCTGGTGGAGGGTCTGTTCGTCCCGAGCCAGTCGAAACTCGTTTACTGCTTTTACGACCGGCTTATCGTCGGCGGTGTTTGCCCAGTCGGCCCGTTGAGCTTGGTCGTTGACCCGAAGATCATTGGTGCCGAGTTCCTCCTTGAACGCCGGGAGCTCGGGGTAATCAATATCGGTGGTCCGGGCAGGGTGGTGGCCGACTCCATGTCGTATGACCTGGCATCCTGTGAGGGATTGTATGTCGGTTTGGGTACGAAGGACCTGCGGTTTGAAAGCCTCGATCCGGATAAACCTGCCAAATTCTACCTGAACAGCGCACCCGCCCATGCCAAGTTGCCGACGGTGAAGATTGCCCTGGCCGATGCCGAACCGGTGGTTATGGGTGACAGCGCCACCAGCAACAAACGGACCATTCGCAAATACATCCATCCGGGCGGAGCGAAAAGCTGCCAACTGGTGATGGGTATGACTATGCTCGAAACCGGTTCGGTATGGAACACCATGCCGGTGCATACTCACCAGCGGCGAATGGAAGCCTATCTCTATTTCAATATGCCGGAGGACGCGGTGGTCTTTCACCTCATGGGTGAACCGGATGAGACCAGGCATCTGGTGGTCCGCGAAGGTGAGGTTGTGCTCTCGCCCTCCTGGTCGATCCATTCCGGGGCGGGAACGGCCAACTATACTTTTATTTGGGGTATGGCCGGTGAGAATCAGAATTTCGGCGATATGGATCATGTGCCCATGAGCCGATTGCGGTAAATTTGTTGGTATATTTATATAGCACTATTTTCCAGTGCCATGCCGGTTGAGGGTGAAACTATGATACTTGATGCATTTAATCTTCGCGGCAAGGTGGCCATTGTCATGCACAGCAATCCGGTATTTGCCCTTCTTGGCAGAAGGTTGCGTTTGGCGGTAATCGGCGGTGGGCCGGGGTCGTTTATCGGTCCGATGCATCGCATGGCGGCACGGCTCGATGACTGCTATGAACTGGTCGCCGGCGTTCTCTCCTCCGATCCAAAGCGGGCCATCGAGCGTGGTCGGGCCATTGGTCTGCCCGAAGGTCGGGGCTATGATTCTGTTACCGCTATGCTTGATGCAGAGAGGGGGCGGACGGACGGGGCGGATGTGGTGGCGATCATGACCCCCAATGACAGTCATTTCAGCTACGCTATGGCGGCTCTTGACCGGGGCTTTCATCTCATCTGCGACAAGCCGATGACCAACAGCCTTGCCGAGGCACAACAACTGCACGCAAGAGTGGTCGAAAAAGGGATGGTCTTCTGCCTGACCCACAACTACACTGGTTATCCCATGACCCGCCAGGCCCGAGCGATGGTAGCGGCGGGCGAGCTCGGAACGATTCGTTTGGTCCAGGTGGAATATGTTCAAGGCAACCGGGCCGACGACAGCAAGCCGGATTCGGTTACCGGCCCAAGGTCATGGAAAAATATTCCGGAAAAGAGCGGACCGTCGCTTGTGCTCGGTGATATCGGCAGCCATGCCCATAATCTCCTGCGCTATATAACCGGTCTTGAGGTCATGGAAGTCTGCGCCGAACGGGGAGCCATTATCCCCGGTCGCAGGACCGATGATTTCGCCGGGGCGCTGCTTCGTCTAGGCAACGGCGCACGTGGCAGCTTCTGGGTTACCCAGGCCGCAGCCGGCATGGGCAACGGTCTGCAGATCAGAGTGTGCGGCAGCAAAGGGAGCATCGAGTGGCGGCAGGAAACGCCACAATTCCTCACCTTCCGGCCTCTCGTCCAGACCGGCCTGCCGATGGAGACCCGAATTGCCAACGGACCGGGCACTCTGCCCCTGGCCGCCCGTGCCAGCCGACTGGTTGCCGGCCACCCGGAGGGCTTTCCGGAAGCGTTCGCCAACCTCTATAAAGATGCCGCCGAGGTTATTGCGGCCCACATTGCCGGGGTCGATCCCGAACCTTTAGCTCTGCATTTTCCGACTTCCGCCGACGGTCTGGCCGGGGCGCTTTTTATCGATGCGGTTATTCGATCAAGTGACGGTGGTTGTTGGGTGTCGGTATCCTCGGTGTAGAAAGGGCATACTCAATAAATGCCTCATATTCTGCCTGTATCAATCTCCTTCCCATAGCTTCCACCTCAGCGCAAAATAGCTCTATTTCAGGATGATTTGAGCGTAGCTCCACAAGCTTTTCTCTATGGGGCCGGTAGAGCTTCTTATAGGCTTGCAGACGGTTACCGAACCAAGTAATACCCAATGCTGATCCAACCAGAGTGCCAATAGCCCAATTGTCCAGATTCTTGTAATGGTGAGTGTCAAAATAGACAGCGAATACTGCAACACCCACACTGACACATACCCCCATTAGGAAGAAAGCAAACCAGAGGGCATATTTTTTTCTGTCACGGAAGATGTCCGGATCAGGCTGTCCTGGGATTTTAATTTTCATCTCAGTCACTAACCTTCTTAAATTTCATGGAAAAGAACCTGTTCCGGTAAACCGTGACGTAAAATTCTAGGCTTTCAAAGTTGGACGCTGGTCACGGCTAGACCTTACTTTATCGGCAGGCTTTACAGCTTGACTCTGTTCTTTCTTCGGCTCTTTTCCATAGAGATCCGAGCAACTAAAGAAAACATACCAATCGCTTCGGAGAGCTTTTTTAACCAAATCCCCAGAAGTGGTACGTTGCCTTGGGCTACTCTTTGCCCGCCATTGAGCGACGTGATCAGATGCCATCCCAATCAGGTGGATAGCACACATGCCTAATATAAATTCAGCAAACAGTATTGACGGTTCCATAATTCACCCCTTTTCTGTAGGAATTCTCTCTTTAACTCACTCGTTTCACGTTACATTCCGGTTCCCTTTCAGACATTGCTTTTAACAACCTGAACAGGGCAGGTTGCCAGTGCAGCGACACGCTCGACCATACTGCCTAAAAGGCGGCTATCACTCACACCGAAATAGCCGCCTTTTGAGCCCAAAATAATATGTTGAATATTGTTTTTTTGAGCATAACCTGTCAGACAATTTCCGGGAGAGCCTTCTTGCAACTCGGTGACGACACGTAACCCAAGCCGCTCTCCTTCCCTGGTGAGAGCCTCCAGAGCTTTAAATCCCTTTTGTCTGGCGTTGTTTAATACGCCGTAACGGAGACTCTGTTCCGTTGATACATCGATAGCAGCAACTGCATGAACCTCACTGCCGTAGCTCCCGGCCAGGTCCAGTGCTCGAAGTCCGGCTGCTTTACTTGCAGGAGTGCCATTTATACCAACAAGAATTTTCCTAAAGCGAATTTCTGACATTTCCGGCACTAGCAGGACATCGCAGGGACTGGCGGCAATTACTTTCGAGCTTAATCCCCCGAACAAAACCTGTTCTACCTTCGAACGCTTTGCATTGCCGAGAACAACCAGGTCGACGCCTTGCTCCCCCGCCACCTGAGCTATTTCCTCACTCGGTTCACCTGTCCTATGGATGGTCTGGACCTTGAATCCTAAGGACGCTGCATAGGATGCTACATCCTCAATACTCTTTCGAAATGGTTCGCTGAGTTGTCTATTTGCATCTTCAATTTTCAGACGACTCATATTCCCTTCATATTTAGGGGTCACACCGACAACCAACAATTTTGCACGCATCGATGACGACAATGCCAAGGCCTGTTTGAAAGCTGATCGACTGACATGGGAAACATCGACAGCTACCAGTATTGACTTCATCATCGCACACATGTTTGTCTCTGAGTCCGTACTCTTGCAAGTGAGTTCATTTCACTCTTGGCGTTGAACATGTTCACCGGGATTATCGCGGCTCCCGTCATAAGTTGTATAGTATCAGCTAATCCCCGCAAAGCACGGGGATAAGTGCCTTGGTGGTCATTTGAAATCCCCATTTTCAAAACACTCCTCATATTTCTTATTTTTTGTTGCAGGTTATCAGGAGTAAGGCACTAATAGTCCGTGCATGATTTTCTTCTCCAGTTGTGCGGCGAAACCTTATGCCCCTGTTTGAGCCCATGGTTTAGTATCTGAACGTTTATCAACGGATTGAGATTCTTCATCAGCTTTCTTCACAACAGCAATATTCGAACCTTCGATTTTAAGAGCAGACCAAAAATTACTAAAAAAAGAACCATGCATGTAGAAGAAAACAAGGAACGCAGCCACAGGCAATAATGTGTATATCCCGCCTTTGGTAAAATAATGTATGATCGTCTCGAAATAGGTGAAAACGGCGGCATAGAGGGCCCCTGTTATTGTTCCAAACACGAGAGTCTTCATCCAATA
>JAZDOW010000112.1:0-2485 GCA_043798185.1 Pseudomonadota bacterium | reverse complement strand
GATGACCACGCCGGTCTCCGTGCAGCCCGGCTGGCAGTTTTCGGAGGCATTCCCTGGCAGCGTTGCCAGTTCCACCTGCAACAGAATGCCCAGGCCTACGTGCCTCGCAAGGAGATGCAAGTCGAGGTCGCCGAAGATATCCGCACCATCTTCAATGCCCCCGACCGCTCCACCGCAGAGGCTTACTTGGCAAAGGCGGTTGAGAAGTACCAGAAGACTGCTGCCCGCCTAGCTGAATGGATGGCTGTGAACATCCCGGAAGGACTAATGGTCTTCTCATTCCCGGCCGCTCACCGGCGTCTGATCCGCACCACCAATGTCGTGGAACGTCTACACCGGGAAGTCCGCCGCAGGGCTCGCGTGGTGAGTATCTTTCCGAACCCAGCTTCCTGCTTGCGCCTGGTCTCTGCCGTGCTCAACGAGATCAGCGATGAATGGCTGACCGGCAGAACATATTTGACTTTTCAAGGTTCAGATTAGTTCGTTCTTTTTCTTCAGAGGAAGCACTTGATCTTGAATTTACAGAAAAAACCTTGCACTATCCATTGATACGTGCAATAAGGTGTTTGTCTATGTCACCATTGATCGAGACTCAATCAAGAATTAAGGCCATTTTCGTAGATGATTCTCTAAGACAGGTGATAGAGAACTCGTCTGAGTTAGGAGTAACTATTCATGAATGTATCCATTGTTGATCAGAACAGCATCCAAAAGACTTACCGTTTGTTGAAGCCGGCAGAGGTTGCATCACTGTTGAGCATTTCACGCAGCTTTGCTTATCAATTGTTGCAAACTGGCGTAATCCCTGTCGTTCGAATTGGGAAAGCCTGCCGAGTCAGACCCCAAGATCTTGAAGTTTATATTGAGAAGAACATTCATGGTCAGATGGACAGGTATTAGCCTAGCCAACCAGTCGCAGTCGGACATGTCGAGTATCTTTTCATCTCGTCCTTCTGGTCCAGATATTCCAATGAGTGCTACAATCAGGTGTCACGCTCGCACCTTACCAACTCAATGGATAATTGACTTGCCTTTCCTTGATCTCAAAATGAAAGGAGTCAGGAATGGCAAAGAAATGCGGTAACAACGAAGGATCGATCTACAAACGGGCAAATGGTACCTGGTCCGTCCAGGCCACTTTGCAAGGTCGTCGGTTGAGCCATACCTTCAAGACACAGTGGGAGTGCCAGGAATGGTTAAAAAAGACCCGCAGCCAGATTGATGATGGGATGACCTTGGCATCCACAAAAATCAGTTTGGGAGAGTTTCTAACCAGCTGGTTGACCAGTACCAAAATATCCAAAGCGCCCAATACCTGGCAGCACTACGAACGGCTTATCCGGAATTACATCATTCCCAACCTCGGTGAGATTAAAGTTCGTGATTTGCGCCCGGAATACATCCAGGCCTTCTATAATGGGTTGTTTGATCGGCAGGTTGGAGTTTACACGATCCGTAAGATCCACGGCACTCTTCATAGTGCTCTGCAACAAGCCGTAAAGACTTGCATGATCGGGCGCAACCCGGCCAGCTTCGCTCAGCCACCTAGAGAGCCAGCCAACGAAATGGATATCTTAACCGAAAGCCAGGTCGGCCAATTATTGGTCGCTGCTCAAGGTCATCGTTTGGAAGCCCTCTATTACCTGGCCGTTATTTCCGGAATGCGTCAAATGGAATTACTTGGTCTGAAGTGGAACGATCTGGATTGGGTCAAGCAAACACTCAAGATCGAACGGCAGCTTCTCAGGCCAGATGGAAATGGCGTCAATTTCTCATCTCCCAAAACCCGTTATGGCAAGCGCTCGATTGCCTTGGGGACGAAAACGATCGAAATTCTTCGCAAACATCACGAACGCCAACAGGCGGAACGGCTAAAAGGAAGTGAGGTTTGGAAGGAGTATGGATTGATCTTCACCACCAGTAATGGCACACCTATCCATCCTCGCAATCTGCTGCGCGATTTTAAGAAGCTGCTCCATGACACTGGACTTCCTCCCTTCCGCTTTCATGATCTTCGGCATACTGCGGCTTCAATTCTGCTCAACCAGGGCATCCCGGTAATTACAGTATCCAGACGATTAGGCCATGCGAGAGCTTCCATCACTCTGGATATCTACGGACATCTGATCCCGACAATGCAGAATGATGTAGCAGAGTTGATTGACGATCTAGTTATGCCCGTTGCAGTACAGCTTTACAAGAAGGTTGAGGCTGGATCGTGAAAATAGTTGCATCGGGTTGCAGCCGGTTGCAGCAGGTTTTACTCCTGAATATCACAACACAGTCCATTCCCCCCATATACAGGCTTAACAAAGCAAATACCCCCATGGGTGGGGGTATTTGAGTGGGCGCGGAGGGGCTCGAACCCCCGACCTCATCAATGTGAGTGATGCGCTCTAACCGACTGAGCTACGCGCCCGAGGTGAGCGAGATTATAGCCCAGGTCAACAGCTTTGGCAAGATTTTACTTATTTTTTACGGCGCC
>JAZDOW010000102.1:0-21143 GCA_043798185.1 Pseudomonadota bacterium | reverse complement strand
CAGCGAGGATCACCGGCACCGCGCTTTTTGCGGTGTCCGTGTGAATCCTCTAGTTCTTCAGAATTTGAAGCGTACTCTATCAAAAATTTTGAGGCAAAAAGTCCCGCATTGGCTGCCCAGGTAGCGGGTCTACATCAGCATACCTGCTATGCAGCCCGCTACCTGGGCAGCGGTAACATATTTTGCATTAAATTTCAATGGTTAGCGGAAAATTACTGGAAGAACCGTGAGTTCAGCGGCTTGACCGCTGAAACGGTTGGTTGGCAATATCCACATTTTCTATTCAACAATTAAACAACGTCCCTCATGTTCTCTAGGTGTTGGCTAAAAGCTACAAAACAGCCAAGAATTTTTTCAAGCGACACTTGGACTCGCTTATTGGTCAGTTAATTTCTGCAACCGGGCTATTTCCCCTATGAAAATATATCCCTCAATTATGGCTAATCGTGCCTCTTCAGCGGAAACATCTGTGTGGACACCCTTGCAAGCCTTTTCATACACGGCGTCCAATCGGGAGCATAAATGTTCAAGCTCATTTTCTAGAATAGCGCGACTACTATTCGATTTGAGGCGTGACTCAATAAAAGCCACCAGTCTGTTTTTGTAGTTGTCAACGCCAACTTTGCGTTTCTTTCCTGAACCATCAACCCAGTCTTTATCGGAGGGGGGAAATACTGAATCAGCTACTGTCATTAACAAGCGGCGGCAGGAGGTGAGTGCTTCAGCGTGTGCTTCAGCGTTTCCTTCAGCCATTCTTTCCGCGATAGTGAGGAGCTTTTCTGCCGCTTTTGGACTATGCGAGCGGATGAATGAGTCGACGTCTTGTCGAAGTTTATCGAAGATCGACTCGGCAACGTCTCCGAACTCTATTGCAATCAAAGTATCGGTCACGTAACTATGAATTGCCGCCTTCAGAGATGAAAATAATGCAACATTATTCAGATAGGATTCCTTAACTGCGCCCAGTGCCGAAATTTGGTCTTGCAGCATTTGTGTCGTCGCTCGAGCGACAAGGAAGTTTTCTGCTGTCCCAATATTTGGCTTAGAGCCAGCATTTTCAACCCGTTGCCTGTCGGCTGCACAAGCAGCCTCCAAACGCGGCAAGCTGGTTAAAAAGTATTTGCTGTCTTTTGTGATTCTTCCAGCAGCCTTTGCATATTGGAAACAGTCGCCGAGTGTTCTCGTATCGAAGCCCTCTTGGTATCCGCTGATTTCGAGATCGAGCCATTTCTGCGCATCCGTGTCTCTGAGTAATCGTGCAAGCCGTTTGGCCTGCAGGAGGTGTCGTTCAATAGGCAAGTCGGATGTTTCAATCTTCTGAAGCAAGTCAGTAGCTACTGTACGGGCTTCAGTAAGTCGTGATTTGGTCGTGTTCATTTATCAATCTCTGTCTTAGCCAACGTTGAGTTCTGCGGGAGCCGCGCTGTTTGCGGCTTCCGTAGAAACGACTTGTTAAATTTATTTTTATTTCAGTCTTTTAAGATAAATTTATAGTTCTCGATGAACCTAAACTCATTACGATTAATTTCTGACAAAGAAATTTCCATTTCTTTTATGTCTTTTGATTCAACTTGGGTCCATTTATCTACAATCTCAACCTGTTTACCCTTTTCTAGTACTTTTTTCAGGACATCATAAAGCTGTTTTGTTGCTTCTATGTCTTCACCATCTTCTTCATACCAATCAACTGGCTCAGAAAAGCCTAGATCTGGTGTCATTAAATGACGAAAGCTACAGCTACAACCGCTTGCTGAACCAACATACCAAATGTTTTTATAACTCAATATTTCTTTGGGTAGTTCTTCGTCTTCATTTTGAGCTTTTTCAAATTTAATCAATTTATTATTATTAATGGCCAAGTCTTGATCGCTATTTGTTGAGATATACAAGAAGTAGCACATTTTATTTTTTTTTGATATTTAACGTTGAGTTCTGCTGAAGCCGCGCTCTTTGCGGCTTCAGCAGCAACGACTTGTTAACTCAAATAATTTCTTTTAATTGCTGTTGCTTTTATTGCTGTTATTTTTTTTAATGCAGTTTTTTCTTTTTCTTTTATGCCTTTATCGCCTTAATTTCTTTTCATGCCGAAGGCATTCATCAAAAGAGTTAACGTTCCGCCTCACCGGACCCGCGCTGTTTGCGGGGTCCGAGTGGAGGCGTTAGCAAAATTATCTATTATTCCCAATTTGATTCATCTTCAACCCAAGCGAGTATTGTCTCAGCCCTTTGCCGAAGCATTTGTATTTGTTCTTCATCTTTTAACTCTATTCTAACTGTCGGATGTTCTAACTTTTTTTCCTTGCAGTCGCAAATATCAAGCCACTGATTTGCAATAGCATCATATGCTTTTCTTGGGTTTTTGATATCTTTAGATGAAACATAATCTGTTGGATGATCACCACATACAACCCACCAACCTACCGAACCCGGAAATTTCTTGCTTTCAATTGCCCAAATTGAGGTGTAGGGAATTACCTCCCAGGCTGGAACTTTTCCAACTTTGCCATGATCAACGCCTTCTCTTTCAAGGTATTCAATTACGTATTTTCGGTGCTCATCGCGCCATTTATTTTCCTTTTTATTCATCTGTATTGCTAACGTTCCGCATAAGCGGTTGCCGGGCTGTTTCGGCAATCCGCCTTAATGCGGTGGTTAGCAGAATATATTATTTTACGCAGATTATCGCATACCACGATAGAAGTATCTGGGATACGAGAAAACACCAAAAACATAGGTTGTTAGACCATGAGAATATCTTTGATTGGAAGAGTAATGGATTTGTTGTCAAGCGTTCACGGGCCTTCAGGCAAGATCCTTTCTGATTGTCTACCTCCTGACAAATATTTTTTACTATGTCCAGGTGAGTCTTTATCCGACCGTAAAGTGCAGTTATTCCAAATACGACATTCAGAAGAAGGGAAACAATGGTGGCCTGAAGGAGAAGAGCAACGTAAGGCTCTCTTGTCAACTGATTCTTATTTAGTGCAGTTAAAACGGATAGAAGGACAGCCGAGAGAGATACTATTAACTTGTAAAAATCAGGTATCTTGTCCGCATACTGCTTCTTCTGATTGCAAATGTTTTCAAACAATTCACGACTAGCCTCGTTTTCGTTGTGTTCTTGATTCATATTATCCAATTGCTAACAAGTTATTAACTGGACGGGAATCGTCCAGTTAATACACATAATTGTGTTCTTAACTATAAAAGCAAATTACGTGCCTATCTTCTTGCATTTTTCATGCGATATTAGAAGTTCAACAAAGGGTTCATCAGTTTCTGCAGAACCCACATCTTTCTCGAAAATGTATCACAGAAGATTCTTCGCAGCCAATGCAGTGTGACATTGGCATGGTGCAACCTGTTGTGCACGTAGCTGTTTGAATAATCACACAAATGGAACAACAGAGTGACACCCAATCGTCTGATTCATTGGTTGCCTTTTTGGGCTAGGAAGTCAAGGAATATTTTCTGTTTGCTCTGGAAGGTGAAGCGATTTGGAAGGGCAACCAACGAAAGGGATGGTTGGAAAAAGGTGAGTAATTCTCCGGCGTCCAAAGTAATCCTGGAAGCCGGAGTAAGGGTGCAACCACGAGCACAAATTCCCGTCTATCGCTCGGACATGGGTATAAAGCTGCGAGTGGTATGGCCGGTATAGATCTGGCGGGGGCGGGAGATCCGCAGCTTATGGTCATGCAACTCTTTCCAGTTGGCAATCCAGCCGGGCATTCTGCCGATGGCGAACATGACCGTGTACATATTCAGCGGAATACCAATGGCCCGGAGGAGGATACCGCTGTAGAAGTCGACATTGGGGTAGAGATTGCGGCTGATGAAATAGTCATCCTGCAGGGTTACCTGTTCGAGTTGCAGGGCTATATCGAGAAGGTCGTCATCGAGGTGCAGTGCTTCAAGGACGTCGTGCACCTGCTTTTTAAGGATGATGGAGCGTGGATCGAAATTCTTATACACCCGATGGCCGAATCCCATGAGTTTAAAGGGGTCGTCCTTATCCTTGGCGCGATCGATATAATAGGACGGTGGTCGACCGGATTTTTTAATATCCTCCAACATGGTGATCACCCCAGCATTGGCACCGCCATGCAGCGGACCCCAGAGGGCACAGACCCCGGCGGCAACTGAGCTGAACAGATTGGCGCGTGAACTGCCGACCACCCGGACGGTCGAGGTCGAGCAATTCTGCTCGTGATCGGCATGCAGGACCAGGAAGAGATTGAGGGCCTTATCGATAACCGGTGAGACCTCGTACTCCTGGTATGGGTCGGAAAACATCATGTGCAGGAAATTGCCGCAATACGTCAAATTGGGATTGGGGTGGTTTATGGGTTTGCCGGCGGCCATCCTGTAGGCAAAGGCGGCGATGGTTCGAACCTTTGAGAGCAGCAGTGCCACGGTTTGGTCAAATTCGTCGCCGGTGGTTGGTACGTCAAGGACTTCCGGATGAAAACATGCGACCAGGTTGAGCATGGCCGAAAGAATAGCCATTGGCGGTGCAGAGGTCGGGAAGCCGGAAAAATGGTGCTCAAGATTGGTGTGGAGAGGAGCGTGTTCCTTGAGTCTTGCAGAAAAAGTTTTCAGTTGAGCAGCCTTTGGCAACTCGCCATAAAGGACGAGGTAGGCGGTTTCTACAAAGCTTGCTTTTTCGGCAATTTCTTCAATGGGATAACCCCGATAACGGAGAATGCCCTTGGCGCCGTCGACATAGGTTATGGAAGAGTAACAGGAGCCGGTATTGCCAAAGCCGGGGTCCATGGTGATGTAGCCGGTAGTGTCGCGAAGCTGTTGGAAATCAATGCATTTTTCGTTTTCAGAGCCAGTGAATACATCAAAATCGTAGCTCTTTCCCTCAATGGTCAGCGTTGCTTTCTCGCTCATAATTCACTCCCAGATGTTGAATTGACCTTCATCCTGATCACCGGATCTTCGCGGGGCCCTTTGCGGGGAATATGCCTTCAGGAAGATTTCTTTCCGAGTGGATGGCAATAACGAAAAATCTTGAAATTACCGAATAGATGTAAAAACCCTTTCTCAATTGTAGCTTAACGGCAAGAGATTATGGGTTCTTGTTAAGAATAGCAATCATTTATGACGGTGCAAAGAAAATTCCTGGGGGGTTGGCCAATTAGAGAAAGGGCGAAAGGAAAAACGACGAACAAAAATCAGATGGCAAAAAATGGATAAAACGGCTGTTGGGGGGAGAATTGCTGCAAAAAGAAATGGAGCGGGAAACGAGATTCGAACTCGCGACTTCAACCTTGGCAAGGTTGCACTCTACCACTGAGTTATTCCCGCTCATGTGTGCCGGTGCGGTTGTGGTTTTTATCAGAATGAGAAGGTGAAGTCAATAGTAAATTTCACCGACACCGCACCGGAACTGTTCGGTAATGATCAAGATGTTCGGCAAGAATGGCAAGACCGGCACGAATTTCTGCAGATGATAAATTACCGTAGCCAAGCAGCAGTTCATCGAGGTGTGATCCCGGTGCCATCGCATGGGGATCGACCGGATAGAATCGGGCTCCGGCGCTTTCCGTGGCAGCAAAAAAAGCCGGAGTAAACTCGTACCCGGCAAAGCGGGCAACGAGATGCAGGCCGGTGGCACTGCCGAGGACTTGCACCTGTGAGCCAAAAAATTCGCCAAGCGCTACGGTCAGATCATTTCGTCTTTGCTGGTAATGTTTGCGCATGCGTGCCACATGTCGGAGGTAGTGTCCAAGACGGATGAAACGGGCAAGGGCGAGCTGGCTGGTGACCTCATTGTGCAGGTCGCTCTGCCACTTCCGGCTTCTTCCCAGGCCGATGAGCTGCGGGGGCAGGATGAGATAGCCGATGCGGATAGCGGGGCAAAGGGTCTTACTGAAGGTGCCGATATACACCACCCGGTCCGGGTGCAACCCATGCAGGGAACTCAGGGGCGGACCGTCAAACCTGAATTCACTGTCGTAATCGTCTTCGATGACGAAAGCACCGGTTGCCTCGGCGTAGCGCAACAGCTCGATACGTCGTTGGATGGGCATGGTGCCGCCGATGGGAAACTGGTGCGACGGAGTGACGTAGACAAAGGCCGGGGTGAGCTGCCTCGGGAGTTCCGCCGTTCGCATGCCGTCGCAATCGACCGGGACGGCGTGGAGAGTGGCTCCATGGCTTTTAACAATCAACTGGATGTCACGGGTGATGGGGTCCTCAAGAACCACATCACGCAGATCTCCGAGCAAAAGATGGCAGGCGATGCCGATTGCCTGGGTGGTACCGGCGGTGATGACGATCTGCTCCGGATGACAGACCACCTCGCGTTGGGTAACGACATACTCGCAGATTGCCCGGCGCAGTTCAGCCCGCCCCTCGGGATGACCGTAGGCAAGCATTTCCTCCGGTGGCAGCAGCAGGACCTCCCGGAGCATTTGCAGCCAGAGTTTGGAGGGGAACATCTTAAGATTCGGGGTTCCGGCTCGAAAGTTAATGACGCCCGCTGGACAGTCGTAGCCCATGGTCACTTCCTCAACCGTCGGGGGTGCCATCCGTTTAGGCCCGGCAAAGGCCGCACCGCTTGCCACATATGTTCCCGCCCCCTGTTTTGGGGCAAGAAAGCCTTCGGCATACAGCAGGTCATAGGCCTCAAGAACTACGTTTCTTGAGATGTGCAGGTGGCCGGCCAGATCGCGGCTGGAGGGCAGTCGAGCGCCGAACTGGAGCCGACCGGAGAGTATCCCCTCCCGTATTCGACCATAAAGCTGGCGAGTCATCGATACCCCCGACTCCCTGTCGATATTCATCCAGAGCATCCTTTCCTTCCTCCTTTGCCGCGACGTTTGCCGGCGGTGCCGAAAAAAATTGGTACCATAAAAATTACTCCAAAGTGGCTCTGTTGCAAACCACTTCCGCCCGGTAGGATGAAAAAAAATTACCGGAGGGGAGTTATGGACAGAAAAGAAAGGTCGATGGGTGAAAGAATTCGGGGGTATAAGGCGGTGGCGATGTTGGTCGGGGCGATGTCTCTGGCCGGGAGTTCCGTGGTGGTGGGTAAGATGCTTGTGGCCACCGTGCCGGTATTTGTCGCGGCCTTTAGCTCGCTGTTGGTGGCCTTTGTCTGCATGATACCCCTGATGCTTGGCCGCTTCGATGAATTGCGATTGCTCACCGCCAGAGAGTGGATGTATCTCTTCCTGCAAGGGTTGTGCGGCATTGTCCTTTTCAGGGTGTTCACCCTCTACGGCTTGCATATGACCGGAGCGGTGCAGGCGGGGATAATCACCGGTGCCACCCCGGCGGTGTTGGCACTGCTTTCTCTTCTGCTGTTGGGGGAAAGGATTTCCGGCCGGATGGCGGCGGGAATAGTCCTGGCCGCTTTGGGATGTATGGTCATCAATGTCTTCGCCTTGGGCGGTGGCGGGGAGAACAATGTCTTCGGCAGTCTTCTGGTCGGCCTGGCGGTGGTTTCCGAGGCACTTTTTACCATTTTCCGAAAACGGATCTGCCACTCGGTTTCGGCAATCACCAATACCGCCGTTCTCATTTTTTGTAGCTTGCTGCTCCTGGCCGTTCCCGCCGCTCTGGAGTTTCGCACAATGAGCACCGGGCTTTCCCCTGAGGCGATTGCGGCAATTGTCTATTACGGAGTGTTTGCTACAGTCCTGGCCTATCTTCTTTGGACCGGCGCGGTCGGTCAGGTAAGTGGATCGACAGCCGGTGCGGCCACGGCGGCGATGCCGGCAAGTTCCGTAATCCTCGCGGTTGTGGTTCTTGGCGAACCGCCACACTGGCAGCATCTGGCCGGGTGCCTGCTCATTATCAGCGGCATTCTTGTCACTTCCGGTCAGCCACCCATGCAAACCAGGGCTATTCAGGCAGCAGATCGTAGTAATAGGTGAGGATATCGGTGCGGGTAACGATGCCGATCATTTTGTTGTCCTGGACGACGGGAAGATGGCCGACATCGTTTTCGATCATCATCCGCGCAGCAAGCGACGGCGATTCACCCGGGCCGATGGTAAGAATGTTCCGGGCCATGAAGGCCTTGACCGGGCTGTCCCACTGACTGTCTTTCTTGACTTTTTTCAGGTCCCAAAGAACAATAATCCCTAGGATGTTCTCATTTTCCATGACCATGACTCCCCTGATCTTCTCGCTGGTCATGAGGACCTGGACCTCCCGCATCGACGTCTCCGGGGTAACCGAAATGACCGGAAAGGACATGATGTCGGCGATGCGGGCACTCTCGGTGGTGTTCACTGCCAGAGTGGTGGTGATTCGCTCGATTATATTTTCCGCCGACATCTCGACGTTTTTCACCGAAGCCGAGCCGGCGGCGCTGTGACCGCCGCCGCCGAAAATGCTCAGGATCTCACCGATATCAATGGTTTCCACACCGCTCCTGCCGATTACCGAGTGGCGGTCATCGCTGGTAAAAATCACAAAGAGGGCGTCGACATTGACGATCTTACGGTACATGTTGACGACTGCCGCCAGGTTCGGCACCTTCTTGTCGAGGATGATATGATTGAAGCCGATGGAATGACCGGAGATCTTGATCCTTTCCGTCTCCTTCATCATTTCAAAGAGAATTTCCTTCTGATTCTCCTCGTAGGGCGGATTGAGGAAAAAGCCGGCGACATTGAGATCAGCCTTATTCTCCAGGAGATAGGCAGCGGCCCGGGCATCATCGGCGGTGGTTGAAGGAAAGGAAAGATGTCCGGTGTCTTCGTAGAGACCGATGAGCAGAACTGTTGAGTCAAGAGGGTTGAGCTCTATACCGCGCTTCTGCATTTCCCGGGCGAAAAGAGTGACGGTGGAGCCGATGCGCTCCTTGCACGACCAGTCGGCCTGGATATCGCCCCCGTCCATCATATGGTGGTCCCAGAGATCGATTTCCAGATCGTCTTTTTTGGCGAGCTTGTCCATGCGGTCAAGGCGTTGCCATTGATCGGTATCGACGACGATCAATTTTGTCACTTCGTCGTGCGGGACCTCATTGGGCAGGATGATATTGAAAGCGGTCTTATGGGTGGAGAGAAACCGTTCGACGTTTTTATTGGTCATTTTCGGTATCACTCCGATGCAGCCGGGATAAAGAATGGTGGCGGCGATGACCGAGGCCAGCCCGTCAAAGTCGGTGTTTTTGTGGGTTGTCGCGATAAGCATGGGAGAGTGGTGTCTGTTGGAGTTGAGAGAGTCTTCCTTGCAGGGTGGCAAAGGGAGTGGCTATCCTTTCACAGTACAGAAGAGGATGCCGAGATGGTATCACTATACCGGAGAGAGAATGAATATCAAGGCAATATCAACTTCCGACAGGCGTAGGTCTTGCGAGCTTCGGAAAAGAGCGCTATTGTTGCCCCTTTGCCGATACACTTGCTGCAAAACGCAGGTGAAAAGTTTACAGGAAAACCAGACCATTATCCCAGAGGAAATATGACCGCTCATCTGAGGTTTGACCACCTCCAATCACTTTGGCTGCAGCAATTGCACCATGAGCATGAAGACATTTGTCTCAGCCATAAAGTAATGCTGCCGACGCCGATCTTTGAAATTTCCGATTCGCAGAAAATTTTCGGCTGCTGGCTGGCGGCAACCGGAACCCTTCGTCTCAGCCGCCATTTGATCCTCAATCATCCCTGGGCGGTAACCCTGCAGGTGCTAAAGCATGAAATGGCCCATCAGTTGTGTACCGAAACCATGGGTCGAGGATCGGCCCATGGTGATTTTTTTCAACAGGCCTGCGAACGGTTGGGGGTTCTGCCGGAATTCAGGCGGCCGGGAGTAGTAGTGCCGGAGATGGTGGGTGAGGCGGCGGCCCGTTCGGAGCTTTCGGAGAGCGGCCGGAAGTGTCTGGCAAAAATCGAAAAACTCCTGGCCTTGGGGCGGTCGGCAAACGAGCATGAGGCAGCTCTTGCCATGGAAAAGGCCAACGAGCTGTTGGAGAAATACCATCTCCAGGGTCTTCGAGAGGGGGGTGAGCATCGCTATGCCTCTGTCGTCATCGATCGGAAAAAGAAAAAGATCGCCGGATACCAACGACATATCTGCTCAATCTTGCAGGAGTTCTTTTTTGTGCGGATAGTTTTGTCGCAGCTCTACGACCCCGGCCGCAATGAAAGCTTTAAAACCATCGAAATATTCGGCACAAAGGAAAATACCGCCATCGCCGAGTATTGTTATTATTTCCTTGAAAATCGCCTGGCCCTCCTCTGGTCGGCCAATCGGGCAAGGTTCCGGGGAGTTGTTCAGACTGAAAAAAACAGTTATTATCTTGGACTGTTGCGAGGTTTTCATCTGAAACTTCGCAAGCAGAAGAAGATTCGGACAGAGGACATTACCCAACCGTCGGAGGGGGCCTTGATTCTGGCCGAGGAAAAAAGACTGGCATGGTTTGTCGCCATGCGTTTCCCTCGCCTCAGGAGAGACTCAGCCAGAGGGGCCAAAGTATATGGTTCTACCTATCGGGAAGGGGTGGAGGAGGGTGGACAGATAACTCTCTGTGATGCGGTCGCCGGTCAAAAGCCGACCTTTGGCGGACTGCTTTCGTAATGCCTCAGAATTATAGATCTATGAAGAGAAGATTTTTGCCCCTGCCTCGCTTCAATCCTATGGAGCAGCCGCTTTGGAAAGATTGGATGAAGATCTCAGTGTATGGTGGAATTGTCCACTTCCATATTTGAGACACTTCTTTCGTCCATCTTACGAAATCCCTCTTTAATCAGATTCCATGCTTTTTCTTTACCAAATTCTGAAACCAGCGCTTTCCACTTGGATTTATTGCTGCCAATAAATCCACTTACGAAGAGATCTAATTCCTCTTCTGTGTAAGGTGTTTTCCGGTCATTTGCAGGATCAAGCCAATCTGGTTCAAATTCTTTTTTTTTCATATGGATTTGTGATATTTCTGCTGGTTAACGATTTGCTTAAGCCGCTGCAAAATTGCCTTTCAACGAAGCCCGTGCTTCCCGATGGTCGGCTTGGCGTTATGGTTTAGACCTGGCATGGGGGATGATCTTGTGGGGTGCAGATCCCCAGTATAAGAACCAGTTACTGTCGTGATCACAGGACCATAAATACTAGTCGAAAGCAATAAAAATGCCCTGGCAATTACCATGGAGGTAATTGCCAGGGCTTCTCTTTTCTCCCGTACTGCTATCTTTTCTCTCAGCCGGCCTTAATCTCAATCTGCCGAGGTCGTGCCGATTCCGATTTCGGCAGGTGCAGCAGCAGAACACCCTCCTTCAGCTCTGCATGGACTGCAGCCACATCAATTGATTGCGGTACCGAAAAGGTTCTTCGGTATTCCACGTCGCCAAACTCTTCCCAAGTAACCGCCCCAACGGGTTTGACTTCTCTGATTCCCGAGAGTGCCAGACGGCCGTTGTCGATGTTGATGGAAATGTCTTTCTTGTCGACTCCGGGCATATCAGCATACAGCAGAATCTCATTTTCATTTTCGAGGATATCCACCATCGGCGCTACCGTTGGAATCTGGCTCTTGCGCTCACTCAACGCCTCTTCCTTGACTACCACATCTTGTCTTTCGTTCATGTTCTTTCCCTCCGTATTTGCCCGTTATTTCTGAATTTTAGCTGATGACGATCTGTTTTGGTTTCGCCGGTTCCGCCTTGTCAAGAACAAGGGTCAGAATACCATCCTTGAGAGTCGCCTCGACTTTTGTGGCATCAACCTCGGAAGGCAGGGTGAAACTTCTGGTGAAAGAAGAAGCACCTCGTTCAACCCGATGCGTCGAATAGCCCTCCGGATTTTCAGTTTTGCGGGTACCGCTGATCTCAAGGTAATTTCCTTGAAGTTTGATATTCAGATCCTCTCTTTGGATGCCGGGAACTTCTACTCGAATTTCCAGAGCCTCACCTTTATCATACATATTGGTTCGAGGACCTGACTCAGTGATTCCCCATCCTGCTGCCGGCCACCTGGAGCGGTCGGAATTCTGGTATATCCCGCTCAGTCGTGATTGCAACAGATCCATGGCCTGAAACATACGATCAAAATCCCTTACTCTCGTCCACATATTCTTCCTCCTCTTTTATTAGTTATAGTGGAGGTGGTTGCTCCAACCCCCTTTTTCTCTGTTACAGATAAATTAATTATTAAAACTAGTCAGTCAATAATAAAAAGTTACTAAAAATACGTTTAGTGAAATAATTACTAATAAGTGTTTGATTGACAAAGTAATATTATGTACTTATTTTTGAACAAAGGAGGAGGAAGATGGCCTGGACGATACAAAATAAAAATTTAGCCGAGCACAACAGTATTGCAATTTCCGAAGCGAGATTGAGGGGCAGGCAGTCGGTGCGAACTACTTTTCGTCTTCCGGTCCATCTCATTGAGTTGTTGGGGATTATTGCAGGGCAATTTGGTGTGAAGCAGAAGTCGCTCTTTGATCAATTGATTGAGGACCGAGACGTCCTGAATGAATTGGCTGAATGGGCGGTCGGCTATACTCCAGACAATAGAGAACGTCGCACGAAGACCTATGTCCTCAGCAAGCATTCTCTTCTTGCCCTTGAAAGAGTTGTCACCGAAAAGCAGATCCCTCGTGATATCCTCGTGGAAATTTCCATCAGGAGGCTGCTCCCGGTACTTATCGCTGAGCGGAAAAAGCATATTCAACGGCTGAGGATTCTGGGCGACATGGAAAAATATCTGCGGCACGGCCACGATCTGCTGATGCAGGCAGAGAAGCTTCTCGGTAAAACCGATCCTGTGTATGAGATGGTCGGCAGGATGGTTCGGCTAAGTGAAGAAAAGATGCATGATTTGACCGAAATTGTCGCCAGGGGGAAAATTTTGGAAAAGGTTGACTTGGAGAGATTTTCGGAAGACGTTCCGAATGGAGGGTGAGGATGAAAACACAAGATTATTATAAAATTCTCGGGGTTTCAAAAAATGCCACCGCAGCTGAAATTCAGCGGGCATATCGAAAACTAGCCCGAAAGTATCATCCGGACGTCAGCACTGACAAGGATAGTGAAAAAAAGTTCAAAGAACTGAGTGAGGCCCGAGAGGTTCTCAAAGATCCGGAGAAGCGAAAGCTCTACGATACCTATGGTGCCAGCTGGCAGAGAGAGAAAGACCGACCACCTTCGCAAAAACACTATGGTAGAAAGGGATCAGATGGCAGTGGCGGATTTTCCAGGTCGTTTCATTTTTCTGGCGATGATTTTGAGGCGTCGACCGACTTTGATGAAATTCTCCAAAACCTTTTCAAACAAGAGGGCGGGCGGCAAACTGGGCAGAGCAGTCAGGGTCATGCCTCGCCAGGAAGAGATGCGGAAGCGGAAATTTCCGTAACGCTGAGTGAGATTTTCCATGGCGCAAACAGAAGTTTGACCCTGCAGTCTTATGAACTGGGTGCTGACGGCAAGCTGCAACCGGTCAATAGAACCTTGCAGGTAAAGATCCCTAAGGGCATAACCGACGGGGCAGTTATCCGCTTGGCCGGGCAAGGAGGGCAGGGAGCTGGGCGGGGTAGCTCCGGTGATCTTCTCCTGCGCATCCGTATTGCTGCCGATTCTCGTTTTAAGGCCGATGGCCATGACCTCTATACGGTTGTTGCAGTGTCTCCTTGGGAGGCAGTGTTGGGTGCCGGAATTCCGGTACAGACCATGGATGGGACCGTGACCCTGTCTGTTCCAAGGGGCTCCCAAAACGGGAGAAAGTTGCGTCTGCGCGGCAAGGGTCTGCCCAAACGTAACGGTTCGGCTGGAGACATCATCGTCGAACTGGAGGTGCGACTCCCGGATCATCTTTCCCGTGAGGAGGAACGGCTCTTTCTGGAGATGGCCAATACCTCGAGGTTCAATCCCCGAGCCGCAAAGATGCAACGGGCTGGAAATCAGGTGACGAGCTGAAAACAAGGTTCTTGAAATTACTACCCGTGAAAGAACTCCGATTTCCCGAAAAGTCTTGTCCCGTCAAATTAGATGTGATAATCAACAGTTGATTTTTTCAACATAAGGGAGGGGGGATTGGATAAGCAGATCGTTCGGGAATTCAGAAAAAACCTGCGGCGGCTTGAGCAGTTGATAACAACACAGCTGAGAGAGGATACCAGCAGTCACCGAGTTACCGTTGCCCAGGGTCATTGCCTCCTGGCCGTTGAGCAGCTTGGCAGGCCATCGCAGAATGAACTGGCGGTGCAGCTCTGTCTTGATAAGAGCACCTTGAGCCGCACGGTGGAAGGACTGGTGCAAAATGGCCGGCTGGAGCGGGCAACAGATGGTAAGGATCGCCGGGTATATCGCATTCGTCTGACAGAGCAGGGAGAAAAAACCTGCAACACTCTCAATGCAGCCAATGACGATTTATTTGGCCGTGTGCTCGATCGTGTAGCCGTGTCGCCTGAAACTGTCAACGGAGCCTTTGCCGCAATAATAGAGGCCATGATGGAAGTCAAGGACGAAGGAGAAGCGTGCGACTTGCCGGAGTGAGCAAAGGATAAAGTATGAATTAGGAATGAGCAGTCCGGGGGAAGACTTCCCTCGTAGAGAGGCGCCTAAGCCTTAGGCGGAGATCATCTCGGTAGTCAGCATCCGGTCGATAAAATCGAGGACGAACTGGCGCTGGACGGCAGTGGTATGGGCGATACAGCTGCAGTGCAGGTTGAAGCGGCTGCGTACCAGCAGCTCAAATTTGACCGCACTGCCGGTCACTTCCACTGCCAGATAAAAAGGGCCGTGTTCCTCGTGTCCCTGTTGGGCTGCCGAGAGAAGGTCCGGCGGCAGCTCGATCCAGTAAATGCCGATCATTGGACCGGTTTTGATGGTTCTTTTCAGATAGGAGTCGATATTGTCGAGTTCCATCGGGCTGAGTTCATCGATAACAAATTGGCGCATGTGCTTTTGATCCTTCTATAGGAAATCAGTGGCGATTGCCGAAAGAGGGCTTCGTTCACTTTTACTGAGGGTGACGTGGCCGTAGAGAGGTTGGCCTTTTAATTTCTCGACGGCATAGGCCAGACCGTTCGATGAAGCATCGAGGTAGGGGTTGTCGATCTGGTTGGGATCGCCGGTAAGAACCATTTTGGTGTTTTCACCGGCCCTTGAGACAATGGTCTTGACTTCATGGGGGGTCAGGTTCTGGGCCTCATCGATTATCACGAACTGATCGGGAATAGAGCGTCCGCGGATATAGGTAAGAGCTTCCAGCTCAAGCTGCTGGGTCTTGAGTAATTTATCGATCTTGTTTTGTACTGTGCCGTCTTCAAGCTTATGGCCGATGCGCATCAGGTAGCTGAGATTGTCGAAGATCGGTTGCATCCAGATACTGAGCTTTTCATCCTTAGTGCCGGGGAGGTAGCCAAGATCACGGCCCATGGGGATGATCGGCCGCGAAACCAGAAGCCTGTCGAAAGTTTCCTTGCGCAGCACACAGTGCAGGCCGGCAGCCAGGGCCAACAGGGTTTTACCGGTGCCTGCCCTGCCCATCAGAGTGATCATATTGATCTTCGGATCCAGAAGGAGTTCGAGCGCCATCCGCTGTTCCTTGGAACGGGCGTGGAGATCCCAGGCGCAGTCGAAGGACGGGTCGAGATGGATGAGGTTTTCCAGGCCGGAGGCCTTGGCAAACCCGCTGTGTTTCGGGTTGTCCTGGTCTTTGAGGATGACAAATTCGTTAGTGTAAAAATCGCCTCCGGTAATGGTTGCCCCCTTATCCTTGTGAAAGGAATCAACTATCGTCCCTGATACCGAAAGCTCGCGCCAGCCGCTATAGATACTGTCGAAATCGCATTTCTGCTGCTCAAAATCCATGACCTCAATGCCCAGGGCATCGGCCTTGAGGCGAGCATTGATGTCCTTGGATACAAAAATCACCGTTTTCTTTTCGGCAACCAGGCTGGCCGCTACCGCGAGAATCCGGTGGTCGGGGACGGACATGTCGAGAAAGGTGCCGGGAATATCCTTTTCGTCGAGGGAAATCTTTAACATGCCGCCATTGCCGAGGGCGACGCCATCGCGCAAGGTACCCTGGGAGCGAAGGCGATCGAGGTGGCGGATGACCTGGCGCGCGCTGCGGCCGAGTTCGTCGTTGACCCGCTTAAAATTGTCGAGTTCCTCAATAACGGTCATTGGCAGAACTACATAGTTGTCGCCAAAGGAATTGATCGCCTCGGGATTATGGAGCAGCACATTGGTGTCAAGGACAAAATATTTCGGAGGTTTCATATATCGAGCCAGGTCGTGTCGAGGTTGAGATTCTCACAGCCGTCCGGGCGGACAACGACCATGTTTTCAAGACGGATGCCGCCCCAGCCGGGAATATAGATGCCGGGCTCGATGGTGACGACCATGCCGGAGCGTAGTTTTTTTCGGTTGCGCGAGGAAACACGGGGCTCTTCGTGTACAGCAAGGCCCACGCCATGGCCGAGGGAGTGGCCGAAATACCCGCCGTAGCCGGCATTTTCGATGACGCTGCGGGCGGCGCGGTCGACATCGCAGGCCTTGACGCCGTCTTTTACCGCGGCCATGCCGGCAATCTGGGCGCGGCGCACCAGGCGGTGCAGTTCGAGATACCGTGCACTTGGCGTACCTGGGACGAAGTTTCGGGTCATGTCGGAACAATAACCGTCAAGGACCAGTCCCATGTCGATGGTAAGCGTTCCATCGCTTTGCAAAGGTGTAGGACCGGGTACAGCGTGGGGCAGGGCGCCATTTTCACCGCTGGCAACAATGGTCTCAAAACTCGGGCCCTCCGCACCCTTACGGCGCATTGTCGACTCGATGGCCAGGGCCACGTCGATCTCCGATCGGCAGGCGGCAAGCGAGCCGAAAATTTCGGTAAAGACCTCCTCGTTTAAACGCACGGCCTTGCGGATAAGGTCAATCTCTTTCTCGTCTTTGATGACCCGCAGCTCCTCGACAAGATTGGTCAAGGGTACAAGGTGGATGCCCTTTTTTTCTAGAGCCTTCGCCATTTTCAAGGCGCCGGCATGAAGGGTGTAATGGCTTTCAAAAGCGAGGCTGGTAATCCCGAGTTTTGGCAGCAAGTCGACGAGAAGCCTCAGAATACCCTTGGTGTAGATAAACACCTCAGCCCAGGGAACATCGCGTTCCGCCTGGATTTTATAGCGAAAGTCGGTGAGCAGCCGTACCTGTCCTTCTGCTGGAATCAGTAGCATTCCGGAGGTTTCGGCAATGCCATGATCCCCTCCTCGGTATCCGCTGAGATATCGACGGTTTTCCGGGCAACCGACGAGAAGGCCGTCAAGTTTTTTGCGTTTCAACCGGGCCTGGACCCTGGCAATGCGATTTTGATAATCCATGTTCAAGAGTCCGGGGAGGTGACAATAAGTAAACTCGCCAAGGGATCAGCGTTTGGTCGAGGAGAGCAGCTGGAGAAGCATTCCCTTGCGTTGGTCCATGGCATCGTTGTACTGGTTGTTCAGTCCGGTCAGCATACGTGTCAGTTCTTCCCGGTACTGCGGGTGCATGGCCGGGTTGATGGCGGCATTGGCACCTTTTTGGCCTCTGGCTGTGGCCTGCTGTTCCAGCTGCGCCTTGATTGCATCTTCCAACTGTTGGGTCATCTGTTCTTTGTGCTGTCCGTACTGCTTGAGTATTTGGTCGAGTTCCCGGCAGATGGTGATTACCTCGTTGTTCTTGCTGCCAAGTGCCAGAATGCCTTGCAACGCCAGTTCTCCAGATTCTTGAAGTTCTTTGGTGCGGGGCAGGACAACATTGCGGAGCAGGGTCTGGGCCATGCCTTTGCCTATCGCGGCCTTTTCTCCGGACGGCTGTGCCGCCAGTTCCCGGTTGAGATCAATTTCCTTGCCGTTGACATAATCGGCTGCGAGACGCATCCCTTTTTTTACCAGGGATTCATCGTCGGTAGCCGGAGCTGCAGCCGCAGCCATCCGGGCGGCGCGTTCCATTACCATATCCATCGTGCTTTTAATTTCTGCCATTGTTTGTATCCTTGTTTTAAAAACCCGTGCAAGCACAGGTGAAAACCCTCTTGTGCAGAGAGGGTTAGGCTGTTTTGTGGGAATCTGGAGAATGTACAACAGACCATGGGAGATGGCAAAGAAAAACCTGGGATATTTTCTTAAGAACAGTAAGGCAATATCGGTCATCGCAATGAAGGCTTTCGCGACATAAAGTGTCAATATTTTTGAACCATGAATTGGATACAGTAGAAAAGGTAAACCCGGATCGATAATAGAGTAATCAGATATTAGAAATGGCAATATTAATGCTCCTTTTCAACGGCAGACTGCAGCGGACAAATTGCCGAAATCGGTTACTAGCCAACAGCTTCGCATAACCATCACTCCAGTGCAATAACAGTATCGTAAAGCCCGTAGTGGGTTAGGCCCTTGTGGCTCTCTATGCCGGTATAGCGGAGAGATGCGTCTTCGTAGCGGCGGAACGCGAAGACAGCCTGGTTCATCTGCTCGGTGTTGAACACCTTCAGGCTGACGAGCAGGTGGAAGTCTTTCACCGTCAGGCCGGTGACAGTCAGAAACAAGTCTGGCTCAAGCTTGGTGATGACGTCCTGGAGGGTATTTTCGCGGAAGTCAGTCAGGTACATAAAAGCCGGAATGCGCGTGGCAAATTTAATCAGCTTCTCCTGAACGAGCTTGCGCTTGGATTTGTATTCCTTCTCCTCGTCGGACAACTCTTTCTTCTCCTTCCCCGTCAAGTCACCATCTTTGCCCTTTTTCTTGAGCTCCTTGACCTTATCGCTCTTATTGATGATCGTCTCGATGATATTGTCGCCGAGCGAGCGCCACCCTTCGATACGCTCCACAGCGGCCATTGCTTCGGGGTTGTTCAGGATACGGCGCAGGGTATCGTTATCGACGTTTACCAGCAGTGCGGACTCCCACTTGCGAGCCAACAGCGTGGCCGAGGTTCCAGCCATGGCGATATCGAGGATGCCGCCAGCGTCGATTTGTGTCATATTGGCGCCGTCGTAGGCCAGCACGGGCAGGAAGGATACGAGGTCTTTAACGGCGTTCTCCGGATTCGGCTCGCCTGGAGAAAGACCGATCCCGTACTCGGACAGTTGTCTCAACGCGCGGGTGGGCGCGAAGTCGAACACGAAGCAGACGGGCTTGAGAATCTCTTCTTCATTCGGGTTATCGCCGTTGGGGTTTTGGATTGACCATGGCGACTGCACCCGGAACGCGGCCTGAAAATAGGTCTCTGGCGATTTCAGATTGCGGAGCATCAGGATCGAGGACCATTGCGGTACGGTCACGCCGGTCGTGAGCTTGCCGCACGACAGTGTAATCGTCTTTGTATCGAATCCGCTCCCGATAACAAAACGCACGGGGGGCAGGGCATCAAGGCCGATGCCCGCCGCTGTACCGGCCGCGACGACAACCTTATAGCCGCGCCAGAAGGTATTGTGCTTCTCTGCCAGCAGGTTCGCCATCGCCTGACAGGCAGCAACGTTAGGCAGAAACCAAAACGCGTGTTGGAGGTACGGCAGAAGGCGTACATCCGAATACGGAAACGGCGGCCGTGTTCCGGTTTTGAGGCTCTCCACCGTTTGCGGCGCGTACGAGCCCCGGATTATATCCAGCCACTTCTGCACATCGCTCTTGTACTTGAACTGTGGCGAATTTTGGGGACATGACCCGAATTCGCCGTTTGAATTCGGGATCGTGTACCCGGAATTCGCTGCAAAAAACTCGTTGAGGTCAAACTCGTCAAACTCTCCACCGCTCGCAACCGCAAGCAGTTCGTCCGGCATTTGATATGTGAGCAGGCGTAACTGGGGGAGTGCACCGTAGGGGTTCCATTTCCCTGGGTTGTTTTCAGAAAACTCTTTCTTGGCCCGCTGTTCATCGGTATAGGTCCAGTTGAAAATCTGTTCCTCGATGAACTCCCCCGTAGCCAGGGCCTTGAACGGCGTACCGGAAAGGTAAAGATATGCTTTGGTCGTAATCGGAAGGAACTCGCTTTCTTTCTCCGAAAGCACGCTGAGGTCTTCGTTCACCCCTTCCAATCCGGCGGCATATTCAAGCTTGGCTTCCTTTTTGGCAACAGCATCGTCCTCACCCTCGAACAGTTCCTTGGCGGTCTCCCGCCACGCACCGAAGTGGTATTCGTCGAACACCACGAGATCCCAGTTCACCACGTGGAGCCATTCATTCTTTGGTTTGATGTTCCCAGCGTAGTCACGGCCGAGGAGGTCCTGAAAGGAGCCAAAATAGACGACCGGCTTCTTGCGGTCAATCTGCGACGGGTCGCTGCCGGTCGCACGCGAGAGGTACTGCCAGCCATTAAAGTCAGCATGCGATTCAAGATCCGTCTGCCAGGCATCCTCGACCGCAGGCTTGAAGGTCAGCACAAGCACCCGCCTGGCTTCTAGTTTCTTTGCCAACTGATAGGTAGTGAAGGTCTTGCCGTAGCGCATTTTGGCATTCCAGAGAAAACGTGGGGTCGCCTGTATTTCCTCATTCCAGATTGAGTGGAAGTAGTCGAATGTCTTGCTTACTGCCTCGGCCTGCTCCCAGCGCATCGGAAATGTTTCGTGATGGGTGCCGGTGAGTTTCTGGCCGGTGCGAAGCTCAGTGAGCACAGTTTTGACATCAGCAACCGAGCAGTGCATCCACTCCAGCGTTGAGTTATCGAATCCCTTCTTGAAAAGGGCGGCGCGCACGTGGTGATCGGAGAAGATCGTGCCATCGTCGCGTATGGCTGATTCGTCCAGCTCGATCGTATAATTCTTAATGGCGGCGGTCTTCAACTGTTCGGCAATTCGCTGCTTCACGTCGCGCGTCGTCTGGCCGACCTTGAGGAGGCCATTATGCGCGGCATCATCAATGGAGTAGGCGTAGATGCATGGCCGTGCTTCCGGCTTGGGCGCGAGGATTTCTTCGATGGATGGCTTATTCATCGGCGCGGTCCTCCAGAGTGGACTCGATAAGACGCCGTTCCTTCTCGATCTCCAGCCGGAGCTGTTCTTCCGTAGGCAGATTTGGCAGGTATTTGGAAGCAAAAATCTGCTTGTTCTCATTCAGGATCGAGTATTTGGCAACTGCCTCGCTTTTGTCCGAGCAGAGCAGCAGACCGATGGTGGGATTGTCGCCGGGGATTTTGAACCGGTCTTCGTAGAGCCTGACATAGCCGTCCATCTGTCCGACATCAGCGTGGGTCAGCTTGCCAATT
>JAZDOW010000094.1:0-2299 GCA_043798185.1 Pseudomonadota bacterium | reverse complement strand
TGCGTTGGGCGTCTTAGGAACGGAGGCAGCACGGCTATGCGCATTTCAATCGCGTTACCAATCCTAGTCGGCGCACTTCTTTGTAGTTCGTTCGCGGTGGCTGGGTGCTACAGCGATTTCGACTGTGGCTATTGGAATTTTAAGTTTCCAATGATCATTTGATATCTGTTGAGGGTTAAATAGTTGAGAGAACTAGAAGAGAACGGAAACATAAAGCTCCTAGAAGCTAAACCGAGCAACCTCACCGAGTTCAAATCCGCCTTGCAGGATTCCTTCCGCGTGGCGGCAGAGGCAGACTTTGGGCACCCACTTGAAGAACCAATTCCCTCTGACGAAGATATTGAACAGTCATTCAACACCACGGGAGCCGTTATTTACTGGATCATGGCAGACGAACAACGTGTTGGGGGAGCTGTTGTAGTGATAGACCAAATGAGCGGTCGGAACTCCTTGTCATTCTTTTTCATAGCGACCAGCCAACAGAGTCGAGGGTTGGGGCTGAAAGCCTGGAAAGCGATTGAAAAAGAATTTCCTCTTACCAAAGTCTGGGAAACTGTTACTCCATATTTTGAGAAAAGAAATATTCACTTCTACGTGAACAGGTGTGGTTTCAAAATTATCGATTTCTACAACAAGTACCATCCAGACCCTCATCAGGATTCACGCCGGATTCATGACGAAGGAGATGACGATGAGATGTTTAGGTTTGAGAAAATAATGGAAAACGCGGGTGCTCGTAAACGCGAAGCCCAACCAGGCGGTCGACCCCGTTCGCTTCGCTCTCTGGACGCTGCGCGATAAAGCCGCGCAGCGCCGGTCACCTCTACGTTCCCGGCGCTCCGCGCCGGAACAAGGCACTGGACGAAGTCAGCGCCGCGATTATGTGCCAAGAAAGACTTCAGCAAGGTACAGGAGAGAAAATTGGCATATCTGACACTGACAAAATACAACATCAAGGACGAGCACATTTGCTGTGCATTTTCCGACAAGAAATGTGCTGAGAGCTATGAGCTTAAGAAACAATGGCTCACAGCGGAATTCGACAATGGGTACGTTTTTTGCCGTCTTGATGAACGAGCAAAGGTTTTTATTGAATATGGCCTCGCCGAGAATGCCTGGGTTCCGGTAACGGCGCCCAATTATATGATGATCGGGTGCTTTTGGGTTTCCGGGAAGTTTAAAGGTCATGGACACGGCAAAGCCTTGCTAACCGAAGTAATTGAAGACGCAAAAAATCAGGGTAAAAGTGGCATTTTAACCGTTGTGGGTACAAAGAAATATCACTTCATGAGCGACACGAAATGGCTGCTGAACCAAGGATTCGAGATAATTGAGAGCATTCCTTCAGGTTTCAGTCTTATATCCATGGATTTTGACTCATCCAGAGAGAGACCTCATTTCAATAAATCGGTGCGAAGTGGCACATGCCCTGATCGGAAGGGTATAGTTGCCTATTATTCCAACCGATGCCCGTATTCTGAATACCACGTCAAGGACTCACTCGTTGAAACTGCCAAGAATCGTAACCTGCCGCTAAAAGTAATCAAGCTCGGAACCATGGAACAGGCCCAATCCTGTCCATCGCCAGCCACGATATTCAGCTTATTTTTGGATGGTGAGTTTATCACGACAGATATAAGCGTATGCATGGATAGTCGGTTTGATAAGATCGTCGGTAAACGATAAGCACATAACGGCTCTACTGTGGGACGCGCAAACATCTGCGCGCCCCACAGCAGAGCCGTTGGCGTGATTCGCATTTGAGGAGACAAGTGGAGATTCTGGATTTTAAGGTTGTCGAGAGATGCAATCAGCGTTGCCTGTTCTGCTACGACGGAGCCAACATAAGAACGAAGTGGTCTGGTGGAGACTACGACAGTGAAGGTTGTGATGCCGATGCCATTTACAGGGAGCTGATAAAATACCTCCGTTGGTCCCGAGACAGATATCAAAACTGGGGAGGGGTAGAATGAAAAAGGACAAAGACAAAAAAATGCAGAGGCCCAGGAAAAAAGAGACATCCATTGTCCGGTCCTCGGCTGCTGAATATCTGACATTTGTAGCGGCAAGTGGTAAGGGAGGCGTTGAAGCGGTTTATGCGGATGAAAATATCTGGCTGACCCAAAAAATGATGGGCGTTCTCTATGATGTCGAGACACATACCATTAACTATCACCTGAAGAAGGTGTTTGCCGATAGTGAATTGGAAGAGAAGGCAGTTATTCGAAATTTTCGAATAACTGCCGCAGACGGTAAAAATTACAATACCAGACACTACAATCTTTCGGCCATTATCTCA
>JAZDOW010000091.1:0-10894 GCA_043798185.1 Pseudomonadota bacterium | reverse complement strand
AAGCACAGCGCCTATTGTTACAACCCGATTTACATTTACAATGAACTGTCTTTTCCATCCTGTATATCTCTGGTAACTTATAAGGTTTTCTCTCTTACGATTACGTCATAATTTGGGAGATGAGAGTATCTGCGCCCAATTACCATTGAGTATGGACAACCAGCATCTAATACTTTTAGATAAGGACACTGCCATGAAAAGAAAAGACCTAATGGGGATTCTTGGATGCTTTACTTTACTTTTTTTTACTGCCGTTGCCTTTGCTGCCCCGGTGTCGGACACTGGACAGACGAAATGTTACGATGTCGCTGGCAAGGTGATCACCTGTCCTTCACCCGGCCAAGCCCTTTACGGCCAAGACGCCAACTACAACATTAACCCAACATCTTACACCAAACTGGATAGTAGCGGCAATGCGTTGTCGGATTCGGCACCGTCCTGGATCATGGTGAAGGATAATGTCACTGGCCTGATCTGGGAGAACAAAACAGATGACGGAACAGTTCATGACAAGGACAATAAATATACCTGGTATAACTCAGCCGGCACGAATATCAGGGATTTTATTAATGCCCTGAACAGTGAGCGCTTCGGCGGCTACAGCGACTGGCGGGTGCCAACTATCCAGGAGTTGGCCGGTATCACCAACTACAGCAATCCGGATTCTTTGCCTACGATTGATACCCGGTATTTTCCTAATACACAGTGGTTCGGTTATTGGTCCTCTACTACCTACGGGGATACTTCTTACACAAACTATATCAACTTTGCGTTGGGCTTATATTTTTCTAGCGGATACGTCTACCCTTACCCTAAGGACACCAATTTCTATGTCCGCGCCGTTCGGGGAGAACACTCTGACTCAGCTTATAAAGATAATGGTGATGGGACGGTTACGGATACTTCCACGGGGCTGATGTGGCAGCAGGTAACAGCCGATACAATGATGTCCTGGGAACAGGCCCTGTCATATTGTGAAAATCAAAATCTCGGTGGTTATACGGACTGGCGACTGCCCACAATCAAGGAACTAATCTCCCTTGTGGATTTCAACCAATCTAACCCAGCCATCAATAATACTTTTTTTCCCGATGCTCTGGGATCCTTTCCCTATTACTGGTCATCTACTACTCACTACTTGGGCAAAACGCACCTTGCTAACGTGGTGCATTTCGGCTCCGGCTTCGCAGTATCCGAAGATAAGAGTGGTCCCATCTATGTCCGCGCAGTTCGCGATGGGCAGTTGGGTGCGGTGCTGTCGGTAACGCCATCTAATCAGAATGTTTCCAACAGTGCAGGCATAACCACTTTCAGTGTTTCCAACACGGGAACGGGCACTATTCCTTGGACAGCCGCAGTGACATCGGGCGAAAGTTGGCTGTCGATTACATCAGGTTCCAGCGGAACCGATTCCGGAACAATAAATTGCAGTTTCTTGGCAAATACAGGTTCGTCCGCGCGTACGGGTATCATACGGGTTACAGCATCGAGTGCGGCCGGCAGTCCCAAAGAAGTGACGATAAACCAGGCGGCGTCAACACCGACTCCGACTCCAGCACCAACTGCATGTAAGTATTTCAAAGAGGATTTTTCAGGAGTTTCAACGAATACATGGACGTCCGGAAATGGTCGCTGGTATGAGGATAACAACGATAAATTAAATGTTGATCAGATAACTTCTGGAAAAATGGCAACCTATCTGACCTCATTTTATGCGGATGACTTTTTTGTGATCGATACCGATGTCGATGTCATCACGATTGCTGATGGAGGAGCTTATGGAATATATCCCTTCATTAGCGGTTCTGCGCGTTTCGACGTCAATGGCAAGAAATTACAAGGCGTAGGGGTATTTCTTTATTCCAGCGGCAATGCCTATCTTATCGGATGGGATAGTGCTGGAGGGGCATGGTACACTTTTGCAAAATTCGTGACTACCCCCCCTATCACCTCCATCGGTGTTGCTTATGCAAGCGACAAGATAACGCTTCGTATAAATAAACTGGACGTATCATCTTTCTCGGGAAATTACGGTAATGCACCGTCTGCGATCGACTCACTCAGGCTTATGGCACAAGGTGACAGCACCCATGTGCGTTTTGATAACGTATGTGCCGATCCCATTTCCGATGCGCCTACACCAACTCCAACGCCCACACCTACTCCTACTCCTGCACCAACAGGATGTATGGCAACTTTAGATGGAAATTTATCTCTCCATATACCCTATCTTTCCTATGTCAGTCCACTGTTGGGGACCCTATCACTTTGGGCGGATTTTGTTTATGAGTTCAATCCGACGTCAATAATTTTCAAATTGACAAATGCCGCTGTCATAGAGAATCCTTCTTTTTCATGCTCACCGTCAACGCTATCCGAAGATTTGAATATCCATATTCCTGATTTTCTGCTTCCGGATGGAAGCACTCATTTATGGGTGGATTTAAAATACAGTTCGACTCTTTCCACTGATGGATATCTCTATTTTATTGTTTCAAACTATGGAGCTGTTTCTAATTGATTGTATTTTCAGCACGTAGGTCAGGGGGTTCACCGGCAATTGAGGACTCCCTGACAAACCCGTCGAACATTCCTTTTTGTCCTTATATCTTTCACCCATGCCTATCCGGTTGAGACAGGTTCGCGCTTCGGGGTATTTGCGCAGATTGCCGCCGGGCAGAGTCAGTGATCTACTGGGACTATTACGAGGCGCTGACACATACGGAATCCTGCGGAATCAGACGAACCTGTGTTATCCGAATAGGCATTGCAATAAACATAGTAATGTGGGGATTAAATATCTGCCTTTCCACTCAGATAATTCCGGATTTTTTTCATCATTATAATCAAAAAATGCAACTTTAGGGTGGGTCCATCAAAATCAGGAAGGTGGGTTCACCTTTTAACCGGAGGTAGCTCAACTGGCAAGCATTGAATACCGCACCCCCTTCTGCGAGGCTGAAGCATCTATTTAGTGTCTGAACGGAAACCCCCTTTCTGGCGAAGTGGTAGACCACAGATTTTACTTTAAAATAATTATTTAAGGTAGTTGAAATGTAAGCCTGGCCAATTTATTTCGGATTTTGATCGTTTTTATATGAAAGATTTTGCGAAGATTTTTCAACTATATATTTAGTCAGAAAGCAACTATGACTCATTATTTTAAGATATAACATGATCTATCAGAATGTTATATCTTATTTCTAACATTATTAGTTGATAATAGTTAGCCAGATTTATTTTTAGTCATTGAAATCTTCGTTTGCGATAATACATATTACATGCTGATTTTATAGCCAATTATACTTTATGTTCAGGCACTATTTATGAATGCGGATCAATGAGCGGGCTGACTTATTCGAAATGTATGACTGAGGTGACCAAAGAGAGATCTTGCCGATTAAAATCGTATGACGTAGATAATTCCTGGAAATTAAAGCCATATATGAATCTCACGATTACGTTGACTGAAGATGTCTATGGACAAAGTCGCCAGAACAACAAATTCTTCAGCAATCATTTCTAACCAGGAAAAGAGCCTGAATCAACTCCGGCAGTGATACATTGCCCTGGCTGTGGAAGCAAAATCTATAAAATCATCGATATTACAGGTATTTGATGAGCGTTGCGGTAACGAAATATGTCAATTAAAATGAGTCGATAGGTTGATTATTTTCAACTCTTGTAATACTGTTCTCAATAACTTCCGTTATAGAGATTGTAACTACAAAAGATGAAAGGAAATATTTACCCATGTCGTAGCCGATCGATGCGCTTATGGCGCCGTTTGTCATGGACACTGGAGTGCAGAACAATGGCACGATAGTTGTTTTCATACAACTGGACCTGAGTGTCAAAGGCCTTGTAGTAAGCAGGCGGTCGTTTAACGCTACCGCTGGATTCGGCCAAAGTGCCGGGATCCATTCATTTGTTGCCACAGCCTTCTGGATCACTCTTGAACACTCGCTGTAGTTAGCCGGCAGGCGACTGAGAACTTTGAGATTTCTCTGTCTGGACTTTTTTAGATTGTCTTCTGTGACATAGGCCGCATCGGCCACGTAGATAAAAGCACCCGGCTCAAGGCCGTGTTGAGCCATGTGTTTTCCGATGTTTGAGAGCAGTTCGTTGTTGAGAGTCTTATCTGAAGAGTTGCCATTGTGGCAGGCGCCCAAAAGTGGAATGTTACGTTCTACGCAGAGCATGGAGACCACAAACTGTTTCAAATCAGGCCGTTTGTCCTTGCTGTGTCCGTAAGTAATTTCAAATGGCGGCTCTTGGCAATCATAATCACCATAGACAGTGATGGAAGTGGTATCAAAGTGAAAGCAATTGGATTGGACCTCAAAGACATCCAAGGCGTTCTGAATGATCTGAGCATAAATCTTCTGGGTGCCGATCTCATAGATTTGATCCATCGCCCGGCCTACGTTGTAATCGGCAAAACACGCCGGATCAACCTCTGTGCCCAGCAGCAGTTCCCGATCCTTTTCGTCAAAGAATTCCTTTAGACGGTAAAGAGGGCTACGGCCAGAAAGGGTATCAAGTACCATGGCCAAAACTGTTAGACCTGGAGAGATTTCCATCTGGCTACCGACCAATCGGTCGATAGTATCCACCAGATTGATCCGCTTGGCAAAGTGCTTAATAATAGGAAGGTGCCTTGCTTCAGTGTAGATCGGTTCCTCAAGAATATGTTCTGACATTGTTGCTCTCCATCGCTATGTGTTAACGGTTGAGGGCAGTGTATCAGACTGGTAAAAGAATGTCTAGTTATTTTAATTAGTTATAGATATCGCTTGGTTAAGCTACTTTTTAGACTATTTTTAGGGCAGAAATAATTAGACCGCGCAAGCCATCAGAGGGTGCGGAAAGTAAGGTTTAGATTCATCGTCACACTATTTTTTGCGGCTGTTTTGATGGCCAACGTATTTCTCACCTGGCGGGTCTGGAGCGCAACGGAACAACGGTCAGGTGCAGAAAATGGTTCGATGTCAGTCATTCCAAATAGCCTTTTGCTCTGGACATCTCTGGATTCGGGAATAATCCCATGCCTGTTTTCAAGTTGCCAAAACCAAATTTACGATAAAATTCTTGTTTTCCGGGAGCAACGAATATCAACACAGGACCACTTTTGGGTAATTTATCCAAAAGAGCTTCAATAATCAATTTACCAGTGCCTTGATTCTGGTGTTCTGGCAATACTACTACATCATAGATGGCTGATTGATATTGGCTATCTGAAATCGCACGCCCAAAACCAATGATTTTCTGATCAACATATGCAGAACAGACCGTGTAGCTATTTTCTGCTGCAATCTTTAACTTTTCAGGCTCACGAGTACCGAGGGGTGCAAGTCTGAATATTTCGCACAATGCCAACCAATCAATATTTTCAGTTCCGTATTTGATGGAAATATTCATAGTCTTTTTTATTCATCGAACATTGAATTCAGCGGTTTACCCGCTAAAACGACTGGTTGACAAAATAGGAACTTATTATCTGAAGAACGTCCCATACATCATACTCTCCTCCCGGCTTGAGTTATGCCGCTATTGCCCGGCCCGTTGCCCGATGGCCTCAACTTCGCTATTGAATTTTTCAGGTTCTTCCAAAAAGGGATAATGGGCGGAATGCTCGAACCATATCAATTTCTTTTCCGGCGCCCGGATGGCCTGGAAGTAGCGCTCAGCCAACGTGGCCGGGGCGTTGTAATCATGCCGGCCGAGGAAGAAATAGAGCGGGACCCCCACATCTGTGATTTGTTTGGACAGATCGGCATGGAGCAGTTCGTCGTAGTAGGAAGTCATGAAGAACTCCATGCCCCACATGATCTTGAAGAGATCCCAGAAGGAATACTCTTTGGAATGGGTGTACATCTCCCCGGAAAAATATTGCTCCCCGAGCGGTGTTTTCTTCAGGCTGTCTTTTTCGTATATCACGCCGTTGAATTCCGAGAGCCATTTGTCTTTGACCTGAAAAGCATGCATTAGCTTATCTTTCGCGTAAGGAGGGAGCCCCAATCGGGTCAGTTCGGTCAACGCTTCCTTGTTGTTGTGTTTCTTCGCTTCCGCCAGGATATAATCGTACCCCACTTTTTCATTCTCAACGAAGTTCACCACCTGGCACACCGCGATGTTGGCGTAAAACAGGTCGGGCCGTTTTTTGACCGCGCCCATGGTTATGGCGCTGCCAAGCGACCAACCCATAATGAATATTTTCTTTTGCTGAAACTCGCTCAGCAAAAGCTCGATCAGCTCTTCCGTGTCCCGGATTATTTGGTCGAAGGTCATGTCCCGGGCATCCGGCTTATTGAAGTAGGATTTCCCAGTTCCCCGCACGTCCCAATGCACCACCACGAAGTGTTGCTCCAAATCGCTGTTGCTCTTGGACATCACTGGTAAAATACTCAGCCCCCCTCCTGGGATAATCAGCAGAATGGGATTGTTGCGGTTTGCGCCTCTGATAATAATATTCTGCCGCACCCCGCCGAGGGTCACTTCTTTCAATTCGGCCACGCTCTCGGGTTGGACTTGACCGCGGGCATCTCGAAATTCCGGAGTATACGTGGCGCAGCCCGATAGCAGTGAGACGCCAACGGAAAACAGCAAGGCCAATCTGGCAACCCATATAGATATGAACATCTGATTGTTTTCTCTAATTATTCGAGTCTCATGGTTTCGTTCAACGTTGAGTTCAGTGGAAGCCGGGCTGTATCGGCTTCCACTGGAACGATTTGTTATGATAATTTAAATTATTTTACTTGGTTATGTCCAACCCACATCCATTGGTTCCTTAAGTTTCATTCTTGTTATTTTTGCCACAACACCAGCACTTGTAGGATCAGGACAACGTACATACTCTGTTGTTACTCCATCATTTTCTATTTCTTTTTCATAATCAGTATCTTGATATTTCCAAGGAAGTTTACCGCCAAACTGTAGTACCCTTACCATTCCATTAACGCTGTCTAATAGCCAGGGACAAATTGCTCCAATTTCTTCGGGATATTTAAATTTCTGACCCATTTTATGATGGTCGCAATTTTCACCTTCAAAAATCTCAATTGTTATTTCGTAATTTGTTTTTCCCATGGATTTTCTCTTTCAATTCATAACGGTGAACTAAGCCGCGCCGTTACGGACTGCAGGATACAGCGCCGTGCGTACCCGGCGTCGGCTTGAGTGATTGGTTGGCCGGTCGTAACCCCCATCGGGAGGACCGTGGCCCATGCATAGCGACCCCACTGCGCAAAGGAGGGCCTGGCCCAGCATGAAAACTCATATAGTGCAGCCGGGCTACCACCCTTCGGCGCCAAGCTGGTTCCGGCTAGCGGCGACCAAACGCGACGCACCACCGGCCTTAACCGAAGGACGCCGGCCAGTACCACTGGCGTTACTTCCGCCGGAGACCGCCAACTGCCAGCTGAGCCGCGCCTGGCTTTTTGGGCGTCGGCTCCAGCGAAAGTTAGGCCAATTGTCCGCGCACTCTTACGATGCCGCTTGTTGAGCAACACGACGATACTTTTGGCCACGTTCTGTAATCCAGAAATGCTCCTTTACGTCCCGTTCCCCTTCATTTTCAAACAGTGTTCCAAATCCTTTTCCGGGATGGCGGTCGACCAGTTGCAATGTGGTAAGGTGACGCAGTTCCCATTCAAATGTCAGACCTCGGTAATTCGTATTAAATAATGGCCATTTTTTTGGACATTCGATCAATCAATTGGCGAGTTGCCAACTTCGATTTCAAGAATTTTACCGCCAGGTGTGACTACTGCTAACTGAGTTAATTTTCGACAAAATTGTATTTGCGCCGTACGCCTACTGTATTGTTGAAGTGGCTCAAGGCGTACTACAACTCTATCTTTTTCGCTTTTTATCCAGCCATGACAGTTCGTGATGGCATAAAACAAGTCGACGCATTCATTCTTGCTATTATAATACTGTGAAAGCCACTCAACCATTTGTTTGCGGGCATTCCAGGCACTGCTGGTTACAAAGTCAAACAGATATTTGCTTTCATCACTGATTCGTTGAAAACATCTATAGTCTTCCAGTGACGAAGTGTCTATTCTTAAGGGCAGTTGCTTAGCCTTCTGATTCAACTGCTCAATCTGCGCTTCTTCATCCCGGATTTTGACCTTTAGTCGTTGATGTTTGCTATTGTCTCTTATACTGCCATCTTTATTGAAGACATCACTGGTCTTTGACAATTTCTTGCATAGCTTTTCCAGGTTTTTTTTCTTCACCTTTAGATCGCGTTTGATCTGTTTGAGGTCTGGATTGACTATCGACTGATTTTCACTATCAACAAATTCATAGCCAGGCTGATAATTCAGCGGATGTTTGTCTGCCAGATGCTTAAAGGTGTTCTCTGAAGCTCCCCAGCGGCTAAGAATAGCTGTAGCGCACTCTCTTGCATCCATTTTCTCGACATCTGCATTTGATAGCGCACATATTTTACGATCGCTGGTAACGTTCCAAATATAGATGCGTCTTAGTGCAAAGCTAATAGTTTCCTTGTTTTCAAGCGTGTGAGTAAACACTTTCTCATCTTCAAAAACGCGATATATTCTTTCATTTACGTTGAATTCTTCTTTGAACTGATCCGGCTGGAGCTCATCAAGTTTCTTAGTGTCAATATGTTTTTCCCACGTTACGAAAATGACTTTGGCTTGATTCATGTTGTAAAAAAAATCAGCACCATAACCCTCTCGATCAAAAACCATAACCGGTCCGTCATCAATAACATCTTTCCATTTTTGCCCAAGAGTTACAAGGTAAGAGCGCATATCTCCCTTGCCTTCCTGAATTTCAAAATCAACAACTCTGCCGCTGATATCACAGGTCACTTGATTTGTTCGACCAGGAACCATTAGTTGCCTCTGGGTGTTAAAACCATGATGCGTCTTTTCCTTTCCAGTATATGGCAGCAAATGCCCATCCGTAAACCACCATCCAGTACCGACTACCCCGGCATTAACCTGTTTGTGGAAAAAATCAGTTTTTAACTTTCCGGCAATCTGCATTGTACAAGCACTGTGGAGCCATGCGCGAACCTGTTGTTTTATTGGCATCCGCCTTAAGCCAAGAACTAAACCAGCTTCTCGTCGAGCAACATTCTTCAGTTGCTCAATGGAGCGCATTCCTTTAGCGAATAGTAGTAGAAACGCAAGAAATATTTTATACTTATCACCAAAGTAAGTCATAACCATCCCAAGCCAGTTGTTTAAATGAATCAGGGTGATCAGATAGGTAAACACACCGGGATATCGGGTTGGCTTCCAGCCATGCTGCTCAGTGAACGGCTGATCCTTAGGATTGATGTCTTTCGAGTGGCCGCCAAAAAGCAGTTCAGATTGTTTGAGAAGTGTTTCTTGCTCTTTCTGGCGGATATCTCTGATATCTTTGGCTTTGTTGCCAGTATGTCTATTGTTTATATTTTCAAGGCGATGTTTGCGAATATTTATACTTCTTGAAGGCGAATAATTATTAATCAGGCCTTCAAGTCCAAAATGTTTTTTTGCTTTGAGATAATTATCAATACTTTGACGACAAATATCCAGTGCTTCGGCAAGATGGCTTTTTTTTGCTCCAAGTTCAACAGCCTCTATGATAAATAGCCTCTTGGCAACCTGATCGGAAAGGTCAATGCTTTTAATCAATACGTCATTGTGGAACAATGTCACGATGGATTTGTTACCATCAGTAATTTTGAGGTACAAACGGTTACCAATGTAAGTGATGTTTTTATCTTGCGGTGTAATGTCTTTGAATAAGCTGTCCTGATGCATAGTCATCTCGCTCCAAAATTATGATGAAACAAGATTAACTCAACAGCACAAAAAGTCAACATAAATTTTACAATAATATAATATTAATTATAAAATCAAAGTTGTTACAAATACAAATGTCCATTTAATGGAATTACTAAAATGTCTACTTGATGAGCAACTGTTGCGCGAAACGCCTAAATTCGGGTATAATTTGCGAGAATTTAATCGCGCAATAACGAGGTCTGAATGTTGAGTTTCTCCGCACATTCACGATGAACGGACCGTCCGAAGCGAAATTGTCCAAGTGCATGCGCTCATAGTCGGAAACCAGTAAGTCTATGAGCGTCTTGATCCAGTCGAGCTCTTGTCTTTGTCGCTGTTGTTCGCCTGCGACAACCTGGATCCGCTGCGATGCTTTTTCCTCTGACAGGCCGAGATCTTCAACAACTCTTCGAATCGAATCGCATGCAGCTCCCACCGCTGCCTCGTAGTTCATGTCCTCCCGAGGCCAGCAATACTGCGCCATGGTCACGCCGGCAAGATCCGTTGGGATCTTCGTCCCTGCATCAGCCTGAAGAACCATAAATGTACGCAAGCGGCCAAGTCGTCCCATGAACAGGCCAAGTTCGAAAACCACGTTATCGCGAGGACTGAGAGTCTCGTCATTTCGACTCCGCACCCAGTCGTCTGGGGTGAGCACAAGGACTGCAAAGTCGAATCGGGGGAGCGAGTTGACCAGTGTCTCAATAAATGTGCTTCCTGGGCTGAAAAACCCTTCATCCCAAAGAGTTACCTCCGTATCGTGCATCAATCTGCTCCTGATCGCTCGCGCAAAAGGTAAGCCTTCCTTTGATGAGCCCACAAACAGTGATGGTTTCGGCATCGCATTCCCTTCTCATTCGATTGATCAAAGACAGGCGACAGCACTTGTGAAAGGCTTATTCCATAGTATCCATTGGCCTAACGTGCGGATAAGCGGATGTTAAGATTCGAATATTGTCACGCTTTTTTTTCGGCCTGAAAGCGCAATGCATCTCAAATATACCACAATAACAGCTATTTGAGTGAAAGTGCATTTCAAGGATAGGTACAAAATAGTGTAACGGTTTCACAGAATTCCA
>JAZDOW010000089.1:0-10506 GCA_043798185.1 Pseudomonadota bacterium | reverse complement strand
CTTCCAGGTCGGGCAGGGGAAGCGGGTTGAGCGAAGTCTCCTGGACGCCTTTGACAGCTTTGCCGCCGAAGCTTCCGCCATCCTCGGCCATAATATTGTCAGCCATGACATTCCGCGACTGAGAGAGCTTGCCCCAGCCTTGCAAGTTCTTAAAAAACCGGCGATAGACACCCTGTTTCTTTCCCCTCTTGCCTTTCCTGCCAATCCCTACCACCGCCTGGTTAAAAATTACCAACTTGTTCGCGACAGTTTAAATGATCCGGTACGGGATGCCACGCTTGCCGGCAAGGTTTTTATCGAACAGTGGGAGGCCTTAACAAAACAACTTGGTGTGGCCTCCGATGTGCCGATGCTCTACCGGAGTTTTCTCCACGGTGACGAAAGCCTCGCCGGTACCGCACAGGCTATGGGCGCAATGGGAATTCCTTTGCTTGCGGGCAATGACCTGTATGATACTTTTTCCTGGCTGGCTCGGAGGTACGCCTGCCAAACCGCCGTCGAGTATATAGTCGAACAGCTCCTTGAAGGTAAGCTCAGCCACCCACCGTTGGCCTATGTGACCGCCTGGCTGACCGTTGCTGGAGGAAATTCAGTGTTGCCTCCCTGGGTGCGGCACCAGTTTCCTGAGGTCTCGGTTATCTTGCGTCACCTGCGGGAGAATCGTTGCCGGAACCGGCAGTGCGTGTATTGCCGTGAGCATCACAATCCCCAGGTCTTTCTTCAAAATTTCTATGGATTTGAAAAATTTCGAGACGAACCGGTAACTGCGGAGGGCAAAAGCCTCCAGGAAGAAATAGTCGTTGCGGCCAGGGATAGAACCCTCTTTGCCACCTTGCCGACGGGTGGCGGCAAGTCGCTCTGCTATCTCCTGCCCGCCCTTATGCGCTATCAGCACCGCAATCTCCTGACTATTGTTATCTCACCCCTCCAGGCCCTGATGAAGGATCAGGTCGACAACTTTGCAGGACAGACAGGAACAAAACTGGCCGCCGCCTTGTATGGCATGCTGACCATGCCCGAGCGCGGGGAAGTGATGGAGAATGTCCGACTTGGTGACATCGGTATCCTTTTTGTCTCCCCGGAACAATTGCGAAATAGATCCTTTGTTCAGACCATCAGGCAGCGGGAGATCGGTGCCTGGGTGTTTGATGAGGCCCACTGTCTCTCCAAGTGGGGCCATGATTTTCGCCCGGATTATCTGTATGCCATCCGTTTTATAAAGGAATTCGCGGAAAAGGAAAAAACTGCCATACCCCCGGTGCAATGTTTTACCGCCACCGCCAAAAAGGACGTCAAGGCGGAGATCCTCGATATCCTGCAAAGTCAATTGGGGCTGCGAGTACGGGAATTTGCCGGTGGCCATGAGCGCAAAAACCTCCACTATGAGGTATTGCCGGTTGAAGGGCACGAAAAGAATCAGGCAATCCTCGAATTGCTCCGGGCGCGCTACGATCCGGCCGGCAGTGTGGTTATTTATTGCGCCACCAGGAAAAAAACAGAGAATCTTGCCGAACTTCTGCAGCATAGCGGTTACCCCGCCGAGGCCTTTCACGCTGGTCTCGATCCTTCCCTCAAGCGTCGCATCCAGGACAATTTCATCGGTGGGGCAACCCCGATCATCTGTGCTACCAACGCCTTCGGCATGGGTATCGACAAAGATAACGTCCGTATGGTTATCCATGCCGATATTCCCGGGTCGCTTGAGAACTATCTGCAGGAAGCCGGACGCGCCGGTCGGGATCGGCATGACGCAGAATGCATCCTCATTTTTGACGAGCAGGATATCGAAGGACAATTTCGCCTGAGCAGCGGCTCGCGACTGACCCAGCGAGAGATCGGTCAATTCCTCCGCGGTGTCCGCTATGCCGCCAAGGGCGAGAATTCTGTCGTCCTGACCGTTGGTGATCTTCTCCGCCTGGAGGTGGTGGATATCGATCCGGATGAACATCCCGATGCCGACACCTGGGTACGCACCGCCGTTTCTTGGCTGGAGCGGGCGGGATATCTGCAGCGCAATGAAAATCATACCAGGGTCTTTCAAGGTAAACCGGCCGTCCGTAACCTGGAGGAGGCCGCCGCAAAAATCGCCGACCTTCATTTGTCGGCAAGACAGCAAAAACGTTGGCTGGCGATTCTCGGGGCTTTGATGGAGCGGCGCGCCAATCAGGCCTTCAGCGCCGATGAGTTGGCCGGTCTTTCGGCCTTTGCCGCAACGGAAGACGACATGGCGACTGAAACCGAAACCCAGCGGGTTATCAGGACCTTGCATGACATGGCGGAGCAGGGTTTACTGGTGAAAGAGACGCTTCTTTCCGCTTATCTTCGCCATAAGGTAAAGAACAGCGCGGAAAAAAATCTTCTGCAGATTTCCGGACTGGAGCGCGATTTCATCAAGGTCTTGCAGGAATCGGCTCCGGATGTGGCGGTTGATGAGGCCGTGGAGCTAGACCTTCGCCAAGTCAACCAGATACTGCTCGACCAGGGACATAACTACAGCACTCCGCATATCCTGAAGATTCTCCTGTATGGCTTGAGCCGTGACGGTAAAGGGCTTGCCGGCAATAAAGGCAGCATTGCCTTTCGGGCCAAAGGGAATAATCGTTTTTCCCTTTCTCTGAAAAGGGACTGGCAGTCGCTTGCAAAAACCGTTGAAATACGGCAACAGGCGGCGCAGGTCGCACTGCGGACACTCTTAAAGAAAATTTCTCCGGAGGAAAAGGCTAACGCCAGTCTTTTGGTCGAATTCAGTCTTGAGGAGATCGTCTCCGGCCTGAAGCAGGATCTCCTCCTTTTGCCCCTGCTCAAAGACCCACTGGCCGCAGCCGAACGAGCCCTTACCGCTATGCATGAGCACAGTGTTCTCGAACTGCAGCAGGGGCTGGCGGTGTTTCGTCAGGCGATGACCCTTGAGCTCAATCCCGAGGCAAAAAACAGGAGATACTCGCAAAGCGATTTTGCACCGCTGAAAAGTCATTACTCCGAGAGAAATTTCCAGATCCATGTGATGAATGAATACGCACGGCAGGCGCTTAAAAAACTCAGTGGTGCATGGCAATTTGTCGCCTCGTATTTTGATGATGAAAAGGAGATTTTCGTAAAGCGCTTTTTCCCGGGAAAGGAAAAATTTCTGGAAAGGGCGACAAGTGAACAATCCTATCTCCGGATCGTTGATGATCTCCATAATTCCAGTCAGGAAAAAATTGTTGCCGCCGACACCGAGAAAAATATGCTTGTTCTTGCCGGTCCCGGCGCCGGCAAGACCAGGGTTGTCGCCCATCGAGTGGCTTTTCTGTTGAGGGTCAAACGGGTCAATCCGAAAGCGATCCTCGTGCTCTGTTTCAATCGCAGTGCAGTCATGAGCCTGAGGATGAGACTGCGAGATCTGGTCGGCGACGATATGAACGGGATGACCACCCTCACCTTTCACGGTCTGGCCCTGCGTTTGCTTGGTCGGTCGCTGGTTTGCGCCGGCCCCCATAAGGTCACCGAGGAAATCGATTTCGCTTCGGTGATTCGTGATGCAATAAGTCTCCTCAAGGGCGAGACGGAGGTTCTCGGCTTTGGCGAAACCCCGCCTCACTTCGCCTTGCTCGGCAAATTCAGCCATATCCTCGTCGATGAATACCAGGACATTGATGCCGAGCAATATGAGCTTATTTCCTTGCTGGCTGGGAAAAATCTTGAAGGCAAGGAACACAAGATGACAATCCTCGCCGTTGGCGATGACGATCAGAATATTTACCATTTCCGGGGAGCAAACGTCGGTTTTATCAGGAAATTCCACGTCGACTATGGGGCGGAAATCCACTACCTGATTGAGAACTATCGGTCAACGGCCCATATCATTACTGCCGCCAATCAGTTGATTAACAGGAATTCCGACAGAATGAAGACCGGATATCCGATCCGGGTCAATCGGGCAAGAAATTCGTTACCTTCCGGAGGCAACAGGCAAACCAGTGATCCCCTTACCCAGGGAAGGGTGCAGAGAATCGAGGTCGACAATCAGGAGCAACAGGCCTATGGGCTCCTTGCGGAAATTCGCCGTTTACAGCTCCTGGGTAATGGTTTTGATCTCGGATCATGCGCTGTCTTGGCCCGGGAATGGAAGGATCTTGATGGTGTTCGCGCGGTTTTTGAAGAAAACCAGCTGCCGGTGAGTTTGAATTGGGGTCGTAACAGTGCCTTTCCCCATTTACCTCGAATTCGTGAAAACGATAAACTCTTGCAGTTTTTACGGGAATCGCGACTGGGTTTAAAAACTGCCGGTTCTCTCCTTTCACTGTTGCCGGGGACGTCTGAGACGGACAATATCTGGGAGCAAAATCTCCGTCGGATGGTTGTCGACTGGCAAGAAGAGACCGGTGATGCCCTCTATCCGGTTTCAGCAATTGAAGAATATTTTTACGAGGCCCTCGCCGATCAGAGTCGGGTAAAAAACATCGGCAACGGTATTTTTCTCTCGACGCTACATTCGGTTAAAGGGCTTGAATTCGACCATGTTTTTATTCTTGGAGACAGCTGGCAAAAAGGCCAAGGGAGTGACCCGGAAGAAGAGCGCAGACTTTTCTATGTGGGAATGTCAAGGGCGCGAGAAACATTACAGCTCTTTTTTATAGAGGGATTTCCTCATCCCCACCTTGCCGGGCTGTCAGGAGATTTTTTGATGGATCGGCACGTTTTTTCAGCCGCTTCCGATGCAGGAGTGAGAAAGAGATATACGCTTCTTGGCATGGAGGATCTTTTTCTTGATTTTGCTGGTGTGCGCAGGGAGAATCATCCGGTAAGGATAACTTTGCAGCGGCTTAAAACCGATGATCGCTTGAAGATAGAAAAAAGAGGTTTGTATCTTGAAGTAGTCGATAATGCCGGAGTCTCAGTAGGCCGTCTTTCGCATGCGGCAGCAGGTAAGTGGGCGTCGCAGCTTAAAGCGATTAAAGAAGTCCGGGTTATGGCAATGGTCAGAAGATACAGAGATGATGTCGCCGACAAGGTGTTCAGGGCAAGATGCTACGGCGAGAGTTGGGAAACCCCCGTTATCGAGGTGGTACATTGGCCATAGCATCCTAAACTACCCCCAGACGTCGTCAGGTTCGGGTTCAAAATTCATAAACTCAAGGAAGATAAACTGCATCCCTGCTACTGTAACGGCATCGAGGTCGAAAACTACCTTGGTGTCAGTTACAAAAGACGAAGAGTTAACGGTCAGCGTGGGCTTGCCTTTTGATGTATTAGCGCAAGTTGTTATCCCGGTCATGGGTCATGGTTGACCATTCACTCCGGTTCTCAAGCCAATCGAGCAGCCATTGCCGCCGTTCGATTTTTCGCGACGTACCCAATAGGCGCTGTTCGGTGAGCATCATCTTCAGGCGAAACTGCTGCATGCTGATGATATTCCGAAGCATTTGCAGGGCGACTTCTTGGCGATCTCTTGCTGGTGGCCACCCCGAGGGGTTTGTAGCTGATGCCATGGCAGGTGCAGCCAGATCAATCTCTTGGAGGGAGCGAACCTCGCCGGCCTCGGTGAGAAAGATGCCGCTTGCCTTGACGGTTCCGAGGATGTTGCCAGCGGAATTTTCAAGCTGAAATGTGCTGCCGCTGTGGACAACACTGATCGCACCTACACCGGCTTCGCGCAGTGAGCGCAATGATTCACCACCCAGACCGTCGGGGCTCCATATCATCAAGCTGTCAAAGATGGGATCATTTTCATCGATCCATTGATTGGCGTCTTTGTCGAGGTCGGCAAGTTCGCAAAAACCGGCGCCGGTTGTCGGGCCGAAGAGCTCCAGGCCATTATTGATGATGCCGTCATTGTTGCGGTCAAAGGCGAGGAAACCACAGCCCTTGCCTGGACAGGCAAGCTGTTCCTTTACGCCGTCTCCATTGAGGTCAAAGAGAAAGATGCTGTCGCCAAGGAAGGCAGGAGCTGCTTCAAATTGGAGGACAAGGGGGTCAATGAATGTTGGGAAACCAATGGAAGCGCTGTCAGTGACTATCGTATTCCGCTCCATGGAAAGCCCGAGGTTAAAAGCAATTTCCCGGCCATCGGTTGTTTGCACCCGGCCTTGGGCGGAAAAATTGATCCTTTCTTCCTGTCGGTAGACGGTAGCATATGTGAGTTCTGCCCACTTTACAGACTGGACGGGATTGTCTGTAACTTCAATGATTCGGACTGACTTTCCGATCATCCTCTCCGTGAGTTGTGATAAAACCAGATCCGCCATCTTGGCGCCAAGCTCGTTTTCGCCTTGCGACATTGGCGAGCTGCCGCCGCTTACCCTGCTAACGACCGATTGACCGGTGAATTGCGTGCTGCTTGAGCTATTGAGAGACCGGGAAATACGCATGCGGAAATCATCAAATGATGGCTGCGCGTTTGATCCAGTTTTAGAGCTGAAGCTCGATGTGCGTTGTTCTACTTCCTTGTAGGTTCGTGCTGCCTCCATGCCGACTGCGGTCGCAGCAATTTTCATGATTCCTCCTTTTGAGTGGTCCCTGTCGATGATGGAAGAGGCTTGTGATCAACTTCATATCGGCTGGATCGCCCTGATTCATTAGTGCCTTACAGATTATTTTCGTTTACAAAAAACAAGATAATAATCTACGAAAGGCACCTACCCCCTTGTGGGGTAAGATCCAAATAAATACAGAGCGAGGGAAGCGGTCAAGGGAGGAAAACAAATATTGCTGCCATGTTATTTTGGGAAACCGAATTTTGGGCTCTTCGCTTCTTCTCTTAATTTTTCATTGAGAAACTCGAAAAAGGTCGTTTTGCAATAATAATCGTCAGGGAGTTTTTTACGGAACTCTAAAAGGATAGCTTCTTTTTGTTGTTGCGTATAGAGCTCCCATTTGTCCCAGTTATCCGTTTGTGGCTTGATTTTCATATCAGTGTCTTTTTTAAGGAGGTTGCAATTATATTTTGGGCCGATTCTATGCCTTAGCTTGCCCAGTCAATTGCTGATTTCTTTGCTTTCCTTTCTGACGACAGCCTCCTGCTCAGGTACAGGTAACGTCCATCATGGGAATTCGTCGAAATGGGTCTTTTGTAACTATCAGGCATGTCTCTCTGTTTTGTTTCGGGGTAAGTCTGCCCATATTCTTCATAGAAAACACTATAGAAAACGAATCTTAATTTTTTCTTACAAAATGAGTTTGGGAAAGAATGTTGCTCCTTAAACTGTCGGGGGAGTTGACTATATAATTGAAATATTATGCATTATTTCTTTCAGAAAATATTTCTGCACTAAAGAAAAATCCTCCGCTCAAGAAAATTCTTATCATCTGTAGTCGCTCAATTTGGGTGGTTAAAAAATGAGTCGTATTTCTCCCTTCAATTTAAAAATCCTCTTTTTTCATTTTTACAACTCCATTATATCCCATTATATCCCATTGTGTCCCACTATTAGAAAATCAATAAGTCTTGTCTGGCAGTAATACATTAAAATATCGATATAATAGCTTGAAAATGAAGCTCTGAATATTGGGAGCTCAAGGACTGTGCTGGTCTTGTCTGATAGCTGAATAAATATTTCTATTATGTTGAAGTTACGGATATATTATCTTGACATGGGAGCTAGTTTTGATATATATGGGAAAATATGGGAGATAATGGGGCAAGATGGAGCACCATGGGCGGAAGAAGGTTTCGGAGCAAATATGACCATACGATCGACGAAAAGGGTCGGCTGAGTTTCCCCAGTCGTTTCAGGGAGGTACTGTGCCAACATGAATCCGATGTTCTCATTGTTATTCCATGGGAAAATCATTTGCGGATTTATCCCCTATTAGAGTGGGAAAATCTCGAAAACAAACTCAAAACCGAGGATAGAGAGCAATCCGAAGACTTGGACAAAATTATCAGATACCTCGAGTCGGAAAGTTATGAATGTGTCCTGGACAAACAGGGACGGCTGCTGCTTCCGCCGGTATTGAGAACCGAGCTTGACCTGAAGAAAGACATTGTCCTGATAGGAATGATTGAACGGGTTGAAATCTGGGATAAAGAAACCTGGAGTGTGGAGCGAAAATTAGGTCAGGAACATTTCAGGGAGAATAAGGCGAACATCAAAAAGAAAGGCATCATCTGAGGCGGTCAGGTGGTGAACTCGTCATATGCAGAGTTGTTTTCTTCCTGTCGATGAGAGAACGGAGAAGCTTTATTCCCGTTGTCCTCGATTACTGGTTGTCCAAAACAGAGGGGAGTGATCAATAGAAAGGTGGTTATGAACATTCATAGTCAAGTACAGCCATATCTCCGACCGATGACGAAATCCGGTTTTCGGCAGCATCTCTGCAAACAGAAGACCTTTCCTCTGTTGGGCGATAAAAGATTATGGATCTCGGTTGGGAAGATGCTGCTTGTACTCTGCCCGATGGTACTGGTCGGGCATCTGTGGCTTGCATCTTTATTCAAGAATCTTGAAAAATCAGTTCACGCGGCTGAAAATGTCCATCATGAACTCATGGATAGTCAGATCAGCCTGAGGACAAAGAGGGACCAGATGTTTTCGCCTGAATGGATACAGAATAATGCTGCGGAGAAATTGTCCCTCCACACTCCGGTAAAAGAGCAGGTTATGGCTTTGTAAATAGTGTTTGGCGGGAAAAAGTATGCTCCGCCTGACTTAGGTTTTTGATGGGTAGTATTTGTGATCGTCGCTCAATGCTGGGGAGTCACCATTCGGTTGATAAATTGGAAGAGCTTTTAACAAGGTGGGGGAGTATTTCTTATGCCATTCATTTCTGCAATGTTTAAAAATCATCACTTTTCCGCACTGATCTGTTGTTTTGCCTTATTCTTTGCGGTGTATTTCCTTGACGCAGGAATCTGCCGATCAGCAGCAACCCCGTCCGGCAACCTCGTTTTCATTCTCGATGCTTCCGGGAGTATGGGGGCTCAAATCCAGGGGAAGATGAAAATCGATATTGCCAAACAAGTCCTCGTTGACCTCATTAAAGATCTGCCGTCAGGGGTCAATGTAGGTTTGGTGGCCTACGGACATCGACAAAAAGCGGATTGCAATGATGTGGAAGAACTGGCGCCCTTGGAGCCACTTGATCGGGAGTCCCTGGCAACGAAGATCAAAGCTCTTGACCATATGGGCAAAACACCTCTAACTCTTTCAGTAAAGATAGTAGCAGAGAGTTTGAGGACGCTGGAGGACGAGACCACGATAATTCTGGTAAGCGATGGGGAAGAAACCTGTGAAGGTGATCCCTGTGCCATGGTAAAGGAGTTGAAGGCGTCAGGCATAAAATTTGTGATGCACGTGATCGGGTTTGATGTCACTGATAAGGAAAAAGCGCAGCTTTCATGCCTTGCCGAAGCTGGCGGCGGTTCATATTTTACCGCGAAAAATGCCGGTGAGTTAACCTCTGCCGCAAAAAAAGTGGTTGAAAAGACAGAACAGTCCTCAGGAAAACTGAAAATTAGTGCCCTGCGGAATGGCAAGCCCATCGGGGCCTGGTATGAAGTGTCCAAGGCGGAAGCGGATGGAAATGGTGAGAAAATCAATGTGGATTCAAATCCTGTTTCTGCCGGAGGTGAGGAAATCAAGCTTATCCCAGGTACCTATGATTTGATGATTAAGAACCAAGAGGATGCCGGACAGCCAACGATGAAATTTTCTGGTATAGTGATCGAGGCTGGAAAAACCGTGGCGAAAATTGCGGACTTTTCGGGGGGAATGCTGAAGGTCAAGGCTTTGAGAAACAGTAAGCCCATCGGCGCGTGGTACGAAGTCTTTAAGGCCGAGGCCGGTGGAAGCGGCGAGAAGGAGAGCGTGGCCTCAAACCCCATTGGCGATGACGGCGAAAACATTAAGCTTCTTCCGGGCATCTATGATCTGGTCATCAGAAACCAGGAGGATGCAGGTAATCCAACGATGAATTATCCCGGTATCTTCATTGAGGCGGGGAAGACCGTCGAGAAGGTTGCAAACTTTACTGGGGGTGCACTGATGGTTAAAGCGTTGAAAAACGGCAAACCGATTGGTGCGTGGTATGAGGTTTTCAAGGCGGCAGAGGGAGGCAGCGGCGAGAAGGAGAGCGTGGCCTCGAACCCCATCGGTAATGACGGCGAAAACATTAAACTTCCTCCGGGCGTCTATGATCTGACCATCAGAAACCAGGATGAGGATGGAAATCCTACCAAGGATTTCCCATCCATTACGATCGAAGCCGGGAAGGCTATCGAGAAGGTGGCTGTGTTTTAACCTATTTTTGGGCAATGCCCCCCGGCACTGGTCGACTGGGGGCATCGAGTTGTGGCGGTCAGACTCTCATTATTACGGCAACTTATTGGTGGCATAAAAAAATTGCAAAACGGGTCATCAAAGAGTAGCTTTAGGCCCATTCAGCTCATAGCCGTCAAGCTAACAGGCAACATGCTGAATGAACACACCATTTGACACGACAAAGCCTTTGGGGCTTGAACCCCAAAAGCTCTGTAGCCTCATAATGGCTCCCCTGTTAAAACCGGCTATTTCATGAAAATTTAGG